>CAJMMG010000053.1:0-1828 GCA_905214375.1 uncultured bacterium | reverse complement strand
AGTGCAAACAAAAAATTACGTGAAACCCTTGGCACAATGATGAAAAATCTTGGTGGTGAAGTATTTTATCCGCAACCTCAATTTTGTACCGATAACGGCGCCATGATTGCCTATACGGGCTTTTTACGTTTAAAACAAGGTCAGCATAGCGATCTCGCCATTGATGTCAAACCTCGTTGGGCGATGGCTGAACTCCCTGCAATTTAAGGAGAAAATATGGAAAATATGATTAAAGTAAGAGCCATGCGTGCAGCCGGTATCGCTTGTTTTTTAGTGCTCGCGATTATTGGCGCATGGATTTTTACCACGCCAAGCAGTAATATTGTTGACGCTCTTGCTGAAGCAGGAAAAATGGTGGGCGGCGGTGCCACTTACGGGACATTTATGCTTGCAGCCTGTCCACCTGTTGCAGGATTCATTGCCTATCATTTCTGGAAATGGGTGATTAAATAAT
This sequence comes from uncultured bacterium, assembly GCA_905214375.1. Taxonomy (GTDB): domain Bacteria; phylum Pseudomonadota; class Gammaproteobacteria; order Enterobacterales; family Pasteurellaceae; genus Haemophilus_D. The sequence goes on along the minus strand of CAJMMG010000053.1, from coordinate 1,374 downwards.
GGCAAAACTCTATTTTTACTACTCTACGATGAATGCGGGTAAATCAACCACATTGTTACAGTCTTCCTATAACTATCGTGAACGCAATATGAACACCATGGTTTATACGGCAGCGATTGATGATCGTTTTGGCGCAGGCAAAGTCACGTCACGTATTGGTATTCATGAAGAGGCGAATTTATTTACGTCAACCAGTGACCTTTTTGCTGAAGTGAGTCAACATTTACAACAAGAAAAAATTCATTGTGTTTTGGTTGACGAAGCCCAGTTTTTAACGAAACAACAAGTATATCAATTAAGCGATGTCGTGGATAAACTGAAGATTCCTGTGCTTTGTTATGGCTTGCGTACCGACTTCCAAGCAGAGCTATTTGAAGGCAGTAAGTATTTACTTGCTTGGGCAGATCAACTAGAAGAATTAAAAACAATCTGTTATTGTGGGCGTAAAGCCAATTTCGTTTTACGTTTAAATGAGCAAGGTGAAGTCATTAAGGAAGGGGAACAAATCCAAATTGGTGGGGACGACTCTTATCTTTCGGTTTGCCGCTATCATTACAAAGAAAAGTGCGGTCAGCTTTAACCTCGTTTTTCAATTTTATACTCGGAGAACAATTTTATGCTAAAAAACAAAACATTCGGCAGTGCCTTAATCATTGCCGGCACGACCATCGGGGCGGGAATGCTCGCGATGCCATTAACCTCTGCCGGTATTGGTTTTGGTTACACCGTTTTCTTATTAGTCGGCTTATGGGCGCTTTTGGTTTACAGCGGTTTACTTTTTGTTGAAGTCTATCAAACGGCCGATCGATTAAATGATGGCGTGGCGACTCTCGCTGAAAAATACTTCGGCATCACTGGACGTGTCTTAGCCACCTTTAGTTTGCTCATTTTACTTTATGCTCTTTCTGCGGCCTACATCACCGGGGGCGGTTCATTATTATCGGGTTTACCAACCGCTTTTGGCTTTGAAAGTCTTTCCTCCGAACTTTCAATCATTTTATTTACCGTCGTGCTCGGTGCCTTTGTGGTTGTAGGTACAAGAGGCGTTGATGGTGCCACCCGTATTCTGTTCATCGGTAAATTAATTGCCTTTGCTTTTGTGTTGTTCATGATGTTACCAAAAGTATCTGTCGATAACCTGATGGCCTTACCTTTAAATTATGCTTTCGTGATCTCTGCGGCACCAATTTTCTTTACCTCCTTTGGCTTCCACATCATCATGGGCAGCGTAAACAGCTATTTAGATGGTAGTGTTACTCAATTCCGTAAAGCGATTTTAATTGGTACAGCGATTCCACTTGTGGCTTATTTAGTGTGGCAATTAGCGACTCACGGTGTATTAAGCCAAAATGAATTTGTGCAAGTGTTACAAGC
>CAJMMG010000052.1:0-2481 GCA_905214375.1 uncultured bacterium | reverse complement strand
TAAGCCAGGTAGCGGCAGGTATTGCTGGTGGTAGTTTATCGGATAGTTCTGATGGAGCGATTATTGCGGCTAAGACGGCGAAAGATGCTGTGGAGAATAATTATTTGTACAACGGAGAGGTAAATAGCCTCGTTAAGGAATTGGCAAAAGCTGAAAAGGAAGGGAAAGATACAAGACCTATTTTTGAAAAATACGCAAAATTAAGTGAGAAGAATCGACAAGAAATATTGAAGCTTTGTGGTAATAATCCAGCTTGTTATATACCACATATTCAGATGATGCAATCAGGCGATGAAGCGGCATATGAAAACTTTAGTTATTTAAGATTAGGGACCTATTTTAATAATCTAAGCAGAGAAACTCAGGTTAAATTGAGTGATTTTGTGGAATTGGAAAATGGTAAAACAAGAAACCAATTACCAAATAGCGTACACTATGCAACTCTTGCTTTAGGTGCAGCTGAAGCTGTGGGGTTAGGAGGATTAGCCTTAAAAGCTAAGTTGCCAAAAGTTTCTGTTTCAAGTAAGGCTAATAGCTATCCCAAGACAACAAGCATACATAGTGAGAATAAAGATTACTTGCAAGGTGTAGATAATCTAGGTGTAAAGAATGCTAAGTTTAATAGTGAGTTAAACAATAAAGTAACTCAAAACGAACGGTATGTTGTTGCACCAAAATTGATAGTGGATAATCAAAAGTATAATTATTTATTTGGAAATGTTAAGAATGATTCTCATAACACATCTAGAGCTTTACAAAATAAACAGCAATTATCTTCAATAGGGATTTATGATGATAGAAATGGAAGAGAGATAATAAATAAATCGTTAAATGAGGCTTTATCAATTAGGAATAGTGTAAAGGATACATATTCTAAAAATATAGATGGGAAATATCATAGGTTTGAAGCTAGAGAAGGTATAATTACGGGGCCGGGCGGGATTAGAAAATTTGAAAGTCATTTTGAGATAATGAATGATGGCTCTAGACGCCTTACTACTATAATATTTAAGGGAGGAAATTAAAATGAATAATACAAAATTAGTGATTCCAAGTTGTAATGATTTTATGGCTATTTATGGGTGTGATTGTGAAATAGATGATGTCATTCAGATTGCAAAGTTTGTTAATGGAGATGAGAGAGTTACTTTGAGTTTTGATCTTACAGTGAACTCTATTAGACTTCAGTCTTATAAAAATAATAGTGTTATATTTGATCTTTATAGAGAGGATTTATTGGAGCTTTATTTGGATGAAAATGGAGATTCTCTGTCATTTAAGTTATCTGACAACTTTGTTATAACAATAAATTTTTATCCAAAAATTAGTATTTTCATTAGATAGTAAGTATTTCTCAAATATACATTGAAGCCTATCAAGATTTCACTGGTAGGATTGAGGTTAGTTTATAATTATTTAATATATAATTTGAACTTGAGAGATATAAAGTGCGATCAATTTTTAAAGAGTTTTAAAACCTCTTAAAAATTGACCGCACTTTTTGTGTTTTAAATATAGGCTTTGTAGTATTTTTAAGTAAAATTTGATGTAACATTATAAGTTTTATTAATAGCTTAAAAAGAGCAAATCACGTACTCATACTGAAGGAAAAGCCGCAGCCAAATCTCAAGTTAATGCTGGCGGCAAAGTAAATATTATGGCGACAGGCGCAGGAAAGGATTCCAATATTAATATTGAAGGTTCAGATGTTTCTGGTAAACAAGGCACGTTTTTATCGGCTGATAATCAAGTGATTGTTAAAGCGGTTGAGCAGAATCATAAAGAGCGTAGTACCAATAAATTATGAACAGGCAGGAATTTATGCCGGTGATGAAGGCTATGATATTAATGTTAATAAGCATACCGATCTTAAAGGTGCATTGATTACCTCTACCCAAAAGGCAGAAGCAGATGGCAAAAACCATTTTAGCACTGGCAGCATTACCCATTCAGATATTGAAAATCACTCAAATTATAGTGGCAGCAGTTTTGGTGTAAGTGGCAGTGTGTCAGCTAACTTTGAAACACCATTTGGCGAGAATGGTGCAGCTCAAAGTACAAAACAAGCCACAGATAAAGATGGTAATCTGCTTTATACCGATAAAAATGGCAACACAACTGTTAATTCTAAAGGAGTAGATGGACAAGAGAACACCAAGAAATTGGCTGAAGGCAAGGAGTCTCTCCAATTCTCCTATGGCATGGGTTATGGTAAAGATTCCGATAGTCAATCCACCACAACAAAAAGTGGTATTAACACACAAAATATCATTATTAAAGATGAAGCTGAGCAATTAAAACGTACAGGCAAAACGGTACAAGAAGAAATTGCTGCGATTAAAACCGATATCACTACAGAGAGTGCACAAAGCCAAAGCGGTAAATTAGAGAATCGTTTTAATAAAGATGATGTTCAAAAAGAACTCGATTTCCAACGTGAGGTGACAGAGAAATTTGGACCAAATGTCGCGGAAGCAGGAA
>CAJMMG010000051.1:0-3666 GCA_905214375.1 uncultured bacterium | reverse complement strand
CCTGCCACAAACATATCTGCACCGGCTGCGGCAATTTCTGCAATATTATCTACTTTTACCCCACCATCAACTTCTAAACGGATATCTAAACCACTTTCATCAATAAGACGACGTGCCTGTTGTAATTTTTTCAATGTGGAAGGTAAAAAAGATTGACCACCAAATCCTGGATTCACGGACATTAACAAAATCACATCCACCTTATCTAATACATAATCCAAATAACTTAATGGCGTCGCTGGATTAAACACTAAACCAGATTTACAACCGTGATCACGAATGAGCTGTAAAGAGCGGTCAATATGCTCACTGGCTTCAGGATGAAAGGTAATGTAATCCGCACCGGCTTTAGCAAAATCAGGAATAATACGATCGACCGGTTTAACCATTAAATGCACGTCAATAGGTGCTTTAATACCATAATCACGCAAAGCTTTACACACGGCGGGGCCAAAGGTTAAATTCGGCACATAGTGATTATCCATTACATCAAAATGAATTACATCCGCACCGGCATTCAACACGTTTTGCACATCATCACCTAGACGAGCAAGATCTGCAGAAAGGATAGAAGGGGCGATTAAATAAGGTTTCATTTGTCATCTCCTAAAGGATAAAAGTGCTTGTAGTTTACTACGTTGAGCTCAATTTTACCTTGATTATTTACAAGTTTTAGCTGAAAACAAAGAAAAAAATAACCGCACTTGATTCAATTGCCTCAAAGTGCGGTTGGTTTTTATTGTATTTTAAAAGGACCGATTAGTTTAATCCAATGATTTCCCAACGGTTGTGAGATTGACCATCGATTTTTCCTTTTTTCACGTTAGTGATGTAATCGATCATCATATTTTGGATAGTGCCTTTTTCGCGGCCCATTGCGACTTTAGATTCCCAAAGTACCGGAATTTGTTGCCCTTCCCAAATACCACCTTTACCGTTTAATTGAGCGAAACGATATGAGTTCATACCCACTTTTAATTTCATGTCATCAGTTACCGGTTTGCCGTCAGCAAGGGTTAAATCAACGATTTTGCTACCTTGTGGATTACGTAAGTCAATTTTGTAATTTACGCCACCGAAAATGTCGTAAGTCACATATTTTGATTTTTTACGTTCCGCATTGTAACGGTATTCAGTGTCACCTGGTTGGATGGTATCGAAGTAGTTCGCAGACCATTCCATATATTCTTTTAATTGTTTACCGGTCATTTCATAAACGGTGACATCGCCGCCAGCATAACGATAGTTAAAGATGATGTCTTTTTTCTTGATATCGCCTTTATCCATACGTGCTTTTTGATGGTCGAAAGAGAAAGTCACCACATCTGCACCGCTGTAATGTTGTTCAACATCATTAATAAATGAAGATAAACCAGTATCTTTTGAGAATGCAGCAGATACACCGTGTTTAGTCTCTTGAGGTACCATTTCATTCGCTGTTTGACCGATTACTACGTTGTTTAATTCACGTAATTTCTCGTGGTAAGGCTTGTAAATTTCCTCAATTTTCTTATCTGCTTCAAGTGCTTTAACTGGAACGGTTTTAGATTCTTTCTTCACTAATTTCACTTCTTTTTTATCATTGATATCAAAAGTTAAATCCACTTCAGATACCACGGTACCGTAACGGTGTGGTTCAGTGATTAGTGTATTTTTAATGGTTTCACTTGGTACATCTTTGTGCATGTGACCTGCAATAACCACATCAATGCCATCTACTGCATTGATCACATCACGCATACCGGTATCAGGAATATTGTTTTCATTATCGATACCCATGTGGGTCACCGCAATAATCGCATCCACGCCTTTTGCTTTTAATTTCTCAACTTGTGTACGCGCTTCTTCTGTCGGTGAAGTAAATTTCATGTCTTTTAAGTTGCCCGTATCTTCTTCAAATTTTGCTGACATTGGGGTACTTAAACCAATAATCCCTAACTTCACGCCATCTTTTTCGATGATGGTTGTCGCATCGATATAACGTTTGTCATTTTTCTTATGATAGAAGTTTGCGGTTAATTTTTTCGCTTTGATATCTTTTAGGATTTCATCTAATGCTTTCATCCCAAAGTTAAACTCGTGGTTACCCAATACGAAAATATCATAATTCATTTCGTTTAATACTTTTGGAATTGGGTGATCTTTGTAATATTTTTTATCTTTTGCGAACACATCGATTTGGTTATCTTGGATCGCATCACCAACTTCCACTAACACCACGTTTTTATTATTTTTACGCACATCTTTCATATAAGTTGCAATTTGTGCATAAGAACCTGATTTGTCTTCTACGTCTGCGCCATAGCTCCAAGGTACAACGCGACCATGAATATCAGAGGTACCCAATATTTTAATATTTACTTCTTGTGCCATTGCTGTACTAATTGCAGAAAGCGCAAATAATGAGCAAAGTAATTTTTTCATAGAATTTCCTTTAAAGTTGCACAAAGTGCGGTTAAAAATGCCGGAGAATTATAGCGGTGAATCGATTGCTGACATAATTTTATTTTGAAGAAAATAAAATTTGTGAGCTTGACCACATTTCATTTGGAGGATTAATGCCCTGTTTGAGAAAACAAGTTAATCACTAAAACACCGCTGATAATCAATGCCATACCAATCAGCCCAGCGGTATCGATTTTCTGACCAAAAGCGAAATACGCCACGATCGCGGTCAGAACAATGCCAACACCCGACCAAATGGCGTAAACCAAGCCCACAGAAAGCGTGCGAAACACAAGAGAGACAAAATAAAACGAAATGACATATAAGCTTAATGAGCCAATTGTAGGTAAAAGTTTGGTAAAGCCATCGCTGACTTTTAATAAATTCGTTGCCACAATTTCAAGGCAAATCGAAATAGCGAGTAATGTCCAAGGATTCATATCAATCAAAACGTAAAGTAGAAAATGCTATTCTACCTTAAGTGGCTGATGGATGTAACCGAATTTGGCGAGCCATCGCTTGCATATAAGGCGCCGTTTGTTCAAAGAAATAACGGTAAGAGGCACATAAATAATTATGTGGATTAGGTTCATTTTCGAGAGAAATAAAACGATGTTTCGGGCAGCCGCCATAACAGAGTTTACGAAACTCACAATGACGGCAAAGTGCGGTCAATTTTTGTGATTTTTCTAAACCGAATTGTTGCTGTTTACTGGAAAGCACAATCTCTGTTAAAGGTTGCTGAGTTAAATTTCCGACCTTGTATTCGGGATACACAAAATGATCGCAAGCATACACATCGCCATTGGCTTCCGTGACAAGCGATTGCCCGCAAGTAGGTTGATGAACACAGGTTGTAGAAGGATAACCAAGCCATTGTCCAAGCAGATTATCAAACTGCGACACATAAATTTTTCCTACATCATGCTCATACCATTCATGAAAGACATCCACGAGAAATTGTCCATAACCTTCTGATGGTACTGAAAAATCAATGACAGATTGTGTTTGTGCATGACGTTCGACAATAGGAATAAACTGCATATAAGCCGAGCCAAGCTGTTTGAGTGCTAAATAAGTTTCTCTTCCTTTTTGCCAGTTTTGATCATTAATGACGGTAAGCGTATTAAATTCCACGCCATATTCTTGAAGCAGATTTAATGCTTTCACGACTTTTTCAAAGGTGGGATTGCCGTTACCCGAAATACGATAACGATTATG
>CAJMMG010000050.1:0-4049 GCA_905214375.1 uncultured bacterium | reverse complement strand
TGATCTCGGCATCCCTAGGTTCGAATCCTAGTACCCCAGCCATCTTATTTTCTCTCTTTCTTTTATATAAAAAATGCGATTAAATTTAACCGCACTTTGTTCTATCCATCAGTTGTTATTTGCTCCAAATTTTAATGTCTTTATATAAAAGAAAAGCCACCTTGCGGTGACCTTTCATATTGATTTATTTTAATTCTACTAAAGTTAAATTACATTGAGCTGTTGATGCTGCAGGTAATGCTTCATAATCTTTTCCTGCCTGAGGCGTGAATGTGAGTTTTTTACCCGAACAGCTGTAACCTAGTTGTGTATATTTAATACCTTTTGCATAATCGGTATAAGTATTATCTGGGGTTACTATTTCACTTTTTAGGGTGATTTCAGCGCCCGCAGGGATAACAAACTCTTTAAAGAAAGTACTTGAACCAAAGTTATTGAATTGGCTTGGTTTTTTACTCGCTTCGCTATCTGGCATCCCTAGCGATTCATTACCTTTAAGGTAAAGCATTGAGCCGAAGGATTGCCCCCATCCACCTCCAACATTTACTTTTTCTGTTTTTCCATTCTGTTTTACTTCCATCTCGGTATAGCGACCATTTTGTCCATATAGACGGATACGTGCGTCAGTTTGTGGGTTATAAGCTTTTCCTGCATTTGACAGCTCAGTGTTTACACAACCCGAGAGTAGTAACACTGCTGTACTGATAAGCATCAATTTTTTCATAATTTTTCCTTTTGTTAATGGTAGAAAATGGTAATTAATGTTCCCTTGTCTTAAAGAAGGTCACATCAGGATAACGTTCTTGTGCAAGATTTAAATTAACCATAGTTGGTGCAATGTAAGTAAGATTATCGCCACCATCTAATGCTAGATTTTGCTCATTTTTGCGTTTGAACTCTTCAAATTTTTTGTTATCTGCACATTCCACCCAACGAGCCGTCGCGACATTGACCGTTTCGTAAATGGCTTCAACGTTATATTCTGATTTCAAACGAGAAACGACCACATCAAACTGTAGCACACCGACCGCGCCAACAATCAAATCATTATTGCTTAATGGACGGAATACTTGCACAGCACCTTCTTCAGAAAGTTGTACTAAGCCTTTCAACAATTGTTTTTGTTTAAGAGGATCTTTCAAACGAATGCGACGGAATAATTCAGGCGCAAAGTTTGGAATACCGGTAAATTTCAGATCTTCACCTTGTGTGAAGGTATCACCAATCTGAATCGTACCGTGATTGTGCAAACCGATAATATCACCCGCATAAGCTTCATCGGCATGAGAGCGATCTCCCGCCATAAAGGTGAGTGCGTCAGAAATGACTACATCTTTACCGATACGCACGTGTTTAAGTTTCATCCCTTTTTCGTATTTACCAGAAACTACGCGTAGGAAAGCCACACGGTCGCGGTGTTTTGGATCCATATTGGCTTGGATTTTAAACACGAAACCAGTGAATTTTTCTTCTTCTGCTGAAACCTTGCGGGTATCTGCTTGACGAGCTTGTGGTGCAGGTGCCCATTCAGTTAAACCATCTAAGAAATGATCAACACCGAAGTTACCTAATGCCGTACCGAAAAAGACAGGTGTCAATTCACCACTTAGGAATAAATCCAAATCAAATTCATTACTTGCACCTTTTACAAGCTCTAATTCATCACGCAGTTGTTGGGCTAAGTCATCACCTACGGCGGCATCTAATTCAGGACTATTCAAGCCTTTCACAATGCGTACTTCTTGAATGGTCGAGCCTTGCCCACTTTGGTAAAGATAGGTTTCATCTTTATATAAATGATAAACCCCTTTAAACAATTTACCGCAACCAATCGGCCAAGTAATCGGCGCACAATGGATTTTTAATACGCTTTCCACTTCATCTAATAATTCCATTGGATCGCGAATATCACGGTCAAGTTTATTCATGAAAGTGATAATTGGCGTATCGCGTAAACGGGTCACTTCCATTAATTTAATGGTTCGTTCCTCAACCCCTTTTGCCGAGTCGATAACCATTAAGCAGCTATCCACGGCTGTTAAAGTGCGGTAGGTATCTTCGGAGAAATCTTCGTGCCCTGGGGTATCCAATAAATTCACTAAGCATTCATTGTAAGGGAATTGCATCACGGAAGTCGTAATGGAAATACCACGTTGTTTTTCCATTTCCATCCAGTCAGATTTTGCATGCTGTGCAGAGCCTTTACCTTTTACTGAGCCTGCTTTTTGAATGGCATTGCCGTATAACAATACTTTTTCGGTGATGGTGGTTTTACCCGCGTCAGGGTGGGAAATAATCGCAAATGTGCGACGTTTATTCACTTCTTCTAATGGATAACTCATTGTCTTGTTTCTTCTGTTTTAAATAATGCTGTATTGTCGCTGATTTTCAGATTGAGCTCAAATTAAATTGTTTTTCTTTTATTATCTATTGATTATTTTTGGGTATAACTCTGTAATTTCTTTTCTTTAAAATTTTAATAAAAAAAAGCAAACGTTTGCGCTAAAAGTGCGGTACAATATCTACCGATTTTTTATTCTTATAATTAAAGGTGCAAGCAATGACACAACTTAGTCTAAAAAAAATCTATTCGGGAAAAGTGCGTGATCTTTATGAGATCGATGATAAACGAATGTTAATGGTCGCCAGTGACCGTTTGTCTGCATTTGATGTGATTTTAGATGATCCTATCCCACGTAAAGGTGAAATCCTGACTCAAATTTCCAATTTCTGGTTCAATAAGTTAGCCCATATTATGCCGAATCATTTTACTGGCGATTCAGTTTATGATGTGTTACCAAAAGAAGAAGCTGATTTAGTGAAAGATCGTGCAGTGGTATGTAAGCATTTGAAACCAATTAAAATTGAGTCTATCGTGCGTGGTTATTTAACAGGTAGCGGGCTAAAAGATTATAAGCAAACGGGCACCATTTGTGGTTTGAAATTACCAGAAGGATTAGTTGAGGCAAGTAAATTACCAGAGCCGATTTTCACACCATCAAGTAAAGAAGAAGTGGGCAATCACGATATCAATATTAGCTATGAAGAATGTGAAAAAGCCATTGGCGCAGAGTTAGCGGCACAAGTGAGAGAAAAAGCGATTGCACTTTATACTGAGGCAGCCAAATATGCGCTGACTAAAGGTATTATTATTTGTGATACCAAATTTGAATTTGGTTTAGATGAAAATGGTACACTCACTTTAATGGATGAGGTATTAACACCGGATTCTAGCCGTTTTTGGTCAGTTGATACTTATAAAGAAGGCACAAATCCGCCCTCATTTGATAAGCAATTTGTACGAGATTGGTTAGAGCAAAGTGGTTGGAATAAACAACCGCCAGCACCGAAAGTACCAAAAGAAGTGATTGATAAAACAGTGGCTAAATATCAAGAGGCCTTGGATTTATTAACAAAATAACATTAACAAACTCCCTGCTATGCTTTAGAATAGCAGGGATTTTTATGGATAAAATATTGTGAATAAAAGAGTATGAAATCTGTTGCGATAGTTGGTTTAGGTTGGTTAGGCTTACCGCTGGCGCTGCACTTAAAAGAGCTTGGTTGGTGTGTAAAAGGCTCAAAACAATCCCCTGATGATGCTCAGAAATTGCATCAGCTAGGTATTGAAACTTATCCTTTTTCGCTTTCTGACGAAATGAAACGTTTATCAGACCATATTCGCCCTCTTTTTAATGTAGATGCTCTCATTATCACCCTACCACCTAGCAGCTTTTCTTCTCAACGGTATTGTGAACATCTTGCTTTTTTAACTAATCAAGCAAAGAAACAAGGTGTGCAACATGTACTTTTTACCAGTTCAACTTCTGTTTTTCCTGATATTTCGGGGCAATTTGATGAAGGTTCTCAACTTTCAGCTGAAACAGAAATGGGGAAAACACTGATACAAGCAGAACAGTGCTTATTCCAATCAGGAATACCGCATTGCGATATTCTTCGACTAGCCGGATTAATTGGTAAACAACGCCATCCTGTTAAATTCTTAGCAGGAAAACGCAATTTAAAACAGGGCAATTCACCTGTTAATT
>CAJMMG010000049.1:0-4076 GCA_905214375.1 uncultured bacterium | reverse complement strand
CACAAGAAAAACGTCCTGATTTATTAATCGACGGTCCATTACAATACGATGCAGCTGTAATGAAAGATGTAGCAGCGTCTAAAGCACCAAATTCTAAAGTAGCAGGTCAAGCAAACGTCTTTGTATTCCCTGATATCAACGCGGGTAACATCGGCTATAAAGCGGTTCAACGTTCTGCAGATTTAGTGGCTGTAGGTCCAATGCTTCAAGGCATGCGTAAACCAGTTAATGACCTATCTCGTGGTGCATTAGTGGATGATATCATCTACACCATCGCATTAACTGCGATCCAAGCAACACAAGCTTAATTAAAGCCATCGCTGTAAAACACTAAAGAAAATAACCGCACTTTTGATGATTCAAAGTGCGGTTATTTTTAAGATTATTTTAGAAATAACATTTTATTTACGACTAAAACGTTTTTTCAAAAATCAGATTGACATTCTTTTGGGTATAAGAATACATTTCTGGAATATTACTATCTTGTTTCTTCCAACTGAATACGACTTTCGGCGTGATGCCCCATAAGTGCCAATCTCGTTTCCAAAGACTTAAATTTACACCGTAGATTTTGTCTTTACGAATTTTTCCAAAAGAAAACAAATCAACATTTGCAAGTTTGGCAATATCTTTGTACTCACGTTGTGTTAAAGAAAGTCCTAAACGCGAAGATATCCCCCAGTTCCATTCTTGTCCCCAACCTAGACGCAAACTTTTACTGTCTGAAGAATATTGGCGAACTAAGGTTCTCTCCGCAGAAAAATCAGAACCTAAATAGAAAAAGCGTTTAGGATTAGGCATCCATAATAAGGTGGCAGAAACGAGCTTATTATTACCATTTAATACTTCGCTATCAAAATAACGCTGTTTAGCAAACTCACCTGCCAAAGCAATTTGCCAATTTGGATTAAGCCAATGTGTGAGTTCTAAACGAACACCATTTCCCCTGCGATAACTTTCACCGCCATACCAACGTTTTTCATAAAAAGGTTTTAAACGGAAAGTTTGTTTTGCAGTTTTATAGGCATAACCAATAAATGTACGATTAGAAAGATCGTCATATTCATGATTATCCCAATAGCTTTTACCAAAAAACTCATTACCGACTGAAAGATAATTCGAACCCCATAAATTAAAGTCACGAGAAATATCTAAAGAATATGCAAGCCCATGAGCACTTTGTGGCATCATATCATCGGCTCGAGTCAGAACTCCCCCATTTGCAAGCATAACTTGCTTACCACTGCCCACATTATTCACGTTTGTATCTCGCACATAATTAAAGGCGATATCCACATTCCAGCTATCACGCTCATTCAACGCAGATAAATAAGTGTCAATGAGTTCCATCACTGGTGCCGGTAAATCTTCAGCCGTTTTAGCTTTGTCAAATTGAGCTTTTGCTGCACCATCTTGTTTCTGATTAAACAAGGCGATTGCAAGCTCAATACGCACCGGATTTAAATTAGGATTTTGTGCCAACACTTCACGATATTTATCAATGGCAGTTGCCTGGTCATCATTTAATGCAGCCACTTTTCCTTGTGCAAATAGCACTAAAATCGGATCTTGCTCAGGAAAGGTTTGATACACTTCTAATAATTTCTCAATTAAATCAGCATCACGAGAATAAATCGCTTGTGATAATAATTGAGTGGTGAGCGGTTGGTTTTGCTCTAATTCTTCACGACTAATTCGTGTTGAGTAGGACTGTTCTTCCGCTAAGTGCGGTAGATTTTCTCGCTGTTTTTCAGGTTCAGCAATTTTTACTTGTTTATCAATTTCTGTGCTTAATTCCGGCGACGGAGCAGAAATTGCTAAGGTTGGAAATAAGGCGAGTAAAAAGAAACTATATTTTTTCATTATACTTTATTAGAAAAATCTGCCGCACAACGGCGGCAGAACGTGATTAAAAGAAAGGGTTATTTTTTAGCACCGAAAGTAGCTTGATATTTTTCAATGACATATGTTTTACCACCCTCTTTAATTTCACCTAAACCCTCAGTATGGTCATTTTTATCAATAGTCGAGTGGCTGACAAATTTTTCTAACCCTACTATACCAACAACCTCTGAATAATTTTTACCACCAAATGTTGCGGCATATTGTCCAGTTGTTTTAGCATGAACAGCTACTCCTCTAGCCTCATGGTTATTCTTTCTTATAATTACTGGATCTGGATAACCAATATGAGCAGATTGATCTAGTACTTCCTGAGTACCTAATTTAATTTGACCAATGGCTTTACTATTAATGACACCATCCATCATTGGCTTTCCGGTTGTTCCATTCATTTTGACATTAACCGTGACAGAGCCGTCATCTTTTATCATTTCTTTTCTATCATAGGTAATTTTATCTTTTTCCCCCTCAGACCATTCATCTGCTTTACGTTCATAAGCACCAATCTGAGCAATTACACCACCTTTATAAGTTGCATTACCCGTGAATTTACTTCCATCCTCGTTCACTCTCACAAAAGCTACGTGTCTTGTAGCAAGTCGTTTTGGATCTTCTGCTGTTGGGGTATAAAGCACGCCGTAGGTTGAATATGGTTGATTGACGAACATATAATTCATACCATTTCTAGCCGCTTCATCAAAAACAACATAATCTTGATCGGTTGCTTTACCAGAGAACTTGCCTAATTTATTACCTGACAATTTATTAAAATTAACAACACCTGAGCCATCAGGGAGATTTACATGAGGCGGAAGATTACTCAGAGATTCTGGTGCATAAGTGTATTCACCATTACTAGGGCCCCAAGGATCTTTATTTTTCCCCATATCAATATAACGCCACTCTTTACCATGTACTGTTTTGGTCGAATTAAAGTCTGTTCCAGTTGTAGGTGTTGGAACAGTTGGCGTAACAACCGGTTTATTCGGTTTTTTCTTCGCCTCTTCTTCTAAACGTTTTTTCTCTTCTTCAGCGCGTTTAGCTGCGTCTGCTTTTTTCTTCGCTTCTTCTTCTAAGCGTTTTTTCTCCGCTTCTGCTCGTTTAGCAGCTTCAGCTTTTTCTTTTGCTTCTTTTTCTAAGCGATCTTTTTCCGCTTTATCTTTGGCTTTTTTCGCTTCTTCAGCTTTCTTTTTCGCCTCTTCTTCTAAGCGTTTTTGTTCTTCTGCTTTTTTCTTCGCTTCAGCTTCTGCTTTGGCTTTTGCCTCGGCTTTTGCTTTCGCTTCAGCATCTGCCTTCGCTTTAGCTTCTGCTTTTTGTAACTCGACTACTTGGTTATTCGCTTTTGCTACTGCAGCGTTATGCGCATCTAAAGATTTTTGCGCTTCTTCTGCTTTTTGTTGGGCATCAGATAATGCTTTTTTAGCACTTTCTAATGCAGTTTCTTTCGCTTTTAAACTTTTCTCTAATGCGGCTTTTTTAGTTGCATCTGTTGTTGATGAGATACTTTTTTTCAACGCATCTACTTCTGATTGAGATTTATCTGCTAAGGTTTTTGCTTTTTTAGCTGCATTTTTTGCTTGTTCTGCAGCTGATTTTGCTTTATTCGCACTGTCTTTTAAATTCTCTGCAATGCGTTTTGCTTGCTCTGATGTTTTCGCTTTTTGAACTTCAACTTGAGCAGCAATAGAATTTGAGTCATTAGAACTCGATGAGCTGCCACAGGCTGTCAAAGATAAAGCCACAAATGCCGCAAGTGCGGTTGTTTTGAAGATTGGTTTCATAGAAAGTCCTCTCATAATTAATAACAAATAGATAACCATTGAAAAGTAAAATAACTTACTTAGCTTATATTTCTTAATTAAACATCAAATCAAAACAAAGCAAAATAAATTATTCCTTAATTTATGTAGGGAAATAAATGAAATTCACCAAGCAAATAACCACAAAAAAATAATGGGTTTCAACTAGTTATTACCTTACATAATAAAACTTCAAGCATTTTACTTAAAATGAAGCAATAAACAAGAAAAAAGTTGAACATTTTAGTCAGATTTGTGAAATAAATCACATTTTATAGAAACGATACCTATAAATAAAAAATAACCGCACTTTTGATAATTCAAAGTGCGGTTATTTTTAGGATTGTTTTTAATGACTACTCTACGGATTTTAAG
>CAJMMG010000048.1:0-4180 GCA_905214375.1 uncultured bacterium | reverse complement strand
ATGAACGTGCTCGTCGAGGAATTGGCTATTTACCACAAGAAGCCTCTATTTTCCGCCGTTTAACGGTATATGAAAATCTTATGGCGGTATTAGAAATTCGTAAAGATCTCACTGCTGAGCAGCGCAGAGAGAGAGCGGATGAGTTAATTGATGAGTTCAATATTGGCCATATTCGTGATAGCCTAGGACAATCTCTTTCTGGTGGTGAACGTCGTCGTGTGGAAATTGCACGCGCCCTAGCAGCAAATCCAAAATTTATTTTATTAGATGAACCTTTTGCGGGTGTAGACCCAATTTCAGTCACGGATATTAAGAAAATCATCACGGATCTCCGTAATCGTGGCTTAGGTGTGTTGATTACCGACCATAACGTACGCGAAACCCTTGATGTCTGTGAACGAGCTTACATTGTTGGCGAAGGGAAAATTATCGCGACCGGCACACCGGAAGAAGTCATGAATGATGAGCACGTTAAACGTGTCTATTTAGGCGAACAATTTAAACTATAACCTATGAAATTTACGACTCTGCTCTCCCCTGATGATATTCGTCAGGGGGTTGCTTTTTCTAGCAAGAAACGATTATTTGAATCTATTGCCACTTTCGTTGTGGAAAAACTTCACTCTGAAAATGGTGAACAAGCTTGTTTTGAATGTTTATTTGAACGAGAAAAATTAGGTAATTCAGGATTAGGCAATGGTGTCGCCATGCCTAAAGCTAAGTTACCTGCTACTGTGTCAGATAAGATCCTGACGGTATTTATGCAATTAGAAACGCCTGTCGAATATGATGCCGCCGATAATAAACCGGTGGATATCGTTTTTGCTGTGCTCGTACCCGAAAATCACTGCCAAGAATATATTCCTGTTCTGGCAGAAATCAATGAAAAATTAACTGATAAAAACTTAATTAAACAACTTCGTTCAGCACAAAGTGCGGATGAAATTTGGCAAATTTTTGAATGTGCCGATCATTCAGAGGAATCTGAAGACGACACAAATTTAGATAATATTGCACCTCAAGAGGTATAACCTACCAACCATAAGGAATCACGCAGATGGAAATTATTATTATCAGCGGTCGCTCCGGAGCTGGGAAATCTGTCGCATTACGAGCCTTGGAAGATATGGGCTATTATTGCGTGGATAACCTTCCTCTCAATTTACTTCCTCAACTCACGCAGATTCTTGCTAACACTCAATCGGCTGTTGCAATCAGCCTTGATATTCGAAATCTTCCTCATTCCAGTGCTGATTTAGACAAAATTTTGACTGATATTCAAGCCTCTTATTCCGTCAAAATCATCTTTCTAGACAGCGATCGTAGTACACTTATTCGCCGTTACAGCGATTCACGTCGTCTTCATCCACTTTCGGCACAAGATCTCCCGCTTGAATCAGCGATTGATTTAGAGTATCAACAACTTGAGCCTTTAATTCAACATGCTAATTTTATTATTGATACTGCGCCACTTTCCACTCATGCGTTATCTGAACGTTTAAGAGAAGTTTTACGCGGTAATACAGATAAAGAACTTAAGATCGTGGTTGAATCGTTTGGCTTTAAATATGGCATTCCACTTGATGCGGATTATGTCTTTGATGTGCGTTTTCTGCCTAACCCGCACTGGAACCCAGAACTGCGCCCAATGACGGGGCTTGATGAACCTGTTGCACAATTTTTACTTGCGCATGATGAGGTGAATAATTTTATCTACCAAACACGCAATTACATTGAAACGTGGTTACCGATGTTAGAGCAAAATAACCGAAGCTATCTCACTATTGCCATTGGTTGTACGGGTGGTAAACATCGTTCTGTTTATATCGCTCAACAAATTGGAGAATATTTCCAAGCTAAAGGTAAGGATGTGAAAATTCAGCATAAATCCTTGGAAAAGAACAAAAAGAATTAATCAAACCATAAAAAAACGCAGCGACCAGCTGCGTTTTTTGTTAAACCACATATTGCTCAAAAATCTCAGGCAAGTGTGTAATTAACGTTTCTTTTCCAGCCACGGTTTCATGCTGCCAAACCTGCAATAGCACATATGGTGTAAATAATCGTGAAGCCTGCTCTGCTAAGGGTAAATAGCTAATATGCCAAGGCTCTCGGCCGATTTTTTTACCTTCTGGTTGGCTGATAAATGGTAAAACAAAATCAAAGTGCGGTAGATTTTCAGTGAGAAATTCGCTAAGTTCAAAGAAATACCCCCCCTTTTCATATTCCCAAGGTTCAAGTTGTAAAGATTGACCTTGAGGCAAAAGATCAGGATCAAAAATATCGACTTCTGTACCCCAATGATGACGACTGCCACCTGGGAGCGCTGACCAACGTAAAATGGCCTGTGCTTTTTGCCAATCATCTAATAATGCTAAATCTAATGGATTTCCCGCATCATCATGAACCTTGCGTTCACCGCTAAATTTACCATTCCAAATGAGTTGTTGACGTTCAAAATCACGAAAGCTACTCGCGGGTTGCAAATTAAAGCCATTTTTGACCGCACTTTGCTGCAATCCTTGAAACGCTTTCATTGCCTCTGCTTGCAAAAAATGATTTGGAGAATGAGGGGTAGGCAAATTAATCAAATGTTCACGAGATTTGCCGGTTAACATTTCTGGCGTTAATTTCATCTTACTTGTCCAATAAATTCACTAACATTTGATGATAAATCTGACCGCACTTGGCAAGATCATCAACGTTTACACATTCATTCACTTTATGAATCGTTGCATTAAGTGGCCCAAATTCCACAACTTCAGCACCCATCAATGCAATAAAACGCCCGTCAGAGGTACCACCGCCAGTTTCTGCTTGTGGTGTAATACTGGTTGTTTGCTCAATTGCCGTCGTTAATGCATCTAATAATCTGCCCGGTTTCGTTAAAAATGGTTTACCCGATAAATTCCAATCCATACTGTATTTCAAGCCATACTTTTCGAGCATTTCTGCCACTTTCTGCTTAATAATTTCGTCTGTAACTTCCGTACAATAACGTAAATTGAATTGCACATAAAGCTCACCAGGGATGACATTATTACTCCCTGTACCCGCATGAATATTTGCAATTTGTAAACTGGTCGGCGGGAAAAATTCGTTACCATTATCCCATTGATAGGTGGTTAATTCCTGCAAGAAAGGGGCGGCTTTATGAATTGGGTTTTCCGCTAAATGAGGATAAGCTACATGACCTTGAATACCTTGAATGTAGAGGTTACCAGTAATCGAACCACGACGACCATTTTTAACCACATCGCCTAATGCTTTAGAACTAGACGGCTCCCCCACCATGCAATAAGTGATTTTTTCACCGCGCGCCATTAACGTTTCGACAACACGCGCGGTGCCATCTTTCGCAGCAGCCTCTTCATCAGAAGTAATCAACAAAGCAATCGTTCCTTTATGATTCGGATTGGCTTTCACATACTCTTCCGCTGCCACAATCATCGCCGCCAATGAGCCTTTCATATCTGCCGCACCACGACCATAAAGCATATCATCCACAATTTCTGCAGAAAATGGCGGATAGGTCCATTGAGTTTCATCTCCCGTCGGTACCACATCGGTATGCCCTGCAAAGGCGATGACCGGCTCACCACTGCCATGCTTCGCCCATAAATTTAACGTATCGTTGAAAGGCATCCATTCAATTTGAAAGCCGAGTTTTTCCAAACGCTCAGCAATCATTTGCTGACAGCCTTCATCATTTGGGCTAATAGAGGGACGATGAATGAGATCTTGTGCCAAAGAAATCACTTTTTCTTTCATAAAAACTCCTAAGAAATACTGTTCTTTTAAGCAAATGCTGCGCTATATTCTTTTTCGTTGAAGCCAATCAATGCCTTACCATCTTGCAAAATAATCGGTCGTTTAATTAACGTTGGATTTTCAGCTAATACCAAAAGTGCGGTGGATTTTGAGAGTGTATTTTTCACATTTTCACCAAGATTACGCCACGTTGTGCTGCGTTTATTAACTAAATTTTCCCAACCAAATTGTGCTTCTGCTTGTTGTAAGAATTGAATATCTAATCCATCGACACGGTAATCATGCAATTTATGTTCAATACTATGTTCAGTTAACCACTTCAATGCTTTTTTCACCGTATCGCAGTTTTTAATGCCATAAACGATAATCATATTCTCACCTCTAAAAATAAAAAATCCTCGATTTCATT
>CAJMMG010000047.1:0-4628 GCA_905214375.1 uncultured bacterium | reverse complement strand
TTCGGTGAATTAACTTACGGTAACATGGTGACTATCACTGATGAAGTAAAACAAAGTGACTTAGCAAATACTTACAGCTTGACTGATGGCCTATTAGAGACTTCAGCTCGTCGTGTAACACAATATGTTTATAACGGTGATTATGGGTCAAATAAAGTGAAATTTGGTGCGTATTACGGTGGTTCAAGCAAACGTAACATCAAAAATGTAGATTTAAAAAATAACCGTAAAAACACTTGGGGTACAGGTCTTATCTTCAATCACGAAATTGATAGTATCCAAAATGTAACTGTAGCAGCGGGTTTCACTCGTCAAATTTCTGAAAATGCTAATAAAACAGCATATTATAGCAATGCTTATGCTTTAGGTTTAGCATATAACTTTGTTCACACTACTTATGGTTTAGACCTTGCTCACAAAGATACTAAAAATAAAGGTGGTGCAGGTAACAAAGTAAAAAATAATGAAGTAACTGCAGTGATTCGCCAGGGTTTAAATGAAGATTGGAATGTATATGCAATGTATTCTTATAAAACAGAGAAAACTTTACCTGCAGGTTCTGCATATTCAAAATCAACTGATCGCCAGTTCTTAGTGGGTACCGAGTACTATGTATTTAAACAAGGTTCAGTAAAAGTGAAACCATTTATTGAATGGCAAGCGACTCGTACTAAATATGAGAACACCTTTGATAAAGACTCAGGTAAACAACTTGATCGTAGCCGTGATTTCAAAACGGTTATCGGTTTACGTGCATACTGGTAATTTATCAGTTTAATCTTATAAAACGAGCGGATAGTGAAAGCTATCCGCTTTTCTTTTTGGCTTGTAATTTTGATTTTCACCCCCATAATACTGCACAGGCACAAAGTGCGGTAACAAAAAACGCCGTTTTTGAATATTGACTTCAATACTAGAGACGAAAAATCAGATAAACCACTCACAATTTATGCGTAAAATTAACCGCACTTTTCATTCAAAGAATAAATAGGAACACATAATGAATTACACTCAAGATAATGACAAACTTTACCGTTACCTTTTTCAAAACCGTGCAGTGCGTGGTGAATGGGTGCGATTAAACCAAACTTTTACTGATACCCTGAATACCCATCATTATCCCAAAGCTGTACAAAACTTATTAGGTGAGATGATGGTGGCGACGAATTTGTTGACCGCAACATTAAAATTTAACGGTAATATTACGGTTCAAATCCAAGGTGATGGTCCATTAAAATTAGCCTTAGTTAATGGCAATGATCAGCAACAAATTCGTGCTTTAGCACGTGTGCAAGGTGATATTCAAGACGGCATGAGCCTACATGATATGATCGGCAAAGGCGTATTAGTTATTACGATTGCACCAACCGAGGGTGAGCGCTATCAAGGCGTTATCGGTTTAGATAAACCAACCATTACGGAATGTTTAGAAGACTATTTTGTCCGTTCAGAGCAATTACAAACCCAGCTTATTATTCGCACGGGTGAATATGAAGGCAAACCCGTGGCGGCAGGGATGTTGTTACAAATTATGCCGGATGGCCAAGGTACACCAGAAGATTTTGAGCATTTAACTACATTAGCTGCAACAGTCAAAGATGAGGAGCTATTTGGATTACCTGCAGAAGAATTGCTTTATCGTTTATATCACGAAGAAGTTGTGGAGGTTTTTGAACCGCAATCAGTTTCTTTCTTCTGTGGTTGCTCATCTGAGCGTTCTGGGGCAGCATTATTACTGATTCCAGAAGCTGAAATTGAGGAAATTTTAGAAGAGCATAAAGGCAGCATTGATATGCAGTGTGAATGTTGTGGCACACATTACTTCTTCAATAAAGAAGCCATTGATAAACTTAAACAAGCTCAATAAGAAAAATCTCCGTTCATGATGACGGGGATTTTTTTATGGTTGAACTTGTTCCAAACAATGTTTGATAGCGTCTGGAATCGAGCCACCATGATTTTTATTGGGAATGGAAATAAACTCTACGGAATTACCTTGTTTTTCCAATATTTCCGCCAATTGATGCGCATTGATTGTTCGCATTTGTTTCCGTTGATTAATACGTTGTAATTGTTCTTCGGTGATATTTGGATCCTGCTCAGGATGCTCTTCATAATAGCCTAATGTAATCTGGATATGTGATGGTTTTTGGCGAATCCAAGGTTCGGTTTGAGGTAAAAATGAACCATTCCCCCACCAAAGAGAAGGGCTTGCCAAGGTGTAATATTGAAATAAATCTGGTTGATGGAAGAGTACATATAATCCAAATAACCCACCAAAAGAATGGCCAAAGAAATATTGTTTTTCCTTATTAATATCGAAATGCTGTTCAATATAAGGCTTTACGTCTTGTTGAATAAAACGTAGAAAATCGGCCGCTTTTCCTCCTTTGGCGAATTCGGCACCTTCTGCAGGGAAAGTGTAGTCTCTCGTGCGTTCTTCAATAACATAAGCTTTATCAGATACATAACCAATACCGACAATAAGCGGGAGCGGTTTATTGGGGTTAACCGCATTTACCGCCATTGGAAATTGAGCATTGCCATCTAAGGTGTAAAGTGCGGTCAGTTTTTGCGATGTTTTTGGCGGTACCGCAATAAACAAGCGGTAATGTTTGTCTTCAAAGGTAAAATCTTTTTGTTGAATTTGATACATTTTTTTCATGCTTTCTTGAATAGGCGGAATCTTAAAGTCAGGTTCTGCTTGCGTGCTTTGTGTAAACGTCAGCAGACAAAATAAAAAGGGTAAACGCAGAAATGAGAACATGGTTATCGCATTTTAAGTTGATAATGGTTCTCACTATATCGGAAATATGAGGGGTAAATCAACCTTGTCGTATTCCAGTCTCTTAAACCACCTAGAAAGGGGTAGAATTTTCCAATGAATGTTCAAAAATGAGATCTAGTTAACATTTTTTTTTTGACAATTCCCATACAATGAACATAGGAAAAAATTTTAAACTTTTTAATCAAGAGGTGAACTATGACTGATGTTAAAAACGTAATTAAAGAACTTGAAGCCGTTGGTATTCATGATGTTAAAGAAGTGGTTTATAACCCAAGTTATGAACAACTTTTTGAAGAAGAAACAAAACCAGGCTTAGAAGGCTTTGAAAAAGGTACACTTACCACAACTGGCGCGGTGGCTGTTGATACAGGGATCTTTACCGGTCGTTCGCCGAAAGATAAATACATCGTTTTAGATGATACCACAAAAGATACTGTGTGGTGGACTTCTGATGTGGCGAAAAACGATAACAAACCAATGACTCAAGAAACTTGGTCAAGCTTGAAAGGTCTTGTGACTAAACAACTTTCTGGTAAACGTTTATTCGTGGTTGATGGTTTCTGTGGCGCAAGTGAACAAGACCGTATCGCAGTACGTATTGTGACTGAAGTAGCATGGCAAGCACACTTTGTGAAAAATATGTTCATTCGTCCTACAGAAGAACAATTAAAAACCTTTAAACCTGATTTCGTGGTAATGAATGGTTCTAAATGCACCAACCCGAACTGGAAAGAACAAGGTTTGAACTCTGAAAACTTCGTTGCATTCAACTTAACTGAGCGTATCCAATTAATCGGTGGTACTTGGTACGGCGGCGAAATGAAGAAAGGTATGTTCTCAATGATGAACTACTTCCTACCACTTAAAGGTGTGGGTGCAATGCACTGTTCTGCTAACGTAGGTAAAGACGGTGATGTGGCAATCTTCTTCGGTTTATCAGGTACAGGTAAAACCACACTTTCTACCGATCCAAAACGTGAATTAATCGGTGATGATGAGCACGGTTGGGATGATGTAGGTATCTTCAACTTTGAAGGTGGTTGCTACGCGAAAACTATCCATCTTTCTGAAGAAAATGAGCCGGATATTTATCGTGCAATCCGTCGTGATGCATTATTAGAGAACGTCGTGGTTCGTTCAGATGGTTCAGTTGATTTCGATGATGGTTCTAAAACTGAAAATACTCGTGTGTCTTACCCAATTTATCACATTGATAATATTGTTAAACCAGTATCTCGTGCAGGTCACGCAACGAAAGTAATTTTCTTAACTGCGGATGCATTCGGTGTGTTACCTCCAGTGTCTAAATTGACACCAGAGCAAACTAAATACTACTTCTTATCTGGTTTCACTGCTAAATTAGCCGGTACAGAGCGTGGTATTACTGAACCAACTCCAACCTTCTCAGCATGTTTCGGTGCAGCGTTCTTAACTCTCCACCCAACACAATATGCTCAAGTGTTAGTTAAACGTATGCAAGCTGCCGGTGCAGAAGCGTATTTAGTTAATACTGGTTGGAACGGTACAGGTAAACGTATCTCAATTAAAGATACCCGTGGTATTATCGATGCCATCTTAGATGGTTCTATCGAAAAAACAGAAATGGGTGAGTTACCAATCTTTAACTTAGCTATTCCAAAAGCATTACCAGGCGTAGATCCAGCGATCTTAGATCCACGTGATACTTATGCGGATAAAGCACAATGGGAAGCGAAAGCGAAAGACCTTGCAGGACGTTTTGTGAAAAACTTTGAAAAATATGCGACCAACGCAGAAGGTAAAGCACTTATCGCAGCAGGTCCAAAAGCTTAATTAGAGAATATCGTATCTAATTAAACAT
>CAJMMG010000046.1:0-4979 GCA_905214375.1 uncultured bacterium | reverse complement strand
GGCGTTGTTGCGAAAATCATCAAATAATTGATGTATTAACTGTAACAAGTTAGATAAAGAAGGCGTATCGAAAGATGCGCCTTTTTGTTTTTTATCAATGAATGTCGTTTTTTTGATAGAAAGTGCGGTCAAAAATCGTGTTGTTTTGGTATGATACAGATTCATTTTTTATACGGGTGTTTTTATGCAACAACTTCCATTTAAAGCCGTTGTTTCTGATCTTGACGGTACATTACTCAATACCAATCATGTAATTGGTGATTTCACAATTGAGATATTAAATAAATTAGAACAAAAAGGTGTTGATATTATTTTAGCGACAGGCCGTAATCACACGGATGTTTCTTCTATTTTAGGTAAGATAGGTGCTGAGCATGCTGTAATGATCACCTCCAATGGCGCGAGAGTGCGCGACCTAAAAGGTACCCTTATTTATAGCAATAGTCTTCCTGAAGAAATTGTGCTTGAGTTGTATAAAATTCCTTTTGATCGCACCAAAATTTGTATCAATACTTATCAAGATGATGGTTGGTTTATCAATAAAGATGTGCCTGAATTAGCAAAATATCATAAGGATTCAGGTTTTATGTACGAAGTTGTTGATTTTACAAAGCATCATGGAAGAGGAACTGAAAAAGTATTTTTTATTGCTCGTGATCCAAAAGATCTTGTGGAGCTGGAAGATTATCTTAGAACGCATTTTGGTGATAAAACGACGATTGTTTATTCTGCTGTGACTTGCTTAGAGGTCATGAACAAAAATGTATCTAAAGGTGATGCACTAGCTCATCTATTAGAAAATAGAAATTATGGATTAAAAGATTGTATTGCTTTTGGTGATGGTCAGAATGATGTTGAAATGCTTTCTTTGGCTGGTAAAGGTCATGTGATGGCAAATGCTGATCCTCGTTTAAAAGAAGCTTGCCCTGAATTGGAAGAGATTGGGTTCAATAAAGACGAAGCGGTAGCCAAACATTTGGTGGAGCTTTTTGGTATCAAATAAATGTTTCAGTCGCTTATTCTTGTTAGCACAGGCGCAGCCATCGGAGCATCCTTACGATGGGGATTGGGTCTTTGGTTGAATTCACTATTTAGTACACTTGCATTTGGTACACTTGTGGCGAACTTTATTGGCTGTTTTTTGATGGGGATTTTAGTGGCCGCCTTTTGGTTATTTCCTCAATTTAGTCCTGAATGGCGATTATTCTTAGTGACCGGATTTCTTGGTGCGCTCACCACATTTTCCTCTTTTTCAGGCGAAGTAATTGAACTCTTTTTTAAAGAAGAATGGGGAAATGGATTGTTCGTTTTAGTGAGTCATTTAGTTGGTTGTTTAATCTTTACAGTATTGGGGATTTATTTCTTTAGGCTCATCAGTCTTCTATTCCATTTCCGATAAAATCGCTAAATTCTTCGGAATAAAATCCATGAGAGAGCATATATTGCCAAATTTTTTGTTTACTTTTGATTGTTTGAGGTTCTGCATAATTAGGAAACTTTTTACGTAGAACCTTTTCTGCGATTTCAGTCCAATTAATTTCACTTTCTGTAAGAACTTCATTTATTACGTCTGAAGGTACGCCTTTTAGTTGGCGTAATTCTTGTTTGATACGATTTACGCCATATCCTCGTTGTGAGCGTGCGTGTAAATAATTTTCAGCAAATCGTTTATCATTTTGCCAGTTTTTTTTCTGACAGTAAGCAATCGTTTCATCGATCTCATCTTCTGTAAATGCTTTTTCCTGCATTTTATTGCGTAGTTCAAATTCGCTATATTCACGTCGAGCAAGTAAATTAACAACGTAGCTCAAAGCAAGAGAAGACATATAAATTCCTTGTAGGTAAAATACGGTTGAAATGAAAAATGCGGTCAATTTTGACCGCACTTTTAGTGATTAGAAATCGCTTTCTGTGTCATCGTTAGATTGTTCAATGTCAGCCATTAATGCTTGTTCTGGATTGGCTACTAATTCAGCACGAAGCTTCGCTTCAAGTTCATCAGATTTAGCAGGGTTTTCGTTTAACCATTTCATTGCATTGGCTTTACCTTGACCAATCTTTTCACCATTGTATGCATACCATGCACCAGATTTCTCAACAAGTTTGTGTTTAACACCGAGCTCAATTAATTCGCCCGCTTTCGAAATACCTTCTCCGTAAAGAATTTGGAAATCAACTTGGCGGAAAGGTGCGGCTAATTTGTTTTTGACTACTTTAACACGAGTTTCATTACCAATGACTTCATCTCCATCTTTAACTGAACCAGTGCGACGGATATCTAAACGCACAGAAGAGTAGAATTTCAGTGCGTTACCACCAGTTGTGGTTTCTGGGTTACCAAACATGACACCAATTTTCATACGAATTTGGTTAATGAAGATAACAAGACAGTTTGCATTTTTAATTTGACCAGTTAATTTACGTAGCGCTTGAGACATTAAACGCGCTTGTAAGCCCATGTGCGAATCCCCCATTTCACCTTCAATTTCAGCTTTCGGGGTGAGTGCAGCAACAGAGTCCACAATGACGACATCTACAGCGCCAGAACGTACTAATGCATCACAAATTTCAAGTGCTTGTTCACCATTATCTGGCTGGGAGACTAAAAGTTCTTTAACATCAACGCCAAGTTTTGCTGCATAAATAGGATCAAGTGCATGCTCTGCATCGATAAACGCACAGGTTTTACCTGCTTTTTGTGCTTGAGCGATAACAGATAAAGTTAAAGTTGTTTTACCAGAAGATTCAGGTCCAAAAATTTCAACAATACGACCCATTGGTAAACCACCAATACCAAGGGCAACATCAAGACCTAAAGAACCAGTTGAAACAGATTCTACATCAAGGGCTTGAGTATCGCCCAATTTCATAATTGAGCCTTTACCGAATTGCTTTTCAATTTGACCAAGTGCTGCGGCGAGCGCTTTTTGCTTTTCTTCTTGAGTTGCCATATAAAACCTTCTTAAACAGAGTTATCTAAATTTGGCTAGATTATATCTGTATTGATGTACAGTATCAAGAGAAAATTTTTTCCTTGACGAAAAAATGTGAAGCAGATTCCAAACTTGATAAATAGTTTATTTAAAATCAACTTTTTAAGTATTTTTTTAGATCTTGAATTTGTGCTGAGAGAATTTTTTCACCCAGTTCATATACAGTTCTTATTTTGGTTTCATCTCGTTCTAATCGACCTATATTGAGCGGTACATTTGGACGGATCACAAAGATTTTATTTTGTTTTTCTAAACGAATGATTTCTTCTACTTGTTCATTATAAGTGCGGTAGCGATTTTCTAAGGTTTTAACTAAGTGTGGATATTTGCGATAAAAAAGCTTGAATAAAAAAGAAGAAGATTTTGTTTTACGGTAGTCAATCGGTTGGGTTAAAACCACGATGATTTTATCACAATCGAGCTCTTGTGCTTTTTCAAATGGAATACTATCAGCAATTCCACCGTCTAGATATTTTTGCCCATTGATTTCCACAAATTGCGAGACAAAAGGCATGGCCGAGGTTGCTCTGAAGTATTCCATTTCTTTGAAAACATTTTCGATTTTGAAATATTCAGCTTTACCATTCTCAATGTTTGTCGCTGCCAAATAGAAATCAATGTGAGATTTTTCGAACTCATTTTGATCAAAAGGGTCGAGATTAAAGGGGAGATCATAGAAAGCAAAATCTTTATTGACAATGTTGCCTGTTGTAAAAAGGCTATGAAATCCCATGTACCGTTTATCTTTAAGATACTTTAGGTTGTATCTCAATGCTCTTTCTTTTTGATTGGATGCATAATTTATGCCAAATAATGCGCCCGCAGAAACGCCAATAATTTTATCTATTTCAATGTGTCGTCCCATGAGTGCATCAAGGACACCTGCTGTAAACATCCCTCTCATGCCGCCGCCTTCAAGAACAAGTCCAGTTATCATTATTTATTCCTATATATTACAAATTTTTAGTAGGCTTAAGTTGTTAATTATAATCTTGTTTTATCAAATCTACTTGTTTGTTTTTAAATAAATTTTACATTTGCGATCTATCTCACAAAATTGAAAAAATCTTTTAGTTATACCTGATTGATTATGATATAACTATTCTATAGTAGTGCTTCTTAGTTATAGCTAAATAAAATAAACTTTACTCTAAGGAGAGCTTTAAAATGAAAATCCTAACAATACCCAATGATAATATTATCAGAGTGTGTAATTTGCTAAATCAACTGATTGGAGATGTAACAAGCAAAAACCTATTTACTGGATATGGATTATTCCATAAAGATAAGGATATGTTTGCTGTTTGGATTAATAATAAGGTTTACTTGAGGGCTAAAGGTGAACTTTCTGTAAAATTAAAAGGGCTGGGCTGTAAAGCCTTTGCAACAAATGAACTCAATAAACGCTTTGTGTTATCTGATTATTATGCTTTAACTGAAAGTATCTTGAAAGATAATGTATTAATGAGAACTTTGATCATTCTTTCAATAACTCAAATAAGGAAGGAAAAACTCGAGTCTGCGCTCTCTAAGATTGGACGGATTCGTGATTTACCGAATTTATCTATTAAATATGAACGAGCACTAAAGAAAGTCGGTATTGATAATGTGGATATCTTACGACAAATAGGTGCTGAAAATGCAATTGTTCGTTTGAAAAAAGCGGATATTGGTGCAACTGAAGCTTTTTATTGGCGACTTCGTGGCGCTTTAGAAAATCGTAATTGTGAGTTTTATACTGAGAAAGAAAAGGAGAAAGGGCTTAATAAACTTAATGAAATACTTTCTGCAAATGGATTTAGGCGCTGTAAACGGACTTTAAAAAAGGTTGAATAGACTTACTTAAAGGCTGTTGCGTCTAAAAAATCATCTATTGGTCAAATTTTTTTAAAAAGTGCTTGCGCGGACTCCAAAAATCCCTATAATGCACTCCACACAACGACGCGCTGTTGTGACTCTTAAGAAAAACCGGTGCGTCGTTCTTTT
>CAJMMG010000045.1:0-5479 GCA_905214375.1 uncultured bacterium | reverse complement strand
GCTATTCCCGCGTTTGCTTGTTGCCAAACAACGGGGCGTATTTTACGGATTTATCGTATTGTGTCAAATAAAATTCGTAAAAAATTTTTTTGATTGGTTAAAAATAATTCAAAAATAAAAAGTGCGATTAAAATAACCGCACCTTTCATTTAAAATTTAGCCAATTCTATAATTCAATGTTATCTAATAAGCTACCTTTCGCTGCTTTCAAGTATTGGAGCATTGACCATACAGTTAAGATTGCTGCCAAGTAGAGAAGTATGATTGCCAATGTTTCCATATAGACATTATATCGCCAGAGTAATCCACCTAAAGCTAGCATTTGAGAGGTGGTTTTTACTTTTCCCATCCATGAAACGGCTACTTTATTACGTTCACCCAATTCAGCCATCCATTCACGTAAAGCAGAGATTATGATTTCGCGTGAAATCATAATAATAGCAGGGATAGTAATCCAAAAAGAATGTTGATATTCCACGATTAACACAAGGGCAGTAATAACCATCACTTTATCAGCTACAGGATCAAGGAAAGCACCGAAACGGGTTGTTTGTTTTAATTTTCGTGCGAGATAGCCATCAAACCAGTCGGTGACACCGGCAATAAAAAAAATGAGCGTTGTAATAAAAGGAGCAGAAGGGATTGGTAAATAAAATGCCACGACGAAGAATGGGATTAAAATCACTCGGAGAATCGTCAGAAAAATAGGAATATTATATTTCATAAAAAATAACCGCACTTTGGTTAAAGATACGCTCATTCTAAAGGATCTACAAAAATAAAAAAAGCCACTTAATGTGGCTTTTTCTTAAAAATTAAAGTTTGTCAGCGTTTTGTTTCAAGTATTTAGCAACGCCTTCTGGGTTGTCTTTCATACCTTCTTTGCCTTTTTCCCATTGAGCCGGGCAAACTTCACCGTGTTCTTCGTGGAATTGTAACGCATCTACCATACGTAACATTTCATCAATGTTACGACCTAATGGTAAGTCATTAACCACTTGGTGACGAACAACGCCGTTTTTGTCAATTAAGAATGAACCACGTAGCGCAACACCTTCTTCAGGGTGTTCGATACCGTATGCTTTAGCGATTTCGTGTTTAACGTCTGCAGCTAATGCATATTTAACTGCACCGATACCGCCGTTTTCAGTTGGGGTATTACGCCATGCATTGTGAGTGAATTCTGAATCGATAGATACACCAACAACTTCAACACCACGTTTTTTGAACTCTTCGTAACGGTGGTCGAATGCGATTAACTCAGATGGGCAAACGAAAGTAAAGTCTAATGGGTAGAAGAATAATACCGCAGCTTTACCATTAACGTGTTTTTTGAAATTGAAGTTGTTAACGATTTCACCATTGCCTAAAACTGCAGAAGAAGTAAAATCTGGAGCTTGACGAGTTACTAATACCATAGTCATAATTCCTATATAAATGTTAATAAAAATTTTGCTAACGCAAAAACTCGGTCAGTATTCTAAAAAAATTGACCACACTTTAACAGCTGTTTTTATCTATTGAATTAATTAATATTGTCTAAGTTACAGGTGAAATATATGTCAGAACATCATACCTTATCGACCACACTGGTTCATGCAGGGCGTAAAAAACGTTTTAGTCAAGGCTCAGTTAACCCCGTGGTTCAACGTGCATCTTCTTTAGTATTTGAGACTATTGCAGATAAACAACATTGTACAAAAAATCGTTACAAAGGAGAGCTTTTCTACGGACGCCGTGGCACGTTAACGCATTTTGCACTTCAAGATTTAATGTGTGAAATGGAAGGGGGGGCAGGCTGTTATCTTTATCCTTGTGGGGCCGCAGCGGTAACAAATGCCATTTTATCCTTTGTGGAAACGGGTGATCACGTTTTAATGACAGGGGCAGCCTATGAGCCGACACAAGATTTTTGTAATGTAATTTTGAAAAAAATGCATATTGATACGACCTATTATGATCCAATGATAGGCGCAGATGTTGCCAAACTCGTGCAGCCAAATACGAAAGTCTTATTTTTAGAATCTCCAAGTTCTTTAACGATGGAAGTGCCTGATATCCCAGCGATTGTTAAAGCGGTTCGAGCAGTGAGCCCTGAAATCATCATTATGATCGATAATACATGGGCAGGAGGTGTACTATTCAAAGCGTTAGAACACGGTATTGATATCTCTATTCAAGCTGGGACCAAATATTTAGTGGGGCATTCTGATATTATGATTGGTACTGCTGTGGCTAATGCGCGTACTTGGGATAAATTGCGCGAACATTCCTATTTAATGGGACAAATGGTTGATGCCGATTCTGCTTATACAACTGCTCGTGGTATTCGTACCTTAGGTGTGCGATTAAAACAACATCATGAAAGTAGTTTAAAAGTGGCCAAATGGTTAAGTGAGCAACCACAAGTGAGAGCAGTTTATCATCCCGCGTTACCAAGCTGTCCAGGTCATGAAAACTTTAAACGTGACTTTACTGGCGCAAGCGGTTTATTCTCTTTTGAATTACATAAACGCTTAAGTGACGAAGAGCTTTCAGCCTTTATGGATCACTTTGAACTGTTCACGATGGCTTATTCTTGGGGCGGGTTTGAATCGCTCATTTTATGTAATCAACCAGAAGAAATTGCGAAAATTCGCCCAGGTATTGAGCGTAAATTAACGGGCTCATTAATTCGTCTGCATATTGGATTTGAAGACACGGATGAATTAATTGCCGATCTTCAAGCGGGCTTTGACCGAATCAAATAATAAAGAGGGCTGTTTATGTAAACAGCCCTTATTTACTCAATCTTTGAGTTGATTTATCATAGTCAGCATTTTTAGCAACTAGAGAAGAACAATGAAACATATTCATATTTTAGGCATCTGCGGGACCTTTATGGGTGGTGTTGCGATGATTGCCAAACAAATGCGTTATAAAGTAACAGGCTCCGATACCAATGTTTACCCGCCAATGAGCACTTTTTTACAAGAGCAGGGTATTGAAATTATTCCTAATTATGATGTGGCTCAACTTAAGCCTGCACCCGATATGGTGATTGTTGGCAATGCCATGAAACGTGGTAATCCTTGCGTGGAATATGTTTTAGATAATGCCTTGCCTTACACATCAGGTCCACAATGGTTACACGACCATTTGTTGCGTAATCGCTGGGTATTGGCGGTTTCAGGTACACATGGTAAAACCACAACAACGGGCATGTTGACTTGGATTTTAGAACAAAATGGATTAAAACCCGGTTTTCTAATCGGTGGTATTGCGGGGAATTTTGGTACATCTGCTCGTTTAGGGGAAAGCGAGTTCTTCGTGATTGAAGCGGATGAGTACGATACGGCGTTCTTTGACAAACGTTCTAAATTTGTGCATTACAATCCGAAAACTTTGATCATTAACAATATCAGCTTCGATCATGCTGACATCTTCGATGATCTTCACGCGATCCAGCGTCAATTCCATCACATGATCAGAACCATTCCTTCTACAGGACGCGTTCTTTCTTTTGCAGATGAGCAGAGCGTGAAAGAAACTCTCAATATGGGATGTTGGTCAGAACAGCAATTTATCGGTAAAGATAAAGAATGGTTTGCGGAACGTATTACCAATGATTGCTCTGAATTTGCCGTATTCCATCACGGTCAAAAAGTTGCAGAAGTGAAATGGAATATTGTCGGACAGCACAATATGCACAATGCTTTAATGGCAATTGCGGCGGCTTACCATGCAGGTGTGAAAATTGAAGATGCATGTCATGCATTAGGCAGCTTTATCAATGCAAAACGTCGTTTAGAAGTGAAGGGTGAAGTAAACGGTATTACGGTTTATGATGACTTTGCTCACCATCCAGAAGCCATTCTTGCGACACTCACTGCGTTACGCGATAAAGTAGGTGGTGGTGTACGTATTCTTGCCGTATTAGAGCCTCGTTCAAACACCATGAAAATGGGCGTGCATAAAGATGAAATTGCGCCAGCACTGGGACGTGCCGATGCCGTATTTATGCTACAACCAGATAATATTCCGTGGGACGTAGCTGAAATTGCGGGACAATGTGTTCAACCGGCATACTACACAGGAAACGTTGATAAATTGGTGGATATGATTGTGGCTGAAGCGAAACCGACGGATCACATTCTTGTGATGTCAAACGGTAGCTTTGGTGGCATTCATCAAAAGATTTTAGATCGATTAAAATAATCTCAATGTAAAGTGCGGTCAAAAATGAGGGTATTTTTGACCGCACTTTTTATCATCAAAAATAAGGAAATAGCATGGCTGATCCACATATTCAATCTCCTATGGATGTTTGGGATAAACTCACCGTCATTATTTATCGCACAGGCTTTGTGATTGCGGCATTTAGCATCTTGGCTTTAACTTGGTATCCTCAACAGGCTCGAATTGCCGTGTTGATTGCGGCAACTTGTTGTGCATCATCTCTTCATATTTATTTAAAGCATTTCCGCTTAACATTCCAATTTGCCACGTGGCTTGCACTCTTATGTGCGCTGTTAGGTTGGCATGAATTAGCATTAGGTGGTGCATTGGTCACACTGGGCGGTTTATGCTTTAAAGAATACTTCTGTTTTAGAGTACCGCTATTAAATTTACAACCTGCATTTGTCGCCACACTTTGGTTTTCCTGGGTATTTGAAGGTGGTTGGATTGCTCGAATTTTATCGTTGATTGTCGGTGGTTTGTTATTGATTCTTGCGGTTCAAAAATGGCGAATGCCATTACACTTTGATATTGGCGATAAGACAAAGTATCAAATCTAATAAGATTGATAGGTAAAGGCATAATGTTTCACGACATTGTGCCTTTTTATTTTGATTCAATTTTACCTTTATCTAAAACGAAAAAAAGCACCGAAATCTCGGTGCTTTATAATTTGGTTGCGGGGGCCGGATTTGAACCGACGGCCTTCGGGTTATGAGCCCGACGAGCTACCAAGCTGCTCCACCCCGCGTCTGATGGCGCGTAATATACTCGTTTCAAAAATTATTGCAAGATTTAAACTGAATTTGACTTTCCGTTTGTTAAGAAAATAAACAATGTGAATATTAATTAATCATTTTATGAAATAGTGCTAGTCCTAAAAGGGAATTTTTGATAGCGTATGCAACTTTGTATTAGTTAGTTTAATTTAGGAAAATAAGAATGAAATTTCGTCAAAATCTCGCCGTAAAAATTCTCTCTGTGATGGTGGCAGTTTCGGTGCTTGCGTCATGTGGTTCAGCACCAAGTAAAGTTTCTTCAAAAAATAATTCTAGCTTGCCTCGTACTGCGACAGGCGACGATCCACAAAAATTTGGAGCAAAGTATAGCGGACGTAGTTATCAACAAGCTATTTTAAGTCCAGTGGCATCTGTGGAGAACAAAAGTGCGGTCGTCAACCAAGGTGATTTTTTAACACAGTTGACAAATGTTCGTGATTATTCAAATTCATTAACAAATCGCTTTGCGGCGAATTATGGCA
>CAJMMG010000044.1:0-5606 GCA_905214375.1 uncultured bacterium | reverse complement strand
GAGCGGTCAAAGGTTCGAATCCTTTCGGGTGCGCCATCTTCTCTCTTCAAACTTTTCTTTTTATCAAAAACAATTAACTACTAACTCAGTTATTTTTCTCGATCATCAATCGTTTTTAATAAATAATTTCCGTGTGCATCAGTAACACTTCTAAAACCGACATTCGTGATTTTATAAGGGAAATTTGTTTTGTACTCGACGTTATCGTGGTGATGACCATGGAAAACGTGTCTTACCCCTAATTTTTCTGCGAGTTGATTAATCACACGAAATCCCATTGGATGGGGTTTAGGCGCTTCATGGCAAATCAGAATATCGGCTTGTTCGTTTTCAATGGCTTCGATATCAGAAGGGAAAATAGACGTTCGATGGCGCAATGGCACACCGCCACGCCAAATTTTTTCTTGAGAGCTATATTGGCAATAGTGGATGGGATCAAAATACATTGGCTTGTTTGGTGGCATCCAGATTTGTCCACGGAATACCCCTCCTAAGCCGGCAATGCGCTGCCCTTGAATTTCAACAACACGATTATGCAAATTACGCGATTTCCAATGTGAACCCCAAATCGCCTCAAATGCGGCGATGGTTTTACTGTCATGATTGCCGTGAATAAACCAAATATCACAATATTTTGCGAGTTTATCTAATTCTTCAGGCGAAGAAAGTTGCAAGTCGCCCAAAATAATGAGAGCAACATTGTCATTTTCTTGCACGAAAGGATAAAGATGTTCATAACTTCCGTGCGGATCGCCTGCGAATAAAATCATCTTATTTCTCGGTGGTTAATATGCGTTTAGTATGTGGTAAACCTTCAAGTTCTTCATCATTTAATACTTTTTCTACAACAGATTTTACTTGGTTATAACGATCCAAATAACTTGGTGATTCAATTTCAATGTAAGGCACTTTGTATTTATCTAACAATTTCTTCAATAACTGTTGGAATTGTTGACGTTGTTTTTGGCTGCCTAGACTACGTAAGCCATCATCCACCCATTTTGTGTTGTTTTTCAATAAAATGGTGACATCAAATGGATATTCTTTGATCATAGAATCCAAGAATGGATGGGCTTTGCCTTCATATTGAATACAAAAAGCCTGCGTGGTAATGAAATCAGTATCAATAATCGCCACTTTATGAGCATGACGCACGGCATAATCAATGTAGCGTTGGTGGCCTAGCGCCATTTGTGGATAGTCAGAATATTGCATGGCCTGCTCATCGCCACCTAATTTTTCAAAGACATATTCACGACCATATTCCCATGCGGAAGTGGTATTAAATACGGCAGCCAGTTTGCTGACTAACACGCTTTTACCGCTGCTTTCACCACCTAAAATGGCAATGGTTTTCGCAAAGAACGGACGAACTTCTTTCGGAATGAACTTCCAATATTGGAAAGGTGTAGTACGAATTTTCGTTGCGGATACATTAAAGAAAGAGCGGTCAGGATCCACTAAAGAAACTTCAAGACCTAAGTATTTTTCGTATGGCGCTTTATCTTGTGGCTCACTACTAAATACCATCGTCGGGGTAAATTGTTTTTCTTCAAAGAGATTTTTTACCGCTTCACTCCAAGCTTGCCAACCATTCGGATAACTTGGAATGCCATCCTCAACTAAATGATGAATGAAAATTTGATTTTTTTGATATTTAAAGATTTGCTGCATCCAGCGAAGACGATCTTGTACCGTCGGCATACGCTTCATTTTACTATCATAAAACAGCTTTAAATCGCGTTCGGTATCGCTACAGACAATCACGTGAAGCTCATCCACTTTACTGAATGCTTCATAAATCATATTAATATGGCCGGTGTGGACAGGGTAGAATTTCCCGAAAATTACACCCACTTTTTTATCGTGTTTGTTCGACATAATGTATCCTTCGCTAAATGACCACTGCGAGGTGGCTGAACAGTCCTATTTTATGCAATCTTTGTGCAAATAAAAACATTTTTCATTGAATGATTTTTTACAGTGACATTTTACGTTATACTACGACCTGCATTCTCAGGGCAGGGTGAAATTCCCTACCGGTGGTGACAGCCCACGAGCACTTAAAAGTGCGGTCAATTTTGATTAAGTTTTTACAAGATTGTTTCGCTTTGTACTTTTAAGGTTAGCAGATTTGGTGAAATTCCAAAGCCGACAGTATAGTCTGGATGAAAGAGAATAAAACGGATTGGGTTCCTAATTCCGTTCTATTTATTTGCATTTCTCAGCCCTGATTCTGGTTAATTTTAACGTAACAACAAAGGAAATTACGATGAATCAGTCAATTTTATCTGCATTTGGTGCGACCGGCGAAGAACGGGTAATTAACGCATTGAATGCATTCAAACAAGGTAATGGCGTATTAGTATTGGATGATGAAGATCGCGAAAATGAAGGCGATTTAATTTTCCCTGCAGAAACCATTACGCCAGAACAAATGGCAAAACTTATCCGTTATGGCAGCGGTATTGTGTGTTTATGTATCACCGATGAACAATGCAAACAGCTTGATTTACCACCAATGGTTGAGCATAACAATAGCGTGAATAAAACCGCGTTTACTGTGACGATTGAAGCGGCAGAAGGTGTGTCAACAGGTGTATCGGCACAAGATCGTGTTACCACAATCAAAGCGGCAATTGCAGATCAGGCGAAACCGACAGATCTTCACCGTCCAGGACATGTTTTCCCATTACGTGCGGCAGAAGGTGGTGTTTTAACGCGTCGCGGTCATACTGAAGCCTCAGTTGATTTAGCGCGTTTAAGTGGTTTTAAACCGGCAGGGGTGATTTGTGAAATTACGAATGATGATGGCACTATGGCTCGCGCACCAGAAATTATCGAATTTGCGAAAAAATTTGGTTATGTAGTGTTAACAATTGAAGATTTAGTGGCGTATCGTCAAAAACATCATTGCTAATTAAATACTCAGAAAAAAAGTGCGGTCAGAAAATCTGTTAAATTCTGACCGCACTTTACATTTTATAGATTTAATTGGTTTCCACAAAGCTTAATGCCGTTTCAACCACTTCAATGCCCGCGCCTTGTTTAAAGGCATTTTCACTTAGATAGCGTCGCCATTGTCTTGCCCCTTTGCAGTTTTGAAATGCACCGAGCATATGTCGAACGATATGATTTAAATAAACGCCTTGGCTCAGTTGTTTTTCAATATAAGGGAACATGGCTTCCACCGCTTGTTTTGGTGTGACGATATCCGCATTAGCATCAAAAAGCATTTGATCAACATAGCCTAGCAACGATGGATTTTGATAAGCCTCACGCCCAACCATCACGCCATCCACAAATTGCAAATGATGTTTCATTTCTTCGATGGTTTTAATGCCGCCATTAATTGCAATGGTCAACTGCGGGAAGTCTTTCTTTAATTGATAAACGCGATCATAATCCAAAGGGGGAATCTCGCGATTCTCTTTTGGGCTTAATCCTGAAAGCCAGGCTTTTCGTGCGTGAACAATAAATTCTTGGCAACCTGCATGATGAACTTTTTTGATAAAGTCGCAGAGAAATTGATAGCTATCCAAATCATCAATGCCAATGCGGGTTTTCACAGTGACAGGAATATTCACGACACGTTGCATTTCAGCAATACATTCTGCTACTAAATCGGCTTTTGCCATTAAACATGCCCCAAACATGCCGTTTTGCACGCGATCGGAAGGGCAGCCGACATTCAGATTGATTTCATGATAGCCTCGTTCTTCGGCTAATTTGGCACAATGTTTTAGCTGTGCGGGGTCGCTTCCGCCAAGTTGTAAGGCAACCGGGTTTTCTTGCAAATCAAAATCTAAATGATCGTATTTCGCATGAATAATGGCGGGAGCTGTGACCATTTCAGTATAAAGCAACGCATTTTTACTAAATTGACGATGAAAATAGCGACAATGGCGTGTCGTCCAATCTAACATCGGCGCAACGGAAAAGCGGCCACGGTAAAAGTGCGGTTGGTTTTCTGACATATTTTATTTCTCTTGAATCTCGTTACGGCGAAGATCTTCTGCTTGTTGTTCCTGCATTCGTTGGCGGAAACGTCCAGCCGCAAAGTGGTAAAAAGGTTTTGGACTAAATTGGCGCGAAATTATGGAGGCAATGATACTGGAAATCAAGAGCCAAATCAGCACAGGTTGAGCCCCTGTCATTTCCATCACCACTACGCTGGCGGTCACAGGAGATTGTGTGCCGCCCGCTAAGAAGGCGGCCATACATAAAATGACCAAGAAACGTTGATCGACCATGCCGTTGCTGATTTCCCATAACATAGTGCCGATACCAGCACCGGTGGTGAGAGATGGGGTAAAAATCCCACCCGCAATGCCATTCCAATAAGTCGTAACCGTTGCGAAGAGTTTTAGTATCCCCACTTCAGGCGAAACGAGTTGTCCTTCTAATGCTCTTGCGACAACATCATAACCTGTTCCATAGGTTTGCCCTTCGCTGTAGGTCCCTATCGCGGCAAGTATTAAACCGAGCAATAAAGCAATGTAAATAGGGTGTTTGCGAATCCAATCACGCCATTTGAGTGGAGAGAGTCCCGCTAATCCTTTTGCAAGGAGTCGCCCAAATATACCACCCAGTACGCCACAAATTACGCCACAAATAGCAAGCCAAAGATATAAATAGGGAATAGCTGTTGCACCTTTATAGGCAGGAAAGTAAGGGCTATTGCCTTGAATCGATACTAAAATAAAACCAGCCGCTAATACACCGAGCAATACGCGTCGCTCCCAGCGTAACATCACGCCTCGACCAAGTTCTTCGATGGCAAAAATTACCCCAGCTAAAGGCGCATTAAATGCGGCGGAAAGACCGCCTGCAGCACCCGTTGCGATAAGTTCATTCGTACTTAAGCCACGGAAAGCAAAGTTATATTTACGACAGAAATTTCCCCAAGCGAGCATGACTGCAGCACCCACTTGAACAGAAGGGCCTTCACGGCCAACAGACGCACCGATAACAATTGCAAAGAAAGTAAGTGGAATTTTCCAAATGGTTTGGCGAAATTTAACCAGTTTCGTTTTATATCCATTGTAAGGAAGATTAATGGAGGCAATCACTTGTGGAATACCGCTGCCGCCAACATAAGGCGTGTATTTAGCGGTAAACCAGGTGAGAAAAGCAAGACCAAGCGGTAAAACGATCCAAACGGTGAGAGGGTATTTAGCAGACCAATAGGCATTAAATTCAAGTCCAATATCGGCTAGCTTGGCAAATCCAAAGGAAAAGAGGGCAACAAACGTCGCTCCAATCAGTAAACATACAAACTCGAGTGTTTTATGAGAGATACGATGCGTTTGTCGAAGCTTTTTGTGATAGAAATAACGTAAGTGAAAAATAAATGAACGTAACATAATGATTGCCAACAAAATAATTCTGTTTGAAATTATAAAACCCTCATCATAGACAGGCAATTGATTTGGCAAAGTGCGCTCTGTTTTATCTGAATTTTTTGCTAAGCGATCCTTTGCGATCCTATTTCTGTTTAAATATTGACAATGTTAGGCGAAACCATTAAAATTCAGCGTCTATTTCTTCTGTCTATTGGATGGAGAGATAGATTTTGTAACAAACATTCTATTATGAATAACATT
>CAJMMG010000043.1:0-6025 GCA_905214375.1 uncultured bacterium | reverse complement strand
TGCTGAAGTGAAAGATGCGGCTGAAGATAAAGCAAAAGAAGTAAAAAAAGCAGTTTCAGAAGCAAAAGATGAAGCTGCAGATAAAGCATCTGAGCTAAAAGATGCAGCTGAAGATAAAACTGTAGAAGCAAAAGAAGCGGCTTCAGAAGCAAAAGATACAGTTGTAGACAAAGTAGTTAAATTCAAAGATGCAGTTGTAGATAAAGTTGCTGAAGTAAAAAATGCAGTTTTTGAAGTAAAAGATGAAGCTGCTGATAAAGCGGCTGAGTTAAAAGATGAAGCTGAAGATAAAGTTGCTGAAGTGAAAGATGCGGCTGAAGATAAAGCTGTAAAAGCAAAAGAAGCTGTCGAAGATAAAGTTGCTGAAGTAAAAGATTCGCTTTCAGAGGCAAAAGATGTAATGTCTTCTAAAGTTGAAGCTGCAAAAGATGCCACAGTAAGCGCGGCAGTACAAGTTAAAGATGCTGTGGTTGCAGCAGCTAACTATGTTAAACATGTTGCGGAAAATAAAATGACTGAAGCAAAAGATGCTGTGTGCTCTAAAGCAGAGGAAGTAAAAAATGTAGATTCTGAAACAAAAGATCAATCTGCAGCCGTAAAAAAGTAACTGAAAAGTAAAAGCAATAGTTAAGGATTATTCAAATTAACTGAGTTGGGTTGTTCAAAAAAAACACAAAAAAGTAATTTTTTATCTTTACAAAAAATAAAATTTTTATAATGAACTTTTTTACAAGTCTTTTAAGTTCATAGGGTTATAGTTGTTTTAGAGAGGTGTTATAAAAAAACTATATCTTTAGAAATGTA
Organism: uncultured bacterium; assembly: GCA_905214375.1. Classification (GTDB taxonomy): domain Bacteria; phylum Pseudomonadota; class Gammaproteobacteria; order Enterobacterales; family Pasteurellaceae; genus Haemophilus_D. The sequence goes on along the minus strand of CAJMMG010000043.1, from coordinate 5,221 downwards.
AATTTTTTTGGAAGATGTTTTATTTTAAGTTTTTTTACGTAAACTAGATCACACAAAGCAAATAGCTTTGGATTAATTCTTAATTATAAAATGGAGAATGACAATGAAAAAATCAGTATTAGCCGTATTAGTATTAGGTGCATCTTTAGCCGTAACTGGTTGTTTCGATAAACAAGAAACAGCTCAAAAAGTTGAAGCAGCAAAAGATGCAACAGCAAATGCAGCAACACAAGTTAAAGATGCAGCAAAAGAAGTTGCAACTGATGTTAAAGATGCAGCAAAAGAAGTTGCAACTGATGTTAAAAATGCGGCAATTGACGCAAAAGATTCAGCTGCAAATAAAATGGCTGAAACAAAAGAAGCAGTAGCTGATAAAGCTTCTGAAATGAAAGATGCTGCTGCAAATAAAATGGCTGAGGCAAAAGATGCAATGTCTTCTAAAATGGAAGAAGTAAAAAATGCAGCTTCTGAAGCAAAAGATGCAGCAGCAGATAAAGCAGTTGAAATGAAAGATGCTGCAGCAGATAAAGCAGTTGAAATGAAAGATGCTGCAGCAGATAAAGCAGCTGAAATGAAAGATGCAGCAGCAGATAAAATGGCTGAAGCAAAAGACGCAATGTCTTCTAAAATGGAAGAAGTAAAAAATGCAGCTTCTGAAGCAAAAGATGCAGCAGCAGATAAAGCAGTTGAAATGAAAGATGCTGCAGCTGATAAAGCGGCTGAAGCAAAAGATGCTACATCTGACAAAGCGGCTGAAGTGAAAGATGCTGTGACTAAATAATTAAACTTTTGTAAAATGAAAACCTATCAGAGATTATCTGGTAGGTTTTTTCTTTTGGAGCAATAAAATGTTATGTGCAATTTATAAAAGTTTACGTAAGCCAGGCTGCTACCTCTATATTTCGAAACGAGATGATTTTTCAGCTGTACCAGACGTATTGATGCAAAGTTTTGGTAAGCCTCAGTTTCTTATGCCATTTAATTTGAAAGGAAGCAAACCGCTTGTTCATGCAGATAAAAACGAGGTAATGGAAAAAATTACTCAGCAAGGATTTTATCTCCAAATGCCAAAACAAGATGATGGCTTGTTTAATAGTTTGAGTGAGATCAAATAAGCCTTTTATTTTTTCCTAAAAATCTCCAAATCTTGCTTTATCTCAATATTTTCTTCAAAAAACTCCTTTAGAATTGACCGCACTTTTAAAAGGAGAATAAAAATGAGTAGTTTCTTTGTGGCAGGTACAGATACTGACGTGGGTAAGACCACCGCCTGCCGTGCCATTATTCAGGCATTACAAGCAAAGGGCGTGAGAATTGTGGGTTATAAGCCGATTGCTTGTAGCTGTGAAGCAGGTATCTATCCTATAGAAAATCAAGCTGATGAATCTGAAACAGATTATGATGCTGAAAATAATTCAGATGTGTTGGCTTTAATGGATGCAACAAATGAGTCCGTATCCTATCAGGAAGTGAATAGTTATACTTTTGCACATCCTATGCCGATGCTGACTCGTGATAAATCACGCATTAAATTAAGCAAGATTGATCAGACTTTAACGACATTAGTGAAAAAATATCAATCTGTTGTCGTGGAAGGCTCATTTGGCTTACTCACCCCCATGGCGGAAGGTAAAAGCTTTGCTGATTGGGTTGTTGAGCATAAAATGCCCATTGTATTGGTTGTTGGCATTAAGGAAGGCTGTATCAATCATGCACTACTTACTACTCAAGTAATTAAACAACTTGGTGTGCCTTTACTGGGGTGGATTGCGAATCGAATTAATCCTTGCTTGGGGCACTACAAAGAAGTTATAGAGATTTTAGAAGCTCAGATTGATGCGCCATTGTTAGGGAAAATTCCTTATATCCATAAACCAGAATTCCAAGAGTTAGGACATTATTTAACGAATATCGATCGTTTAATGTATATGCAGACAGAATTAGTTAAATAGTCACTTTAAATAAAAAGTAAAAGTGCGGTTAAAACTTATTAGATTTTTAACCGCACTTTTTTATTCTTCGTTTTCAGAGAGCTCTTTTTTCAGAATATCCTCTTCGGCTAGGCTAGATAAACGAGCAATGGCATTGCGATAAGAGATTTCAAGGGTTTCTCGGCTTGTTGCAATTACACCTTGATCAACTAAGAATCCATCATTTACATCATATACCCAGCCATGTAGGGAGAGTTTTTGTCCACGTTCCCAAGCGCTTTTTACGATAGATGTGCGTCCTAGGTTATAAACTTGCTCTGCAACATTTAATTTAGTGAGCATATCTGAACGTTTTTCTGCTGAAAGATTGCCTAATAGATGCCCGTGTTTAAACCAAATATCACGAATATGGAGCAACCAGTTATTGATTAACCCTAGATCGTGATCTTGCATCGCTGCTTTAATACCACCACAATTTGTATGACCGCAAATAATAATATGTTCAATTTTTAGTACATCAACGGCATATTGTACAACTGAAAGGCAGTTAAAATCCGTATGAATAACTTGGTTAGCAACATTACGATGAACAAATAATTCGCCCGGTTCAAGATTTGTGAGTTTTTCAGCAGGAACTCGGCTATCAGAGCAGCCAATCCAAAGATAATGAGGTGTTTGGTGATCGGCAAGTTCTTTAAAATAAGTGGAATTTTCTTCTTTCATTCTTTGCGCCCAACTGTAGTTGTTTGCAAAGAGTTGTTTAATTTTGTCCATTTCTACTTTCCTTAATATGATGTATTTGAAAGATTGATTCAAACACAATAAATAAAATAGGGGATAAATTTATCGCCTAAAATGATGACCGCACTTTAAAGAAAGTGCGGTCAATTTAAACAATATTTTTAGAAATTTGCATTTCTTGGTGCGCGAGGGAATGGAATTACATCGCGAATATTTTGTACGCCAGTTACATAAACGATTAAGCGTTCAAAACCAAGACCGAAACCTGAATGTGGCACAGTACCATATTTACGAAGATCGCGATACCACCAGTAATCTTCAGGATTTAGACCCATTTCTTCCATACGTTTATCTAATACGTCTAAACGTTCTTCACGTTGTGAACCACCGATGATTTCACCAATTCCTGGTGCTAATACGTCCATTGCAGCCACAGTTTTTCCATCATCATTTAAACGCATATAGAATGCTTTAATGTCTTTTGGATAGTTTTTCACCACAACCGGTGATTTGAAATATTCTTCCGCTAAGAAACGTTCATGTTCAGAAGACAAATCGATACCCCAAGATACTGGGAATTCGAATTTCTTACCTGATTTTAATAACACGTCGATCGCATCGGTATAGTCGATTTGAGCAAAATCAGAGTTTACAAAGTTTTCTAAACGAGTAATAACATCTTTATCTACATGTTTTTCAAAGAATTTTAAGTCATCTTTACGTTCAGCAAGCACGGCGCGGAAAACGTATTTCAACATGTCTTCTGCTAATTTCGCATTATCAGCAAGTGTTGCAAATGCAACTTCAGGTTCAACCATCCAGAACTCAGCAAGGTGACGAGTTGTATTTGAATTTTCAGCGCGGAATGTTGGACCAAAAGTATAGATTTTGCTTAATGCACACGCGTAAGTTTCACCGTTTAATTGGCCTGAAACCGTTAAAAATGATTCTTTACCGAAGAAGTCTTGGCTGAAATCGACTTTACCATCTTCACCACGAGGAAGATTTTCTAAATCAAGTGTTGAAACACGGAACATTTCGCCCGCACCTTCAGTATCAGATGCCGTAATTAATGGAGTAGCAACCCAATAGAAACCTTGTTCATGGAAGAAGCGATGAATAGCTTGAGCTAAGCAGTGACGAACGCGTGCGACTGCACCGATAATATTGGTACGAGGACGTAAGTGTGCCACTTCACGTAAGTATTCAATTGAGTGACGTTTTGCCGCCATTGGATAAGTATCAGGATCTTCTACAAACCCTGTCACTTCTACTTTTTCAGCTTGAAGTTCAACAGCTTGACCTTCAGCAGGTGACTCAACAATAGTACCGGTTACGATAACAGAGCAACCCGTTGTTAAGCGTAAGACTTCGCTCTCATAATTTTCAATATCGTTATTAACAATCGCTTGAATAGGATCAAAGCAAGAGCCGTCATAAACAGCAAGGAAAGAAAGACCTGCTTTAGAGTCACGACGGGTACGGACCCATCCGCGTACGGTAACTTTTTCGCCTATAGCGATTTTACCTTGTAACACATCAACAATGGATGCAACTTTAGACATATAAACCTCTGTAATTCATTATAAATTAGGCAATAAAACTGTGTTAGTTTACCTTAAATCGCAAAATTTTCCATAAAAAGTTAGTGTAAATCGGGCTTGCACAGTAAAATAATTCCTTCACTTTATTTAGGAGAAAAACTATGTGGTCTGATATTTTGACCGGCTATGGCATTTTTATTTTAGAGATTTTAACGATTTTACTTGTAATCGCCGCTATCGTAGCAATGATTATTTCTGCAAAGCAACGTAATGCGGCACATCATGGTGAATTAGTTGTGACAGATCTTTCTGAAGAATTTAAGGAAACAGTTAAGCATTTACGCGATTTCCAACTTTCAGAAGATGAGCTTAAACAAGCGGAAAAAACAGAGAAGAAAGCCAAAAAACAAGAAGCAAAGGCTTTAAAAGCAAAATTAAAAAACGGTGAGAAAGCAGCACCTAAACCTTGTGTTTACGTGCTCGATTTTAAGGGTGATATTTCTGCATCAGAAACAACCGCACTTCGTGAGGAAATTTCGGCAATTATTAATGTGGCAAAAGCCGATGATGAAGTCTTATTACGTTTAGAAAGCCCTGGTGGTGTTGTTCATGGTTATGGCTTAGCTGCTTCACAGTTAGCTCGCTTAAAACAAAAAGGGATTAAATTAACGGTTGCAGTAGATAAGGTCGCTGCAAGTGGTGGATACATGATGGCTTGTGTGGCAGATAAAATTGTTTCTGCGCCTTTTGCGATTATCGGTTCTATTGGTGTGGTTGCACAAATTCCGAATATTCATCGTTTATTGAAAAAACATGATGTCGATGTTGATGTGATGACAGCCGGAGAATTTAAACGCACCGTTACAGTATTAGGTGAAAATACTGAAAAAGGAAAACAGAAATTCCAAGCCGAACTTGAAGAAACCCATCAATTATTTAAGCAATTTGTAGCTCAAAATCGACCGCACTTAGATGTGGATAAAGTCGCAACTGGTGAGCATTGGT
>CAJMMG010000042.1:0-6606 GCA_905214375.1 uncultured bacterium | reverse complement strand
CAAGTGAGGCTTCTTTTTCACCCTCCAAGCGTACATTTGCGGATTGCGTTTGCTGGGCTAAAATGGCTGCATCTTGTTCCGCTTGCTGTTTTTGTTGTTGAGCATCGATTTGTTTTTCTACATTTACATTTGGTGAGCTGGGTGCTGCCAAAACAAAAGGTGAAATTAAAAATAATCCACTCCCAAATAATCTAGATATAGTCATAATAAAATTGTGGTTATTAAAGTGTTGAAAAATATTGGATTTAATAAAATTAAATACCATACTAAAAAACTACAATAGCAAGTTTATTAAATCCGATTAAAACAGTCAACAAAATAATACCTATAATTTTTTTATGGATATTCTCCTCTTATATAAATAACTTTAAATAACCGCAAATAAAATAAGGATAATAAAAACAAAGTGCGGTTAAAAACATCATTATTTTTAACCGCACTTCAATTTTAACTGCTGTTATGATTCCTTCTGTAGGTAGAAGGAGCTTCTATAGCTTGTGCTTATTTATACGCATCCTCTGAATCAATAATTTCTTGGTAATCTGGCTGCTTTAACTCTACAGGCCTTTGAATGAAACTATACCACCGTCTAACTAAATACGTTAATTCCTCTCTATCTACAATATAATACTTTTCCTCACTAGGATCATAATCTGCGGGTTTATCTTCAGGTAAATACAAGGAAAATCCCAAATATACCTTATCTTTATCTATTACTGCATCCATCACATCCGTACTAACATAATCTTTATTTATAGATAAATCAGCTAATTTGATACTACTATCAAATTTTAAAGTATCTAAATATATACGTACATATTCATCTCTCCAGGAGTGATTTTCATCATTTAAAAACACACAAGCTGATTTATACCAATCAGAACTATCAAACTTAAATACTAACCTCATATATCCTACTAATTAATCTAATGATACCGTACGTCAATAATAAGCTAACTAAACCTTACATTAATTATATACTACTCGACTACCATAACGGGACAAACCGCTCTTTTAAATCGATTTTAAAATTCCTTTAGACTAAAATTCTAAATAGCTTTTAATATATTTTCTTGTCTCTTCGCCCATCAATTCTAAACTAGAAATATTTTGCTCATTATTCCACATTGTATGTGCATAGGCTTCTAATAACCCTGTAGCTACAGCTTCAGAAAACGCTTTATTTTTTGAGTTTATAGCTTCTTCAATCAACAAAAAAATGTTATTTAGGGATTCAAAAGAAAGTTTTGAGTTATAAATCTCTCTTCCTAAACTTCCTAATAGAAATACGATAGGTATCTTATCACCATCAAAAAAATCATTAAGATCATTTAAAACTTTTATAGTATCAATCCCTTCATCATGTAAAGAATTTATAAAAAAATCTAATTCTGTTGTCATTCTTTTCCCTTTAATAAATAATTAAGTCACACCTGATAACTAGTGCTTATTTATAAGCATCCTCTGAATCATATCCAAATTCAATTTTCATTATTTCCCTCTTATCGGATATTTTACTTGTTGTCTAATGAATTAATCCATTTATTAAAAAACACAATTTGTTCATCTACGGAAGAAGTCAGTTCACTATCTTCAGGAGAAAAAATAAAAACTAAATCTTCAAATGTAGCTTGTTTACCAAGTTTGTATTCATACACTTTTATAGCCTTTCCCATCTGTAGTAGCATGCGTGATGGATAAACATTTCGTTTATATCCTTTACAATGTAACAATATATCAGGATATTGTTTTTTTAATCTAGATAAACAATCCCAAAAATTATCCTCTACAATACAAATTTTCATATCAAAACATTCAAAGGATATTTGGCATTGATCATTATCAACATATCCAAAATAAACAGGGAAAAATCCTGCATTATTTCCTTTAGATATTTTAAGCATCGTTTTTTCAAAGGTGCTTTTCATTTGTGATTTTTCACCTCTAGTAAAATATTACGAATTAAATACAATTAATGTATTTTTTATACATTTTATCTAATTACATATAAACAAAGTGCGGTTAAAAACACAATAGTTTTTAACCGCACTTTCAAGGATTAACTATTTAAATCTAAACTCTGTCCACTGGTAATAGCGTTCACCTGCTTTTTGAATACCGCCATAATTTTGCCATTCTGGATGGTTTGGGGTATCTGGTAGGCATTGAGTTTCAAGTGCGATGCCACTGAAATCTTGATAATTGCTACCTTTACGAGTTGGAGTGCCGGCAAGATAGTTTCCCGTATAAACCTGTAATGCTGCTTGGGATGTGAGCACTTCAAGACTTAAATCTTCATTAGGGGAAGTCAATAATACACAAGGCTTTTGCCATGCTTTATTGACGATAAAAGAATGATCGTAACCTTTTGTCACCACTTGATCGCCTTGCTGAAAATCTTGTGCGATTGGTTTTGCAACACGAAAATCAAAGCTGGTATTCACCACATGTTTAAGTGGTGAATTTGGGATGCCTTCGCCATCAACTGGTAAATAGAAATCCGCATTAAGGCGTAATGTGTGATTCCGCACATCACTGCCCTGCTCAGCATTTTCTAAATTAAAATAAGCGTGGTTCGTTAAATTAAGTGCGGTATCTTTATCGCTTTCTGCTTCATACTCAATTTTTACGCTATTTTCATCGGTCAGCGTGTAAAGCACATTAACTTGTGCATTACCTTCAAAACCTTGATCTCCATCAGGAGACACAAGAGAAAAACGCACAAAATTCTGACCGCACTCTTCGACTTTCCAACGGCGTTTATCAAAGCCTTCTTGGCCACCATGTAATTGATGTTTACCTTGATTTGCAACCAGCTGGATTGTTCGCTCACCTAATTTAAATTGGGCGTGAGCAATACGGTTCGCATAGCGTCCTACGCTTGCCCCCAAATAAGCAGTTTGATGAGGATAATCTTCCACTTTGCAGCCAAGTAACACTTCTCGCAACTCACCATTCACAGGCACTTGACAAGAAAGCCAAGTGGCTCCCCAATCCATAAATTGCACAGTCATGCCATTTGAATTGGTGAGTTGAACAAGTTGATAAGGCTGTCCATCTGGTGCATTGAACACCGTTTTTTCTAGCATAGACTCACTCCTTGTGAGGCTGTGCAAACGTAGAAATCTTCTTTTAAGCCCGTTTGTTTTTCATAATTATCGGCAATAATTTTACGCACTTCTTCAACTTTATCATGAGGTGCAAGGGCAACAATGCAACCACCGAAACCACCACCTGTCATTCTCGCGCCACCAGTTTTACCGATCACTAATTGAGCAAGTTCAACAAGATAATCGATTTGTGGCACGGTAATCTCGAAATCATCACGCATGGACTCGTGAGATTGCCCCATTAACTCGCCTAATTTTGTTAAATCGTTATGTTTTAACGCTTCAACGGCATCAAGTACACGTTGGTTTTCGGTCACCACATGGCGTGCACGTTTAGCCACTAAAGAATTAAGTGCGGTCAATTCTGCTTCTCTTTTTTGGAATTCTTCTACTGATACATCACGCAACGCTTTCACACCAAAGAATTCTGCAGCTTTTTCACATTGCCAACGGCGTGTATTGTATTCACCCGTCACCAAATCATGGGGTACATTTGAGTTCACAATGATAACAGCGGCATCTTTCGGCACAGGCGTTGGCTGTGTTTCTAAGCTACGGCAATCAATCATTAAGAGATGATCTTTTTGTCCTAAAGCAGAAATTAATTGATCCATGTTTCCGCAATTTGCGCCTACAAATTTGTTTTCAGCTTTTTGACCAATTAAAGCAATTTCTGTATGTGTTAAAGGTAAATCACTGAGTTGTTGGCAGAACTTACCCGTCGCTACTTCAAGCGCAGCAGAAGAACTCAAACCAGAAGAATGTGGTACATTTCCAGAAATCACTAAATCAGCACCTTGTTTAAATTGTGGGCAACGTTCTTGAATAAATTTCACCACACCACGCACATAATTTGCCCATTTTTGCTCACTTTGAGGGAAATCTTCATCAAGAGAAAAGGTATCCTCAAGATCAAGATCTGCGGCATAAACATTCCAAATATGATCAGCACGTTTTGATCCTGCAATGGCTGTACCATAATTGATTGCACAAGGCATCACAAAGCCATCATTGTAGTCGGTATGTTCGCCGATAATGTTCACTCGACCTGGCGCATACACGGTCAGTTCAGGTTGCTTGTTATATTTTTGCGTAAAAATGTGTTGGGATTTTTGGACTGGAGTCATATTATTTTCCTTTATCTTTCACACTCCCTCTTAACTCAAGAGGGAAAGGATTTCTTAACGTTCTTTATAATGTACTTCGCTTAACGCTCGTAATCTTTCAGCTGCTTGTTCAGCGGTGAGGTCACGTTGGCTTTCACCTAGCATTTCATAGCCCACCATAAATTTGCGAACCGTAGCAGAACGCAATAACGGTGGATAAAAGTGCGCATGAAGCTGCCAATGTTCGTTATCTTCACCATTAAATGGTGCAGCATGGAAGCCCATCGAATAAGGGAAAGATGTTTCAAATAAGTTATCGTATTTCGTTGCCAATTTTTTCAATATCACGGCAAGATCTTTAGCTTGAGCCTCGGTTAATTCTGTTAAGCGTTTTACATGCACTTTTGGCAATAACAGGGTTTCAAACGGCCACACCGCCCAATAAGGTACCACCGAAACCCAATGCTCGTTTTCCACCACAATACGTTCTTTTTTCTCTAATTCTTTTTGAACGTAATCCACTAAAAGTACCGAACCGTGTTTTTCATAATAATTTCGTTGAGCAACATCTTCACGTGCGACTTCATTTGGTAAAAAGCTATTTGCCCAAATTTGTCCATGTGGATGTGGATTAGAACATCCCATTGCCGCGCCTTTATTTTCGAAAATCTGTACCCACTGATATTTTTGACCCAGTTCACGCAATTGCTCTTGCCACACTTTAATCACTTCTTCAATTTCAAGTGCGGTCAATAATGGCAAGGTTTTGCTGTGATCTGGTGAAAAACAAATAACACGGCTTTCACCACGAGCTTGGCTCATTTGGAAAAGCGGATCGGCTGATTGCTCTGGCGCTGGTGTATCTTCTAATAAAGCCGAGAAATCATTTTTGAATACATAAGGTTTATGGTAATCCGGATTCGGTTCACCTGTAATACGCTTATTACGCGGGCAAAGATAACAATTTGGATCGTGACTTGGCTTTTGTTCCTCACTCACTTTTTCTTGTTGCCCCTGCCATGGACGTTTAGCACGATGTGGCGAGACTAAAACCCATTGGTCAATTAACGGATTATAACGACGATGCGGATGATCTGTCGGTTCAAATATGGTTTCGCTCATATTTTTGCTCCAAAATGTAAACGATTACAAAATTTTCTTCATAAGATAACAAATTAAAAAAAATAAACCGTGATCATTATCACAAAATCAGGAAATAAGGCGCTAGTCCAATCACTTTTTTGTGACGAATGTAGCATTTTTGAAAGTAACCGCTTTCAATTTTATTCAAATTTACTATGATAATTGCTATGAAAAAATGAATGAGAGCCCTGTTATGCCTACAATTCGAGATGTTGCTGAATTAGCTTGCGTGTCGGTTGCCACTGTTTCCCGGGTGATTAATCGCTCCCCATCTGTGAGTGAAAAAACCCGTTACTCGGTACAACGCGCAATGGAAGTCTTAAATTATCAACCCAATGCAAACGCACAAGCTCTGGCAGTACAAAATACTGATACCATTGGCGTGGTGGTTACTGATGTAACGGATCCGTTCTTTGCTATCTTGGTTAAATCGGTCGATAAAGTCGCTGAAGAGCATCAAAAAACGATTTTGATCGGCATTGGATACCATCATGCAGAAAAAGAGCGTGAAGCCATTGATACCTTGCTACGTAAGCGTTGTAGCTGCCTGGTTGTTCATTCCAAAGCCCTTTCTGACGAAGAGTTACAACATTATTTAGAAAATGTACCCGGTATGGTGGTGATTAACCGCGTGATTGCGGGTTATGAAAATCGTTGCGTCAGCCTTGATAACCGCCAAGGTACCTATCTAGCCACTGAAATACTGATTCGTTATGGTCATAAGCACATCGCCTATATTGGTTCCAATCACGGTATTTTAGATGAAACAGAACGTAAAGAGGGCTACTTAGAGGCCTTAGAAGCACATAACTTCCCCATTGTAGAACAAGCCATTGTGCATAATTCACCTGATTTTGAAGGTGGTGAAAAGGCCATGATTGATTTATTGAGCTACAACTCCAATTTAACCGCTGTAGTGGCCTATAACGATACGATGGCTGCGGGAGCAATTTCCGTTTTAAATGAAAACAATATCAAAGTGCCGAAACAGTTTTCCATTGTAGGCTTTGATGATATGCCAATTGCTCGATATTTGATTCCTAAGCTTACCACTATTCGCTATCCAATTGATTTAATGGCAAATTATGCGGCAAAACTGGCTTTGAGCTTAGTTGACTCGTCTATTGTTACACCGACTGTTGTCCAATTTAATCCAACCTTGGTGAGACGTTTTTCTGTAGAAAATGCAATGAAACCGTGATGGAGATCACAAATTTAAACATTGCTATGTAATCGTTTTCATTTAT
>CAJMMG010000041.1:0-6641 GCA_905214375.1 uncultured bacterium | reverse complement strand
TCACGACTTTTTCAAAGGTGGGATTGCCGTTACCCGAAATACGATAACGATTATGCACAGCACTTAAACCGTCAATAGAAAGCCCAATGAGAAAATGATACTGTTTGAAAAATGCAGCCCATTGCTGATTAAGGGCAATACCATTGGTTTGAAAGGCGTTTGAGATCTGTTTACCGTGAGCAAATTCCTGCTGATATTCAACGGCTTGTCTATAAAAATCTAAGCCTAAAAGAGTGGGTTCTCCACCTTGCCAAGCAAATTCGACTACATTGCCAGCGTGAGATTGGATATAGTTTTTGACGTAATGCTTTAAGGTATCTTTCGACATAAAAGGCGCATGTTGGCCAAACTGTTCTGATTTTTCCAAATAGAAGCAATATTCACACTGAATGTTACAGTGAAAACTGCTTGGTTTCGCCATTAAGTGAAAATGAGCTTGTGGTGGAAAAACAGACATCAACCATCCTTTGTTACAACATTATTTATGACCTGATATTCGATCAAATGCCCCGTTTTGTTTGAGTTCTTTCGCAATACGAATGGCGGTTTCCGTTTCACAGCCCGCATATTCCGCAATTTCACGATACGTCCAATTATAATCAGGAAAGTTTTGTTTGAGGAAATATAAACTATCCATCACACGATCTAAGGTGCGTAGATAAGCACTTTTTGCCAAACGTTCTTCAGCTTCACGTAGTTCATCTGCCAAGATCTGAAGTAAACATTGGCTCATCACCGTATTATGCGTAAAAAACTCGCTCACTACATTAGGTTTGATACGAGTAATCTCTGCATCAATTAAAACTTTTGCATTGCAATGATAATGTTTATCTGCCATCGAAAACAAAGTTCGAAAACCAAAATAATCACCCTTGGAATATAATCGTACTAAGCTTTCCTTGCCATTTTCAAGGGTATGAAATAAGCCAACCAAGCCTGCTTGCACATAATAAAATTCATGTGCTACCTCACCTTGTTGATACAAGAAGGAACCTTTCGGCAAGTGATGCAGCTCACTAAACTGACAATGTGACAATTCAGTAGGCTTGATTGAGCAATTTTCCATAATCGTCCTTAAAAGTGCGGTCAATTTTCTATTAGTTTTACACTTCGTTTATAATCCGATATACCCAGTTTTCTAATGGATCATTTAAGCGCTTCATTTCTTGACGCATTTCTTCTAGCATCTCTTTTTTGACCGCTTCATATTCTGGCTTGTAGAACAAATTATGCATTTCAGCTGGATCGTTTTTCACATCATAAAGCTCACAAATATCCGAAGCATTAAATACTAATTTATAGTCTTTACGGTGCCACATGCGTTGTTCAAAGTAAACGAAATGCCCCGCTAACTGTGCCAATATCCCTTTGCGTTGATTATCTTGATGTTGACGAACGATTGGTAAAATACTTTCCCCTTCAAAGGCTTGGGGAATCGGCTGATTAGCCAGATCATAAACGGTTGAAGTTAAATCATGTAAATAGACGAGGTTATCATCTTGTTGATTAACGCGGTTTGAATTTGGGTCTTTGATAATCATCGGAATATTGTAGGTGGTATCAAACATGAACTCCCCTTTCTCAATCATTCGATGAGCACCCATCGCATCCCCATGGTCAGCGGTTGCCACAATAAAAGTGCGGTCATAAATACCGTTGTTTTCTAAGAAGGTAAATAGCTCACCAATTGCATCATCAATCAAGGTGATATAACCCCAGAATTTTGTGATCACTTCTTTCCAATGATCTTCGCTCGCTTCCCACATGCCCCACATTTTAGAGATGGTACGATAGTGTCCTGGTTTGCCTTCTAGTGGCTTGAAGAAGCTTTCATCTAGCACCACATCTTCTTTTCGATACATGGAATAATAAGGTTCTGGCACGATACAAGGCGTATGCGGTCCCCAGAAATTAATCCATGTGAAGAACGGTTTATTTTCAGCAAGTGATTCACTAATATAGCTTTTCGCTTCATCAATAATGAAATACGGGATGGTTTGTTCTTTTGTGCCTGAAAGCAAACCGCAAAGCTCTTGCACGCGCAAATGTGGGTTATCACCGAAATAAGCATGACTCACTTCAGGGATCTCATAACCTTTTTCATCTAACCATTCTTTATAACGATTGGAATGTGTCGGCGGTTGGTTGAACACTAAATTTTTATACACGCCACTGCCCGGATAACCATAGCCATCAAAGTTATGCCCTTTAATGCCATAATCTTCCGGCACGGATTTTGTACCCACGTGCCATTTACCCACAACATAGGTGTTGTAGCCGTCTAGTTTACCGATATTCGGTGCAGCTTCGCTCACTTCACCTGTACCGCCTTTTTCACCATTACGAATGATGCCATGGGTAGATGGCATTAAACCGGTAAAGAGCGAAGTCCGTGCGGGCCCACAAACGGAAGCAGGCGTAAAGGCATTATTAAAACGCACGCCATCTTTAGCTAGACGGTCGATATTCGGGGTTTTAACGATCTGGTGACCATAAGCCCCCAACATATCTTTACGCACTTGGTCGAGTAAAATATAGATAATGTTCATACACAATCCTTATCTATTTTAAGGGCGTACGTGATGTACGCCCGACTGCTTAATGTTGGTTAGAAAGATGTAATTGATGTTCTGTTTTTTCATTTTTTGGTCTAAAGACAATCAACACAATGAGTTGTAATACCGCATACACTTCCAACACTAACATTGGATTGCCATCTGGTGAAGCAATACCCACTGGTGATAAGAAAGCATAAAGCGCAATTAAACCAAGAATCAATGAAACAGACGTCACTTTAATATATTTCCAATTGGTTAAGTCCACGTCGCCTTTATTGACGGTATTTTCCACATAAGGCTCACGTTTTAAGAATTGACCTAGAATCAACATGAAGACAACATCAAATACGAATAATCCGCCCATGACATACACGAAATTGATTTTCACATTGAACACCCAAACAATACTGAAATAAAGTACTACGTGTACAAGTAAAGCAATACGTGCCGCTAAACCTGAAACAGTTTTATTAAATAAACCCACAGCAAATAATGCCACGATTGGAATATTCACAAAACCAGCAAAGCGTTTAGTGATTAAGAAAATACCATCTGTACCGAACATCAAAAGTGGGCCAATAATCATGGTCACAATCGCCATAATAGTAGAGACTTTTTTAGCATAGACGATCAATTCTTGATCGGTGCGTTGTTTTTTACTGATGGATGGTAGTAAGTCTTTACAATAAATCGTCGCTGCAGAGTTTAAGAATGAGTTAAAGGTACTTAAAATTGCACCGAAAAGTGCTGCAATAAAGAAGCCTTGTAATGCAGTCGGCATCACTTTATTAACCAACAATGGATAAGATGTATCAATTGGATTTAAGCCTTCACCTAAAATATGGAAACTCAATAAACCCGGTAAATTAAGAATAATCGGTAATGTGAGTAGGAAAAGTGCTGCAATTAAAATCCCTTTTTGACCCGATGCTAAATCCTTCGCCCCTAAACAACGTTGTACGATGGCTTGGTTCGTTGTCCAATAGAAGAAGTGAACAACCATAATACCGGTAAAAATTGTCGGCCAAGGAGTAGAATCTGTTGAGCTACCAATGGCGTTCCATTTTTCAACGTGAGTGGTGGTGATAATATTCAAGCCTTCAGAAATGCTACCATTACCTAAATAAAGCAATGCAAATACAGGTACAAGCAACGCACCAATCACTAAGATCACGGCATTGATGGTATCGGAAACGGCTACCGCTTTTAACCCACCAAAAATTGCATAAATCGCACCGACAACACCAATAGCAATCACAGTATAAACAATCGCTTGGGCATAACTTAATCCAAAGATAGTCTCTAAATTGAAGATTTTATTAAATGCAATTGCCCCGGTATAAAGTGCGGTCGGAATCACGATTAAAAGATAGAAGATTAAGAATAATCCAGACATAATCAAACGCGTTTGTCGGTCAAAGCGATTTTCAAAGAATTCAGGAATGGTGGTATAACCGTTACGCAAATATTTCGGCAACATATAAAGCGCCAAGAAACAAAGCGGAATCACCGTTGGTACTGTCCACGCAATAATAGAAAAGTTGTTTTGATAAGAAACAGCATTCACGCCAATCAATTGCTCTGTTGAAAGAGAGGTCAACACCATTGAGCAACCAATCACAATACCACTCAATCCTCGTCCTGCTAAGAAATAACCTTTCGAGGTGGTTAAATCATCGTTTTTAGTACGTAGCCATGAAACATAGGCCACTAAAGCCGTTACGATGAGGAAACTCGAAACCGTTAATAGCATACGCTCCTCCTTGTAGAAGCCATTATTAAATTCCATTTATAGACTACTGCTAGGTGTATAAAGAGCATATGATAATTGTCATACTGATTGTGTGAGAAGGATCACAAAATTAAAATAAAGTCTGTTTTTATAGATAATTATGAGCAAGATCATAAATTATTTATTTATCCAAAAGAATAATAATGCCGTACTCCCACAAAAAAGGAGTTTGAAATGAGTTTACAGTTAATTTTTATTTTAATTTTATGTGGTGTGATGACAAATATAATGTCCGCTATTTTTGGCATTGGTGGCGGCGTATTAATGGTACCTATTCTCTACACTTTATTCCCACAGTTTCCTTTACAAATGATTGCCGCGACATCATTGACGATTGTCATGGGATCATCCTTTATTAACTTAATTTATTTTTACAAACAAAAAGTATCGATTAACTACAAAGCGATGCTCATTTGGTCTGTGGGTATGATTGTTGGTGTGCAGCTAGGATTCGAATCCAGTTTTTATGTACCCGATATTGCCATCATCAGTGTGTTTGTTATCACACTTTCCCTATTAGCAATTCGTACTATTTTTAGTAAAAAGACCGCAATAACTCAACAATCTACAGCAGATGAAACGATTAAAGGAATAGGGCTTTCAACGATAGGTGGATTTATTGCTGGCATGACTGGCATTGGAGGAGGCTCAATTATGGCGCCTTTAATTGGTCAGTTAAAATCCGTTAAAGCCCATCAAATTGCCCCTTATACCAATGCAATGATGTTTATTGGTGGGCTAGGTAGCCTTTATGGCTATCTTTCAAAAAGCTCGACTTATCACTTTGGTTGGCAAATCGGTTATGTTAATTTTTCGATTGTGATTATTGTCGTATTCAGCGCTTTTGTAACCGGATTTTTTTCGATGAAAATCCGAGGTAAATTATCACCGCACTTAGTCAAAAAACTATTAGGTATTATTTTATTAGTAATCAGCGCTTATATGTTACTTATCCATTCCATAAAATAAAAAATGGCAGAGGAAAATGCCTCTGCCATTTCGATTATTTTTCTTCTTTTTTCACTTCATCCCACAGAATATCCATTTCAATTAAAGAAATATCTTTAAGTAATACGCCTCGTTCTAATGCCTTTCCTTCAACTTTGCGAAAACGTTGTTCAAATTTATTATTCGCCTTACGTAAAGCCTCTTCCGCATTACATTTAAGATGTCGAGACAAATTGACTGTCACAAAAAATAAATCCCCAATTTCCACTTCTATTCTTTCTTGATTGCGAGGTGTTTGGTTGATTTCATCTCGTACTTCTTCTAATTCTTCTTCAACTTTAGCAAATACAGGCTCAAGTTCATTCCAATCAAACCCAATCTTTGAGCACTGTTTTTGCATTTTCTGTGCTCTTAACAATGCAGGAAAAGCATTCGGAACATTATCTAAAATAGACTGTTGTTTTTGAGCTGATTTTTCTTGTGCTTTGATACTGTTCCAACGGGCTAACGCTTCTTCTTCATTTCCAGCTGTAGCATCACCAAATACATGAGGATGGCGACGTACAATCTTTTCAGAAACATCATTAAGAACATCATCAAATGTAAAATAACCATCCTCTGAAGCCAGCTGACTGAAAAACACCACCTGTAATAAAAGATCACCAAGCTCTTCTCTTAAATTCGCAATATCTTTCTTTTGGATGGCATCAATAACTTCATAAGTTTCTTCAGTTAAACAAGGAATCATGGAGTCATAATTTTGTTTAAGATCCCAAGGACAACCTCCATTAGGATCACGTAATTGTGCAATTAATTGAATAAAATCTTGAATAGAATAACGCATAAGAATATCTCTGAAACACTAAAATGCAATTAGTATAAAACGAATAACAAAATAGACAATATTCTTATAAAAAATTAAAGATAAATTGATATGGAATAATGGCAGGGGCGGAGAGGCTCGAACTCCCAACACCCGGTTTTGGAGACCGGTGCTCTACCAATTGAACTACGCCCCTAATGGTATTAAGAATTGGCGGAATGGACGGGACTCGAACCCGCGACCCCCTGCGTGACAGGCAGGTATTCTAACCAGCTGAACTACCACTCCGCTAAATGAGGTATAATTGGCAGTGACCTACTCTCACATGGGGAAGCCCCACACTACCATCGGCGTAACAATGTTTCACTTCTGAGTTCGATATGGATTCAGGTGGGACCATTGCACTGTTGCTGCCAAAATTTTTATTTTGTTAATTTACTCTAAAAATAAACTAACAAAATAAAAAGTACCTGGCGGTGTCCTACTCTCACATGGGGATGCCCCACACTACCATCGGCGC
>CAJMMG010000040.1:0-7242 GCA_905214375.1 uncultured bacterium | reverse complement strand
CAAAATATAAAAGTGAAAAAGATCGTTTAGCACAAGAAATTGTTGGCGTCATCACTGGTTCTGCAATGCCGGGTGGTTCAGCGAACCGTATCCCAAATAAAGCAGGCTCTAATCCAGAAGGTTCTATCGCAACGCGTTTTATTGCAGAAACAATGTATAATGAACTAAAAACGGTGGATTTAACGATTCAAAATGCGGGTGGTGTACGCGCAGATATTTTACCAGGCAATGTGACTTTTAATGATGCTTATACTTTCTTGCCTTTCGGGAATACCTTATATACCTATAAAATGGAAGGTTCATTAGTGAAACAAGTGCTTGAAGATGCAATGCAATTTGCTTTAGTTGATGGCTCTACAGGGGCATTCCCTTATGGCGCAGGTATTCGTTACGAAGCTAATGAAACACCAAATGCGGAAGGTAAACGTTTAGTCAGCGTGGAAGTATTGAATAAACAAACCCAACAATGGGAACCAATTGATGATAATAAACGTTATCTCGTTGGTACTAATGCTTATGTAGCTAGCGGTAAAGATGGTTACAAAACTTTTGGTAAATTATTTAACGATCCGAAATATGAAGGCGTTGATACTTACTTGCCTGATGCGGAAAGTTTCATTAAATTTATGAAAAAACATCCGCACTTTGAGGCTTATACTTCATCAAATGTGAAATTTAATGCTTCAACTGATGCGTTACCTAAAAAATAAAAGCTAAAATATATTGAAAATAGCGCGTATTTAACACTCGATTTTATACCTCAGGCAAACCCACTTTATAGACCATCTGGTAAAGGTGGGTTTATTTTTTGTCGTTTTATCTCTTTCTATTACATTTCACTTTAGATTGCCATTCAAGCAGTCAGTTTCGTAGAGTTTTTACCATTACCTCATATTAATAAAGTCTGAATTATAAAAAGCGTAAAAAAGCCCATATCACAAGGGCATTTTCTTGATATTTTGTGCTTGCTTGCTTGCTTGCTTGCTTGCATGTGTACTTTCGACGAACCTCTGTAATGGGCATAACTATGTCTATGGTGTTGTTCTGCTTCCGTAAAGTTATGCTCAACCATTTTTGCTAGACGTTTGTAGAGTTTTTCCCTTGCTCCGATGACTTAACTGCATTGGCGTTTTCTATCGTAGCTTGATAAGTGTGTCAGGTAATCAGCCTTTCGGCTTTTTATTTTTGTCGGGCGACGATAATCAAATACACTAATAACCTCTCGGCGAGCCAAGCTTTCTGTGATAGGGACGGTAAAATAGCCAGCATCAAGCCCGACGGCTTTTTTGGGGGGCTGAAAGCGTTATGTCGAGGAATCAAGATGGGCAATATAGGGGTAGTTGTCATTGACATTACCTGCCTGATGCAAAGGTATTTAAAATAATCCTATGCTTGCCTTGATATCTTTGATTTCTGTCACTTTTTCACTCGCTTTTAACGGCTTCTTTCCTTTTTTCGTATTTTCACCACATCTTGGTTGAGCATATCAATATACTGACTGACTCGTACCTTATACTTTTTATTATGTTTTTCGTTCTTATTAGCGCTGGCTTTAAATGGGGACTGTCTGTAAACGGATACTTGCCCCCATCAAGCCTTTTTCAATTTCTTTACGCTCTTGTTTTTATCCCTTACTGAAAGAAAAGATTAATGGAAAAGTGGGGGATGTCATTGATATTCTCGGGATTTGTACCACCTTATTTGGCGTAGTCGCAACCTTAGGTTACAGTGCGATTCGGTTGGCTGCAGCATTCCACTCAATGCATTTATTGGATAACTCACCGTATTTGGTTCCCCTTATTTTAGTGAGTGTTTTTATCATTGCTATCTTAATTTCACTGCAAGGGATTGCCAACGGGTTCCGTATTCTTAGTGAGCTAAATCTAGGCGTTACCTTTCTCTTTATGTTATTGGTTTTGCTATTCGGTCCGACAATATATTTAATTTCTGCTTTTACGGAAAATATTGGTACCTATTTAAGCGGTTTAATTAGAGTCGGCTTCAAAGCTTATGCCTATGATGTAGAACATCTAGATTGGTTTATGGATTGGACGGTTTTTTACTGGGCATGGTGGTTTTCATGGGCGCCAGGCTTTGGGATTTTTATCGCACGGATTTCTCGCGGACGAACTTTGCGGGAGTTTATTTTCGGCGTATTGATGGTGCCAAGTTTATTCTTCGTTTTGTGGTTCACGGTATTTGGTAATGGAGCAATTTGGGTGAATGAGCATCTTGCTAAGGGGGCATTAGGTCAAGCTGTAAATGATGTGGGATCACTTCTTTTTGATTTTTTGAGTTATTTACCCTATTCCGGTTTAACTAAAACGTTAGCTTTATTTATTATCACACTCTTTTTTATTGTAACCATTAACTTTGGTATTTATACGCTTAATAATATCGCAATTGAAGACAAAAGCCAGGTTTCACCTCGTTGGCAATCTATGTTTTGGGGTGGGCTATTGTCAGCAGTTACGTTTGTTCTTTACCTTTTTGGTGGTATTGAAATACTCCAATCAACGATGTTGTTTTTTTCTTTACCTTTCGCTCTGTTGATGTCAGTGATGGCATGGAGTTTGTTGAAAGGTTTACGATTTGAGCGTCAATATTATTCCACAGAGGTTTCAGATTTGTGGACAGGTGCAAACTGGCGTAGCCGTTTAAGACAGTTAGTGATTGAACCTAAGCGAGATGATGCCATTTTACATTTAAAAACAACGGCGCTTTTGGCAATGAGAGAGTTGCGCCAGTTACTCATCGGTACCTATGGTTTAAATGTGACCTTACAGTAACATTTTGGTCGTGATAATAATCAACTGGTTCTTTCTATTGAAAATGGTTTAGCAGAAGATTTTTTTTACCAAATTACCTTGTTCGAGAAGCCTGAGCCTGAAACTGCACAAGTCCATCATGCATTAATGGTTTCAACCAATATTCAATTGGAAGGTTATCCTTTGAGTATTACAAATGAAGAGGATTTGATTGTAGATATCTTGCAATGTTATGAGCGATACATGAAAGAACTGGATTTTGTTATTTCATAATTCCTGTCTCATGAGCAAACAGAACTGGCTGAATAATAAGAATAAAGTGCGGTTGAAAATAACATTATTTTTTGACCGCACTTTTAAAATTACCTCTTGAGACAAATGCATAAAAAGAGTATATTCAAGCCCAAATTTTCAATTTAATTCTAACGGAGTTTTTCTATGTTTGGTTTATCCCCAGCACAAATGATTATTTTATTAGTCGTGATTTTATTAGTATTCGGTACAAAAAAATTACGCAATGCGGGATCTGATCTTGGCGCAGCAGTAAAAGGCTTTAAAAAAGCGATGTCTGATGACGAGCCGAAAAAAGATGCGGAATTTACTCAAATTAAAGACGGTACAAACACCGCTGAAAAAACTGAAACTGTAAAAGATAAAGAACAGGCATAACCGTGTTTGATATTGGTTTTTCCGAACTTGTTTTATTGATGCTTGTGGGCTTAGTGGTACTAGGCCCTAAGCGTTTACCTGTGGCTATTCGCACGGTAATGGGCTGGGTGAAAACGATCCGTGGATTGGCAGCTAATGTTCAAAATGAATTAAAACAAGAGCTTAAATTGCAAGAGTTGCAAGATAGTATTAAGAAAGCGGAACAACTTAATCTCAAACAGCTTTCCCCAGATTTAAGTAAAACCGTTGAAGAGCTGAAAGAGCAAGCTCAAAAGATGCGCGCAGAGTTAGAAGAAAAAGCAGCTGCAGCAGGTACAACGGTGGAAGAGCAAATTAAAGAAATTAAAAGTGCGGCTGAAAATTCGGCTGATTCTGCGGAAAAACTTGAGGTAAGTGCACAAGAAACAGCAGAGAAACCGGTTGGAACAGCATCCACAGAACATGCAGAGAATGAAACTGCCGAAGTTTTGGAATCTGAAAAAACAGAGGTGGATTTGACCGCACTTGAACCTCATGAACAAGCTGAATTAACTGAGCGTTTATCCGATTACTATTCGCCGGATGATGTGGAGCTACAGCCAGCACCGAAATCTGAAGCGAAGTCCTAGAGAATAATTATGAGCAATACGACGGACGATTCCCAACCGTTAATTACCCATCTTGTTGAACTCAGAAACCGCTTATTACGTTGTGTAATTTGTATTTTAGTGGTTTTTGTGGCGTTGGTTTATTTTTCTAATGATATTTATCATTTTGTCGCCGCACCTTTAACGGCAGTAATGCCAAAGGGCGCAACGATGATTGCAACCAATATCCAGACGCCTTTCTTTACGCCAATTAAATTAACCGCGATTGTTTCGGTGTTTATTTCTGTACCTTATTTGCTTTATCAAATTTGGGCGTTTGTTGCGCCGGCACTGTATCAACATGAAAAACGTTTAATTTATCCGTTATTATTTTCCAGTACAGTTTTATTCTATTGCGGCGTGGCGTTTGCTTATTATATCGTTTTCCCTTTTGTGTTTAGTTTCTTTACACAAACTGCACCAGAAGGGGTCGCTATCGCAACAGATATCAGCAGTTACCTTGATTTTGCACTCGCATTATTCTTGGCTTTTGGTGTGTGCTTTGAAGTACCTGTTGCCATTATTTTGCTTTGCTGGACAGGTGTTACAACCACGAAAGCATTGGCGGCAAAACGCCCTTATATTATTGTGGGCGCGTTCTTTGTTGGTATGATCTTAACGCCACCAGACGTGTTCTCTCAAACTTTACTTGCTGTACCAATGTGTCTTCTCTTTGAATTAGGCTTGTTAGTTGCACGTTTCTATCAACCGAAAGAGGATGAAGAAGAGACAACGGATGAAGAAAGTGCGGTAGAAAATCAGGCTGATTTGAATCACAAAGATTAAGAAAATGGGCGTAGGTGATACGCCCTTTTAACATCATAAAAACAGGAAATATTATTATGACTCAACAAATTTTAGGCGGTTTTCCAACCCGTCGTCTTCGTCGTTTACGTAAACATGATTTTAGTCGCCGTTTAGTGGCAGAAAATACTTTAACCGCGAATGATTTAATTTATCCGGTATTTATCATTGAAGGTGAAAATCATCGTGAACCAGTCCCTTCTATGCCTAAAGTTGAACGTTTAACGATCGATCAGTTATTAATCGAAGCAGGTCTTTTAGTGAAATACGGCGTGCCAGTGATTTCATTATTCCCAGTAGTTGAGCAAGATAAAAAATCTTTAATGGCGGATGAGGCCTTTAACCCGAATGGTTTGGTACAGCGTGCAGTGAGAGCATTGAAAGCCGCTTATCCAGAATTAGGTGTATTAACCGATGTCGCACTTGATCCTTATACACTACATGGACAAGACGGGATCATTGATGAGAAAGGCTATGTCTTAAACGATATCACAACAGATATCCTGATTAAACAGGCTGTTTCACACGCTGAAGCAGGTGCTGATATTGTGGCTCCGAGTGATATGATGGATGGACGTATTGGTCGTATTCGTCAGGCATTGGAAGAAAATGGTCATATCAATACGCAAATTATGGCGTATTCTGCAAAATATGCGTCTAATTATTATGGTCCATTCCGTGATGCAGTCGGTTCTGCCGGTAACCTGAAAGGTGGTGACAAGAAAACCTATCAACTTGATCCAGCCAACGGTAATGAAGGCTTGCAAGAAGTGGCTCTTGATTTACAAGAAGGGGCAGATATGGTGATGGTGAAACCAGGTATGCCATATTTAGACATGGTATATCGTGTGAAAGACTATTTCGGCGTGCCAACCTTTGCTTATCAAGTTTCTGGTGAATATGCGATGCATATGGCGGCCATTCAAAATGGTTGGCTGAAAGAAAAAGAATGCATTATGGAATCATTACTTTGCTTTAAACGTGCGGGTGCGGATGGTATTTTAACGTATTTTGCGAAGCAAGTCGCTGAATGGCTTTACTTAGAAGGTAAAAATAAATAAGCATTTTTTAAGTTGAAGTGCTAATCTAGGTGCTAATTTTAGATCTAATCTAATAAAAGCGAGAAAATATTAAATGTTTTCTCGTTTTTTATTTTTTCTTCATTTTTTCTATAAAAAAACTGTTGCCTAGTTGATTTTTCTATTGTTATATTGATGACACGCCGCAACAAGACGGTGATAAATAAAATAACGTTACACACATCATATTAACTCACTACTAGAAGGAAAATCCTATGTCAGCAGTAGCATCATTAGACGAATTTCTTGAAAAAGTGGCTAAACGTGACGGCCACCAACCTGAATTTTTACAAGCCGTTCGTGAAGTCTTCACGTCAATCTGGCCTTTCTTGGAAGCAAATCCTAAATACCGTTCAGAAGCTTTATTAGAGCGTTTAGTTGAGCCAGAACGTGCAATCCAATTCCGTGTGGCATGGACTGATGATAAAGGCCAAGTTCAAGTAAACCGTGCTTTCCGCGTGCAATTCAACAGTGCAATTGGTCCTTTTAAAGGGGGGATGCGTTTTCATCCATCCGTTAACTTATCAATCTTAAAATTCTTAGGTTTTGAACAGATCTTTAAAAATGCCTTAACCACATTGCCGATGGGCGGTGCGAAAGGTGGCTCAGATTTTGATCCTAAAGGCAAATCAGATGCTGAAGTGATGCGTTTCTGCCAAGCATTAATAGCTGAATTGTATCGTCATATAGGTCCAGATACCGATGTGCCGGCGGGAGATATCGGTGTAGGTGGTCGCGAAGTTGGTTATCTTGCAGGCTATATGAAAAAATTATCAAACCAAGCTGCTTGTGTGTTTACTGGTCGTGGTCTTTCATTTGGGGGGAGCTTAATTCGCCCAGAAGCAACGGGGTATGGATTGGTTTATTTTGCCCAAGCAATGCTTGCAGAGAAAGGGGATAGTTTCCAAGGTAAAACGGTTTTAGTTTCCGGTTCGGGTAACGTGGCGCAATATGCGATTGAAAAAGCGATGGCGCTCGGTGCGAAAGTTGTAACCTGTTCTGACTCTGCAGGTTACGTATATTTACCAGAAGGATTCGATCGTGAAAAATTAGAAGCGTTATTAGAGCTTAAAAATGTAAAACGTGGTCGAGTAGAAGAGTTTGCAAAACAATTTGGTCTTCAATATTTTGCAGGTAAACGCCCTTGGGAAGTGAAAGCAGATATTGCACTTCCTTGCGCAACCCAAAACGAATTAGAGATTTCAGACGCTAAAGCTCTAATTGCAAACGGTGTGAAATTGGTTGCTGAAGGTGCAAACATGCCAACCACTATCGAAGCGACAGAAGCATTCTTAG
>CAJMMG010000039.1:0-7292 GCA_905214375.1 uncultured bacterium | reverse complement strand
AATTTTTAAAAACACCAGAAGGTGAAATGCTTTTAACTGAATTTGGTCATTCAGCCGTTGTACGTGAATTGCGCCAATTATTGTCTGAAGGACGCGAATTTATCAAACAACACCAAAACTTACCGCACTTTTTTGCCGATCATCCGAGTACATTGCATTATTTACAAGAGCGATTAACTCAACAAAATCATGTGCAGATTAAATCAGTTCATAACTTAACGGGCACGGTATTACATACAAATTTAGGGCGAGCATTATGGGCTGAAAGTGCACAACAAGCGGCACTTCATGCGATGAAAGGTAACGTTGCGCTGGAATATGATTTGGAAGAAGGCAAACGCAGTCATCGAGATAATTATATTAGTGAACTACTTGCGCAACTCACAGGTGCAGAAGCTGCATGTATTGTGAATAATAATGCGGCAGCCGTGCTCTTGATGTTAGCCACCTTTGCAAAAGATAAAGAAGTGATTATTTCTCGTGGTGAGTTAATTGAAATCGGTGGCGCATTTCGCATCCCTGACATTATGGCTCAAGCCGGCTGTAAACTGGTTGAAGTCGGAACTACAAACCGCACACATTTGAAAGATTATCGTCAAGCAATTAATGAAAATACCGCCTTCTTAATGAAAGTACATTGCAGTAACTATCATATTAGTGGATTTACTGCTTCGGTTTCAGAACAAGAGTTGGTTGATCTTGGGCGAGAATTTGATATTCCTGTTATTACGGATCTGGGTAGTGGGGCATTGATTGATCTAAGCCAATATAATTTACCAAATGAGCCAACGGTACAAGAAAAAGTTGCACAAGGCGTAAACTTGGTGTCATTCTCGGGTGATAAATTATTGGGCGGAACACAAGCTGGCATTATTGTTGGTAAAAAAGAGTGGATTGCTCAGTTACAAGCTCATCCATTAAAGCGTGTATTACGTTGCGATAAAGTGATTTTAGCCGGACTTGAGGCAACATTGCGCCTTTATCTTCAGCCCGAAAAGCTTACTGAAACGTTGCCAACTTTGCATTTGCTTACCCAGTCAATGGATGTATTACAAGAAAAAGCGGAACAACTTAAAGCTTGTTTAGCAAATCGTTTAAAAGATTATCATGTAGAGATTGAAGAAAGTTTTGCTCAAATTGGGAGTGGTTCCCAACCAATGGCGACGATCCCTTCTTTTGCAGTGACGATTGCTGAAAAAACAGAAGCAAAATTGACCGCACTTTTAACAGTATTCAAAGCGTTAGAACAACCAATAATTGGTCGTGTTGAAAAAGGAAAGATTTGGTTAGATTTACGTAGCGTGGCTGACTTTAAAGCATTATTAGATACGGTGGAAAAATTATGATCATAGTAACATCAGGGCACGTCGATCATGGTAAAACAGCCCTTTTAAAAGCACTGACAGGTACGAATACCGCCCATTTGCCGGAAGAAAAAAAACGTGGCATGACCATTGATTTAGGCTATGCCTATTTGCCTTTAAAAGAGAAAGTGCTTGGGTTTATTGATGTACCTGGCCATGAAAAGTTTCTCGCCAACATGTTGGCCGGGCTTGGTGGTGTGCATTATGCCATGCTTATTGTTGCAGCCGATGAAGGGATTGCCGCACAAACTAAAGAACACTTAGCGATTTTACATCAGCTTCAATTTACTGAAATCATGGTAGTGATTACCAAGGCTGACCGAGCAACAGACGAGCAAATCAAGGCATTAAAAACACAAATTCAGACGGATTATCCATTCTTAGCTGAATCTCATTATTTTATTACATCGGCACAAACAGGCTTAGGAATTGATGCGTTACGCGATTATTTAGCCAATTTACCGGAATTAGCCGAAATAAATAAACCGTTTCGTTATGCTATCGACCGTGTCTTTAGCGTGAAAGGGGCGGGGACAGTGGTAACGGGTACAGCATTTGCGGGTACTGTATCCATTGATGATGAACTCTTCCTTTCTACAGGACAAAAGGTTCGCGTAAAAAATATTCATGCTCAGAATACACCGAGCGAAAAAGGCTTGGCTGGTCAACGTTTAGCGCTCAATTTAAACGTTGATTTAGATCGTATTCCAATGCAACGCGGCGATTGGTTGTTAGCCTCAGAACCACTTGAGCCAACTGATCGTATTACCATTGAAATTACGCCTGAAGTGAATTTGAAAGATAGTCAGCCTGTGCACATTTATCATGCAGCAAGCCGTACAACAGGTAAGCTTACCTTGCTTGAAAGCAAAAATGCAATGAAAAATGACCGCACTTTGGCGGAAGTTATTTTAGAGCAGCCATTATTTTTGGCCTTTGGGGATAAATTAATTTTACGTAGTGGTGATGCGAAAGCTTTAGTTGGTGGCGCCAAGGTACTCGAAATTCATTCACCAAAACGTTATAAGCGTACAGAGGCTCGTCTAGCATTCTTGGCTAAACTTAATCAGGCTCAAACCGCCATACAACGCATCGGATTAACCCTACAAAAAGAGGCGGTTTCAGCTCAAGCGCTAATGTGGAGTGAGCAACTAACCGAAAATCAATTGGCTGAAGCATTGGCCGAGAATGGCGATATCCGTTTCCAAAATTGGTGTTTTAATCGCGATTATCAACGTGAAAAAACGCAGCAAATTTTGACTGCACTTGCTACCTATCATGAGCAACATAATGATCAGCTAGGTTTGAGTAAGGCCCGCTTATACCGTATTGCGACACTAAACCAACCGGAAAATCTGATTTATCATTTTATTGAAGAAATGCTTGATGAAGGCCAATTGCAGCAGACTCGTGGTTGGTTACATTTGCCTTCTCACAAAATCCAATTTTCAGCCGAAGAACAAAGCTTATGGCAAGCGGTGTTAGCTGAATTTGAGAAAGCGCATGGTCAAGCCATTTGGGTGCGTGATATGGCAACAGCCTTGGCGCAAGATGAAAGTGTGATGCGTAATTTTATGTATAAAGCGGGTAAATTGGGCTATCTTACGCCAATCGTAAAAGATCGTTTTTTCCTAACTGAAAGCATTTATGCTTATGCTCGGTTAATTAAGGAAATGGCATGCGAAGAAGGTAAAGTTGCCGTAAATGAATTACGTGATAAACTGAACTTTGGTCGAAAACTGACAGTGCAATTAATGGAATATTTTGACCGTACCGGCTTTTTACGCCGTAAAGGCAATGATCACATTCTACGTGATAAAGATACATTTGATTTATAGGATAACATATGAAAAAAACACTTATTTCAGCCCTAATTTTAACCGCACTTTTTACGACAACAGGTTGCGAAGATAAAGAAGCGAAGGCAACCATTGCGCAACAAACGCAGACAATTGCACAACTAACAGCAGAAAATACGCAATTAAAAGCTGAAAAAGAAAAGGCGGAGAAGGTTATTCCGGCAATTATTGCTCAAGATGATGTGATTTTTGATAAAGAGGAAACCATCAAATATCCTAAATCGGCCAAAGAAGATGAATATGTCCCTACTGAAGGTAAACTTCATTACAGTATTTCTACACTAAAAACGAATATTGAGTGGCTAGATAAACTACTTTTAGAGCAAATTTCAAAAAATGCTGATGGTAAACCAAGAAGCCGCGAGCAGCTTATTGAGGATTACCAAAAAGCATATGATGAAGCTAAAAAAGAGATGTTGGAATCTCCGATAATTGGTGTTGATGAAACCTTAGATTTAGCATTTAATCACCAAAGAGGTAAGCTTGCTGTATTTTTAATAAACTATTACAGCTATGGTGGTGGCGTTCATGGAGTTGGCGGTTATCATTATCTTAATATTGATTTAGAAACGAAAAAACTACTTTCATTTGATGATGTGTTTAAACCAAATCAGCAAGCTAAATTAAAAGAGCTGCTTTGGGAACGTTATACTCGATATGGAGAGGTACAAGATGAGGAAGCATTTACATCAAAAGACGCTTTTGAAGTGACCGATAATTTCTATTTAGATCATGATGGGATTCACTTTGTGTATAACGTGTATGAAATTGCGTCTTACGCAGAAGGGCCACAGGAGCTTGTGATTGAGTGGTGGAATGCCCCTGCGTTATTGAAGCCTGAATTTATTCAGAAACAGTATTACCCTGTTTCGAGTAATTCGACAGAATAACAAAGTGCGGTCAGTATTGACCGCATTTTTATTGACCTTTTTTCACCCAGTATTTGAAAGGTGTGTCTTGGGTTTCACTCGCTAAAAGCGTATGTTCCATAAATTGACAGAAGCTGGGAATATCGCGAGTCGTGGCAGGGTCGTCTGCCAAAATAAGCAGCACTTCACCTTCATTCATGTGACGAATATTTTTTCTCACGAGCATTACGGGTTCAGGACAACGTAAACCAACGGTATCAAGAGTTTTATCGACAGTAATTTCAGTCATGGTTATTCATTAGTTTTATTGAAATTGAGCTACATCATACAATAATTATGGGGAAATTTCGATAAATCCGCTATCAATGATAAACTACGCAACAAATTCATTTGAACAATTATTTCATGGCTGAATACCTTATCCCCAAAAGTGCGGTCGTTTTTGAAGAAGAAATTAAGAAAAGTCGATTTATCACGTATTTGCAACATACGGAAGGACTTGAACAAGCTAAAGCTTTTTGGGCAGAAATTAAAGCGCAGCACCCTAATGCCCGCCATCATTGTTGGGCCGCAGTGGCAGGTAAGCCAACTGATTCGCAACAATTAGGCTTTTCTGATGATGGTGAACCAGCAGGCACCGCAGGAAAGCCAATGCTATCCGCTTTACAGGGTAGCCAAGTTGGTGAAATCAGTGCTGTTGTTGTTCGTTATTATGGTGGCATTTTATTAGGCACAGGCGGTTTAGTTCGTGCTTATGGAAATGGTGTGCAGCAAGCTTTAAAATTATTAGACACTGAACGAAAAGTAGAACGTCAGTTATTCCAAGTTCATTGTGATTATGCACAATTAAATTGGATCCAAATTTTATGTGAACAGCATAAAATTGAAATTTATCAGCAAGATTTTCAAGTGCAGATTACATTGCAGTTAGGCATTAGTGAAGATCAAATTAAACCTTTTGAACAAGCATTAATTGAGCGTTCGGCAGGAACGTTGAAATTAGAAGAAATGAATTAAGCGAGATATTGTGCATATTTTATCCATTATTCGGATTATCGGCATTTTGATCATGTGTTTTTCCGGCACGATGCTGATTCCAGCCTTTGTGGCGCTTATTTATGGCGATGGCGGCGGTAAAGCGTTTATGCAAGCTTTTGCATTAAGCTTAACCGTGGGCATATTGCTTTGGTGGCCTTGTCATCACCACAAACAAGAATTGCGATCTCGTGATGGTTTCTTAATTGTGGTGGCATTTTGGTTCGTTCTGGGAGGGTTAGCTACCTTACCATTGTTATTATTTGATGCGCCTCATTTAACGGTGCCCTCTGCCGTATTTGAGGCGTTTTCCGGGTTAACAACTACGGGCGCTACAGTCATAACTGGGTTAGATAATTTACCGAAAGCCATTCTGTTTTATCGTCAATTTTTACAATGGTTAGGCGGCATGGGGATCATCGTACTTGCCATTGCGATTATTCCTTTATTGGGTATTGGCGGAATGCAGTTATACCGTGCAGAAATGTCTGGCCCAATGAAAGATCAGAAAATTCAGCCTCGGATAGCGGAAACGGCAAAGGCATTGTGGTTTGTTTATTTCTTTTTAACCATGTCTTGTGCTTTGGCTTATTGGCTAGCGGGCATGACACCATTTGATGCACTTACACATAGTTTCTCGACAGTATCCATTGGTGGTTTTTCTACTCATGATGCCAGTATCGGCTACTTTAATAGTTCGGCGATTAATTTTATCACGGTCATTTTCTTGTGGATTTCGGCTTGTAACTTCGCATTGCACTTCAGAGCATTTTCGACTTTAGGACGAGAAAATATTTTGAAGATTTACACAAAAGATCCAGAATTCCGATTCTTTATGAGTATTCAAATTTTACTTATCGTGGCTTGTACATTAGTGATGATAAGCCATCAATATTTTGATTCCTCATGGCAAGATTTTGAGCAAGTGGTGTTCCAAGCCGTATCGATTTCAACAACAACAGGCTACACTACATCAAATTTTGCTGAATGGCCTTCCTTTGTGCCGATGCTATTAATCATTGCCTCTTTTATTGGAGGCTGTGCGGGATCAGTTGGTGGTGGTTTGCGTGTTGCGCGGATTTTAGTGTTATATCTTCAAGGTGCGAGAGAGCTAAAACGATTTGTTCACCCAAATTTAGTGTATCCAATTAAATGGGGTAAAAATGTTCTTGATGAACGTGTGATTGGAAGTATTTGGGCCTTTTTCTCAGCATATCTATTGGTATTCACTATTTGTTTATTAAGTGTGATTGCATGTGGTGTCGAACCTTTTGATGCCTTTAATGCGGTATTAGCAAGTATTAATAACCTTGGACCGGGATTAGGTTCAGTAAGCAGTAATATGACGGCGATGCCCGATAGTGCTAAATGGGTACTCACCATTGCGATGGTATGCGGTCGTTTAGAAATTTTCACATTATTGGCGCTCTTCACGCCAGCATTTTGGAAGGCATAATGAAAACATTAATTTTATATTCAAGCCGTGATGGACAAACTAAAAAGATTGCTGAATTTATGGCTCAGCATCTTGAAGGAGAAGTGGTGGTTTCACCGTTAATGGAGGAGCAGGATCTTCAAGTTTTTGATCGCGTGATTATTGGGGCATCCGTTCGTTATGGTCACTTTAATAAACAGGTATATCGTTTTGTAGAACGCCATCACGAATTATTGAATGCAAAAAGTGCGGTCTTTTTTGGTGTAGGTTTAACCGCGAGAAAAGAAGGAAAAGATACGCCAGAGGGAAATGTCTATGTGCGTAAGTTCCTTCAACACATAAAATGGACTCCGGCAAAAGTCGGCGTGTTTGCAGGTGCATTGCTATATCCACGCTATAAATGGATTGATCGTGTCATGATTCAATTGATTATGAAAATTACAAATGGCGAAACGGATACGACCAAAGAAATTGAATATACCGATTGGGAAAAAGTAAAGGCATTTGCGGAAAGCCTGAATTCCTTGAATAAGACATCATAAAAATTGTGTTTTTAGGGCGATTTGATTAAAAGATCTTCAACCGATAAAAAATTTACATTTTTTTACAAAAAGAGCTTGCAAAGGCATCTGAAATGCCTATAATACGCCCCACACAACGACGCGCTGTTGTGAATCTTAAGAAAAACCGGTGCGTCGTTCTTTTTTGCTCTTTAACAATATATCAGACA
>CAJMMG010000038.1:0-7329 GCA_905214375.1 uncultured bacterium | reverse complement strand
ACGGTTTAACTTACATCGGTGTAAACCCTTACTGGCAATATATCATTAAAGGTAGTATTATTATCCTCGCGGTTGCTATCGACTCCTTAAAATACGCGAAGAAAAAATAATTAAAAACAACGATAAAAATAACCGCACTTTAGTAATAAAGTGCGGTTTTATTTTGAGGTAAATTCTCAAAACAAAAAGCGAGCCTCTCAGCTCGCTTGATTAATCTAATCGATTACTCGTATTCATCTAACCATTTCAACAAAATCGCTTCCAGAATACTCTCGTTAGATTTCATTGGATCATCATCAAAACCGTCTAGTTCACAAATCCATTTATGTAAATCCGTGAAACGTACCGTTTTAGGATCTAAATCTGGATTACGATCATACAGCTCTTCTGCAATAAGTTGTGCATCAGTCCATTTCATTAGTGAGCTGCCTCATTCGCATGGTTAATATTATATTTAGGGATTTCCACCACTAAATCTTCATCACCCACGACACATTGGCAAGAAAGGCGGCTATCCATTTCTAAGCCCCATGCTTTATCCAACATATCTTCTTCTTGATCGCTAGCTTCATTTAATGAATCAAACCCTTCACGAATCACAACATGGCATGTTGTACAAGCACAAGAACCATCACAAGCGTGATGAATTTCTACACCCGCATTATGTGCCACTTCTAATAAGTTATCTCCAGCTGCCGCATCAACCACCATACCCTCTGGGCAGAATTCTTCATTCGGTAAAAAAATCACTTTTGGCATATTACTTTCCTCAATATAAAAAACTCGTTAATTTATAACCGCACTTTATTGCTCAATATCTGACACCAATTTACCTGTTAGCGCTTGGTTAATGGATTTATTCATTCGTCTTGCCGCAAATTCTTGAGTTGCCACATCAAGGGCTTTAATGCCCTGTGCAATAGCATGACGATCTGTACCTTCTTTTACATCCATTAATTGTTTCAATGCATTTTCAATTTGACGGAATTCAGTTTCGGTTAATAAGTCTGCCCCATCTTGCTGTAATGCCACTATCACGCTTTCAATCACACGATCAGCCTCAACACGTTGTTCAGCTAATTCACGAGCTTGCATATCATCTTGTGCATTATCAAAAGAAGCTTTAATCATTGCCGTCACTTCTTCATCGGTTAAACCATAAGAAGGCTTAATTTGAATCGATGCTTGGACTTTTGTGGATTTTTCCATGGCGGTCACACTTAATAAGCCATCCGCATCCACTTGATAAGTTACACGAATATGGGCCGCACCTGCCACCATTGGTGGAATACCACGCAACGTAAAACGACCTAAAGAACGGCAATCATCCACTAACTCACGTTCACCTTGTACTACATGTACCGTCATCGCAGTTTGACCATCTTTAAAGGTGGTAAATTCTTGCGCACGAGCCACTGGAATCGTGGTGTTACGTGGAATGATTTTCTCCACTAAACCGCCCATGGTTTCAATACCTAAAGAAAGCGGCACCACATCGAGTAACAACATATCGCTGTCATTCTTGTTGCCCACTAAAATATCCGCTTGAATTGCCGCACCTAAGGCTACTACTTTATCTGGGTCAATCGAGGTTAATGGTGTTCTACCAAAAAATTCGCCCACTTGTTCACGTACGTAAGGCACACGAGTTGAGCCTCCAACCATAACCACTTCTTGCACGTCTTCAGCTTCAACATGCGCATCTTTCAATGCTCGACGGCAGGTTAATAAAGAACGTTTTACCAATGAGTGGATTAATTCATTGAATTGCTCACGACTTAATTCACCTTCAAATCCACGCCAAGAAATGACCGTACTTTGTGCACTTGTTAAAGCAATTTTAGTTTGTGTGGCTAAACTTAAAAGCTCACGTTGTTCATTCACATTTTGTGGTTGAATACCAGCTTGTTCAACAATCCAATCTGCAATTAAATGGTCAAAATCATCACCACCTAAAGCGGTATCTCCACCTGTTGCTAAAACTTCAAATACGCCTTTAGATAAGCGTAAAATTGAGATATCAAAGGTACCGCCACCTAAGTCATAAACAGCGATGACGCCCTCTTTTCCGCTATCTAAACCATACGCCACTGCTGCAGCAGTGGGTTCATTTAATAAACGTAATACATTTAACCCTGCAAGACGTGCTGCATCTTTTGTACTTTGGCGTTGAGCATCATCAAAATAAGCGGGTACGGTAATCACCACGCCAGAAAGCTCACCTGCAAGGCGTTGTTCTGCAATATGATTTAAACGAGATAAAATATCCGCAGAGACTTCAATTGGGCTTTTTTTGCCTTGATGCGTGACCAATAATGGTAACCCATTTTCACTTGCCACAAACTCATAGGGCAAGTTTGTATAACGAGATTGCACATCGGCAAGATTACGACCAATCAAACGTTTAACCGAAATAATCGTATTCTTAGGATCAATTGCAGCTTTGGCAAATGCTTCAGTACCCACAAGTTTTTCATTTTCACCATAATACACGACTGAAGGCACAAGGCTTCTATCTTGTTCATCATTCAAAATGGTCGCTTGACCGCTACGCACCGCGGCTACTAAAGAGTTTGTTGTACCTAAATCAATCCCTACCGCAAGACGATGTTGATGTGGTGCAGCCGTTTGTCCTGGCTCTGCTATTTGGAGTAATGCCATATCTCTTTTTATCTCTAATAATTAATTCGTTAAGGGCTCGTTATGCCACTGAATAAGCTTGTGCAAATTTATCTTGTTCGGTGAAGCTTGCATTATAATGGGTTTCAATGTTGACTTCGCGTCGTTCACGCTGATTAATATCAGTTGTTTTATCTTCCGAAAGCTCTGGTGTAAAAACAATCATGTGGTTACCATCGAGTTGTTTTACATCCTCTTGCCAATTTTGCCAAAACAGATTTTGGTAAAATGCTTCAATGTCACCATTTAATGCCCAAGCCAAGAAATCCGTATAGGTAAAATTTAAATCATGCCAAGTTAAGTCTTTTGGCGAAAAATAATAAATCTTACCAAGATTAGAACCTAAAGAGCCGCCATTTAAAGCAAAATAACCACCAATGACATCATCTGCAACAAGCAAATATTTTGGTTTATCGCCTGATTGATTAAAAGATTTGCTGAAATTCCAGTCCATTAATCCACGTGGTAATTTAAAACTACCTGACCCCAATATACGCAACCAACCATGATGGATTAAAATGCCGCCAGTTTCATAAATGACCGCTCCCATTGGAGAAGAAGTGGGCATTTGCATGGTGAAAAGCTCACGTTCTGCACTAGATTGATCTTTTTTAATCACATCACAATGATTACGAGCACGCTCAATCCATTGGGAAATGATTCCCCAAGCAGATTTTGAGGCATCAGTCAGTTGTTCTAAAGTTTGCATAATCGGATTTTATTAGTATGAGGGCAGCTGCCCATTTATCAATAGTGAAAAGGGCGTATTAAACGCCCTCAAGATTATAATTCAAATAGACGTTCTTCTACTTGGCTAATTTCATCCGCCAATTTTTTTAGAAAACGTAATTTATCGCAGAACTGTGCAGCAGGTGACCATTGTTGCTCATTAAGCTGTGCTTCAAGTGCGGTCAACATTTCTTTTGTTTCTTTTTTGACACGTTTTGCAAAGGATTCTAGTGCATTTTCATCCTGGCTTTGCTCAATATTTTCGAGCTCTTCTCGCCATTCTAATTGCTGCATTAAAAATGTGACATCTTGCGTACTTTTTTGCTCTAAATCCTGTGTTTTCCCTGTATTTAACGCAATAATCGCTTCTGCGCGTAGAATCGGGTCTTTCAAGGTTTTTAATGCATCATTAACTTCTGTCGACTTTTGCATTGCAATGCGTTGTTCTTGCGCATCTGCTGTAACAAAATTATCAGGGTGCAAGCTCTTTTGAAGCACTAAATAGCGCTCAGACAAAAGGGCTTGATCAACATTGAAAGCAACGGGCAAATCAAAAATAGCAAAAGGATCTGTCATCTTTATTCCTTAAACATGGAAACTTTCACCACATCCACATGATTCTTTCACATTTGGATTGTTATATTTAAAGCCTTCGTTCAAGCCTTCTTTGACATAATCTAGCTCAATGCCATCTAAATAAACCAAGCTTTTTGGATCGACTACCACTTTCACGCCATGCTGCTCAAAAACAAGATCGTCATCATTGAGCACATCAACGAATTCAAGCACATAGCCTAAACCCGAACAACCTGATGTTTTCACACCTAAGCGTAAACCGATGCCTTTTCCACGATTTTCAAGAAAAGTACGAACTCGTTGTGCCGCTTTTTCAGTGAGTGTTATAGACATATTCTGATCCTTAAATTGATAAAGTGCGGTCATTTTCAACCGCACTTTGATTACTTACCTTGTTTATTTTTATAGTCAGCAATAGCGGCTTTAATTGCATCTTCTGCTAAAATTGAGCAGTGAACTTTTACCGGTGGTAATTCAAGTTCTTCCGCAATTTGACTGTTTTTAATTGCGCCTGCTTCATCTAAAGATTTACCTTTTACCCATTCGGTAATTAAAGAACTTGATGCAATCGCTGAGCCACAACCATAAGTTTTAAATTTCGCATCTTCAATAATGCCACTATCATTTACTTTAATTTGTAACTGCATAACGTCACCACAAGCCGGTGCGCCAACCATACCCGTTCCTACTGAATTATCTTTTTTATCCATCGAACCTACGTTGCGTGGATTTTCATAATGATCGATAACTTTTTCGCTGTATGCCATATTATGTTCCTTTCCTAAATAAGTTGCTATCAGGCGGACTAGCCGCCTTTAAAATTAGTGGGCTGACCACTCAATAGTATTTAAATCAATGCCTTCTTTGAACATATCCCAAAGTGGCGATAATTCACGAAGTTTTGCTACTGCATTACGTGTTAAATTAATGGTGTAATCAATTTCTTCTTCCGTTGTCCAACGACCAAGTGTGAAACGAATTGAGCTATGTGCTAACTCATCATTACGACCTAATGCACGTAGTACATAAGATGGCTCTAAACTCGCGGAAGTACAAGCAGAACCAGAAGAAACTGCCACATCACGCAATGCCATCATTAAGGATTCACCTTCAACATAGTTAAAGCTGATATTTAAATTATTTGCTACGCGGTGTTCCATTGATCCATTTACATAGGTTTCTTCAATTTCTTTCAAGCCATTATATAAGCGATCGCGTAAAGCTCTGATACGAGGAATCTCTGTCGCCATTTCTTCTTTTGCAATACGATAAGCTTCACCCATACCCACAATTTGGTGTACAGGTAATGTACCAGAACGCATACCACGCTCGTGACCACCACCATGGATAATTGCTTCTAAACGAACACGCGGTTTACGACAAACATATAATGCACCGATACCTTTTGGTCCGTACAATTTGTGGCTAGACATTGACATCAAATCAACCGGTAATTCAGCAAGATTAATTTCGACTTTACCGACACTTTGGGTCGCATCTACGTGGAAAATCGTTTTATTTGCACGGCAAAGCTCACCAATTGCTTTAATATCCTGAATCACACCAATCTCATTATTCACGTGCATAATTGACACAAGAATCGTATCTGGACGCAATGCAGCTTTGAATTTCTCAAGATCGATTAAACCATCTTCTTCTGGATCTAAATAAGTGACGTCAAAGCCTTCACGCTCTAACTGACGACAAGTATCCAATACGGCTTTGTGCTCAGTTTTACAAGTAATAATGTGTTTACCTTTTGTTTGATAAAAGTGCGCCGCACCTTTAATTGCAAGGTTATCTGCTTCTGTTGCACCTGAAGTAAACACAATTTCACGTGAATCTGCACCAATCAAATCCGCAATTTGATTACGTGCAATATCAACCGCTTCTTCAGCTTGCCAGCCAAATTTATGTGAACGAGATGCAGGATTACCGAATACACCATCAATGGTTAAATATTCCATCATTTTTTTAGCCACACGTTCATCAACTGGACATGTTGCAGCATAATCTAAATAAATTGGTAATTTCATTTTCACTCCTAAATAACTACTAAAAATGCTATCAATTTGACCGCACTTTAATCTACTTTCCCATTATTGGTTGACTACAATTAAGTCATCAAAATCTTTGTGAGCTTTATGCTTCCCAGCTTTTTTCTCTACAAGCTCGGCTAATGTAATCTCATCTAAAAAATCAGAAATACGATCACTTAAATCTTGCCATAATGTATGAGTTAAACACTCAACTCCACCTTTGCAATTTCCTTTACCAAGACATCTTGTGACATTAATATTCTCATTTACGGCTGAAATCACCATGCCAATAGAAATTTGATCAGTTGGTAACGCTAAACGATAGCCACCACCTGGGCCACGAACACTTTTTACTAATCCACCACGACGCAATTTTGCAAATAATTGCTCAAGATAAGAAAGTGAAATATTTTGACGTTCTGAGATATCCGCTAAACAAACTGGATTTGTTCCTGCGTGTAGTGCGATATCTAAAATTGCGGTAACCGCATATCGTCCTTTAGATGTTAGTTTCATAAAGCATCCCTATAAATCGCCATCTAGGTAGTTTACCTATCTGACTATGATAGTCAATTTTACTCTTTTTGCAGATTAAGGCGTTTTTCAACCGCACTTAACATTCCTCGCAAAATATTTAGTTCATTTTTTTCTAGAGAAGAACGGTTATAAAGTCGTCTTAACTTTTGTATAACCCCTTGATTTTGAATAAAACCAAGAGACTGATACACCTGTTCCGTATGAGCAAAAAAATACTCCATTTCTTGTGCTGTTGGATAGATATCTTCTATCGTTGAAAGTGCATTTTCCGTTTTATCTTTCGCTAAAAATGCCATTCGCATTTCATAACTTACCAACTGTACTGCCATCGCTAAATTGAGCGAAGAATATTCGGGGTTAGCAGGGATATTTAAATGATAATGACATTTAAGTAATTCTTCATTTGTGAGCCCGACGCGCTCACGACCGAATAAGACCGCCACTTGGCCTTGATGTATACTGGCTTTCTCCGCACATTCTCTTGGCTCAATCAGTGTACTCTGTAAATGGCGTAATCTCGCGCTGGTCCCAATTACTAATGAGCAATCTTCTATTGCTTGTTCAAAAGTATCAACAATATGGGCATTACGTACAACATCATCAGCGCCTGCAGCTAATGCAATAGATTGCTCATCCACCGATTTTGGCGAGACCAAATAAAGATTAGATAATCCCATCGTTTTCATTGCACGCGCCGCTGAACCGATGTTCCCGCTATGTGATGTTTCAACCAAAACAATTCGAATATTTTGTAACATTTTATGCCCGA
>CAJMMG010000037.1:0-8190 GCA_905214375.1 uncultured bacterium | reverse complement strand
ACGACCTTGCCAAGGTCGGGGTCGCGAGTTCGAGCCTCGTTTCCCGCTCCAAATTCTTAATCCGTTGCTGAAAAGCAGCGGATTTTTTATTGTATTTTCCCTACATATTCCCTTCAAAATACGATAAAATCCCCCAGAAACTTTAACCTAAAAAATCACTCTAATAATGACCGAATTAACCCAATACATTCCTGATGAAGGCACGATGCTCCGTTTTGGTAAAAAACTCGCAGAAGTGCTTGTAAAACAACCGAAAGATAACGCTATTGTGCTTTATTTTAATGGCGATCTTGGTGCAGGGAAAACCACCCTGACTCGTGGAATGGTGCAAGGTTTAGGCTACCAAGGCAATGTCAAAAGTCCTACTTATACCTTAGTTGAAGAATATAGCATTGCAGGAAAAATGATTTATCACTTTGATTTATATCGTCTTGCCGATCCTGAAGAATTGGAATTTATGGGTATTCGTGATTATTTCAGCCAAAATTGCATCTGCTTAATCGAATGGGCAGAAAAAGGTGAGGGCATCTTGCCTGAGGCTGATTTATTGGTGAATATTGATTATTACGACGATGCTCGAAACATTACGCTAATTGCTCAAAACTCAGTGGGCGAGCATATTTTGACACAACTATAAAATTGATTTACATGAAAGCAAAATTTTCGTTTCTTTTTGGAATATTTTCTCTAATTTCTACTACCGTATTTGCCGCACCACAATGGACAATTGCCATTGATCCAGGCCATGGCGGTAAAGATCCCGGTGCAATCGGAAAAAATCTCGGCATTTATGAAAAGAATGTCACCCTTTCTATTGCACGAGAATTAAAAGCCTTATTAGATAAAGATCCTAATTTCAAAGGTGTTTTAACACGCAGTAGCGATTACTATATTTCTGTGCCAGAACGCTCTGAAATTGCACGTAAATACAAAGCAAATTTTCTCGTGTCTATCCATGCCGACTCCTCTCTTAATGCAGACCAACGTGGTGCATCTGTTTGGGTGCTATCCAATCGCC
Source organism: uncultured bacterium (assembly GCA_905214375.1). Taxonomy (GTDB): domain Bacteria; phylum Pseudomonadota; class Gammaproteobacteria; order Enterobacterales; family Pasteurellaceae; genus Haemophilus_D. The sequence continues at coordinate 7,172 of CAJMMG010000037.1, read as the reverse complement.
GTGCCAACGATGAAATGGGTCAATGGTTAGAAGATGATGAAAAACGCTCTGAGCTTTTAGGCGGAGCCGGTAAAGTACTTTCAAATAACAATGACAAATATTTAGATCAAACTGTACTCGACCTGCAATTTGGTCATAGCCAACGCACAGGCTATGAACTTGGTAACAGCATTCTACGTCGTTTTGCTCGCGTGACTTCATTAAGTCGTAGCACTCCACAACATGCAAGCCTTGGCGTATTGCGTTCACCCGATATTCCTTCTGTTCTGGTGGAAACAGGTTTCCTTTCTAATATGGAAGAAGAACAAAAACTGAATACCATTGCTTATCGTCGTCGTATTGCTTATATGATTTATGAAGGCTTAGTCGCTTATCGCAATGGTAATTTAAAATCGATTGCTGTTCCACCTAGTGATGAGCAAGACAGCAAATCTACAAAATCAAACGACAAAAATAATGAAAAATCTGACCGCACTTCCGATGTGAAAGACAGCGGTATTCGCCATAAAGTGAAATCAGGCGAAAGCATTGGTAGCCTAGCAAACAAATATGATGTCAAAGTCAGCGAAATCATTGAGTTAAATAAACTGAAACGCAAAGAACTTTGGTTAAATGAAACCATTAAGATTCCTGATAATGGCAAAGGCAAAAAAGCGGAAGAACCAACTAAAAAAGAAGAGAAAAACATCGAAAAAGCTGACCGCACTTCCGATGTCAAAGACAGCGGCGTACGCCATAAAGTAAAACTAGGTGAAAGCATTGGTAGCCTGGCAAACAAATACGATGTAAAAGTCAGTGAAATTATTGAGTTAAATAAACTAAAACGTAAAGAACTTTGGTTGAATGAAACCATTAAAATTCCTGATAACGGCAAAGGTAAAAAGGTAGAAGAAAAACCTAAATCGGATGATAAAGCCAAAGCCGATAGCAAAGGAAAAAACAGCAAGATTGTTGAAGCTGAAAAAGCCGTTTCTAAAAAAGATAAAAAACAAGAAAAAACTGAGAGTAAAAAAGAGCCTGAGAAAAAAGGTAACGATAAAAAAGACGCTTCTTCAAAAGAAAATGAGAAGAAAGATAATAGCAAGAAAGAAATCCCGCTTTACCACACGGTGAAAGCCGATCAAACTATCTATGCCATCTCTCGTGAATACAATGTACCGGTTAATCGCATTTTAAAACTGAACCCAACATTGAAAAACGGCAAAGTCGTGGCTGGGCAAAAAATCAAACTTAAAGAAAAATAAGGAATCCTATGGCAATCAAAATTCTTTCTCCACAGCTGGCTAATCAGATTGCCGCAGGTGAAGTGGTCGAACGCCCTGCTTCTGTGGTGAAAGAATTGGTGGAAAACAGCCTTGATGCCGGTGCCAATAAAATTCATATTGATATTGAAAACGGCGGCGCCAGCCTGATTTGTATTCGAGATAATGGCAGTGGTATTCCTAAAGAAGAATTAAGTCTCGCACTCGCTCGACACGCAACCAGTAAAATTGCCGATCTTGAGGATCTCGAAGCCATTTTAAGTTTAGGTTTCCGTGGTGAAGCCCTTGCCAGTATCAGCTCGGTTTCTCGTCTCACGCTTACCTCTCGCACTGCAGAGCAAAATGAAGCATGGCAAGTCTATGCGCAAGGGCGAGAGATGGAAACTACAATTAAACCCGCATCTCATCCAGTCGGCACGACAGTTGAAGTAGCAAATCTCTTTTTTAACACGCCTGCTCGTCGTAAATTCTTACGCACCGATAAAACGGAATTTGCTCATATTGATGAGGTCATTCGTCGTATTGCTTTAGCAAAATTTAATATTGCTTTTACGCTCACTCATAACGGCAAAATGATTCGACAATATCGTCCTGCGATGAATGAAGAACAACAACTAAAACGTGTTGCCGCCATTTGTGGCGATGATTTTGTTCAACATGCCTTACGCATTGACTGGAAACATGATGATTTGCATCTTTCTGGCTGGGTGGCGACACCTGAATTTACACGTTCTCAAAATGATTTGAGCTATTGCTATATCAATGGACGAATGGTGCGTGATAAAGTGATTACCCATGCTATTCGCCAAGCTTATGCAGAACATTTACATACTGAGCAATACCCTGCATTTGTGCTATTCATCGACCTCAATCCACATGATGTCGATGTCAACGTGCATCCAACAAAACACGAGGTGCGTTTCCATCAAGCTCGATTAATTCATGACTTTATCTGCCAAGGCGTAACAAATGCACTCAATACTATTCCTCAAACTGAATTAGATTTAGCACCAGTGATGACTGAAGCAAGAGAGCCTTCGCCTTCATATCAAGCCCACTATGAACCGAAACCCAATCGTGCAGCGGCAGGGCAAAATATTTTCGCCTCAAATTATCATCAATCTCGTGAAAAACAATCGGAAAATCGACCGCACTTTTCAAACCGTAGTGAATACCTTCCGTCATATAGTTATCGCGAACAACCTACAAAGACGGAACAACGCTTATATGGTGAATTAGTACGTCCTGTGGAAAATTCTCAAGTTTTAACAAAGTCAGTCGTTGAACACCTTCCACAGACAAGTGAACCAGGCTATTTACGCGCATTAGCATTAATTGAAAATAAAGCATTGCTTTTACAACAAAATCAGCAGTTTTATTTGATGTCATTAGCTAAATTGCAAACCTTAAATTATGAATTAACCTTACAACAAAGTGAAATTTCACAACAGCCGTTGCTCATTCCGATTATTTTTCGCTTAGATGAAAAACAATTTGAACAATGGCAAAAACAAAAAGCTTTTTTCCAACAAAGTGGTTTTGAATTTATTGAAAATGAAGCTCAGTTACGCCTTACATTAAACAAAGTCCCTGCGGTTTTACGTACACAAAATTTACAAAAATGTGTGGTGAGCCTGCTTGCTGAACATCTAGAAAATATGCCTGATTTTCTGACCACACTTTGTCAAACACTAGAGATGAAACCGATTCAAGTATTAGCGGATGCAGTCAGCTTATTAAGTGAAACGGAACGCTTACTGAATAAAGCTCATCAAGAAAAATTTAATACATTACTGAAACCGATTAACTGGCAGCCTTTTTTAACTGATTTGTAATATGACACAAAAAACTGACTCCAAACCAACCGCACTTTTTCTGATGGGACCGACGGCCTCAGGAAAAACAGATCTTGCTATTCAATTACGTCAAAGCCTGCCAGTGGAAGTGATCAGTGTCGATTCTGCATTAATTTATAAAGGCATGGATATTGGTACGGCAAAGCCTTCTAAAGAAGAACTTGCTCTTGCTCCTCACCGCTTAATCGATATTTTAGATCCCGCTGAAAGTTATTCTGCGATGAATTTTCGTGACGATGCGCTCAGAGAAATGGCTGATATTACCGCGCAAGGCAAAATTCCACTTTTGGTTGGCGGCACGATGTTGTATTACAAAGCATTGATTGAAGGACTTTCTCCTCTTCCATCAGCTGATGAAAATTTACGCTTAGAAATTGAAGAAAAAGCGCAAAAATTTGGCTGGCCAGTACTTCATCAAGAATTACAAAAAATTGATCCTATTTCAGCAGAGCGTATTAATCCAAATGATTCACAACGCATTAATCGCGCATTAGAAGTATTCTATTTAACGGGTAAATCATTAACGGAATTAACCGAACAAAAAGGCGAAGAATTGCCTTATCAATTTTTACAATTCGCGATTGCACCAGAAGATCGTGCGGTATTACATCAACGTATCGAACAACGTTTCCATAAAATGATCGAATTAGGCTTCCAAGAAGAAGTGGAAAAACTCTATCAACGAGAAGATCTCCACCCTGATTTGCCTTCTATCCGCTGTGTGGGCTATCGCCAAATGTGGGAATATTTACGTGGTGACTATGATCATGAAGAAATGGTCTTCCGCGGTATTTGTGCAACCCGACAATTAGCCAAACGACAAATCACCTGGCTGCGCGGCTGGAAAACACCATTAAATTGGCTAGATAGTCTGCAACCGCAACAAGCCAAAGAAATCGTACTACGCAAGATTGACGAACATTTTAAGGGGTAAATTATGGCGCTTTCACTTCCGCTTTCGACTGAAAAACTCATTCAACTTGGCGAAGTGCTTTGCCAACATTTCCCTGAAATGAATCTTGATAAAATAACCCAACAAATCGAACGAGACGCAACAGATTTCACGACACCAATCGGACAAATAAACTATGCCATCAGTCTGTCTGATTTCTTGGAAAAAGTCTTAAAAAAACACCCGCACTTTTTAGCTCAATGGTGGCAAACACCTCCTCAATTTTCAGATTGTCAACATTATGCTAGCCGTTTAGCTGACCAACTCTCTACTATCCAAAACGAAGAACAGCTTTACAAAACGCTACGAGATTTTCGTAATCAAGAAATGGCAAAACTTAGTTTCTGTCAAAGCTTGAATCTTGTCACCGTAGAAGAAATTTTTATTCGTCTTTCTCAACTAGCTGAGAGCCTTATCATTGGTGCGAGAGATTGGCTATACAAGCAAGCTTGCGAAGAAATGGGCACGCCTTGCGATGAAAATGGCAACCCACAGCAACTCTATATTCTTGGTATGGGAAAATTAGGTGGTTTTGAGCTAAATTTCTCCTCTGATATTGATTTAATTTTTACCTATCCTTCACAAGGCGAAACCGTTGGAGCAAGACGAACCGTTGATAACGCCAAATTTTTTACCCGTTTAGGACAACGTCTGATTAATGCATTGGATCAATTTACGCCAGATGGCTTTGTCTATCGTACAGATATGCGTCTTCGTCCTTTTGGCGACAGCGGTGCACTTGCCTTAAGTTTTTCTGCAATGGAGCAATATTACCAAGATCAAGGGCGAGACTGGGAACGCTATGCCATGATCAAAGGGCGTATTTTAGGCGCAGATGAGCAAGATCCCAATGCAAAAACCTTACAACAATTACTTCGCCCCTTTGTTTATCGCCGCTATATTGATTTTAGTGTGATTCAAGCTTTACGTGAAATGAAAGGTAAAATTGAGCGTGAAGTTCGTCGTCGTGGCTTAAAAGACAATATTAAACTAGGTGCAGGCGGGATTCGAGAAATCGAATTTATTGTACAAGTTTTTCAGCTAATTCGTGGTGGGCGAGAGATCAAACTCCAACAACATGAATTGCTTAAACTTCTCCCTGAAATACGAGATCTCGGTTTAATTACACCTCAACAATACCGTGAATTAAGAGACGCTTATATCTTTCTACGACGTACAGAAAACGTGCTTCAAGCCATTGATGACCAACAAACGCAACTACTTCCAACAGATGAAGAAAATCGCCTTAGATTAATGGTCGCTTGTCGAGAATACACTTATTTAGATGAGAACAATCAGGCTACGATAAAATCTTATCCAATTGAAAACTGGGATGATTTCTATCAAATACTACAAGCACACCAACAAAAAGTGCGGTCAGTTTTTGATGCATTAATTGGTGAAGAAAAAGATGAACCTAACGATGACAATAATCAGTGGATTGATTTTTTAGAAGGTGATCTCGATGATATTGAACAAATGCTAGTCGATAATCACATTGATGAAGACGCGATTTCCGATATCTTAGATAAACTTATTCAATTTAAAGATGGGCTTGCGCGCCGGGTTATTGGCTCTCGAGGCCGAGAAGTTTTAGCTCACTTATTGCCAAATATCTTCACTCAAATATTTGAACAAAAAAATTACCGCACTTTATTGCCACGCATCCTCAATATTGTCGATAAAATTGCAAGTAGAACAACGTATTTGGAATTGCTCTTAGAAAATCCTCAAGCCATTGAGCAGCTAATTGAACTATGTTCGCAATCCCAGATGATCGCTGAACAAGTCGCTCGTCACCCTATTCTACTCGATGAATTATTAAATACTGAAGCGCTACGTAATCCACTGCCATTCACACAGTATCCTGACGAATTAAAGCAATATATGCTGCGATTACCGCAAGATGATGAAGAACAATTTATTGACGGTTTACGCCAATTCAAACAGTCTATTTTATTACGTGTTGCAGCCGCCGATATTCTCGGCGTATTGCCTGTTATGAAAGTAAGCGATCATCTCACTTATCTGGCAGAAGCAATCATTGATGCCGTTGTCAATTTTGCTTGGCAACAAGTCAGTCAACGATTTGGGATCCCCGAACATCTTGTAGATAAAACTGAAAAAAGTTTTTTAGTTATTGGCTACGGCAAATTAGGCGGAATTGAACTCGGTTATAAATCTGATTTGGATTTAGTCTTTTTATATCAAGCTGTTGAAGGAGTGACTGTTGGCGGGAAGAAGTCCATTGATAGCAATCAATTCTATTTAAGATTGGCTCAAAAAATTGTTAGCATTTTTAGTATGAACACCAGTGCAGGCGTACTTTACGATATTGATATGCGATTACGTCCTTCAGGCAATGCGGGCTTATTAGGCTGTTCACTTCAAGCATTTGAAAACTATCAACTCAATGAAGCATGGACTTGGGAAAAGCAAGCGCTTGTCCGTAGCCGTGCTATTTTTGGTGAAACTGAATTAAAAGCAGAATTTGAAAAAATTCGCTGTAATGTACTTTCCGCTCAAAGAGATATTAATCAGCTAAAAATCGAAGTAAGAGACATGCGTGAAAAAATGTACGAACATTTATCTCATACAAAAGACGGCTTTTTTAATATCAAAACCGATCGTGGCGGCATTACCGATATTGAATTTATCGCCCAGTATCTGATGCTCGCAAATGCCCCAGCTAATCCAATATTAACCAAATGGTCTGATAACGTCCGTATCTTTGATTCAATGGCAGAATATCACATTATTTCTCTAACAGAATGTGAAAAGCTCAAATCCTGCTACGTGACACTACGTAATAAAATTCATCATCTGAACTTATTAGGAAATCCTGTCATTGTTGATTATTCGGCGTTTGCAGAAGAAAGGGAATTTGTTTGTTCTTTTTGGAATAAGCTCTTTTCTTAGAAGATTAAAGGAGTCTATCTCTATATATTTGGGATAAACTCCTTTTTATATATTCTCTACGTAAATACAGCCTAACTTTCTACCGCACTTACATCGTTAAAGTAATCTTTAACAAAACTCCATAAACAAAAAACCCCAAGCCATTCAGCTCGGGGTTCTACATTCAGTACCTGGCGGTGTCCT
>CAJMMG010000036.1:0-8995 GCA_905214375.1 uncultured bacterium | reverse complement strand
TACCAAGCTGCGCTACTCGCCGACGATTGAGCACAATTATAGTGAGCTTTTCTTTCCAGTCAATTAATTTTTTAGATTCCTCTTTCAATTGCTCAAAATTATTCCAGTTTTTTAACCGCACTTTTGTTGTCTTTGTAATATAAGACATTGTCAGTTAAAATAGCAAACGTTTACTTAATGCCATCTTGAGGAAAAAACGCATGACTGCTCAAATTATTTCAGGTACTGAACTATCAAAAAAAATTAAATCAGATGTTGCCAGTAAAATTGTATATTATCGTGCTCAAGGCAAACGAGCACCCGGGCTCGCAGTAATTTTGGTGGGGGCAGATCCCGCTTCTCAAGTTTATGTGGGCAGTAAACGTAAAAGTTGTGAAGAGATTGGGATGATATCAAGATCCTATGATTTACCTGAAACAACCACGGAGGCTGAATTACTTCAACTGATTGATATTTTAAATGCTGATGAAACCATTGATGGTATTTTGGTTCAGCTTCCATTACCAGAGCAGATTAATAGTTCATTAGTTATTGAGCGAATTAGTCCTGAAAAAGACGTGGATGGTTTTCATCCTTATAATGTTGGGCGTTTATGTCAGCGTATTCCAACCTTACGCGCTTGCACCCCTTATGGCGTAATGAAATTATTGGAAACCACAGGTATTGATTTACATGGTAAACATGCAGTGATCGTTGGTGCATCGAATATTGTAGGGCGCCCGATGTCACTCGAATTATTGTTGGCTGGTGCAACGGTTACGGTGACTCACCGTTTCACCAAAGATTTAGAACATCATATTCGTCAGGCGGATGTTTTAGTGGTAGCTGTGGGTAAACCTCGTTTTATTCCGGGCGATTGGATTAAAGAAGGGGCAACAGTCATTGATGTGGGGATTAACCGTATCAATGGCAAATTAGTGGGCGATGTGGAATATGATGTAGCGATACAAAAAGCAGCTTATATTACACCAGTACCGGGTGGAGTAGGGCCAATGACGGTTGCCATGCTGATGTTTAATACACTTTATGCCTATGAGCATAACAATCAATTAGTTTAAGAAATGAAAAAAGTGCGGTTAAATTTGATTTGACCGCACTTTTTGCATTAATGTAATTTCAATCTTGGTTTTAAATAGTGGTTAAGTTTATCCACTAAAATAATCAAGCCAATCTTAATACATCCATGCAAAGCATGTTGATGCATACGATATAAAGACACATACGCAAACTGTGCAAATTTACCTTGAACAGTTAGTGGGTTTTTCCCAAATTTATTTGAAATGCTGCCCAATGCGGTAAAGCTTGAAAGAGAAACCAAGGTTCCTTTATCGTTGTATTTGAATGCTTTTAATGGTTTTTGCTCAAAAAGTGCAAAGATATTTTTGGCACAGGCTTTTGCCATTTGATGTGCCGCTTGCGCTCTTGGCGGGACTAATTTACCGTTGGGTTGCATTAATGCTGCACAGTCACCAATCGCGAAAATACTGTCATCCACCGTAGTTTGAAGGGTATCTTTTACCACTAATTGATTGATGCGATTAAGCTCTAATCCATCGAATTGCTGTGTCACCGTAGAGGTGCGAACACCTGCTGCCCATACAATCAGATCGGCTTTAATTTCTTCGCCATCTTTGGTGATAAGCGTGTTTGGCTGGGCTTCTGTGATCATCGTATTTAATTTCACGTTAGCCCCCATTTCTTGCAATTCCTCTAATACCGCTGCAGATAAATTTTCAGGTAGCGCAGGCAATAAGCGCGGACCAGCTTCAACTAAGGTGACTTGCAAGCAAGAATTATCAATTTTACCGTAGCCGTAAGAAGATAAGTCTTCAGTCGCATGATAAAGTTCAGCAGTTAATTCCACACCAGTTGCGCCGCCGCCAACAATTGCAATATTGACTTTGTTTTCATCCACTAGTTTTTGTTTAAACTCTTCTTCACCGATATCATCTAATGCACGGTTCTCAGAGAATTTAAGGAATAATTCCAACATTCTTTGTTGAAAACGAAGTGCTTGATCAGAGCTGTCTAAGAAAATACAGTTATTGGCGACACCTTTCGTATTGAAATCGTTCGATTTACTGCCAATTGCAATCACTAAGTAGTCATAAGGAATACGGCGCGCAACCACAAGCATATCGCCTTCTTGCCCATAAACAGGGGCAAGCTCAACATATTTTTGTTCACGATTAATGCGTGTGATTGAGCCTTGCTCGAAGCTAAAATGATGATTTTTACCGTGAGCACGATAGCTCAGAGAATCCATACCATCATCCATGACACCTGTTGCAATTTCATGTAATAGGGGTTTCCATAAATGGGTCGCATTGCGATCCACAAGCGTCACTTTAGCTTGTTTTTTGCGACCTAATTTGTTGCCTAAAAATGTCGCTAACTCTATGCCGCCGGCGCCCCCGCCAACGATCACGACGTTTTTCATAAAGTACTCCTAAAAGCAAAATTGTTAAAAATGTTAAACTAATGTAATGATAGCATAACAAATAAAAAGACGAAAAAATTTAATGGAAATGACCGCGCTTTATTGATGGCAGCGATCGTAAAGCGGTTGTAACTGTTGAATGGTTTTTGTGATAAATGAAACGGGATCGATTTGATGAAGTTCAGTTTTTTCAATGCTTTTCCCAATGCACCAAAAATCCTCATCTGAGCGTAAGAGAAGATCTTTTTCAGAAATGCTCTTCACTTGGCGAAAATCATCATATTCGCTTTCATCTTCTCGCCAAATATCAAAATCAGCAAATTGTTTGAAATCAAATTGATCAAGCCACTGATTATATTGTTGCACATTAATTTGTGAGCGATCTGCACGATAGCAATGCCAATCTAAACACACTCTTAGTCGGCGACGATTTAATAGCACAGAAAAAATGGCTGCAGAATTCTGATTAAACTCATATTTAAAATAAGCGAAGAAATGTGCACGTACTTGCCAACCATTGGTCCAGCTTTCAATATGCGGTTTTGCAAAAGGCATGCCGAGTTGCTTTGCGACTTCTTGGATAATCGCTTTCCAGTTATCCCAATGTAATTTGTAATTAGCTTTGATCGCCGGAATATCTTCCGGACAAAATTTCTTCATTTGGGCGAATTGGTAGAAAGGAATATTGAACAGTTCGCAAGATTCAGCATTAAGTGAGAGCATCGTGTTTCCTTAAAAATCAACGTAATTTTTGACCGCACTTTGCGTGAAGAGCTGTTTATCTTCCCAACGCAACATAGTCATTTGATTATTCCACACACATCCCGTATCCAAAGCATAAATGCCTTGAGGGAGTGACTCATCGACTAAACTTGCCCAGTGCCCAAATATAATCGGGATCTTTTTATAAAGAGGATTATCCAAATTAAACCAAGGTATAAGCTCCGCTGGTGCATCTTTTAAAGAGGATTTACAGGCAAAATCAAAGCGATGGTCCAAATAACAAAAACGCATTCGAGTAAAAGCATTAATGATGTAACGATGACGCGCTAAGCCCTGCAAATCTGGCGACCAACGATCGGGCTGTTCGGAATACATATTTTCAATGAGATAATGAAAATCGCCATGTTGTAAAATCTGTTCAACTTCAGCTGCACAAGATTTCGCGGTTTCCAAATCCCAATCTGGCGAAATACCGGCATGTGCCATTAGAAAGTTTAATTCTTCATTATGCACAAGTAAGGGTTGATGGCGTAACCAGTCAATGAGTTCATCAAAATCGGGCGCATTAAAAATAGCATCGACTCGATCACGCGGTTTCACTTTTTTAATACCCAGCGCGGTTGCAATTAGATGCAGATCGTGATTACCAAGGACAGTCTGCGCCGCATTTCCAAGTGATTTTACAAAACGAAGACATTCAAGTGATTTATCCCCACGTGCTACAAGATCCCCCACAAGATAAAGTTTATCTTGCACAGGGTTGAAGTTTACACGTTCTAATAAAAGCTGTAATTCATCATAACAGCCTTGTAAATCACCGACGAAATAGGTTGCCATTTTTCTATAATGCTCCAGCTATGCTTATTAGGTTTTGGCAGTCTTTATGCTAAAGATTTGTCATAAATTCTAGCATAGATTTTTTGTGAAGATACTATTCATTTCATGATCTTAAAATAGTAAGATAGCCTGCAATTTAAGGCAGATATGATGTTTTTCTATGTATTCTATTGAACATAAAAATGCAGTGATTAGTATTTTAACGGCGGATAAACGCCGAAATCACATTATTGAACAATTTGGTCAGAAACAAATTCCCTTTGAATTTTTTGATGCATTTACGCCTTCTGAGCGACTTGAGGTTCATTTACAGCGTTACCTTCCAAATGTCAAAGCCACATCAACGCTCACGGCAGGAGAGAAGGGATGTTTGATGAGCCACTTCATGCTATGGAAAAAGTGTGTTGACGATAATTTAGCTTATATTTCTATTTTTGAGGATGATATTCTGCTTGGTGAGAATGCCGAACAATTTCTTGCCAATGATGAATGGCTAAAAGTGCGGTTCAATTTTCAAGAGATTTTTGTTTTGCGTTTAGAAACATTTTTAATGCCTGTTCAGCTGGAAAAACAGCAACAAATTTTACCTTTCCAAGAAAGAAACATTGATATTTTAAAATCAAAACACTTTGGTACAGCAGGTTATATTATTTCGAATGGGGCAGCGAAGTACCTCATAAATCTATTTGGAAAACTCGCCGTAGAGGAAGTCAAAGCAATTGATGAGATCATGTTTAATGAACAGATTAATGTTGGTCTCTATCAAGTATATCAACTTAATCCTGCTATTTGCGTTCAAGAGTTACAGTTAAATCAAGAAAATAGCTTATTGGTAAGTGACTTGCAGCAAGAACGTAAAAAAAATACGGCGGTGCACACCAAGAAAACATTGAAACAGCGTTTAATTCGGGTGAAGGAAAATATTATACGAGCGCTAAATAAAGAAAAATGGAAAGAACAACAGCGCCTGAAAGAAATGCAAGGTAAAGAAATTGTTCGTTTTATGTAGATAAGCTGATGAAATACTTTATATAGGCTTAATCTCTTAAGCCTATTCGTAAAAAGCGATTTACACTTAAAATAAAAGTGATGAGACACTAAACTTCAATGAAGTAGGTTGTTATTTTAGAAAATTAAAAGATGTGATAGACAAATTTATATTTAATTTCTCTAATGAGCCTTCTTACTTTTGTTCTAAAGTCAACAACATCAAAATCAGCTTTAAAAGCTGGATAACTATTGCCGATTTCCTTAAATAGTGAATACCCTAAATTAGCTTTTAAGTGAGAACTTCGGCTAGACCAAAATTTATCTGGTCCAGGATAATGGTAAATCACCGCAGGAAATTGAATTTCTCGTTCTTTTCGATATTTTATATAGCCAGATTCAGAAGGCGTGAAGTTAAATCTTGTATTTATAAATTTAACATCGTCTTTGAAAATACCATTTAAGATATCCTGATCTTGATACTTTATAACATCCTTATATTTATTTAACCAGGTTAGACTCACCTCTAGAACATTCAATTCTCGCCATCTTCGCATATTGATAAGAAGCACCCCAGCGTTAAAATAGTGATGATTTTCTAAACCAATTTGGGCCTTATAATCGGCTTGCTCAATTTCAATAAAAAAATCCTTACATGCGGCAAGTGAATACTGTTCGATATCAGTATTCCATAAATCATCTAATGAGCCATTTGTTAGCGTATCAACATCAATATAAAGTAACTTATCTACATCAGGGATATATTGAGTTATATTTAATCTGGCATAAGTTGCTAAAGAAATATAATTTATTGTAATGGGAAAGTTAGCAAACTCATCTTTATCTACGCCTATGAACTTGATACTTTTCCCATAATTGCAAACAATATTTTCTATAATTTCTTTATTGTTATTATCAATACCAAAATCCAAAACATAGAAACAAATTTCAGATTTAGAATTATTTTTTAATATACTTAGTATGCTAACGGCTAAATATGGTGCATAGTTATTATCAGATGAAAACGCGATATTCATATTAGTCTTCACTTAACTCTAAAAATTTATCTCCATCTAAATCAGCTGGTGGATTGTCTGCCAACCAGTTTGCTAAGCGCGCATAATCTGCGATAGCTAAATTTTCTGCACGTGCATTTAAATCAATACCAAGTGCGGTCAGATCTTCGGCTGAAAATAATGTTGAAAGCGCATTACGCAATGTTTTACGGCGTTGGTTGAAAGCTTGAGAACAAACACGGTTCAACCAATATAAATCTTTTACAGGGTGCGGTAATTCTTTATGCGGAATTAAACGCACAACAGCTGAATCTACTTTCGGTGCAGGTTTGAAGGCCGAAGGTGGCACTTCAAGTACAGGCATCACTTGGCAGAAATATTGCGCCATAATGGTTAAACGCCCGTAAGCTTTGCTATTTGGTCTTGCAGATAAGCGTTTCACCACTTCTTTTTGTAGCATGAAGTGCATGTCTTGAATCACATCATGATACTTAAACAAGTGGAACATTAATGGCGTGGAAATGTTGTAAGGTAAGTTACCAAAAACACGTAATTTCTGGCCTTTTTCTGCTAAATTTTCTTTTTTATAAAGCTCGCCGAAATCAAATTGCATCGCATCTGTTTCAATAACGGTCAGTTTTTGATGTAAAAATGGATGATGACGTAGACGTTCTGCAAGGTCTCGGTCAAGTTCAACCACGGTAAGATGAGCGACAAGCTCACCAACAGGCTCTGTTAATGCACCAAGCCCAGGGCCAATTTCTACCAAGAATTGATCCGGTTGCGGGTGAATCGCTGCCACAATCCCTTGAATTACAGAGGTGTCGTGTAAAAAGTTTTGTCCAAAGCGTTTACGGGCGGTATGACCTAAGTGTTTTTTTGAATTCATAAAAATAATCTAATAAATGATAAAGTTTGTGGCAGGCATCTTTAAATATCTAGCCATTCTGGTTTTATTTCTCTCGGGGAGATCTCATTAACATTATCGTAGTAATGAATAATATGGCATACATTCTTAGAATTGGGATGCCAGTGCGTAAAATTTTCTTTGTCTTGCGAGTAAAAACAAATCATAGGTTTATTTAACCCCGAAGCAATATGAATCGTTGATGTATCAACCGAAATAAGCAGAGCACAATTTCTAATCAACTCAATTGTATGATAGATCGTTGTGTGAGGATTTGGATAAACAAATACATCATTAAATTGATTAGCGATTCTACTTAAATGCTCATAAGCATCAGGCGTTGCAAGTAAGACTAGCTGATGTTTATGAGAGTCTCTAATATATGTTAAATAATCTACAATGTGAGAGTCATCAAACTTTCTATTTTTGCCATTTCCATAGAAGTTAATTGTAATAAAGTTATTTAACTTGTTGTCCGTAATAAACTGAAGAATTTCTTCTTTAATTAAGTCATCTTGTGGAATGTCATAGCGATCATCACTTAGACTGATATTTGACTGAGCTAAAGCTTCTTTGTAAATTTCTGAAAAATGGCCGTCTTTAGTAATATTTATATTAAAAATATTATAATCTGCTTTTCTATAGCCGATATAACTACGGGCATTGAGTATTCTCAATAGCAACAAGTCTCGGTTTCTAAGTACAAGGGTTGGATCAATGACAACATCGTATCTTTCTTTTCTAATAAACAGTGCCGTCTTGATGTAGTCGAGAATGTTTCTTTTCTTTACAAGATAAATCTCATCAATGTTATGGTTTCTTTGAAACAGATAAGCGTTCTGTTTCGTGCAGATGACACCAATCTTTATCAAGGGGTTAAATTTCTTTATTTCCCGAAAAACAAAAGAACTCACGATATAGTCGCCAATTTTCCCATCTTGTCGCAAAAATAAGAAACTCTTAGGATGTTCTAAACTTTGGGGATTGTTTGATCTTGATGATTTATCGAATATCCATTTCCCCATTTTTAACCTTAGGGCCTTTAGCTTATTCATATCGATGCTCAATTTTGTCTATTTCTGAGTCACTGTTTAATCCTCTGAATACACATGGTGGCTCAATACCATAGGTATCAACGCGTGTTTTTTGGATTAATCCTGTTAGATAATCTGCAGGCAGTCTTATTGGATAAGCGTAATTAAGTAATTTTTTCGCACCAGAGAGTGTAATTAAATAAGCGGTTGCATAGATAATACATCTTCTTGAATTTTTTGAAGGCGCCTTGTAATGTGCAAGTCTATATCCTTCCACAATCCGTTTCTTAAAGAAATGGGACTTCACTTTTCCGTGATCAAAAAAGATCAACTCATGATTTTTATTAATTTTATTGAGCGTATCTTCAACAATTTCCTTAAAGTGCTGTGAAACGATCGCATCGTCTTCAAGAATAATGGCACTTTTAATATTGTTTTCTACCATGTGCTCATAAACTTTAATATGGCTTATTGCACAGCCAATTTCGCCGAGCGTTAAGGGCTTAGGTGATAAATAGTGTTTCGGATAGAAATCATAATCGACAGATTCTAATACGGAAGCGGGCAGTTTTTTCCCATCTGTCGCATCAAAAAAACTAAAGTCTAACCCCAAACCAGAAAGTCGCTTAGCAATATTTTCTCTTCTTGTTGAATGTTTTAAACTAATTACAATTATTTTAGGTATAGCCATAAATAACCCTTGGGTTGAAGTTATTGTTTTACATACAGATTAACGAACATCATAATAAAGTTTGCTTTAGCTTTTTAGATAGGGTGCCACCTTGGGAAAGGTGATACCGCATAAGGCTACATCTTGGCCTCGTATGCTAAATTAAATTCTTTATCTAATCGACTTTAGTGGAACATTATAATCGAATTATTAAAAAAATAATGTGCATTTAAACAAAATACCATTTTAATCTTTCGTCTAACATTAAAAACGGCTATAATTCGCCCGTTTTTCATTTATAGCCGCAAAAAAGTGCGGTCAAAAATATCATAATTTTAGAGGATAAAATGGCAAAAGAAGATTGCATTGAAATGCAAGGCA
>CAJMMG010000035.1:0-9810 GCA_905214375.1 uncultured bacterium | reverse complement strand
GGACATAATCTGCACCTCAAATTAGGTGTCCAGGTTTTGGGGTGCAGATCACTTTCAGAACCCATTTATAAAACGCCATTAAGTTTTGGTGAAGTGATTCCTGATTTTGAGATGACATTATCGATGACTACACACCAACCGATGGAAGGTTATTGGGTGTTGGAGTTATGGCATAAACCTCGTAATGAATTAGTGTATTTGCTTACTTTTGCCAAACTTGGTGAGGCATTACTTATTTCTGTGGTGCAGGGACCCAATTTTGAAGGTTCCAAAGAGATGGTGAAGCAACTGACAAAAACGTGCCATGGTTTGCGCCCTACTTATTTGATGGTGGAAATGATGAAAGCATTGACGAAAGCATTGGGTTTCAAGACGTTATTGGGTATTCCACAAAAATATCAAAATAAATCGCGTTTTATTCAAAGCTCTCATTATGTTGTAGATTATGATGCGATTTTTGCTGAATCAGGCGGACAGTTGAAAGACTATTGGGAATTACCTTTAGAGATAGACAGAAACCTTGACAATGTGCCGAGTAAAAAACGTTCCATGTATCGAAAACGTTATGCGATGCTAGATGATTTGGCTAAAATAATCGAAGAAAAATTAGAATTGTAAAAGTAAAAAGTGCGGTGAATATTAACCGCACTTTTGGTTTTATAAGACCTTCAAGCAAGCCACAAAATGGCTATTGTTTTGGCTGGTGAAAGGTGGTTTTTGTTTCGCACAATTTTCATCAGCTTTTAGGCAGCGAGTCCGGAACACACAGCCAGATGGCGGATTAATTGGTGAAGGCAACTCGCCTTCAAGCAATTCAATGGATTTATTGCGTTCCAATTTCGGATCGGGAATTGGAACTGCAGACATTAAGGCTTTGGTATAAGGATGTTTGGTATTGTTATACACTTCCTCATCGCTGCCTAATTCCATGGCATTACCTAAATACATCACCAATACGCGGTCAGAAATGTGTTTTACCACCGCTAAATCATGAGCGATGAAAATTAAGGAAAGCCCCATTTCTTTTTGTAGGGATTTTAATAAATTTACCACTTGAGCTTGAATCGACACATCTAACGCAGAAACGGGTTCATCACAAATGATCATTTTAGGCTCAATGATTAACGCTCGAGCGATACCGATACGCTGACATTGGCCACCAGAAAACTCATGCGGATAGCGGTTAATCAAGTTCGGTAAAAGCCCGACTTTCAACATCATAGCTTGCACTTTTTCTTTCACTTCAGCAGCACTTAAGTGCGGTTGGTAGATCTTTAATGGCTCGGCAATGATTTCGCCAATGTTCATTCTCGGATTGAGAGAGGCGAGAGGGTCTTGGAAAATCATTTGGATATCTTTGCGAGTATCTTTCCATTGTTTAGCTGATTGTTTTCGTAAATTTTTACCAAGCCACAAGATTTCCCCTTCACTCGCTTCGACTAAGCCGATGATGGCACGTGCAAGCGTGGATTTACCACAACCCGATTCACCTACTACACCGAGGGTTTCACCTTCATAAAGCTTAAAGGAAACATCCTTTACTGCTTTTAAGGTTTGAGGTTTGGCGAAGAAAAGGGATTTATCATTTTTAATTTTAAAACTAACGCCTAAGTGATTGACTTCAAGGAGTAATTCTTTGTTGTTTGAGACTGTCATAGGTTAAATTTCTCCGCGGGTAACCAACAATTACGTAATTGACCGTGATTAAATGTGGTCAGTTTTGGCGCAGTTTGGCATTGTTCGGTAGCAAATTGGCAACGGGGTGAGAATGGGCAACCTTTTGGCAAATGCAATAAATTCGGTGGATTGCCTGGAATGGTCACCAAGTGTTCTTCATTGCCATCTAAGCGAGGAATCGCATCCATTAAGCCAATAGAATAAGGATGGGTTGGATGATAGAAAATTTGCTCTGCTGTGCCGTATTCCATGGTTCGTCCGGCATACATCACCATCACTTGATCGCAAATACCCGCTACCACACCTAAATCGTGAGTGATCATAATAATCGCGGTATTAAACTCACGTTTTAACTCATTTAACAAAGTCATGATTTGCGCTTGAACGGTCACATCCAAAGCGGTGGTGGGCTCATCGGCAATGAGTAGTTTTGGACGGCATAATAAGGCCATCGCAATCATCACCCGTTGACGCATACCGCCTGAAAACTCGTGTGGATACATGCCCATGCGTTTTTTCGCTTCCGGCATTTTGACCGCATCCAACATTTTCACCGATTCAGCAAAGGCAGTTTGTTTATCATAACCTTTGTGTAACTGTAGAACTTCCATGAGCTGTTCACCGATTTTCATGTAAGGGTTGAGAGACGTCATCGGATCTTGGAAAATCATGGAAATTTGTTCGGCACGGATTTTATTCAATTCAGCCTTTGGTAAATTAACCAATTCTTTACCTTCAAAAATGGCTGAACCTTCCACTGTACCATTAGCCGCCAACAAGCCCATTAAAGCAAAGGCCGTTTGTGACTTACCTGAACCACTTTCGCCTACAATACCGAGCGTGCTTCCTGCATTCAGCGTGAAGTTTAAATCATTCACCGCAGTGACAGTGCCATCGGGTGTTTTGAAGCGAACGTAGAGATTTTTTACATCTAATAAAGGATTCATGATTCGCTCCTATCTATCTTTCGGATCAAGTGCATCACGCAGTCCGTCACCGATAAAGTTAAAACAAAATAGCGTGAGACAAAGGAAAAATGCTGGGAAAATTAATAACCAAGGCGACACTTCCATTTGCGCTGCACCATCACTTAATAGTGCGCCCCAACTACTCATTGGCTCTTGTGTTCCTAAACCTAAGAAACTTAAGAATGATTCGAATAGAATGAGTCCTGGTACTTCAAGTGAAGCATAAACGGCCACTAAGCCCAATACATTCGGAATGATGTGTTTGAAAATGATTTGGCGACGTGGCACGCCACAAACGATAGCGGCTTCGACAAATTCTTTATTTTTCAAACTGAGGGTTTGACCACGTACGATACGAGCAAGGCCAAGCCAAGCAATCGCCCCGATAGCGATAAAAATTAAGAAAATGTTTTGGCCAAAAAGGGTCACTAATAAAATGACGAAGAACATAAATGGAAATGAGCTAAGAATTTCCAAAAAGCGCATCATCAACATATCCGTTTTACCGCCTACATAGCCGGAAATCGCACCATAAATTGTGCCGATAGTCACGGAAATAAAAGCTCCTGCGATACCGACCAATAATGAAATCCGTCCACCAATAGCGGTACGTACCAGTAAGTCTCGACCAGAAGCATCCGTACCGAAGAAGTGATAGCCTTCCATTGTTGGTGGGGAGCTCATCATATTCCAATCGGTATCTTCATAGGTAAAGGGGAAGAACCAAGGCGCTACGGTAATAAATACAATAATAAACGCTAGAATAATCAGACTGGCAACGGCCGCTTTGTTGCGGAAAAAACGGCGTTTCGCATCTTGCCAGAGACTGCGGCCTTCCAGTTGCATTTCTTCAATACGGTCAGCCACTTGTTCCACAAAATCCGCATTTTTCTGATTAATCGGCTGAGTACGATAATCTGTCATAACTTGTCCTTAATAACGAATTTTTGGATCGATGATGGCGTATAAAATATCCACAATCGCATTAAATAAAATGGTTAATGTCCCCACTAAAATAGTGAGACTCAAAACTAAAGAGTAATCACGGTTTAATGCACCGTTTACAAATAATAATCCCATACCAGGCAAACCAAATACGCTTTCGATCACCATTGAGCCGGTAATAATCCCCACAAAAGCTGGCCCTAAATAGGTAATCACAGGTAAAAGAGCCGGGCGCAAAGCATGTTTTAAAATGATTCTTGAGGTTGAAAGCCCTTTAGCTTTAGCGGTACGAATAAAGTTGGAATGCAACACTTCAATCATGGAGCCGCGCATGATACGTGCAATCCCAGCAACATAAGCGATAGTTAAGGAGGCTACGGGTAAAATAATGTACATTGCTGAACCGCCATTCCAACCGCCAGCGGGTAACCACCCCAAATAAATGGCAAAAATCAGTACTAAGACTGGTGCGAAGACGAAACTTGGCATAATTACGCCAAGCATTGAGAAACTCATCAAAATATAATCCCAACGGCTATTTTGATTGAGTGCGGCAAGCGTACCCGCTGTGACACCTAATACCACAGCAAAGGCGAAAGCGACCATCCCTAATTTTAAGGAAACAGGGAAGGCTGATGCGATTAAATCATTGACCGATTGATCTTTATATTTGAAAGAGGGGCCAAAATCACCTTTGGAAAGGTTTTCCAAATAAAGGAAATATTGTTTATGTAATGGTTCATTTAAATGATACTTCGCTTCGATATTAGCCATGACTTCTGGTGGATAAGCGCGTTCAGAAGTGAACGGGCTGCCAGGGGCAAGACGCATCAAAAAGAAAGAAAAAGTAATCAAAATAAACAGCGTTGGCAAGGCTTCCAACAGCCGTTTAAAAATAAACTTGAGCATAACAACTCCAACCAAAATGGGCGAAAAGTGCGGTCAAAAAACACGATAATTTTTAACCGCACTTAAATACGAACAACGAATTAATGTTTAATAATATAAAGGTTGCGTAAGTAAATGTGATCTTGTGGATCTTTGCCTGAATAACCTTTTACGTAAGGTTTCACTAAGCGTGGATTCACATAGTTAAAGATTGGCACGATACCGAAATCTTTTGCAAGAATTTCTTCGGCTTTCGCGTAGGCTTTTGCACGTCCTTCCGCATCCGTTGCAACATAAGATTCAGCAATGGCTTTATCGTATTCAGGGTTCGCATATTTTGCGGTATTGTTACTCGAATTAGATAAGAAATAGTTGCCGAATGTTGTTGCTTGGTTGTAATCCGCATTCCATCCTGCACGTGCCGCGTCGTAACGACCCGCACGACGGCTATCAATGTAAGTTTTCCACTCTTGGTTTTCTAATTTCACATCAATTAAACCTTTGGTGTTCGCTTTCCACATAGATGCTGCAGCAATGGCCACTTTTTTGTGGTTTTCATTAGTATTGTAAAGAATGGTGAATTTCAACGGATTCGCTTTGCTGTAACCGGCTTCTTCTAAGAGTTTAATGGCTTCTTCATTACGTTGTGCCATCGGTTCTTTTGAATAAGCAGGTTGTTGAATGAGATGACCTTCTTCGATGTAAGTTGGGGTAAACACATAGGTTGGTGTTTGACCTTGGCCTAAAACTTTATCGGTGATCACATTACGATCAAGGGATAAGTTCAAGGCTTTACGAACATTCACGTTATCAAAAGGTGCTTTCTTATTGTTTAACTCGTAAGAATAGGTTGCAAGAGTTCGTGTCGTGAATACTTCACCAGGTAACTCTTTTTGTAATTTAGCAAATTGTTCTGGTGGTAAGGCGTAGTTCGTCATATCTAAATCGCCTGCACGATAACGCGCCACATCGGTACTAGGGTTTTCAATCGCAAGGAATGTTGCACTGTTAATGACAGTCTCTTTATCGTTCCAGTAGAGTGGGTTGCGTTCAAATTCGATTTTTTCGTTAATAATGTGGTTAGCAAGTTTATAGGCACCATTACCCACGTAGTTTTCTTTTTTCACCCATGCATCACCCAATTTTTCGACCACTTTTTGTGGTAATGGCAATAAGGATTGGTGAGTCGTTAAACTGACTGCATAAGGCACAGGATTGGTTGCATGAACCACAAAGGTGTAATCATCTTTTGCTTCAACACCTAATTCAGCCGGTTTTTTCTTACCGTCAATAATGTCTTGTGCATTTTCTACTTGTAAGTAACTTAAGTAACTTGCATAAGGCGCTGCAGTTGCAGGATCCACTAAACGACGCCAAGCAAACACGAAATCGTGCGCGGTAACGGGATCACCATTTGACCATTTGGCATCTTTACGTAAATGGAATGTCCAAGTTTTAAAGTCTGGTGTGTTTTCCCAGCTTTCAGCTACACCCGGTTGAAGTTTACCTTCAGAGTCTGAGGTGACTAAGCCTTCAAGTAATTGATAAGCAACGGCAGATTCTGGCACACCTTCGGTTTTTTGTGGGTCAAAACTTTGTGGTTCTGCCCCGTTATTGATGACGATATGCTGTTTTTCATCTAATTGCGTTCCCTCAGGTACTATAACCGCTTGAGCAGAATAGGAAAGAGCAAGAGCAATTGCAGAGAAAAGTAGTTTGTGTTGCATTTGAGCCTCCTTGTCATTAGGCGATATTTTTATAAAGAGTCTTTCTCTTATTAGCTCAAAATTTCATTTTTGTAAAGATTTGTAAGGTAATTATTTAAAGAAAAATAACGTTTTGTGATTTATATCTAATAAATTTTAAAAAAATTGCTAAAAGTGATGATGTGAGAGAGGAAATCTAGAATGTATTGGTTTTTCCTATCGTAAATATTTTCTTGGACGAATTACCCTTTTAAAGCTAATTATGCTATCGTAAGACAGTTGAATTCAAACAAATCCATTCAAGGAGAATATAATGACAACTCAGTTAGATTCACTTCGTAGTATGACCGTCGTCGTGGCTGATACGGGCGATATTGATGCAATTAAAAAATACCAACCACAAGATGCAACAACAAACCCATCTTTAATTTTAAGTGCTTCAGTATTACCACAATATGCACCATTAATTGATGAAGCGATTACTTACGCCAAAGCACAAAGTGCAGATAAAGCGCAACAATTAATTGATGCAGAAGATAAATTAGCGGTAAACATCGGTTTAGAAATTTTAAAAATTGTCCCAGGACGTATTTCAACGGAAGTGGATGCGCGTCTTTCTTACGATACCCAAGCAACCGTTGAAAAAGCACGTAAACTTATCGCACTTTATAATGCGGCAGGCATTTCAAATGATCGTATTTTGATCAAAATTGCTTCAACATGGCAAGGTATTCGTGCAGCAGAAATTCTTGAAAAAGAAGGCATTAACTGTAACTTAACCTTATTATTCTCTGAAGCACAGGCTCGTGCGTGTGCTGAAGCGGGTGTTTATTTAATTTCACCATTTGTCGGCCGTATCTTAGACTGGTACAAAGCAAATACTGATAAAAAAGAATATGCGCCAGCAGAAGATCCAGGTGTCATTTCTGTAACCAAAATTTATAACTACTACAAAGAATACGGTTATAAAACCGTGGTAATGGGGGCAAGTTTCCGTAATGTCGGTGAAATTATTGAATTAGCAGGTTGTGACCGTTTAACTATTGCTCCTGCTTTACTTAAAGAATTACAAGAAAATTCAACCGCACTTGTACGTAAACTAGACTACAAAGGTGAAGTAAAAGCGAAACCTCAACCATTAACTGAAGCAGAATTCTACTGGCAACATAACAGCGACGCGATGGCTGTTGAGAAATTAGCAGAGGGGATTCGCAAATTTGCAGTTGACCAAGAGAAATTAGAAGCAATGCTTTCAGCAAAACTTTAATTTTAAAAACATGAAAGTGCGGTTAGAAATAACCGCATTTTTTATTCTCATCATAAAATGCTCTAACTCTTAATAATTAGTTCTTGACTAACAAGTCAAAGTCATTGAAGATTCGAGACAAGTTTTGCTAAAGCAAAATGGGAACCGCGACTTCTGATACAAAGTGCGGTCTTTTTTTATTTTTTCGGAGCAAATATATGTCAGGTATTTTTGAACAAACTCCTGCTAATCGTCGTCGTTATGGAGTAGCGATTTTTGTTGGTATTATTGCAGGTTTAATTTCTGCATTCGTAAAATGGGGTGCTGAGCATCCATTCCCACCGCGTAGTCCAATTGACTTCTTCGCGGCAGCATGTAAGGTGGACATTACAGGTTTAAGCCAAGATCAAATTCTTCAAGTCTGTTCACGTGCATTCTTAAACCCACCGCACGTATTCTTACGTGATTATTTAGGTATTGATCCAACTCAAGCCGCATTCACTTTTGCAGATCATGGTTTTGACTGGATTGGCGTGACTCACATTACTTTCTCATTAGTATTTGCTATTGCTTACTGTTTAGTGGCAGAACGTTTCCCTAAAATCAAATTCTGGCAAGGTATTGGCGCAGGTTTAATCGCAGATATTTGTGTGCACTACATCACTTTCCCTGCATTGGGTTTAACACCACCTGTTGCAGAATGGCCATTATATGAACATATTTCTGAATTAGTGGGACATATTTTCTGGTTCTGGACAATTGAGATTATTCGTCGTGATTTACGTAACCGTATTACTCACGAGCCAGATGCAGAAATTCCATTAAAAAATGCAACTGAATAATTAATCTATATTGCAAAGAATGTCACCGAAAGGTGGCATTTTTGTTTATATCGGGAACAAAAGTTATTTTGGGAAAACTAAAGAGCACCATGATTAAAAATAGCTAACAGAAAAGTCATATTAGGATTTCAATAAATTTTTTGTAGTTATCTTTCAAGTTGGTTAGAATAAAGACAATTTTTTGTGATAGGAAAGTGGAATGAAAAAAACACCTTTACTTGCGGTCGGCTTAATGGCAACAGCTGTATTAACAGGTTGTGCAACAAAAGCAGATGGTGAACGCAATGATAAATTAGAAAGCTTTAACCGTACGATGTTTGATTTTAACTATAAAGTCATGGATCGCTACGTGTTAGAACCTGCAGCAAAAGGTTGGCGTGATTATGTGCCAACACCGGTCACAAAAGGTTTATCCAATGTGGCAAATAACTTAGATGAGCCAGTGAGCTTTGTGAACCGTTTATTAGAAGGTGAACCGAAAAAAGCCTTTGTTCACTTCAACCGTTTCTGGATTAACTCAACCTTTGGTATCGGTGGCTTATTTGATTTTGCCAGTGCAAGCAAAGACTTGCAGGTTTATGATCAACGCAGTTTTGGTGAAACATTGGGCACCTACGGTGTAGATGCGGGCACTTATATTGTATTGCCAATTTATAATGCGACAACACCTCGTCAATTAACGGGGGCAGTGGTCGATGCGGCTTATACTTATCCGTTTTGGAATTGGGTAGGTGGTCCATGGTCACTGGTGAAATATGGTGTGCAAGCCATAGATAAACGCTCGAAAACATTGGACCAAACAGAATTGCTCAATCAAGCCCAAGATCCTTATGTTACTTTCCGCGAAGCTTATTATCAGAATTTAGAATTTAAAGTAAATGATGGCAAAGTAAAAGAAAGTTCACAGAAAGAATTGTCTGATGATGTATTAAAAGAGATTGATTAAGAATACTCGTATAAGCGATAAAGTCACTTATATGTTAGGATAGCAAGCGTATTTATACGTCAATATTAAAGGAGAATATCATGACTAAAATCATTCATACAGAAAAAGCCCCAGCAGCAATCGGTCCTTATGTTCAAGCGGTGGATTTAGGTAATTTAGTTTTAACATCAGGTCAAATCCCGGTTAACCCTGCAACGGGTGAAGTGCCAAAAGATATTGTAGCTCAGGCGCGTCAATCGTTAGAAAACGTGAAAGCCATTATTGAACAGGCTGGTTTGAAAGTAGGTGATATTGTGAAAACCACTGTGTTTGTGAAAGATCTTAATGATTTTGCAGCAGTAAATGCAGAGTATGAGAAATTCTTTAAAGAAAATAATCATCCTAATTTCCCTGCTCGTTCTTGCGTAGAAGTTGCTCGCTTACCAAAAGATGTTGGCCTAGAAATCGAAGCGATTGCAGTAAGAAAATAATAGGAAAGAGCGGTTAAAATCTGCAGATTTTTTCTACAATAGACTTTACAAGAGCGAGGTTAATCATTATAATCTCGCTCCTAAATTACGCTTAGCGTAAAATTTCTGGTTGGTGCTTGACC
>CAJMMG010000034.1:0-10116 GCA_905214375.1 uncultured bacterium | reverse complement strand
AGTAGATATTTAGCGTTGTCCCTGCAATACCAATAAATCCGAAAGCATTTAAGGCTAATAACGCACCACTTACAGCTAACGGCACAGAAATCATAATCACGATTGGATCGCGAATTGATTCAAACTGAATTGCCAAGACTAAGAAAATAATCACTACCGCAAGTAAGAACGTTACAGCAAGCGCATTACCTTCTTGTACTAACTGACGCGCTTCACTTTTAAAGTCATAGTTATAACCCTGTGGTAAAGTATTTTTCGCATTGTCCTGTAACCATTGGATCGCATCACCAATTGAAGTACCTGGCATCGGTACAGCACTAATCACCGCAGAGTTTAACTGGCTGAAACGAGGCAATGTACTTGGTTGTGGTTCCAATGTAGCCGTCACCAAGCTGCTTAATGGAACAGAGGTACCATTTGCTGCGGTGATGTAATACTTATTAAAACTTTCCGGCGATAAACGATTGTCACGTTTTACTTGAGAAATAATTTTGTAAGCTCGACCATCAATATCCACACGTTCAATAGTTGCGGCAGATAAGAAACTCCCTAACGTACGGCTGATTTGTTGCATTGTAATACCATAAGTTCCTGCTTTTTCACGATCGATCTTAATACGCATTTGAGCAGTATCAAATTTAAGATCGAGATTGGTATAAACGAACTTGCTGGATTTTTGCATATCCTCTAAGAATTTACCCGCCACATTTGCTAAATCGCCATAGTCTTGTGACGTACTAATCACAAAACCAATTGGAGGACCTTGCTCCCCTGTATTAATTTCTGGGAACGCAAAGCCTTGTACAGACACTTCAGGAATAGATTTCGCTTTTTCATTCAGCTCATTCATGATAGCTGTTTGGCTTTTTGAGCGTTCTTTCCAATCTTTTAAAGTTACAACGTTTAAAGATTGGTTAGAGCTTGGTGCCCCTGAAATCGTCATCGCAAACTGTACTTCTGGCGTATTGGTTAAAATCTCTTGATAAGGTGTCATCGCATTTTGCACGTAATCTATGTTTACGTTAGAAGGTGCAGAACCGACCGCTATAAATGCGCCCTTATCTTCTGTAGGTGTTAATTCACTTGAAAGTGATTTAAACAACACTGGTAAGGTTGCAAAAATGATTGCCGCAAACATCAACATACATTTACGGTTTACCATCACCAAATCAAGTACATACGCATAAGCTGCATTCACTTTACTAAGGGTATGCTCTACTCGTTGTTCCAATTTACTTGGAGCCTCATTGGATTTTAGCAATTTACTGGTCATCATTGGTGAAAGCGTTAATGCTACGATACCCGAAATAAATACCGCGCCAGCAAGGGTTAAAGCAAACTCTTTAAACAACGTACCCGTAATACCGCCCATTAACGCCATTGGAGAATATACCGCAATCAAGGCAATGGTCATGGAAATAACTGGAACGGCAATTTCACGCGTACCTATAATCGCCGCACGGAATGGCGTTTCACCTAACTTAATGTGGCGGTCTACGTTTTCCAATACCACAATCGCATCATCCACCACCAAACCGATGGCCAGAATCAATGCTAGCAAAGTCATCAAGTTAATGGAGAAATCAAATGATTGAAGCAACATGATTACCCCAATTAATGAAATCGGAATAGTGATAACTGGGATTAAAATCGCGCGGAATGAACCAATAAACATGGTAATCACCACCAACACGATTATCGTTGCCTCAACAATCGTTTTGATTACTTCATTAATTGAGTTATTAATCGCAATTGTACGGTCATATAAGATGTCAGATTCAATAGCATCCGGCAGATTATTTTTAATACTGTCATATAGCGGACGCACTTTCGCAGCTACCGTTAATGGGTTTGCTGACGAAGTTGGATTAATCGCTAATACAACGGAATCTGCGCCATTCGCTACCGCACGTGAGCTATCGCTTGATTTATTTAATTCAATATCAGCGATATCGCGTAAACGTACTAACTTATCACCGTTTGATGTCACAATTAAGTTGCTTAATTCTTCAACCGATTTTGTCGTAGTTTCTACTTTGTTTTTATAGGTCACAAAATAGCCATTATCATTACCTGCTGCTGTTTGAACGTTATTCGCCGATAATGCTGACATCACCTGTGTTGCCGAAAGGTTTTGAGCCGCCATTTTTTCTGGGTCTAACCAAACACGAAGTGCGTACTCCGAAGCACCAAAGATCTGTACGCTTGCTACACCTTCTACGGTAAAGAATTGTGGTTTCACCACACGTTGAATGTAGTCAGTCACTTGGCTTGCATCAAGTTTGTTAGAACGGAAACTAATATACATAATCCCCGAACCACCGGTTGATGAAGAAATCGTTGGATCTTCAATACCACTTGGTAATTCAGAACGAACTGAGTTAACTTTAGCTAAAACATCTGCCAAGGCCGCATTCGGATCCGTATTTAATTTCATTTTTACGGTGACCTTTGACGTACTTGGGCTAGAGCTTGAAGACATATAGTCCACATTATCTGCTTGCGCTACCGCCTCTTCAATTTTGGAAGTAACAAACGCTTGAATTAAGTTCGCATCCGCCCCTGGATATGCAGTGGTCACCGTAATCACCGTCGTAGTCATTTTCGGATATTCGCGCACAGCCAATTTCGAGATCGCTTGTAAACCTAAAATAATGATTAACAAGCTAATCGAAACCGCCAAAACAGGGCGACGAATAAATATATCGGTAAATCTCATTCGCTTTTCCTAATTAAAGATTCGTTTTATTTGCAGGTTGTTCTGTACCCACGCCCGCTTTATCTGCAACAGAAACTAATGCACCATTACTTAAGTTTTGCTGACCACCGGTCACAATTTTATCGCCAACTTTGACTTCATCGCCTTTTAATTGTGCATAAATACCTTGACGATCTTTCGTAAATACAGTGATTGATTTTGCACGGTACATATTCGCCGCTTTTTCTGCTCCGCCTAATTTCTCAATATCTTCATCGGAAAGTGCGGTCAAAATATAAAGCGATTCGCCATACATGTTGTAGCTCACCGCTACTTGCGGCACGACGATTTGGTTATGTTCAGTTGGTAACGCGACATTTAATCGAGTAAACATACCGGATAATAATTTTGCACCATCTTCCGGCTCAAATGTTGCTTGAACATCCACTAAACCGGTTGAAGAATTAATTGCCGGTTCAATTGCTGTAACTTTTGCGGCAAAAGTTTCACCTTTACGCGCATCTGCGGTAGCCGTTACTTTTTGACCGATATGCAATTTATCTAATAGATTTTGCGCAATGGCAAAATCTACTTTCATGGAAGAACGATCTTCAACACGCACAATCTCAGCACCGTTTGAAACGTATTGACCGACATTTACTTTTACAATACCCGCTTTACCATCAAATGGTGCCACGATTTGGCGACGTTCAATGGTTGCTTTTAATGACTCAATATTTGCCGCTTGTGCTTCATAAGCTGCTTTTGCATTATCTAATTCTTGACGAGAAACAGCCCCGCTGCCCGCAAGGTTTGCATAACGTTGATAAGTTTGACGTAATGACACCACCTGAGCTTGTGCGGCTTGTAAGCTTGCACGCTCAACTGAGCTATCTAACTCAACTAACAAATCACCTTTTTTCACGCTCTGTCCATTTTGCACGAGCACTTTAGACACGGTTCCTGCACTTTGAGCGCTTAACATCGCCCCTTGGTTCGGACGAACAATACCTGTCGTTTCAATGATTGGCGTCCATTCTGAAGCCTTTACTGTCATCGCTGTTACAGGGGATGCTGTTTCTGGTTTATTTGCTAAGAAATCAGCAATGCCTTTTGCCTTCATTTGATTAAGGAAAATCATTGCTGCAAAAATTAACACAAATACGCCTAACGCTAATTTCAAAAAGAAAACGTGTGAACGCTTTGGTCTATTAGTTTGAGTTATACTCATTTGGAAAACTCCATTAAGACAATAAAATTACTACTTCTGAATTGCACGCCAAGAGCGTTCAATGACAGATTCTAACATCGCATCGGTTACTGCCGTACCGAGAAACTTGATATCTGAGGCTAAAACTATTGCCGTTTTAAGACTCAGCAAAAATAACATGTGAGGATCTAAATCAGCTAACACATTTGCGGCTTGTCCCTTGAGACAAAACTGTTCCCAACACGAATGCTCCGTTTCTTTGCAGGTTTCAATAAACTCTGGTAAAGATCGATATTGATTCATGTTTAACAGAATCGTTGGATTTTCTTGAAGAAAATGCCAAATATTCCACCACATTTTTCTGTATTGCTCGAAAAAAGATTGGCTTTCATCAAAACCTTCTTCAATCGCCACAACAAACTTATTGAACACTCGACGAACAAATTGTGCTAATAACTCGTCTTTACTCTTAAAATAAAGATAAATAGTACCTGCTGCGATGCCTGCTTCCTTAGCTAACTTATGCATAGAAAGATGATGTAATCCTTCTTTTGCCATAAGACGATCTGTTGCATCAAAGATCTGCTCACTGACATCAAGCTTCGTTTTAGAGGCTTTTACTTGTCGCATAATAAAAAATTAAATTCTTAGGGTTATATATGAGAAAGGTCATTTAAGATGAATATCAAAAATGAATGAACGTTCATTTTATTGATTTTTCGTTTTTTGGCAAGTGAAAATATAAAAAAAGTGCGGTTATTTTTAACCGCACTTTTAAATTCTGAATTACATTCCAATCACAACGCAACTCGCCACTGATTTTGCTTTATCTTGTGCTGCTGTTGCTGCATCTCGACTACCAAATGGTCCTACACGTACTCGGTTCCATTCTTCACTTGTCGCAATTTGTGCATTCACACCCGCCATCGCAAGGCGACCTTGTAAACTTTCTGCTTGTGCACGATTTTTAAAGGCACCACATTGTAAACCAAATTTTTTACCGCCAGCCTGTACTTGCTGTTCAGCAGGTTTTGGTTCTGCTTTTTTCGGTTGCTCCGTTTTAGCCGGTTCTGTTTTTACCGGTTCAGCTTTTACTACTTCCGCTTTTTTCGGCGGTTCAGGCTTTTTCGCTTCTGGTTTTGCTGTTTGCTGTGCCTGCTGAACTTGAGTAATCTGTGATGATTGAGTTTGCTGTGCTTGAGCAGCTTCTTTTTCCGCATTTGTTGCTTCTTGCTCTTTACGTTGAGCTTCTAATTTTTTCGCTTCTTCTGCTGCTTTTTGCTCTTTTTCCATCTGAATCAGCACTTGACGTTGTTCTTCCGTCAAACGCATATTTTTTTCAACGGAAGAAGGATTATTGTCCACCGGCACCGTACGGGTTTCTAATTCTTTAATATAGTGCCATACTTCTTCTGGACGATTTGGTAACACACTTTTCGGTTGCGGTTTTTCCGGTTGAACCGTTGTTGTCACGACAGGTTCAGGTGTTTTACTTTTTAAGAAGTAAAGCCCTAAACCAAAACCTAACACTGCTACCAACGCAAGACCAATTAAGGTATTACGATTAAAACGTTTCTTTGCTTTCTTTTTATTATTTTTTGAGCCGCTTCGACCGGCAAAATCTCGATGAGCCACGATAAAATCCTAAAATATTCGATAAATTAAACTTAGAGTATAAAAAACGCTTAATTCTACTGAAAAACTGTGCATTTTTCTAGGGAATTTTTGCTAACTCAAATCCAAAGGATCCACGTCTAAAATCAACCGCACTTGAGAAGACTTTATCAACTCTGGGGAATATCGACTCAATGCAGCCTGTAATTGTTTTCGAGAGGCGTGTTGTAATAGTAACTGCCAACGATACTGTCCCGCTTTTTTGCTGAACGGTGCAGGAATTGGTCCCAACACTTGCAAGCCTTCAATTTTTTGCTCATAGAAGAAAGACGCCAATTGCGACAATGCATTTTCCGCCTCTTCAGAATGACGACATTGAGTTTTAAACAAGGCTTGGAAACTAAATGGAGGCAAGCCCATATTATGACGTAGCTTCAAGGTTTCTTCTGCAAAGGCTTGATAGCCCTTTTCAAGCAAGGTGGTTAATAACGGATGATCCGGATAATGTGTCTGCAAAACCACTTCGCCCTGTTTTTCGGCTCTGCCTGAGCGCCCCGCAACTTGCACATAAAGCTGCGCCAAACGTTCTTCGGCTCTGAAATCAAGGGAAAACAAGGCATTATCCACATTCACTAAAGCAACCAAAGTGACATTCGGGAAATGGTGTCCTTTGGCTAACATTTGTGTGCCAATTAAAATCTGGCTTTTACCTTGCTGAATATCCTCTAAATAACCTTCAAGCTTGCCTTTTTGCGCGGTGCTATCACGATCAATTCGAGCAATATTATATTGAGGAAAACGCGCTTTTAGGATTTCCTCCAGTTGTTCCGTGCCTAAACCCGTTGTGACTAAATGCGTTGAACCGCAATGACCACATTGCATCGGCACTGTTTTTTGCGCACCACAATGATGGCAGCGTAAAACGCGCTGATGTTGGTGATAAGTATAAGGCTTTTCGCAATGATGACATTCATCAATCCAGCCACATTCATGACATAACAACACAGGCGCAAATCCACGTCGATTAAGGAATAACAATACTTGGTTGCCTTTTTCTAAGTGTTCTTGCATACGTTGCAATAGCGGTTCGGATAAGCCGTTTTGAATTCGTTGATGTTTTAAATCAATTACAAATTGACGAAGTGCGGTCGCATTTCCGGCTCTTTTTGATAAGACCAAATGACGGTATTTACCATTTTGTACGTTATTCACACTTTCCAAACTAGGGGTCGCAGAACCTAACAAAATAGGAATGTTGAGCTTTTGAGCAAGCACAATGCCTAAATCACGCGCATGATAACGCCAACCATCTTGCTGTTTAAACGAGCCATCATGTTCTTCATCTAAAATGATTAAGCCGAGATCTGAAAACTGGGTAAAAAGTGCCGATCTCGTTCCAATCACGATTGCACTTTGTCCTGTTCTTGCTCGTTCCCAAACATTTAAGCGCTGTGTATCGTTCAAGTTGGAATGCAATACATCAATTTCCACATTAAAACGTGCTTGGAACCGTCTCACGGTTTGAGGGGTAAGCCCAATTTCAGGAACAAGCACTAAAACCTGTTTGCCTTTCTTTAAGACTTCTTCAATGTATTGCAGATAGATTTCAGTCTTACCTGAACCGGTCACGCCCTCTAACAACCACACATTAAAGCCTTCTTGGAAAAGCAACTGGCTAAATGCAAGGGCTTGTTGCTTGTTTAAGGTCAATCGGTTATCAAGATTAACTAAAGGATTATTCCCTAAAGTCTGTTGCCAACTTTTTTGTTCTGTTGGCACAATAATCTCTTCTACATAATCTTTGCCTTTAAGCGCTGACCAAATTGCGGAACTGATTTCATTGTTACCTTTTTCTAAATCTTGCGTTAGCAATAAATTTAAGGCTTCAATTTGTTTTTTGGCGCGTTTTAATTCACCCGATTCTAACGCTTGTT
Source organism: uncultured bacterium (assembly GCA_905214375.1). GTDB lineage: Bacteria > Pseudomonadota > Gammaproteobacteria > Enterobacterales > Pasteurellaceae > Haemophilus_D. Next base: position 2,660 of record CAJMMG010000034.1, on the reverse strand, counting down.
TTCCAAGGTCCGTAATACGCCAAAAAGTGCGGTCATTTTTAACCGCACTTTCTCCATTGCGGAGTTTGACTGGCAACGCTTGAAACAACACATCGCCTAATGCTGCACGATAATAATTAGCCGACCAAGCTAACCAATCCCAAGTTGTGGAATTAAAAAGTGATTCAGCATCAAGTACATCAATAATCGGTTTTAACTTTTCTTTTGCGACATCCGAAGAAGCGGGCAAATCCACCACGATCCCGACTCGTTTTTGCGAACCAAAAGGCACCAACACTCGTCCACCAACAATTGGCGTCAAGTCGGGCGAATAGAGATAATCAAAAAATCGGGGGAGCGGTACGGCTAATGCAACTCGGACAATATTCATAACAAAAAACAATTAAAAATTTTCGCTATTATACGGGAATTAGGTGGAAAAATCCCACAACCTTGCCTTTTAGTGTATAATCGCCGCCAATTTTAATTGAGCGAATAAAAACCATGACAGAAGAGCAAAAAACCTTTGCTGATCAAAAACGTAAAACCGTTGAAACGGCTGAATTTACAGAAGATGGTCGTTATAAACGTAAAGTTCGTAGTTTTGTGTTGCGGACGGGTCGCTTAAGTGATTTTCAAAAAAATATGATGAACGATCACTGGGCTGATCTTGGATTAGATTATCAAAACGCCCCTTTTGATTTTGCCGCGATTTATGGCAATACGAATCCTGTTATATTAGAAATTGGCTTCGGGATGGGGAAATCTTTAGTGGATATGGCTGAAGCGAATCCTGATAAAAATTATCTCGGTATTGAAGTGCACACGCCTGGTGTGGGTGCCTGTATTGCTTATGCGGTAGAAAAAGGCGTGAAAAACCTTCGCGTGATTTGCCATGATGCCACTGAAATTTTACGTGATTGTGTGAAAGATGGTGAATTAGGTGGTTTACAGCTTTTCTTCCCAGACCCTTGGCATAAAGCAAAACATCATAAACGCCGCATTGTTCAACCGCACTTTGTAGAGCAAGTCGTCAAAAAATTACAACCAAATGGCTTTATTCATATGGCAACGGACTGGGAAAACTATGCGGAACAAATGCTCGAAGTCCTTTCAGCCAATGAAAACTTAATCAATACTGCCGAACAAGATTATATTCCACGTCCTGATTTCCGCCCTCTTACAAAATTTGAGGCGCGCGGTCATCGCTTAGGTCACGGTGTGTGGGATTTATACTTTAAGAAAAAATAATCATCGATGATGATGACGATACCCATTACCTTAACATAGGAGAACATTGAAATGACAACTCGTAATCAACGTCAACGTAAAAAACTTCACTTAGCAGAATTCCAAGAATTAGGCTTTTTAGTAAATTGGCAATTTGCTGAAGGTACCAGCATCGAAACTATCGATGAAACCGTTGATCGTTTTATTGCTGAAGTGATTCAACCAAACGGCTTAGCTTATGAAGGTAGCGGCTATTTACATTGGGAAGGCTTAGTTTGCTTAGAGAAAATCGGTAAATGTGATGAAAGCCATCGCCAATTAGTGCAAAAATGGTTAGAAGAGAATAAATTGCAACAAATCGAAATCAGCGAATTATTCGATATTTGGTGGGATTACCCAACCAAAAACGCATAATGTTTTAAATATTTTTAAGGGCGGGCTTTCCGCCCTTTTTAATAATCATTTTCACTTATTTCTTAACAATTTATTTACATTAATAACATATTTTAAAAATATCCTTGATCTAACTCAATAAAAGTGTATATTTTTAAAAAATTACTCCTTTTAGGTAGTTACTATTTTATCATTAGAACTAGATAATGCACCCCCTGAAAATACCGAATTTTAAAGAAAAATATGGCGATTGAGAACCCTTCTCGCAGACAGTTATTACGTGGGCAGTTTTTGCAATCGTTACATTCTGAAAGCGCTAAAATTCAAGGTATTAATGCTATACGTCCACCTTGGTCGGTAAACGAAGCAGACTTTACAGATAAATGTACTCGATGCGGTGATTGCATACTGGTATGCGAAACCCAAATTATCGTAAAAGGCGATGGCGGCTTTCCTGAAATACAATTTGACAAAGGCGAATGCACTTTCTGCCAAAAATGTGTTTTAGTCTGCGAACAACCGATTTTTCGTTCATTAGAAGAAGAGCCTTGGGCACATAAAGTTGAGATTACAACGCAGTGCCTAACCGAAAATCGAGTGGAATGTCGAAGTTGCCAAGATAGCTGTCCGATGAATGCCATCCGTTTTCGATTACAGCTTGGTGGTGTGGCAAAACCTATTTTAGATTTAGAAAGTTGTAATGGTTGTGGTGCTTGTTTAAGCGTTTGCCCAACAAAAGCAATAAAAATTCTTAATTTTGAAACAAATACAGATGAGTCAATTTAGCGAAAATGAAAACTGGTATGTATGCAGTATTGTTGTGCAAGCCAGACCTGAAAAACTCAGCCAAGTCAAAGAAGCTATTTTAGCTATTTCAGGTGCTGAAATTCATGGTGAAAAATCTGAAGAAGGCAAATTGGTGGTTACCCTTGAAAGTAACCGTCAATTAGCTTTAGCGGATCTTATGGATGAAATTAAAGATATCCCAGGAGTAATTGTCGTGTCTTTAATTTCTAATTACTTAGATGAAAAATAAATAATTTAGGAATACATACTCT
>CAJMMG010000033.1:0-10306 GCA_905214375.1 uncultured bacterium | reverse complement strand
GCCTTTATTTTTATGCTAAATCCAATCCCATTTGCCAAAATCCGATTTCCATTCGAGTGGCAGTGGTAAAAATCTGTTGAATATTAGTTAACTGAGAATCATTAAGTGGCTCACAAAGTGCGGTAAGAAAATCAACAGTTTCTTGTGCGGCTTGTTGATATTCTGGTGCAGAGTATGCGTCAATCCATGCTTGATAAGGATTGCTTGATAGTTTTGGATAATTTTCTGTGATGTAGCGGGCGACTTGTGCGTAACCTAAAGCGCAAGGCGTAACTGCTGCATAAAGTTCTGGTAAGCCGCCCGTCATTCCACAATCAAGCAGGTAACGTGTATAGGAAATACATGCCGCACTTTCTGGTGTTTGGAATATTTCCAGTTCACTAATTTCCCATTGTCGGCAGTAATTCAAATGTAATTGGATTTCTTGGCAAAGAATGTCGAGCGTTTTACGCGGCATGGCCATTTCGGCAAAATTTCTTGCCTTGAACACGCCTAAGGCAAAAGCACGGCTATAATGGAAAAGATAGATGTAATCTTGTTTTAAATAGTGTTGAAAACAAGCTTTTGGCAAGGTGCCTTTTGCAAGTTGTTGTACAAATTCATGCTCAACATATTGCTTCCAATAAGGTTGCGCTTGCTGAATTAGTTGGTTAATCATCATTTTCCCTTACTGTAATTCGATGGCATAGTCTTTCAATTCTAGTGCTTTTGGAATCAAGCCTTTTTGATGCATAAACTCCGCCATTTGTTGATAACGTTTGGCATCCAATTGACGAGGTTTAGCTGCTAGTAAAGGCAAGGTATCTTTCCACGCTAATTGATTTAATTCTGTATTGAGTTCTTTTGGCTTATGGTTCGCAAAAGCTTGCCATGCTTCATCTGGATGGCTTTGTAGATAGGTTGTGGCTTGTTCAAGTGCGGTTAAAAAAGCAGAAATTTTTTTAGAGGCAAGATTGTTTCTGTTTGCCACTAAAATCAATTCATCATAAACCGGCACGCCATATTGTTCAGGGAAAAATGCCACGCCTTCTTGTTTTTCTAAATGGATCTGATTCAGTTCGAAATTACGAAATGCTCCGATGACCGCATCGACTTGCCCAGTTAAAAGAGAAGGGGAAAGCGACCAATTTACATTCACCAATTTTACGTCTTGGTTGCTGAGTCCAATAGAACGGAGCATTGTGTCGAGCAACACATCTTCAAAGCCACTAACTGAATAGCCTACTTTTTTGCCTTTCAGATCGGCAAGTGTTTTGATCTTGCTATTTTTGAGCACTACTACGCTATTTAATGGACTGGAAATCAGAGAGCCTACACGCACTAAAGGTAATCCTTCTGAAACTTGTTGATAAAGTTGAGGTTGATAATTAATAGCTAAGTCCACTTTTCCTGCAGCAACCAATTTAGGCGGTAACGATGGATCGGCTGGTTCGATAATTTCGACGTCTAAGTTATTTTTTTCAAAAAAGCCTTTTTGCTGAGCAACGATGATTGCTGCGTGGTCAGGATTCACATACCAATCAAGCATTAAGCTAATTTTCTCTCTTGCTAAACTGGTAAAACTGGCGGTAAATCCAATTAAAAGACTGAAATAACGTATGATTTTCTTCATTTTTGTCTCCTTTTGTCATGAAGAGTTAAACGTGCCAAATAAAACGGCGTAATAGCCAATCAATGCTGAAATATAAACAAAGTGAAATTGCCACTAATATCAGCAACGCGGCAAACATTAAATCTACCTGCATACGAGCGTTCGCGTGAATCATCAAATAGCCAAGTCCTTCTGATGAACCTACCCATTCTCCAATTACAGCGCCAATTGGTGCGACTGAAACAGCAATGCGAAAGCCTGATGCAAATGCGGGTAAAGCGGCTGGTAAACGTACTTTAAGTAATAAACGCCAAGGGGATGGTTTGAATGTTTTGGCGAGATCAATCCAAGCTTGAGGCGTATTGCGTAAGCCATCGTAACAAGCTGCCGTTACAGGGAAATAGATAATGAGAATAGCCATAACAATTTTTGATGGCATTCCATAACCTAGCCAAAGTACGAGTATCGGAGCGATAGCAAAAACAGGAATTGCTTGAGAAATCACTAAAATTGGTAACAGTAAGGACGATGTTTTAGGCGAAAAAGAGAGTAATAGGGCTGATGACAATCCAAAAAGAAAACCCAGTAGCAGCCCTAAGCCAATTTCAATTAAGGTGATTAGTGTATGTTGCCAAAGTAGTTCTGAATGAGAAGTTAATTGCAGCCATACAGCTTGCGGAGAAGGAAATATGTAATGGGGAAAATCACCGAATACACCAATAAGTAGCCAAAGACAAAGCAATATAATTCCAATAAAGAGCGGTTTAAGAAGGCTAAGTTTCATCTTTTTCCCTCTAATAACTCGTTCAATAATTGCTGTTGGAGCATCCACAAATTGTTTTGGTTTAGATCTCGTGGTGCTTTACCTTCAGGTTTTATGACATCGGATAATGCTGATTGATTAGGCTGCGGTGAACGTAATACAAAAATACGTTGGCTTAAGCGTAATGCTTCTTGAGGATCATGGGTAACTAATAACACTGATTTATTTTTTAATAGTTCATGGGCCAAGTTTTGTAATTGGTAACGACTAATCGCGTCAAGGGCAGAGAAAGGTTCATCAAGTAAAACTAAATCAGCGTTTTGCATTAATACTCGAGCGAGAGCCACTCTTTGTTTTTGCCCTCCAGATAATTGAGCACAGCTTTTATGAAGATGTTCTGACATGCCCACTTGTTCAAGTAATACTTTGGCTTGAATGGTGGTTTTTGCAGATTTATTTCCAAATAGTACGTTTTCTAATTGGACGTTATCAACAATTGAAAGCCAAGGATAAAGGGTATCTTTTTGTGGTAACCATGACACTCGAATATTTGGATGTGAGATGATATTGCCTTGGATTTTCCCTTGTATATCAAGCCCTGCAATTAATCTCAAAAGCGTTGATTTACCTACACCAGAGCAGCCAAGTAAACTGACCCATTCATTCGGTAAAAGGGTTAAATCAAGGTGTTCAAATAGTACTTGCTCTCCAAAAGCAAGACTAAGATCCTGAATATGCACCATAGCATTAACCTAAGGATTAACGACTCAAGGTAACGATATAAAAGGAATGAAAATTGGTATGAAGAATAAGAAAGTATTTTGGCATATTAGTTTCCTACGTCAGTGCTAACTGTTTCAGGTTCACGGGTATCATCTCAGCCACCTTGTGGCACCCCGACTAAAATTTGAAAGGATTTTATATCACAATTAAGAATAAAACAATAGGAAATGACATTAACTTTAGTTTAGTTTTTTTGTTTAGTCCTCGAGAGTCAATTTAAACAATGAAAATAATAAGTTAAATTATATACTCACTTTTCAAGTGTTATATTCAAATTTCTAGGAATTACATCTTATCTTGTAAAGTAAGACAACAAAAGTATTTATAATAAAAAACTAGATTCTATATAAGCATATAATATATTATTAACCTTTCAATTTGCTTTCCCATAAGTTGCCGGATCATAAAAAATTCTGTCATCATGAATATCCCCTTGAATTCAAAGCCTTTCAAAGGTTTTAGTGTTTCAAGTGATAATATTTTTTCTACAGAAAAGTTATACCATCATCAATCTTGAGTGTACTTTTCTCATCATAAAGGAGAAACTATGTTAAGTTATCGCCACAGTTTTCATGCTGGCAACCACGCAGATGTGCTTAAACACATTGTATTAATGCTGATTCTAGAAAATCTTTCACTAAAAGAAAAAGGCTTCTACTATCTTGATACCCATTCAGGAGTCGGTCGTTATCGCTTAAGTTCTAACGAATCAGAAAAAACCGGTGAATATAAAGAGGGAATTGGAAGACTTTGGGACAAAACAGATTTACCTGCAGAGGTTGCACGCTATGTCGATCTTATTAAAAAGCTCAATTATGGCGGTAAAGAATTACGCTATTATGCAGGTTCACCAATGATTGCTGCGCAATTATTGCGTCCTCAAGATCGTGCATTACTGACAGAATTACATCCGAGTGATTTTCCATTATTACGGAATAACTTTAAAGAATTCAAGAATATCACGACAAAATCAGAAAATGGTTTCCAACAACTCAAAGCGACGCTTCCTCCCAAAGAGCGCCGCGGTTTAGTGCTTATTGATCCGCCTTATGAATTAAAAGAGGATTATGATTTGGTGGTGAAAGCGATCGAAGAAGGTTATAAACGCTTTGCGACAGGTACTTATGCCATTTGGTATCCAGTGGTTCTACGCCAACAAACAAAACGCATTTTTAAAGGATTAGAAGCAACGGGAATTCGTAAAATTTTGAAAATTGAATTGGCGGTTCGCCCTGATAGCGATCAACGTGGTATGACCGCAAGTGGAATGGTGGTGATTAATCCACCTTGGCAATTAGAACAGCAAATGAAATCTATTTTGCCTTATTTAACCCAAACGCTCGTCCCTGAAGGTACGGGAAGTTGGACAGTGGAATGGATTGTACCGGAATAATCCATTCCAAAATATCGGTCAAAATGACCGCACTTTTAAATTTTAATTTTATTGGAATACAACACTAAACAAAGTGCAATAACCATAATTAAAATCGCGCCTGCGAATAAGATGGTATCAACTGAGCTTTCATGATTCACAATGATCAGGCGCAACATGGCGGTAATCCCCGCATAAATAAAATATCGCAAAGGAAAGTGATAGCCACTTTTAAAATATTGCACAATAAGGCCAATAAAACCGAAATATAAGAAAAACATCACAGCTTGTTCAGCAACATCATAAGGCACTACGCTTGATGTATTGAACACCATGATCGCTAACGTATATGTAATTTTAGCTAATGCAATAATCAATACTACAGCTAAAGCAATAAGTGAAAAACTTAATACCACTTTTAATACACCTGTAACCACGCGAGGCAGTTTTTCGAGTTCTTGAGATTCTTCCATAAAGTTCCTTTTTTGTTTTTAAATGAAGAAAGGCGCGTATTTTAAAGGAATGTGATTTCACGGTAAATAACCAAATTTAATCAAATAAAAAAGGCAGAGATCTCTGCCTTTTCTTTTTATATAAATAAACAATTACTCATCCAGGAAACTTCTTAATGTCTCAGAACGGCTAGGATGACGTAATTTACGCAACGCTTTCGCTTCAATCTGACGAATACGCTCACGAGTTACATCAAATTGTTTACCCACTTCTTCGAGTGTATGGTCGGTATTCATATCAATACCAAAACGCATACGTAATACTTTCGCTTCACGAGGTGTTAAGCCTTCTAACACTTCATGAGTCGCCACTTTCAAGCTTTGTGCGGTTGCAGAATCTAATGGCAATTCAAGGGTTGAGTCCTCGATGAAGTCACCTAAATGTGAATCATCGTCATCACCGATTGGGGTTTCCATAGAAATAGGTTCTTTCGCGATTTTAAGCACTTTACGGATTTTATCTTCTGGCATCCCCATGCGTTCAGCAAGCTCTTCTGGCGTCGCTTCACGTCCCATTTCTTGTAGCATTTGACGAGAAATACGATTTAATTTGTTAATCGTTTCAATCATATGAACAGGGATACGGATTGTACGCGCTTGATCCGCGATCGAACGAGTAATTGCCTGACGAATCCACCAAGTTGCATAAGTTGAAAATTTATAACCACGACGATATTCAAATTTATCTACTGCTTTCATCAAACCAATATTCCCTTCTTGAATTAAATCCAAGAATTGCAAACCACGGTTGGTATATTTTTTCGCAATAGAAATGACCAAACGTAAGTTAGCTTCAACCATTTCTTTTTTCGCACGGCGAGCTTTTTGTTCACCACGAGATACCGCATCGCAAATCTCACGCATTTGTTGGATGGTCAGATTAGTATGCTGTTCAATATTCGCTAAATTATCTAAAGATAAACGGATACGCTCTTCATATTTTGGTAAGCGTTTTGCCCAAGCCTTCGTGGATTTTAATGCTTTTTCTACCCACGTATCATTGCTGCCATTAGCAACAATAAGTGCCTCAAATTCATCTTTTGGCATACCCGCAATATCAACTAATACTTTCTGCAGTTGACGCTCTTCTGCACGTACACGTTTTATCATATTTTTCATTGATAAAACAAGCACATCAAATTGTTTTGGCACTAAACGGAATTGTTTAAAAATATCTGCGAGTTGAGCAATTTGATCTTTTGCACGTTTACCACTACGTCCGTGTTTTGCAATAGTTGCTAATGTTTTAGTGTGTTGCTCTCTTAATGCCGAAAATCTTTCACGCGCTACTTCAGGATCGATGCTATTATCAGAGTCGCTGTCATCTGAACTTGAGCTGCTATCACTTTCATCTTCCTCATCGCTCTCATCATCAACGTCTACAGCAGATTCAGCACTTTCATCTTCATCGGCAAAATGCTCATCAATATTTGCCGTTTCCTCTTCAGCAATATTTGGGTCAACAAAGCCTGTGATTAAATCAGCTAAGCGATAATTACCCGCTTCAACTTGGTCATAATGATCTAATAATTCAGTTAACGCTTCTGGGTATGCAGCAATTGCTGTCTGAACTTCATCAATCCCTTCTTCAATACGTTTTGCAATGCTGATTTCATCTTCACGGGTAAGAAGATCAACGGTACCCATTTCACGCATATACATACGCACAGGATCGGTTGTACGACCGATTTCAGATTCCACATTGGATAAAATCTGTGTTGCTTCTTCCACTGCATCTTCATCCGGAATCGTGTCATTCAACATCATTTCGTCACTTTCCGGCGCTTCATCAAGAACCGGAATACCCGCATCATGCTGTAAAGTCTGCAACAACTTATCGTAATACTCTGGATCGATCACATCTTCCGGAAGTAAGTCATTAATCTCCGCATAGGTTAAATAACCTTGCGTACGACCCAATTCCATAAGCTGTTCAATTTGTTCTGAATATTGCTCTGCGGTAGATTGTTGATTTTGTTCCATTTTTATTCCCGTTTTGCGTTATTTTTGGAAGATAAAAGCCCTTGTTTTGAACAGGAGATTTTACCATTGTTATGACGGATTAACTAACTGTTTTTTCTGCTCTTCTTTTCCCTTGAGCAAATTCACTAAAATTGCTCGTTCTTGATCAGTTAAGCCTTCCGCCCTTTCTTTGGCGATAAGCATCTCAATATCACGTTCAATCGCTTGAATATTCAATCGACGATAGTTTTGAGAGAATGCATTAATGATTTCTAAGTCATCTAATAGATGATCCCAAGAGGCTAATATTTCAAGAGGCTTACTGAATTCTGTATCACGAAAATATTCTAAGATTTGCCCCGTTGTAATACCTTCTCTTTCACGACAAAGTGCGGTCAATTTTTCAAGTAATTCATAACCCGCTTCATGCTTTAAGGCTTGCAAACCGACATCCGAAATACGATTTACTAATTGTGAATTCTGTAACAACAGCGAAATCACCACGCGCATTGGCGTTTTCTTAATGGTTTTTTGTGGCGTTTTAGGTTTTGGGGCTGCCTTGTCTATTTGATTTGGTATTAAGCTTTCAAGCTGTGATTGATCAAAGATACCAAGCTTTTGCGCCAACATATTCCGCAATGAAAGACGCAGCATATCACCAGGAATTTGACGAATTAAAGGCACCGCGAGTGCCACTAATTTGCCTCGTCCTTCTTGCGTCGAGAAATCTACTTGTGGACTTAAATGCGCGAATAAGAATTCTGTGAGAGACTGAGCTTGATCAATATATTCTTCAAACTTTTCTTTACCATATTGACGAATATAAGTATCCGGATCTTCTCCATCTGGCAGAAAAATAAACTTGATTTGTCGTCCATCTTCCAGATAAGGCAAAGCGTTTTCAAGTGCGCGCCAAGCCGCATCACGCCCTGCTCTATCACCATCGTAGCAGCAAATGACTTGCTCTGTTGAACGGAACAATAATTGAATTTGCTCTGAAGTCGTTGATGTCCCGAGAGATGCTACTGCATAATCGACACCAAATTGCGCTAATGCCACCACATCCATGTAACCTTCAACCACCAGTAGTTTTTCTGGCTCATCATTGATTTGTAAAGCTTCATATAAACCATAAAGCTCATTACCTTTATGATACGTAATGGTTTCGGGGGAGTTCAAATACTTAGGTTTTTCATCCGTTAAAACACGTCCACCAAAGGCAACTGTTCGACCACGTTTATCCCGAATTGGAAACATAATGCGATTACGGAATTTATCGTACACGTTGCCACGATCGTTGCGAGAAAGCATACCTAAATCGAATAGCTTTTTCTGCTCTTCTCGATTTTTACCGAATTGACGCAACACCGTATCCATCGCATTGGGCACATAACCGATTTGAAAACGAGCAATAATTTCTGGCGATAAACCACGTTGCTGAAGATAGCTTTGAGCAGGAATATTTAGCGGGAGTTGAGCTTGATAAAACGACGCAATCTCTTGCATTAAATCGTATAAATTACGTTTTGTTTGATAGCTCACATCCGGTTTATTGCCGAATTGATTTGGGCGTTTTTCATAAGGCACTTCAAGCCCTGCCGAAGCGGCAAGTTCTTCAACGGCTTCAACAAATTCTAATTTGTCATAATCCATTAAAAATGAAATCGCATTGCCTTTCGCACCACAGCCAAAGCAATAATAGAATTGTTTTTTTTCACTTACCGTGAAGGATGGTGTTTTTTCGTGATGAAACGGACAACAAGCTTGATAATCTCGTCCTGCTTTTTTGAGTTTCACGCGCGCATTAATCACATCGACAATATTCGATTTTGTGAGCAGATCATCAATAAATTGGCGTGGAATTGAGCCTTTCATTGCCTTGCCTCCTTGAATACGATGCGAAAGTGCGGTTGATTTTGCGTGACTTTTTTTCGATGAATTTAAAGCAACAAAACCGTGATACCCAAAAGGTTTCACGGTTTGTCTTAACTCGAGTTAGAAAATACTACAAATTAGTATAAACGGGTATTGCGCGCGTTTTCGCGAGCATTACGTTTAGCGTGACGTTTAGCAAGCGTTGCTTTTTCACGTTTACGGATTGTAGTTGGTTTTTCATAGAATTCACGAGCGCGAACTTCTGCTAAAATACCAGCTTTTTCGCAAGAGCGTTTGAAACGACGTAAAGCTACGTCAAATGATTCGTTTTCACGTACTTTAATTACAGGCATAAGCCAATCACCTCAATGAGTTTAATTTAATTGCAATTTTAAATTTTTATTACTGCCGAATGAACGGCAAATTCAATAAAGGACGCAATTCTAATCGATCTTCCCCGTAAAAGCAAAGGAAAGATCGCCTATTTGCTGAAAATTTGGCGTTTGAACTGGTTTAAGCGGGCTAAACAAGGTAAAATCTTTGCCAATTTTTTTAATAAAATGAGAAGAAAATGCGTATTTTAGGGATCGAAACCTCCTGTGATGAAACAGGTGTCGCGATTTATGATGAAGACAAAGGCTTAATTGCTAATCAGCTTTACACGCAAATTGCCTTGCATGCGGATTACGGTGGTGTAGTGCCAGAGCTGGCTTCCCGCGATCACATTCGCAAAACGGCGCCATTAATTAAAGCCGCATTAGAAGAAGCCAATTTAGCCGCTGATCAAATTGATGGTATCGCCTATACAAGTGGCCCGGGGTTAGTGGGCGCATTATTAGTGGGCGCAACGATCGCGCGTTCACTGGCTTATGCTTGGAATGTGCCCGCTATTGGCGTACATCACATGGAAGGTCATCTACTTGCGCCAATGCTTGATGAAAATCGACCGCACTTTCCATTTATTGCCCTCTTAGTTTCAGGTGGACACACACAATTAGTGCGCGTTGATGGAGTAGGGAAATATGAAGTCATTGGCGAATCCATTGATGATGCAGCAGGTGAAGCCTTTGATAAAACCGCGAAATTATTAGGGCTAGATTACCCTGGTGGTGCCGCACTTTCACGTTTAGCCGAAAAAGGATCGCCGGATCGTTTTGTGTTCCCTCGACCAATGACGGATCGACCTGGTCTTGATTTTAGCTTTTCAGGTTTAAAAACCTCAGCAGCAAACACCATTAATCAGGCGTTCAAACAAGAAGGTAAATTAACCGAACAAACCAAAGCTGATATTGCCTTTGCCTTCCAAAATTCTGTCGTGGATACACTTGCAATTAAATGCAAACGTGCCTTAAAAGAAACCGGTTATAAGCGTTTAGTCATTGCTGGCGGCGTAAGTGCAAACAAAAAATTACGTGAAACCCTTGGCACAATGATGAAAAATCTTGGTG
>CAJMMG010000032.1:0-11153 GCA_905214375.1 uncultured bacterium | reverse complement strand
CCGAGCTCAATATTTAAGTTAACTACCTGTCCAACTTTTTGGGGGCAGATCAAAGGGCGGTCAATTTTTCAGGTAAAAAAGTAGATTGTCACAAATAGCTTCGAAACGCTGTTTGCTATTAAAACGTTTATCTAAAAAACGATAAACTAATGGGTAGCTATAATCTGCATGTTCATTTAATAATGTGACAAGAAAAGGATGCTGATTAATAAATTGCTCAAAATGAGCAATTGATCCTCGATGTAAAAAAGAACGAAGACGATAACGTAGGCGCTTAAGCGCATAAGAACGCCCTGGTCTATCGGGATAAACGGCTTCCGCTTTTGGCCAGCGATATTGATTCTCTTGAGATTCCATAGTAAAAAATAATTAAAGATACTTTAAATCAATGCAAAGCGCGCATTCTCTCATAATTTCAGCAATTTTTCTATTTGTGATATGCTAGGGTCAATTGATGAAAGGAACCATTATGTCTGAAATTAAACTGAATTATCATAAAACGCATTTTCTTACGAGCGCCCCCAATATTCGTTCCATCCCAGAAGATATAGGGATTGAAATTGCGTTTGCAGGGCGTTCAAATGCAGGAAAATCAACCGCACTTAATGCATTAACCAATCAGAAAAGCTTAGCTCGAACCTCTAAAACCCCTGGTCGGACACAGCTCATCAACCTGTTTGAGGTGGAGCCGAATTGTAAACTAGTGGATTTACCTGGCTATGGCTATGCTGCCGTTCCTGAAAAAATGAAAATCGAGTGGCAAAAATCCCTCGGGGAATATTTGCAAAAACGAGAATGTTTAGGCGGACTTGTTGTTTTAATGGATATTCGCCATCCTTTAAAAGATCTCGATCAACAAATGATAGAATGGGCAGTTTCTGCTGATTTACCGGTTATGCTACTTTTAACTAAAGCGGATAAACTCAGCCAAAGTGCACGTAGCAAACAAGTCAAAATAGTACGTGAAGCGATTTTACCCTTCCAAGGTGATATTCAAGTAGAGGCTTTTTCTGCACAAAATAAAATTGGTATTGATAAATTGGCTGCCAAGTTAGATAGTTGGTTTGCCCCACTTTTCGCGTAGTTTTTTATCAAGAAAAAGTAATTTCTGCGATCAAGATCGCAAAAAAAGCACAGAATGTATGATTTCATTCTGTGCTTTTTTTATAGTGCGAAAATCTGATTATTTTTGACCGCATTTTAAGGAATCTGAATGTCTCTTGCCATTGTTTATAGCCGTGCCTCAATGGGCGTACAAGCCCCTCTTGTTACCATTGAGGTACACTTAAGTAACGGAAAACCTGGATTTACCTTAGTTGGCCTACCCGAAAAAACTGTAAAAGAAGCGCAAGATCGTGTCAGAAGTGCATTAATGAATGCGCAGTTCAAATATCCTGCCAAACGCATCACCGTAAATCTTGCACCGGCTGATTTACCCAAAGAAGGGGGACGATTTGATTTACCCATTGCGATAGGTATCTTGGCTGCATCAGATCAATTAGATGGTAGCCGTTTAAAACAATTTGAATTCGTTGGTGAACTCGCATTAACGGGTGAATTACGTGGCGTACACGGTGTCATTCCTGCCATTTTAGCAGCTCAAAAAGCGAAACGCGCACCCATTATCGCTTATCAAAATGCCAATGAGGCGTCGCTTGTCTCAGAGCAAGAGACTTATTTCGCTAAAAACCTTTTAGAGGTCGTGCAATTCTTAAATACTCAAGATAAATTACCTTTGGCCTCATTACTTGTACAAGAAAGTTCGGTCAGATTTTCAGCTAAAAATCACTTAGATTTGACGGATATTATTGGTCAGCAACATGCGAAACGAGCACTAACAATAGCTGCCGCAGGTCAGCACAACCTACTCTTTTTAGGTCCTCCCGGTACAGGTAAAACTATGTTAGCAAGTCGTCTCACCGCATTACTCCCTGAAATGACTGATTCAGAAGCCATTGAAACCGCTTCGGTTACGAGTTTAGTACAAAATGAATTAAATTTTCATAACTGGAAACAACGACCGTTTCGAGCACCACATCATAGTGCCTCTTTGCCAGCCTTAGTAGGTGGAGGAACCATTCCAAAACCAGGCGAAATATCGCTCGCACATAATGGCGTACTTTTTCTTGATGAATTGCCTGAGTTTGAGCGTAAAGTACTTGATGCACTCCGCCAGCCATTAGAAAGTGGAGAAATTATTATTTCGCGAGCCAATGCTAAAATCCAATTTCCTGCTCGCTTTCAATTAGTTGCGGCGATGAATCCAAGTCCAACGGGGCATTATACGGGAACACATAACCGCACCTCGCCACAACAAGTGATACGTTATTTAAATCGCCTTTCTGGCCCATTTTTAGATCGTTTTGATTTATCCATTGAAGTGCCCCTTCTGCCACAAGGTAGCTTACAGAATACTGGAGATAGAGGCGAAACAAGCCAACAAGTAAGAGAAAAAGTGTTAAAAGTGAGAGAAATTCAACTTGCTCGAGCAGGCAAGATCAATGCATATCTTTCAAGCAAAGAAATTGAACGAGACTGTAAATTACAAGATAAAGATTCACTATTTCTTGAGAATGCACTGAATAAGCTAGGGCTTTCAGTAAGAGCCTACCATCGAATTTTGAAAGTCTCACGCACAATTGCCGATTTGAATGGCGAAAAAGAGATACAACAACCTCATTTAGCAGAAGCGCTAGGATATCGGGCAATGGATCGGTTGTTACAGAAATTATCTGCCGCTTAAAAAATAAAAGGGCGAATGATTAGCCCTTTTTTATCTTCTATTCTTAATAATAAGAATGTTCACCACGTTGGTGTTCTGTTACGTCTCTTGCACCTTTTAATTCATTCGGGAAGAGCGAAACTAACTGTTTTTCTACCCCGTCTTTTAGGGTGACATCAACCATTGAACAACCATTACAGCCACCACCGAATTGTAGAACAGCATAACCATCATCAGTAATTTCAATTAACGTGATTTTACCGCCATGGCTAGCTAATTGTGGGTTGATTTGTGTTTGAATCACATACTCTACGCGCTCGATTAAAGGCGCATCATCTGCAACTTTACGCATTTTTGCGTTAGGCGCTTTTAAAGTCAGTTGAGCCCCAAGCTCTTCTGTTACATAATCAATTTCCGCATCTTCTAAAAACGGTAAGCTGATTTCATCTACAAATGCAGAGAACGTATCGTACTTCATTTCAGTATCAGTCGATTCAACTGAATTTGGCGGACAATAAGACACGCCACATTCTGCTCCTGGCGTACCCGGATTCACGACAAAAATACGAATATTTGTACCTTCTTCTTGTGTATCTAAAAGCTTCCGAAAATGTGCTTGTGCAGCATCTGAAATAAAAATTTGTTCCATAAATAAAGTCCTAATATTTGATATAATATGTTAAGAATAATACTCCGATATGGCAATTTTTTCTACATTTATTCCTATTTTTATAGATATAGATGAATCCTATCTTTAACAGAATTTAAGCTCTCGCTAAACCCCATACCTGAATTTCTTTTACACCTAATTTTCGAAGCTGTTTGGCTATCTCTGCCAACGTTGAGCCGGTTGTAATCACATCATCCACCAAAGCAACGCGTTCATAAGGAAAAGGCTTTTTGGTATTCACTGCAAAAGCATTTTTAAGATTGTGTCGTCGATCTTTCGCCGTTAAACCTCGCTGAGTATGAGTATGTTTAATCCGTTTCACCACATGATTACAGTTAGGCACATCACACCAACGACTTAACCAATTAGCCAATAAATCAGCCTGATTATAGCCCCGTTGCCACTGTCGAAAATGATATAGCGGTACGGGGATAATCGCCTGTGGCAGAGAGAGTCCATGTGTTCGTCTCGCCTCTCGCACCGCAAGATAAAGCAAACGCGATAAACTCCGATCTAACCAAAACTGTTTTTGGAATTTAAAACGATGAATAAGTGAAGAAAGCGGTTCAAGGTAATGTCCAATTATCACAATACGATCCCAAGCGGGTTCATTTCTCAAACAATGACCACAGCCCATTGCATAATGCTGCAAGGGTGAACCACATCGCCCACAATAAGGGAAAGTTTTAATTTGCTTCTGACATCGACTGCACAATCCATTTCGACCAAAATGAATAGTTCGCTTGCAATGCACACAGCTAAACTGAAAAAAATGAGAAAACATGAGAGAAATTGACCGCACTTTATTTTTTCGCTTTTTCAACTTGCTTAAAATGCTTTTCTTTTTTAGCCATTTCCATTCTTTCACCTTGTTTCAAAATATGAGGAGTCACAAAAATTACGAGTTCTCGTTTTTGATGTCGTTCACTTTCCTTACTAAATAAGCGCTTAATACCTGGAATATCGCCCAATAATGGTACTTTATCGACACCTTTCGTGATCGTATCGTGAAATACACCGCCCAATACAATCGTTTCCCCATCTTTGGCAAACACTTGCGTATTAATTTCTTGTTTATCAATAGATACGACTTCATTCTGCCCATAAGCCACGCGATTTCCTGGCGAGTTTTGACTGACTAATAAATCCAATAAGATATTATTATCCTTCGAAATATGCGGTGTGACTTCCAACCCCAACACAGCTTCACGAAACTCCACTGACTGCGTGTCATTTTTACCATTCGTCACCACATAAGGAATTTCTGTCCCTTGTTTGATGCTTGCGCTTTTTTTGTTGGTCGTGAGTAAGCGAGGACTCGCTATAATTTCTACGTTATTTTCACGTTCAAGTGCGGTCAATTCTAGGTCTAATAATCGACCATTAATTTTGGCTACTTGAAGTGCTAATGAGCCAGCTGGCGTGACCGTTGTCGCAAAATTCACGTTTAAATTATTACTGATATTGCTAAACCCATTCGCATCTAAACTGCCACTCACTCGATGGGCTGCCTCAGTAGGATTAAAAATGCCCCAACGCACACCTAATTCTTTTAGGCTTTCATCGGTAATCGTCACAATACGTGCTTCAATGACAATTTGTTCAATGGGTTTATCCAGCTCTGCAATTAATTTTTTGATATTTTTAAGTGAACGTGCATCATCCTGAATCAGTAACACATTGCTTCGATCATCAAATGTAATTGTGCCGCTAGGTGAAAGCAAAGAACCGCTCCCTGTTGTTAAAGATTTCATCACATCAGAGGCCTTGGCAAAATGCAGTTTAACCGTTGTACTCACAAGTGGCGTTTCACTAGATAAACTTTCTCCGCTAATTGCCATAGGTTCTGTCATTTTCTCTGCATATTGTTCATGTTGAGAAGGCTTACCTAAATAATAAATATCATTTTCTTGATAAAAAGAGAGCCCTTTGATTTTTGCGACAGAACGCAATAAACGATCAAAATCTACGTTATCTAATTGTAATGAAAGTGTTCCTTCTAACTCATCATCAATCATTAAATTGGCATTTTGCTCAAGGGCAAGTTGTTGGAGTGTCTCTACTATGGGAGCTTGTTTTAAGCGAAGTGAAAATACGCGATTTTCTGCCACTGAATAAGTTGTCCATAGGATCAGAAAACACATTAAAAACTGACCAAACTTTGTTTTTATTTTCTGCTTTACCATTTTAAAATCCCATTATGATTGAGGTCGTTTGTTCACATTGCCCTGTTTTATAACCTTGGAAAGCCACACTGTTTTTACTTACTTTTTCGATTAAATAGCCTTCCTTTCCAATCCGCTGCCCCACTTGAGCAGAAAGAATATGCCCATCATCATTAAAGAATACTTCTGCCTGTTTACCGTATTGCACGACACCCACAATATGTAGTTGAGCCAATGGGCGTTCCTCCGCCAGTCTCGGCTCCGAATATACGCAAGTCGACACCGGCGGTAGGGTGAGCCCCTCTTTTGGATATTCGGTTTGTTCTCTTTGTTTACGATCAAAAGGATCTTGCGAAAATGCTGATACAGAAAAAAACGCTATCAAGATTAAGAAAAGCTTTTTCATTATTTGTCCTTATTTAATTGGAAAATTAACTCACATGTAATAGAAGCATTTTCCTCTTCATCTAATTTCTCAATGTTTAATTGCGTTAAAGAAAGTGTAGGAATATCGTTTAAAAGCGCGGTTAAAAATTGCTGTAAATCGACAAAATAGCCTTGTAACGACAAATGCAACAAAGTATGTTGAGAAAAATCCCAACGTAAATCCAACGCTCGAAGTCGCCCATTTAACAGCGCCTGTACATGCTGATTAATCGGCAACACAGAATTAGCTAATTCTGGAGAAAGTTGTCGGCTGTCTGACTTTTGCCTTAAGGTTTGTAAAATCTTTTCCTGTTTATCCCACTCTTGCTGCTGCAAACTCAATTCTGCGTCAAGTCGATGTCGTTCATTGCTATTTTCAACGTAACGAAAAACAGGTAAAAAAATGACCGCACTTAGTGCACTCAACCAAAAGATAGCATGCACCATTTGAGATAATCGAAGCCATTTCCCCAACCAACCTTGTGCAGTTTTTTGAACAATCTCATCGATAAGATTCTTCATTGCTCAGACTCCAATAACTGAATATCAAATTGAAAGAATAACTGTTGTTGCACTGGTTGAAACTTGGTCAAATTAACCTCTGTAAAATGATGTTTAAGAAATTGATGTATCGCTTCAAATTCTTGTTGATTTTCCGTCATGCCAGAAAGGGCAACTTGCTTCGCATTGAGCGTAAATACATCTAACTCACCTTGTTGTAATGGTAACTCACTTAATAAGTTAAGCATCCGATACACATATTCTGTATCCATTTCTGTCAGCTCATTCATTTCTTTCAGGTTACTTTGTAGTTGCTGAACTTGAATGCGTTTCTTATGGACTTGATTGGTGATTTGTGCGAGTTTTTCTTTTGTCTGATTTAGCACATACACTTGTTGTTCATTAAGATGACTCAAGCCAAAGACAATCAACACTGAGCAAGCTAGCCAAATTAAACCTTGCCACATAAAGCGCTTAAAAGCCTTTTGATGTTGTTCTAAGCGCCAAGGCAATAAATTAAGGCTTAACATCATCACTCTCCCGATTAATTGGAGGCAAAAGTGCGGGTGTTTTTGAGAATAAATCCACTAGCTTTAAATCGGTTTGCCACAGTGCATTACCTAAAGCGATGAAAGGTAAATCTGTTTCGATGCGTTGCCAATCCTGAGGCAGTGATTCTATCGTGCGTGAATTCAATATATCTGGCGTTTGATACACATAAACCTGTTCTATCGTTTCGGGAAAGCGTTGGATAAATTGTTGATAAAGCTCAGATAAATTACGTTGAGATTGCAAAACTTGTCGTTGTTGTAAGCGTTCACAAACGGCGAGACAACCTTGTTGATCTTGATATAAAAATAAAGTGTTAATCGGCTCTTGCCCTAAAATGACATAAAATGCGCGTAAAATACTGTGATTCAGTAAATCAAGTACGGTCAATTTTAGCGGTGAATATTTTACTAATTCTGCCTTTGCACTTTGTTGTCGAATCGCCGTGATATCCAAACGAAAACCTTGTTTTAGTGGTGTGGCAAGATAATCAAACCATAATTCATCCAACGGAATCGGTAATTCTTTTTGCAAAATGAAACGACATTGTTGTTCACACTCCTGAGCATTGAGTGTTTGCGGTAAAATAAGCGTTTTAGACCAAGTCAAATGGGGTGAAATGGAACCAATAAAACAACATTGGTTCGCTTTTTGTGGTAAATGAGGTAATAGCTGGGGAAAAAAGTCCTTTTGTTGTCCATTTAAGCAAATAGATTGAACTTTGTAGAATTCATCTAGCCAAACAAAATAGAGGTTATCTTGTTGTTTACTCACACCAATTTGTTGTTTTCGCTGCTTTCTATGAGCAATTCCCATATTCTTTCCTATTCTTTAAGGGATTAATCTTTTATACTTAGCAGCCAAAATCATAATTTTGATTTTTTGAATATTCATTAAACCAGAGAGAATTTTACGATGCGGATCGCAAAATTAATATTAAGTACCCTATTTACGATATGTATACTGGGGTTAGTCGCCGGTGGTGTACTGTATTTTCACTTAAAATCCTCCTTACCATCGGTAGAAAGCCTAAAAACCGTTGAATTGCAACAACCGATGCAAATTTATACGGCTGATGGCAAATTAATCGGTGAAGTCGGTGAACAACGCCGTATTCCTGTGAAATTAGAAAATGTGCCTCAGCGTCTGCA
Source organism: uncultured bacterium (assembly GCA_905214375.1). Classification (GTDB taxonomy): domain Bacteria; phylum Pseudomonadota; class Gammaproteobacteria; order Enterobacterales; family Pasteurellaceae; genus Haemophilus_D. The sequence continues at coordinate 2,969 of CAJMMG010000032.1, read as the reverse complement.
AGATGCCTTCTTAGCGACAGAAGATAGCCGTTTTTATGAACATCACGGTTTAGACCCTATCGGTATTGCGCGTGCGATTTTTGTTGCCGTCAACAATGGTGGCGCCTCTCAGGGAGCAAGTACCATTACGCAACAACTTGCACGCAACTTCTTCTTAACCCCAGAAAAAACCATTATTCGTAAAGCCCGCGAAGCGGTATTAGCTATTGAAATTGAAAATACCTTAAGCAAACAGGAAATTTTAGAGCTTTATTTGAATAAAATTTTCTTAGGCTATCGTTCTTATGGTGTCGCAGCCGCTGCACAAACCTACTTTGGTAAAAACTTAGATGAATTAACGCTCTCTGAAATGGCTGTGATTGCAGGCTTACCAAAAGCACCTTCAACAATGAACCCATTATATTCACCAAAACGTGCGGAAGAACGCCGTAATGTGGTATTAGGTCGTATGTTGGATGAAAACAAAATCACCAAAGCAGAATATGATGCAGCCATCAAAGAGCCAATCGTCGCAAGTTATCATGGGGCTAAATTCGAATTCCGTGCAGACTATGTAACTGAAATGGTTCGCCAAGAAATGGTGAAACGTTTTGGTGAAGAAGAGGCTTATACCAAAGGTTATAAAGTCTTCACAACTGTACTTTCAAAAGATCAAGCGGAAGCACAAAAAGCCGTCCGTAATAACCTGATCAATTATGATATGCGTCATGGCTGGCGTGGTGGTGCACCACTTTGGAAAAAAGGTGAAGCCCCATGGGATAATGAACGCATTGTCGCTTTCTTGAAAAAATTACCAGATTCAGAGCCGTTTATTCCAGCAGCGGTGACCGCATTGGGTAAAAATGGGGCGGAATTGCTCTTAGCGAATAATGAAACGATGACGCTTTCTTCTAACGCAATGCGTTGGGCGGGTAAATCACCGGTTAAAGTAGGAGAACAGATTTGGATTCGCAAACGTGATAACGGTGAATGGATTTTAGGTCAAATTCCAGCGGCTAACTCTGCATTAGTTTCATTAAACTCTGATAATGGAGCCATTGAAGCGATGGTGGGTGGTTTTAGTTATGAACAAAGTAAATTTAATCGTGCAACGCAATCTTTAGTACAAGTCGGTTCTTCGATTAAACCATTTATCTATGCGGCTGCGTTAGAAAAAGGCTTAACCCTTTCAAGCGTATTGCAAGACAGTCCTATCTCTATTCAAAAACCAGGACAACCTTTGTGGCAACCAAAAAACTCACCTGATCGTTATGACGGTCCAATGCGTTTACGTGTAGGGTTAGGTCAATCTAAAAACATGATTGCCATCCGAGCACTACAAACTGCAGGTGTTGACTTTACGGCTGACTTCTTACAACGTTTTGGATTTAAACGTGATCAATATTTTGCCAGTGAAGCGCTTGCCTTAGGTGCGGCATCCTTTACTCCGTTGGAAATGGCGCGCGCTTACGCGGTATTTGATAACGGTGGTTTCTTAATTGATCCTTACCTTATCGAAAAAATTCAAGACAATACCGGTAAAGATTTATTTATTGCGAACCCCAAAATTGCTTGTATCACCTGTAATGATATTCCTGTAATTTATGGTGAAACTAAAGATAAAATTGATGGCTTTAAAGATGTAGCAGAAGTAGCTAATCCAGATAAGCTAAAATCAGCCAAAGGTAATAGCAATACCGATACAGATGAAAGTGAGGGAGATCAGCAACCAGACAATGTACCAGACTTACCAGAACTTCAAACATCAGCATTAAATGATGGTTCTGTTGATTTAATGGCAGATGCGAAAGACGGTGCAGCGAAACAAGAATACGCACCTCGTGTGATTAGTGGCGAATTAGCCTTCTTAATCCGTAGCGCATTAAATACGGCGATTTATGGTGAGCAAGGACTTAGCTGGAAAGGTACCAGCTGGCGTATTGCTCAAAGTATTAAACGTAGTGACATCGGTGGTAAAACCGGTACCACCAATAGTGCGAAAGTGGCTTGGTATGCAGGTTTTGGTGCTAACTTAGTGACAACGACCTATGTCGGTTTCGATGATAACAAACGCGTATTAGGTAAAGGTGAAGCGGGTGCAAAAACCGCAATGCCTGCGTGGGTCGCTTATATGAAAGCTGCGCTTTCTGATATACCAGAACGTCAACTTGAACTTCCACCAAATATCATGGAAAAAACTATTGATAGTAACTCGGGTTTACTTTCTGAAGGTGGTGGTCGTAAAGAATACTTTATCGTTGGTACCGAGCCTAAACGTACTTATGTTGCAGAAATGCAAGAGCGCGGTTATTATGTCCCACCAGAATTGCAACAACGCTTAAATGGTGGAACGGGCAAAACCAAAGACGCGATTCCAGCAACGCAACCAGAAGAATTATTCTAGTGCTGGTTTAAATAATAAAAAATATAGTTAATTTTAAATGCCTTTCCGATCTAAATTTGTGAAAGGCATTCTTTTATCCAAAATATTTTCCATGTTAGTGAAATCTTAAGTTTGATAAATTCATCTAGAGCAGTTGCCTATCTCTTGTTTCCGTAATAAACCATAATCCAATTAAACTCAATACAGCATTTAAGGTTAAGTAAATTCCAACACCTTTTAAGCCATAATTAGCATTCAATGGTAATGCAATAATTGCTGCTACACTGGCACCAAATAATCCTGCAATATTGTAGGTTAAGGATGCTCCGGAATAACGAGCGTGTGTAGGAAATAATTCTGGTAAGAAACTTGCAAGTGGTCCATAACCCATACCAATTAATCCCATTCCAATGATTAAGAACCAAAACAAACTCAAAGTTGTTCCATTTTCTAGAAAATACGGTAAGACTAAACCAAAAAGAGCAACGCCAACAGTCGTCCAAATTAACCAAATTCGTCGTCCAACGATATCGATATATTTGCCTGAAATATCAATTGTAATGGCTAATGAAATCGCACTGCACATTAGTAAAGCAGTAAAAATTTG
>CAJMMG010000031.1:0-11405 GCA_905214375.1 uncultured bacterium | reverse complement strand
ATAAATCGAGCTTATTTCGTTTTAAATTTTGATAATTACTGCTGTAAAAATAATCATCAAACATAAGCACATTTTGTCTTGCTAAACGTTGACAATAAGGGCAACGAGGTGGCTCACTCAATAAGCGCAACTTTTCGTTATCCACCACAGGTTGAAATTCTTTTGCTGACCAGCTTAAATCACGGCAATTATGAACGCACTGTAAACGCTCTAATGTGCCATGTACTTCATAAATGCGCCCTTCTTCAAACCCTGCTTTCTGAAAATGCCCATCCACATTACTTGTAAAAACAAAATAACCATACGGTTTGCTTTCTGCCCAACGTTTTAAAATTTGGTAGCCCTCATGCGGGATTGTTGCTCGATATTGCGATAAACGATGCCCATAAAACCAATAAGCTAACTCTTGATGGGTTTCATAAGCCAATGGCGTCGCAATATCTTCAAAATTGATATTGCGGCCTTTAAACATTGGGTAGGCATTCCAAAACCCGCCGACACTTCTAAAATCCGGCAAACCTGAATCCACACTCATTCCTGCCCCAGCAGTAATTAAAATGCCGTCAGCCTTGCGAATAAGTTCTACTGCATAATTTAAATCATTTTTCATAATACTTTTCTCTGTCCATTTTTCATTGGTGAAATAACGCCTGCTTCTTCTAGTTGTTCTAAAATTCGCCCAGCTCGATTAAAGCCCAAACTAAATTTGCGTTGAATCATCGAGCAAGAGGCAAATTTTTGTTGTTGTACAAATTTTTTTACATCCTCAAAAATCGGATCTCGTTTAAAAGTCACTTTCATTGCCATAAGTTTTCTCCTGTGTTGTTTCTATAAAAGGGCTTAAGCGTGTTGTAAGAGGTAAAAAACTCTCTTTTATAGAAAAATTATAGGGAGGAGAGCGACAATGCGTGTCGTTAGTGAATATTACAAGCGGTTATTTTTAGAAAATCTTCACAAATCTAGAATAGATTTGATAATAAAGAGCTTAAAAGAATCAATTATCCGGAAATTCCGGATAGTTTAATGAAAGGATGAAAAGACAGGGTTAAACATTATAATGTAGATGACACTTTTTAGAGATTAGTAGTTTATCTAAGGATCTCATTATGTATATGCTAAAGCAAGAGAAAGATAAATAGCAACCGAAGTCGCTATTTATCTATCAACGTTAAACTTAACAAAAAAATTATTTACATAATTCTTTTACTGACTCTACTAATGCTTCCATTTTGTCGTAAGAATTAATGCCACTTGGGCCACCAAAAAATGGGCAAACACAAATTAAAGTATCATTGTACTTGCGATAGAAGATATTAAATTCTTTCAATGCTTTAGTTTCATATAAAGCTTCTCCAGTAAAAAACTTAAAAAAGTTATCTTTTTCAGTGACTCCCGTACAAATAATAACTTTAGGATGACATTCATCTATAAGTTGACGATAAAAAGCACCGCGATTTTCAACGCACCACTCTCTATATTCGTTGAATGTTTCAAATCCTGTCATCTTAATGAATTGATCATTCCATTTAATTGATGATCTATTTTTAAAATTGATTGGTAGCATATTTAATTTGAAACCAATACCTTGTGGGTAAAGCACATCGTATTTTTTAACAAAATGCTCCGCACTTTCTCCATTTTTCCAATCCAAATTGTAGTAGTACCACAAAAACCAACATATTTTTCTATTATATTGAGTAGTCCAACTACCATCAAAATCATCCTCTACCCAAGAATGCGGTATTAATTTAGGGCTTAAACTAAATTTCTCATAAAAATCATCTGGCGAGCTTTCATCACCAATCCCCCATTCTAATCCACAAAACCATACTTCTGATTTAGGATTTCCACCATCGCCTCCTGCGAAAGATACCGCTATTTTTCTAAATTCATCTGTTACCATTATTCTATCCTCATTATTTAAGTAGATTCGTCCAAATCCCTATGGTTTCTTCTTGAATTACACCTTTTTCTTGGCCTAATTTTATTGCCAGTTGCTGTAAACTTTTAGCCAACTCAGGATGACCACAATAATTTAAACTACGAATGATGCGAGAAATCTTCTTACTTTCATGCCCGATATTACGTAGCCAAACTTTACGTTCACTCAATTCAGGTTTTGGTAATATTTTATTATCTTCACGATATAAACAGAAGTAATCCAGAATAAAATCAATAGAATGTAAAAATTTCTTTTGAATAGCTTCATTTTCAATAAAAAATATTCGATCTTTCTCATTAAAAACTGGCACTGAACGATTCCATTTGGAACTTTCAGTAACGGGTAAAAGCCAAGGAATATATAAATAAGCATCACCAACCATTCTTTTTGGCATTGCCCACATATCTTGCAAAGATAAATTATGTTGGCTTTTTCTTTGTTCTAAATAAAATTCAATTACTGGATGCATACGTTTCTCGTTAATTCATCAGTCATACAGTATAGCGATATAAAACTCGCTATTTATGTGAAAAGTGCGGTCAGTTTTCTATGATTTTTTAATTTTCCCTAATAACTCAGCTACCACTTTCGGAACGCCCTCACCCGCTTTTTCTTTGATTGCAATCACTTTCTTACGGACAAATCCTGTATTTGGATTAGGATCGATCAAATAGATAAGTGAACCATATGGAGCGAGATTTACCAATCCATTAGCTGGATAAACTTGTAATGAAGTACCAATAACAATCACAATATCTGCCTTTTTCACTAACTTTTCTGCTTTAGGAAACATGGATACATTTTCCCCAAAAAAGACTATATGTGGACGCATTGGATGACCGTGATTATCCTTATCCTCTAATAGTTGATCACCCAAACATGGAACAATGTAATCGGTATTAAAACTGCTGCGAGCTTTATTCAATTCACCATGTAAATGGAGTACGTTAGTACTTCCTGCTCGCTCATGTAAATCATCCACGTTTTGAGTGATTATATGAACTTCATAAAACGCTTCCAATTCAACCAAAGCCAAATGTGCTGCATTAGGTTCTGCCGCTTGAGCATTACGACGTCGTTCATTATAAAACTCTAATACTTTTGCTCGGTTTTTCTTTAAGGCTTCGGGCGTGCAAACTTCTTCTACTTTATGCCCTGCCCACAAGCCATCTTCCGCTCTAAAAGTAGGAATACCACTTTCGGCACTAATGCCAGCACCGGTTAATACTACGCAAATTGGTTTATTTTTTGCTGTCATTTTTCAGGCTCCTTTTTCTTCTAAAATTTCATCAATCTGTCTATCTCTCGCCATCATGCCAAATATATTCCCTGCTTTATAAAGGGGTTGATAACTATAGCTTTCAATATGCAAGAATGGATTATCTGAAAGGCGTTGGAAATATTGTTTTAGCTGTGATTTTGATCGTAATAACACGTCATATTCGGCTTGAATATGAGCACTCATTGCTTCAATACGCATTTTAAATTCATCACTGAGATAAGGGCTGATAATTAAATAGACCGTTTTCTGTTCGGTTGCTGTTTCATCTGCATAAACACATGCCAAATTAAACACTTGCCATTTATAGCGATCTGCAAAAGCACCAATGATTCGACTTTGCTCCTCATTTTCAACTTGCACGAGGGCGGCTGGCTTTTTCAAGCAATCTTGCAAAATATCACTTGGCGTAAAAGGGCCACAGTCCAAATAAGATAGTACGCAGTTCCAGTTAGCAAATTGTTCAGTACCAAAATGCAAATGTTTACCTTCAAATTTATTCGCCCCATTTTTAGTGCGATCATCAATTAAATAATCGCCTTGGTTTAAGTTTTTATGGTGAGATAAAATTAACCGCTTGTATAATGCTGAGCCTTTTTCTTCGCCGAAATAATGCTGGATCCATTTTACTTTATCGCTCCAAGCGGATGGATTATGCCAAGGAGCGGTAGAAAGTGCGTAAATATGATATTTCTTCATCAATTTATGAACAGCAGAAATCGCGTTTGGCATGGGGTCCATTAAACTGAAAATACCTTCAACTTCATCATATCGCCCCTCATACTCTAGTTTGGTTTTCTCATCTAATTTTGCAATACCAGACGGAAAATCGACCATCACATTGTCCATATCAATATAAACAATTTTCTTCATTTTAATGCCCTCTCTGTTGATGGCTTAATGATAAAAGATGGAGCGACAATTTATGTCGTTAGGCATTGTCGTCTAAATAAGTTCGGTCAATTTCTTGGTAATCTTCCCCAAAATGCGCTATCCACCATTCCAGCATAGCGCTCTCAATTACGGTCGCGGAAATTTCATAGTCGCAACCACAATCTTTTACAGTTTGATCAGTTGATAATGGTGTTTCTGTCAAAAAACCACCTGTTTTTTTATCAATACGGAAAGTTAGGCGAATTTTCTTACCCGAACTGAAACCAAAGTTTTGGCTTTCAATATGCGTTTTTAGACTAAATTTCGGGCGTTCAAATTGCATCGTACTGACATTAACTGAAATAAATCGATGTAATGCAAGATGTCTAATCGCTCCACTCTCATATTGAACCACCAAATAAGTACTTGGACCTTGCTGCACTAATGCAAGGGGTTTAACTTGAGCATCACGTATATTTCCATCATTCTTACGATAGCTCATGTTAATGTATTTATTATGATAAAGAGCAATACTTACTTTATTGAATACTTCAGGATCAATCTTTGCAGGTAATAATGGCTGGCTAGTTGGAGCAATCCCCGCTTTATTCAACCATTCAGAGGCTTCCTTTTTCTGATTTTTACCATAAGCTAAATTATATTCTGCCTGTTTAAAAAAACCGTCCATCGACTGCATAATATTGGTTGGCAAAATACCGGTTAAATATTGTTTTGCCAACATCAACACTAACGATTGCTGTTCGTTTAAAATTGGCATATCTAAGCCTTTTGCATCAGGCTTCCAACGATAGCTATAGGGCTTATCATTGGTATTGCAATCAATTTCAAACTGTTCACATAACGTATTCAGTGCACGCTGAATACTGCGTAAATCACGCTCAATGCCTAATGCAAGCAATTTCTCTCGCAGTTCTAATGAGCTGATGGAATAGTTTTTCGGAATTAAACGTAATAGTTCGAGGTGGAATTTTAGGGAAGATGATTCGGACATAATTGCCTCATAAATAGGAATATTTTCTTTAATCATATAAAAAATCGGGCAATTTTTAAACTGCCCGATTTGTTTCTATTTTTGACCGCACTTTATGCTTTTGCGGTATCAATACGTTCAAATGCTAACACTTTATTTTCTAACTGACGGAGTAATAAAGTGGCAATACCGGTAATGATGAGATAAATACCGCCTGCAATACCGTAGATAGTTAATGCATCATATTCTGTACCGTAAAGTTGGCGTGCGTATCCCATGATATCCATGATCGTAATGGTAGAAGCTAATGCTGTACCTTTAAATACCAAGATAATTTCATTGGTATAAGAAGGAAGTGCACGTTTTAATGCATAAGGAATTAGGATTTTTAACGTCTGCATACGACTTAAACCTAATGCTGCACAGCTTTCCCATTGGCCTTTAGAGATCGCTTTTACTGCCCCGTGGAATAATTGGGTTGAATAAGCGGCACTATTCAATGCTAAAGCTAATGCTGCACAGAACCATGCGTTGGAGAACAATCCCCATAATGGACTGTCCACCAACCATTGGAATTGGCCAGGGCCTGCATAAATTAAGAAAAATTGCACTAAAAGTGGGGTACCTGTAAATAAAACAAGGAATAAATTGACCGCACTTTTCACTAATTTATTGCCAATAGAAAGCAAGAAGGTTAAGCCCAATGCGAGGAAAAAGGCAATAAACAATGCAACAACTGTAAGCAACAGGCTAGTCGGAATACCTTGAGCAATAACAGCTAAATACTCTTGAAACATTATTCGACTCCCCGTTCAAATCGAGTGAAACGTAATTCTAATTTGCGAATACCTGCTTGGCTGATCAACGTAATCACCAAATAAATTAACGCTGCAATACCATACCAAGTGAAAGGCTCATGAGTATTTGTATTGATGTATCCTGCTTGACGCATTAAATCATCTACCCCGATTAACGACACCAACGCCGTATCTTTTAATAATACTAACCATTGATTGCTTAAGCCCGGTAAAGCGTGTCGCCATACTTGTGGCATAATCAAATGAATAAAGGTATAAGGACGGCTTAATCCTAACGCAGCACCTGATTCCCACTGCCCTTTTGGAATAGCTTGGATCGCACCACGTAAGGTTTGTGAAGCATAAGAGGCAAAAATCAAAGACAATGCAAAGACACCACAACCAAAGGCGCTGAATTCAATATACTCACCCGTCAGCATTTCTACTACTTGGGTTGAACCAAAATAAATCAGTAGAACCACTAAAATTTCCGGTAAACCACGCAATAAAGCGATCACAACAGAAGCTGGTTTCGCAATAAAGACATATTTATTCGCTTCTAAAGCCGTAAAAATAATACTGAGCAATAAACCGACAATTAACGAGCAAATAGCAAGCCCTAAGGTCATTAGGGCTGCATGTCCAATTAATGTAAGATAATCATAAAACATAGATTATTTTGTCATCCATTTGTCATAGATTTTTTGATATTCACCATTTGCTTTCACGGTTTCTAAACCTTTATTTAAGCTTTCTAGCAATTCTTTGCTTGATTTATTCACCGCGATACCTAAACCATTACCGAAATATTTTTTGTTAGTCACTTTCTCGCCAACAAATTGAATTTCAGGCTCTTTAGAAATCATATCAGACAATACGGCTGTATCACCGAAGATAATATCAATACGACCATTTTTTAAGTCTAAGATCGCATCTTGTAAGCTTGCATAAGATTTTGCATTATATTGCTTGGTTTCTGCTGCGGTATATTGTTGGAATGTTGTTCCGTTTTGAACACCAATTGTTTTTGCTGAAGTTAAATCTGCTTTGCCTTTTAAAGCGACATAACTGGCTGTGCTGTCATAATACGCATTAGAAAATGAAACTTGTTTTGCACGCGCTTCAGTAATATCCATTGCAGAAATTGCTGCATCAAAACGTTTTGCTTTCAAGCTTGGAATTAATGCATCAAAAGATTGGCTTTTGAAATGACAAGTCGCTTGGATTTCTTTACAAATTGCATTCGCTACATCCACATCAAAACCGATAATTTCACCTTTTTCATTTGTTGTTTCAAATGGCGGGTAGCTCGGCTCCATCGCGAAAGTGATTTCTTGTGCATTTGCAGCAAAAGCTGAGCCCATTAACATTGCGCTTAAAAGTAATTTTTTCATGTTGTGTTTCCTTATTCTGAGTGTGAAAGATATTGTTTAAATTGTTCGGTTTTTGGATTATCAAAGCAATCTGCACTGCCCATTTCAATAATCTTACCTTGTTCCATATAGACGACCTTGGTCGCCACTTTTTGTGCCACGTTCACTTCGTGGGTCACAATCACCTGAGTAATACCTGTTTGTTGAAGCTCTTTAATGATATCAACAACTTGAGCTGTAATTTCAGGATCCAGTGCTGCCGTTGGTTCATCAAACAGCAACACTTGTGGTTTCATCATTAATGCTCGAGCAATGGCTACACGTTGTTGCTGACCGCCTGATAAGTGAAGAGGGAAACGATCGGCATGCTCTTCCAAACGTAAACGTTTTAAAAGTTCTAATGCATCTTTTTTCGCTTCTTCTTCGCTAATGCCTAATACTTTTTGGGGCGCTTCAATTAGGTTTTCAATCACCGTTAAATGCGGCCAAAGATTGTATTGTTGAAATACCATGCCGACATCTTGACGAAGTTGACGAATGGCTTTCGGATTATTATTCGCTTGAGACAAATCAAAATGATTATTCGCAATATGCAATTCACCAGAGGTCGGCACTTCTAATAAATTTAATGTACGGATTAACGTACTTTTTCCTGCACCACTTGGTCCAAGTAACACCACGGTATCGCCTTCTTGTGCATCAAGATTGATATCAAACAATGCCTGTGATGAACCATAAAAGAAATTCAAATTTTTAACACTAATCGCCATACTAAGTTTACTGCTATCCTCTCTTGACTCTTAAGAATGAATAAATATTACTTTTTAATGATTAATTATGCAAGTGTTTTTGTAAAAAAATCCCAAAAAAGTTTTTGGGATCTTTAAATCATTGAATTTTAAACCGCACTTATCGCGAATTAGGCCTCTTTCGCCATCTCAAATTCAACTAACATCATTAAAATATGGATCACTTTAATATGAATTTCTTGAATACGATCTGCATAACCAAAGTGTGGCACACGAATTTCAACATCCGCTAAACCTGCCATTTTACCGCCATCTTTACCTGTCATCGCAATCACTTTCATGCCTTTTGCTTTCGCCGCTTCGATCGCATTTAAGATATTTTTAGAATTGCCTGATGTTGATAATCCAAATAAAACGTCGCCTTCTTTACCCACGGCTTCAACAAAGCGAGAGAATACATATTCATAACCAAAGTCATTACTTACACAGCTTAAATGACTCACATCTGAAATCGCAATCGCAGGATAACCAGGACGATTTTCACGATAGCGACCGGTTAGTTCTTCGGCAAAATGCATAGCATCACAGTGAGAACCACCATTACCGCAAGATAATACTTTACCGCCATTTTTAAAGCTTTCCGCTAATAATTTAGCTGCTTTTTCAATGAGTTTGATGTTGTTATCATCTGAAACAAACTTATTTAGTACGTCTTGTGCTTCCACAAGCTCCGCTTTAATTTGATCAAAATACATTTTATTCTCCTTAAAAATTAAAATTCGAAATAGCGTTGGCATTGTATAGCGTTCATTTCAAATAATCTAGCGCTCTTTTTTATCACGCCCTTTTTCAGCTTACGTCTCATTATTTTGCGATATCTATCGCAAATCCAGCTAAAAACACTTCAAAAAATGACCGCACTTTTTAAACTCAATAAATTTAAAAAGGAGAGATTATGCGAGCGATTTACTTATTACTTTACCTTTTACTTTACCTTCTATTCAGCCAAATAACCTGGGCGAACGAGCGTGATTTAATGCTATTAGGCACTTATGAAAACCAAGATGTTCAAGGTTGGGTAATGTCTGAAAAATTGGATGGGGTTAGAGGTTATTGGGATGGCAAAACATTATTAAGTCGTCAAGGACTGCCCTTGCCTGCGCCGACCTATTTTACCGCTCAATTTCCACCTTTTGCCATTGATGGCGAACTTTTTAGTGAACGTAATCAATTTGAAGAAATTGCTTCTATCACGAAATCCTTTAAAGGTAATAATTGGGCAAAATTAACACTTTATGTTTTTGATGTGCCTAATGCATCAGGCAATCTCTTTGAGCGTCTCAAAATCTTAGAAGATTATTTGAAAGATCACCCTACGCCTTATATCAAGGTTATTCCGCAAATTCCAATTCGAGACAAAACACATTTATTCGAATATTTGCATGAAGTGGAAGTGAAAAAAGGTGAAGGGATTGTATTACGTAATCCTAATGCGCCTTACGAAAGAAAACGCAGTACACAAATTTTAAAGTTAAAAAGCACTTATGATGAAGAATGCACCGTGATAGCACATCACAAAGGGAAAGGACAATTTGAGAATATACTCGGATCGCTCACCTGTGAAAATCATCGTGGAAAATTCAAAATCGGTTCAGGATTTAATCTGAGTGAGCGCGAAAATCCACCGCCTATTGGTAGCACGATTACCTACAAATATCGTGGATTAACTAATTCTGGAAAACCTCGTTTTGCCACTTATTGGCGAGAGAAAAAATAAGAGCGGTCAAAAACATCGCTATTTTTGACCGCTCTTTATGTTTAATAACTCAATTATAGGTGTTGATTAATAAACGCCGCTAATTGATTTTTTGGTAATGCACCCACTTGTGTAGCAACAAGTTGGCCATTTTTGAAAAGTAGTAAAGTTGGGATACTACGTACACCAAATTGACCAGCCACTAATTGGTTGTCATCTACGTTGATTTTAACGATTTTTGCTTTACCTGCGAATTCAGGTGCGATTTCATCTAAAATTGGCGCAATCATTTTGCAAGGGCCACACCATGGTGCCCAGAAATCCACTAATACTGGAATATCAGATTGCACAACAGTAGTTTCAAAATCTGCATCATTAATATGTAATACTTCGCTCATTTTTGTTTCCTTATTTAATAAGGTGCTGACGAATCAACACCTAATGTTAATTGATGTTGTGCATAATAGCACAAGGTATATTGAATTGCACAGATTAGTCCGATTGATAAAAACTAATTATTTAAGTTGTGCAAAAGCCTGTAATAAATCGGCTTTGATGTCTTCTACATCTTCTAAGCCAACAGAAAAACGCAATAATGTGTTTGTAATACCACGAACGACGCGTTCTGCTTCTGGAATATCCATATGGGTTTGGGTTGCTGGATAGGTAATAAAGCTTTCTGTTCCCCCTAAGCTTTCAGCAAAGGTAACCAATTTGATTGATTTTAAGAACGTATTGACCCAATTTTCATCTTTCAAACGGAAAGAAAGCATACCGCCTTTATTTGGATATAATACGCTATCAATTTGTGGCTGTTCACGTAAAAATTCTGCAATTTCCTTCGCATTATCTTGATGGCGTTTCATTCGTAATGAAAGGGTTTTCATACCACGCACGGTTAACCAAGAATCAAATGGCGAAAGTACTGCGCCTGCACCATTTTGAATATAAGCGATACGATCACAAAGCTCTTGCCCTTTTGCAATAATCAAGCCCACCAAGCTATCATTATGACCCGCAATATATTTTGTGCCACTGTGGATTACAATATCCGCGCCTAAATCTAATGGACGAGATAGCACTGGGGTTAAGAAGGTATTATCCACAATCATTAACAAGTTGTGTTTTTTCGCTAATTTCGCAATTTCTGCCACATCACACTCTTCCATTAATGGATTCGATGGGGTTTCAATAAAAATCGCTTTTGTATTCGCTGTAATAGCGGCTTCAATTTCAGCTAAAGAAGCGGTATTCACATAAACGGGTTTTACGCTGTTGTTATTTTTATAGGCAAAATCCAATAAACGATAAGTCCCACCATATACATCACTTGACACAATCCATTCATCTGGGCCTTTGAATAAATTCATCAGCACTTGAATTGCCGCCATGCCAGAAGCAAAAGCAAAACCACGATCACCATTTTCTAATTTTGCTACGGTATCTTCCAAGACACTACGCGTTGGGTTTTTCGTGCGGGTATAATCAAAGCCCGTACTTTCACCAATCCCATGATGACCATAAGCTGTTGAAAGATAAATAGGCGTAGAAACTGCACCAGTGCGCTTATCACTGCGATTTCCCGCTTGAGCTAATAATGTATCGATAGAATATTGTTGTGTCATAATTTACCTCTAAAACATGC
>CAJMMG010000030.1:0-11422 GCA_905214375.1 uncultured bacterium | reverse complement strand
ATAGGCATTTCAGATGCCTTTGCAAGCTCTTTTTGTAAAAAAATGTAAATTTTTTCTTAGTTGAAGATCTTTTCACCTATTCGCACAAAAAATAGATCATTTTTGTTACTTAATTAATCGTTTTGCTATTCTTGGTAAATCTGCAATGGAATCCAAAACATAATCAGCGAGATTCTCACCCTCTTCTGTAATAGGTTTGCCTGTTCGCACTAAAACATTTGTTTTCACTTTTGCACCAATGCCTGCTTTAAGATCTTCAATCTTATCGCCAACCATAATAGATTGTGCAGGATCGATTTTCAGCGCTTTAATTGCCTCTAATAACATGCCTGATTTCGGCTTTCTACATGCACAGTCTTCTTTATATTCGCCTTTACCTTCCGGATGATGAGGACAATAATAGATACCATCTAAATCTACTCCACGATCAGCTAATGACCAATCCATCCATTCTGTAAGTTGCAAAAACTGATCTTCTGAAAAATATCCACGTGCGATGCCCGATTGATTGGTCACTAAAACTAAAAGGTATCCCATTTCCTTTAATGCTTTTAATGCATCAATACTGCCTTCTATAAATTGGAAATCATCAATTTTATGGACATAACCATGGTCAATGTTTAAAGTGCCATCACGATCTAAAAAAACAGCTTTCTTCATATATTTTCTCATTTATCTTTTTCTAAGAACAAAATTATCCCTTTTATCCTTAATATAAGCAATAATAAGTAATAACCGATCTGTCTAAAAAAGATCCCCTAAGATATTGACACAGCATTCTAGACGTCTAGAATACAAATGAAATTCAAATATTAACTGAGAACAAGGGCTTATATGATTAAGCTAAATAACATTACGAAGATTTTTACACTTCCAGATAAAAAACTGACCGCACTTGATAATGTTTCATTACATGTGCCGAAGGGGCAGATTTGCGGTGTCATTGGTGCTTCTGGTGCAGGTAAAAGTACACTTATCCGTTGTGTAAACTTATTAGAAAGACCGACTCATGGTGCTGTTGTCATCGATGATGTGGATCTGACTCAACTTTCTGACGCTGAATTAGTGAAAACACGCCGCCAAATCGGCATGATTTTCCAACATTTTAATTTGTTGACCTCTCGAACCGTTTTTGAAAACGTAGCATTACCACTTGAATTAGAAAATAAATCGAAAGCAGAAATTCAAGAAAAAACGACCGCACTTTTAGCACTTGTAGGATTAAGTGATAAACATAATGTGTATCCTGCTAATCTCTCTGGTGGTCAAAAACAACGTGTAGCTATTGCTCGTGCACTTGCAAGCGATCCAAAAGTCTTACTTTGTGATGAAGCCACTAGCGCATTGGATCCGGCCACAACTCAATCCATTCTAAAATTATTAAAAGAAATCAACCGCACTTTAGGTATCACCATTCTTCTTATTACCCATGAAATGGAAGTAGTTAAACGCATCTGCGATCAAGTTGCTGTGATTGATAAAGGACGTCTGATTGAACAAGGCACGGTTAGCGAAATTTTCTCTAATCCGAAAACAGAATTGGCTCAAGAGTTTATCAGTTCTACCTTCCACATTACCTTGCCGGAAGAATATTTAGAAAATCTATCCGATACGCCAAAACATGCCAAATCGTATCCGATCATCAAATTTGAATTTACTGGTCGCTCCGTCGATGCACCATTACTTTCTCAAGCATCGAAAAAATTTGGCGTAGAGCTCAGTATCTTAACCTCACAAATTGATTATGCCGGTGGCGTAAAATTTGGCTTTACCATTGCGGAGGTTGAAGGTGATGAAGATGCGATTACGCAAGCCAAAGTTTATTTAATGGAAAATAACGTTCGAGTAGAGGTGCTAGGCTATGTTCAATGATTTATGGGCAACATTTAGCCAACAATTCCCCGATAATTTTGCGAGTTTATTAACCGTATCGACCGTTGAAACGGTTTATATGTCGGTATTGTCGACATTAATTGCGGCTTTATTAGGCTTACCACTTGGTTTTTTAACCTTTTTAACCAATAAAGGGGCGATTTTAGAAAACAAAAAACTCAATGCGTTCTTAAACGTCATTATTAATATCGGACGTTCAATCCCTTATATTATTTTGTTACTCGCTTTAATTCCGCTAACGAGCTGGTTACTTCCTGGCGGTAGTATTGGTTCTAATGCTGCAATTGTGTCATTAAGTGCTGCAGCAACACCATTTTTTGCACGTCTTACGAGCAATGCACTTTTTGAGATCCCAACCGGTTTGACTGAAACAGCAAAAGCCATGGGCGCAACCAATTGGCAAATTATTCGTAAATTCTATTTGCCTGAATCTTTACCAACGCTTATTAATGCGATTACACTCACCTTCGTAACATTAATTGGCTATACCGCAATGGCGGGAACGCAAGGCGGTGGCGGTTTAGGAAGTCTTGCCATTAACTATGGTGTCTATCGCAATATGCCATCGGTAACTTGGGCAGCAACGATTGTTATCGTGATTATCGTGATGCTCAGTCAAAAATTGGGCGACACGCTCGCAAAACGAGTGGATCACCGTTAATTATTTTCTATACCATTTTATTCACAACAAGGAAAAAACATGAAATTAAAAAACTTATTTGCTATCACCGCTATCGCGTCAGCATTAGTATTAACAGGTTGTAAAGAAGAGAAAAAAGCAGATGCAGCATCAACTGCGCCTGCAGCAACATCAATCAAAGTTGGTGTAATGGCTGGTCCTGAGCACCAAGTAGCCGAAACCGCTGCAAAAGTTGCAAAAGACAAATACAACTTAAATGTTGAATTTGTTTTATTCAATGACTACGCATTGCCAAATACTGCTGTATCTAAAGGTGATTTAGATGCTAACGCAATGCAACACAAACCTTACTTAGATGAAGATGTAAAAGCGAAAAACTTAAACAACTTAGTGATCGTTGGTAATACCTTTGTTTACCCGCTTGCTGGCTATTCTAAAACCATCAAAAATGTAAATGAATTAAAAGATGGCGCGAAAGTTGTTGTACCAAATGACCCATCAAACCGTGGTCGTGCATTAATCCTTCTTGAGAAACAAGGTTTAATCAAACTTAAAAATTCTAACGATCTTCTTTCAACTGTCGCAGATATCGTTGAAAATCCGAAAAACTTAAAAATTTCTGAAGTGGATACCTCTGTTGCAGCTCGTGCATTAGATGATGTTGATCTTGCGGTTGTAAATAACACTTATGCGGGTCAAGTTGGCTTAAATGCACAAGATAACGGTGTATTCGTAGAAGATAAAGATTCTCCATACGTAAACATCATCGTTGCACGTACTGACAACAAAGACAGCAAAGCGATCCAAGATTTCGTAAAAGCATACCAAACTGAAGAAGTTTACCAAGAAGCGAAAAAACACTTTAAAGATGGTGTTGTAAAAGGCTGGTAATCTTAGCTTAAACTCAATATTTTAAGGCCACCAACAAGGTGGCTTTTTATTGATGAAAAGAAAGTGCGGTCATTTTTTACAATACTTTTCCAAAAGGAAAATTCATTAAAAACTGACCGCACTTTCTTTATTGAGATAATAAAAAACCCGAGCCTAAACTCGGGTTTTCTTTTTATCGATTAGCGATTACTCTGCATCATCTGCCATATTAAGCATTTCTGCTAAGTTAGTTGTTGCATCGTCTGCTGTCATCACGAATTCATCAGCAATTGCTGCTTCATCGTCTTCAGACAATTTAATCACAACATCGTCTACAATACGTTTTTTGTGACGACCTTGGTGATAGGCAAAACCAGTACCTGCAGGGATTAAACGACCTACGATTACGTTCTCTTTCAAGCCGCGTAATTCATCACGTTTACCCGCCACCGCTGCTTCAGTAAGCACGCGAGTGGTTTCTTGGAACGATGCCGCAGAAATGAAGGATTCTGTCGCCAATGACGCTTTGGTAATACCAAGTAATTCACGTTCGAATTCAACTGGTGGTTTACCTTCCGCTTCACGTTTACGGTTCACAATTTTCACGCGAGCCACTTCAACTTGTTCCCCTTCAAGGAATTCGCTGTCATAAGCTTTTGTGATGACTGCTTTACGTAACATTTGACGTACGATAACTTCGATGTGCTTGTCGTTAATTTTTACCCCTTGTAAGCGGTAAACTTCTTGCACTTCGTTTACGATATATTCAGTTACAGCACGAACACCGCGTAAACGTAAGATATCGTGTGGAGTCTCTGCACCATCAGAAATCACGTCACCACGTTCTACCATCTCACCTTCAAATACGTTGAGCTGACGCCATTTTGGAATCATTTCTTCGTAGATTTCACCTTCAGTTGGGGTGATTAGCAAGCGACGTTTACCTTTGGTTTCTTTACCGAAGGACACGATACCTGAAATTTCTGCCAAGATAGCAGGCTCTTTCGGTTTACGAGCTTCGAATAAATCAGCAACGCGTGGAAGACCACCGGTAATATCTTTAGTACCTACAGATTCTTGTGGAATACGTGCAAGTGGTTCACCCACTTTCACTTCCGCACCGTCATCTAAACTTACGATTGCTTTACCTGGTAAGAAGTATTGTGCAATAACGTCAGTTTCAGGTAAGAAGATATCGTTACCTTTTGCATCAACTAATTTGATGGTTGGACGTAAATCTTTACCTGCTGTTGCACGTTCACCCACATCTTGTACGACGATAGAAGAAAGACCAGTTAATTCATCCGTTTGACGGGTTACAGTTAAACCATCCACGATATCAACGAATTTCACAAAACCAGATACTTCAGATACAACTGGCATAGTATGTGGATCCCAGTTTGCCACTGTTTCACCAGCAGACACTTCTTGACCGTCAGCTTTGTTCAATACGGTACCGTAAGGCACTTTATAATGTTCTTTCGTACGACCAAATGCATCAGTTACGGTTAATTCAGTATTACGAGAAGTTAAAACTAATTTACCTTCGTCATTAACAACGAATTTTGCGTTAGCAAGGTGTAAAGTACCGTTGTTTTTGATTTGTACGCTAGATTCTTTCGCTGCTGCAGAAGCTGCACCACCGATGTGGAACGTACGCATGGTTAACTGTGTACCTGGCTCACCGATAGATTGAGCAGCGATAACCCCAACTGCTTCACCTTGGTTGATGAGGTGACCACGCGCTAAGTCACGACCGTAACATTTCGCACATACACCGAAGTCAGTATCACAAGTTACAACAGAACGTACTTTTACGCTGTCCACTGAGTTTGCATCTAACACATCACAAAGTTTTTCATCTAATAAAGTGTTACGTGCAATTAAGACTTCTTCTGTACCTGGTTTATACACATCTTCAGCCACAACACGACCTAACACTAATTCGCGAAGTGGAACTTTCTCATCGCCACCTTCGATTAATGGAGTCATGACTAAGCCTTCGTGTGTACCACAGTCATCTTCAACGATCACTAAGTCTTGCGCTACGTCAACTAAACGACGAGTTAAGTAACCAGAGTTTGCTGTTTTTAATGCGGTATCCGCCAAACCTTTACGCGCACCGTGGGTTGAAATAAAGTACTGAAGTACGTTCAAACCTTCACGGAAGTTCGCTGTAATTGGGGTTTCGATGATCGAACCATCTGGACGCGCCATCAAACCACGCATACCTGCTAACTGACGAATCTGAGCTGCAGAACCACGCGCACCAGAGTCAGCCATCATAAAGATACTGTTGAAAGAAGCTTGTTTCTCAGGGTTACCTTCACGGTTGATTACTTCTTCCTGAGATAAGTTTTCCATCATCGCTTTCGCTACGCGCTCATTCGCCGCAGCCCAAATATCGATGACTTTGTTATAACGTTCGCCTGCTGTTACAAGACCAGATTGGAACTGTTCTTGAATTTCTGCCACTTCTTCTTCCGCTGCAGAAATAATTTCGTATTTTTTCTCTGGGATAACCATATCGTCGATACCCACAGAAGAACCTGAACGAGCAGCATAAGCAAAACCGGTATACATAATATGGTCAGCAAACATTACCGCTTCTTTCAAACCTAAACGACGATACGCTTCGTTGATGAGTTTAGAAATTGCTTTTTTACCTAATGTTTGGTTGAACAATGAATAAGGCATGCCTTTCGGCGCGATCATCCATAAGATTGCACGACCGATAGTGGTATCGGTTAATGTGGTTTTCTCTTCTAATTCGCCAGCTTCATTTTTCACATATTCAGTAATACGTACTTTAACGCGAGAATGTAATTCTGCTTCACCTGTGCGATAGGCTTTTTCAGCTTCGCGCGGATCTTGCAATAACATGCCTTCGCCTTTACCGTTTACTTTTTCACGGGTCATATAGTAAAGACCCAACACCACGTCTTGTGATGGAACGATAATAGGATCACCGTTTGCTGGTGAAAGTACGTTGTTGGTTGACATCATTAACGCACGTGCTTCTAACTGCGCTTCAAGTGTTAATGGTACGTGAACCGCCATTTGGTCACCATCGAAGTCCGCGTTGAACGCCGCACAAACAAGTGGGTGTAACTGGATTGCTTTACCTTCGATTAGAAGTGGTTCAAACGCTTGGATACCTAAACGGTGAAGTGTCGGTGCACGGTTCAATAGAATTGGGTGCTCACGAATAACTTCTGCCAAGATATCCCAAACGATCGCGTCTTCACGCTCAACCATTTTCTTAGCCGCTTTAATTGTGGTTGCATAACCACGGCTTTCTAATTTTGCATAGATAAACGGACGGAATAATTCCAATGCCATTTTCTTCGGTAAACCACATTGGTGTAAGTGCAAGTATGGACCTACAGTGATTACAGAACGGCCTGAATAGTCAACACGTTTACCTAATAAGTTTTGACGGAAACGACCTTGTTTACCTTTGATCATATCCGCAAGTGATTTTAATGGACGACGGTTAGAACCCGTAATCGCACGACCACGACGACCATTATCTAATAACGCATCAACAGATTCTTGTAACATACGTTTTTCGTTGCGCACGATAATATCTGGTGCGATTAAATCTAATAAACGTTTTAAACGGTTGTTACGGTTGATCACGCGACGATATAAATCGTTCAAGTCAGAAGTTGCAAAACGACCACCATCTAATGGTACTAACGGACGTAAATCTGGTGGAAGTACCGGTAATACAGTCATCACCATCCACTCTGGCTTATTACCAGATTGTTGGAAAGCTTCTAATAATTTTAAGCGTTTAGTGATTTTCTTACGTTTTGTTTCAGAGTTAGTTTCTTGTAACTCTTCACGTAATTTTTCACATTCCACTTCAAGATCAATACCTTTAAGTAAATCTTGAATTGCTTCAGCACCCATTTTCGCTTCGAATTCATCTTGCCAACGGTCTTCTGCATCAAGGAATTGTTCTTCAGTTAATAACTGTCCACGTTCCAAATCGGTCATACCCGGTTCGGTTACGATGTACATTTCAAAGTAAAGCACACGTTCAATATCACGTAACGGCATATCAAGTAATAAACCGATACGGGATGGAAGTGATTTCAAGAACCAAATGTGTGCAACCGGACAAGCCAATTCGATATGGCCCATACGTTCACGACGCACTTTAGTTTGTGTAACTTCAACACCACATTTTTCACAAATCACACCACGGTGTTTTAAGCGTTTATATTTACCGCATAAACATTCGTAATCTTTTACTGGCCCGAAAATACGTGCACAGAAAAGACCATCACGCTCAGGTTTGAACGTACGATAGTTGATTGTTTCAGGTTTTTTAACTTCACCAAATGACCAAGAACGGATCATGTCTGGAGAAGCTAACCCAATTTTAATCACATCAAAATCTTCACTGGTTTTTGATTGTGCTTTTAAAAACTTAACTAAGTCTTTCACAAATAGTCTCCTGTCGGAGTTAAGGGTTTCAAAGTGCGGTCAAAAATATTTTGTTTTTTAACCGCACTTCGGCGATTTCTTCCTTTTGCTTCCCCTGCAGAACAGGGGAAGACCGGTTTGTCGATTACTCTTCGTCTAGCTCGATATTCAAACCAAGTGAACGGATTTCTTTCATAATTACGTTGAAAGATTCCGGTGTACCCGGATCCATTTGTTGGTTGCCACCGACGATGTTTTTATACATCTTCGTACGGCCGTTCACGTCATCGGATTTCACAGTTAACATTTCTTGTAAGGTATAAGCCGCACCGTATGCTTCAAGTGCCCATACCTCCATCTCACCGAAACGTTGACCACCGAATTGTGCTTTACCACCAAGTGGTTGTTGAGTAACAAGACTATAAGAACCAGTTGAACGAGCATGCATTTTGTCATCAACTAAGTGGTTCAATTTGAGCATGTACATATAACCTACAGTTACTGGACGCTCGAATTTCTCACCTGTACGGCCATCGTATAATGTGATCTGACCTGAAGTTGGTAAGCCACCAAGTTTCAACATTTCTTTGATTTCTTGCTCATCAGCACCATCAAACACAGGTGTTGCCACCGGTAAACCTTTACGTAGGTTTTCTGCTAAACGCATGATTTCGTCATCACTAAAGGTGCTTAAATCCACTTTTTGTGCGCCATGACCTAAATCGTATGCTTTTTGCATATAGCCACGAAGTTTCTCAACATCTTGTTTTTGTTTGATCATCGCATTGATTTGATCACCGATACCTTTAGCAGCTAAGCCTAAGTGAGTTTCTAAGATCTGACCGATGTTCATACGAGATGGTACACCCAGTGGGTTCAATACGATTTCAACCGGTTGACCGTTTTCATCGTATGGCATATCTTCCACAGGGTTGATTTTTGAGATAACACCTTTGTTACCGTGACGACCCGCCATTTTATCACCCGGTTGGATGTGACGTTTCACCGCTAGGTAAACTTTAACCACTTTTAACACGCCTGGTGCTAGGTCATCGCCTTTAATGATTTTCTTACGTTTTACTTCAAGTTTGTGTTCAAACTCTTTACGTAATTCTTCATATTGCTCAGCAAGCTGTTCTAATTGGTTTTGTTTTTCTTCATCTGAAATGGTTTGTTCTAACCATTTTGTGCGATCCATTTTATCTAATTGAGCCGCATCAATACCGCCAGCGATAAGGACATTGCGCACACGAGCAAACAAGCCAGCTTCTAAGATTTCTAATTCATCAGAAAGGTCTTTCTTAGCTTGTTTTAACTGCATTTCTTCAATTTCTAATGCACGTTTGTCTTTTTCTACGCCATCACGGGTGAAGACTTGAACGTCAATTACAGTACCGCTTACGCTATTTGGTACACGTAATGAAGAGTCTTTCACATCAGATGCTTTTTCACCGAAGATTGCACGTAACAATTTTTCTTCTGGTGTTAATTGCGTTTCGCCTTTAGGGGTTACTTTACCGACTAAGATGTCGCCACCTTTCACTTCCGCACCCACATAAACGATACCTGATTCATCCAATTTGCTTAATGCAGATTCACCTACATTTGGAATATCCGCAGTGATTTCTTCAGAACCTAATTTAGTATCACGCGCCACACAAGACAATTCTTGAATGTGGATTGTCGTAAAGCGATCTTGTTGTACTACACGCTCAGAAACTAACATTGAGTCTTCGAAGTTATAACCGTTCCAAGGCATGAACGCCACACGGATATTTTGACCTAATGCTAATTCACCTAAGTCTGTTGAAGGACCATCTGCTAATACTTCACCACGGTTAATTGGATCGCCTAAATTCACACAAGGAATTTGGTTGATACAGGTATTTTGGTTAGAACGAGTGTATTTAATTAAGTTATAAATATCGATACCCGCTTCGCCAGCTACAGTTTCATCTTCATTTACTTTGATAACGATACGAGATGCATCAACGTATTGAACGGTACCACCACGTTTTGCTACAACCGCCACACCAGAGTCTAGTGCGATTGGTTTTTCCATACCTGTACCTACTAACGGCTTATCAGCACGTAAAGTAGGAACCGCTTGACGTTGCATGTTCGCACCCATTAAGGCACGGTTCGCATCGTCATGCTCTAAGAATGGAATTAACGCAGCAGCCACAGATACGACTTGTTGGGTTGAAACGTCCATATAATGAATTTCTTCTGGTTTATAAAGACCAGATTCACCACGCTCACCACGAGCAGTAACAAATGCATCTGTAAAGCGGTTGTTCTCATCAAGATTTGAGTTCGCCTGTGCAATGATGTAGTTTGCTTCATCAATTGCAGATAAGTATTCGATTTCTTCGGTTACTTGACCATTCACTACTTTACGATATGGGGTTTCTAAGAAACCGTAATCGTTCGTACGAGCAAACGCAGAAAGTGAGTTGATCAAACCAATGTTTGGACCTTCAGGGGTTTCGATTGGACATAAACGACCATAGTGGGTGTTATGTACGTCACGCACCTCAAAGCCTGCGCGTTCACGCGTTAAACCGCCTGGACCTAATGCAGAAATACGACGTTTGTGTGTCACTTCTGATAATGGGTTGTTTTGGTCCATGAATTGCGAAAGTTGTGAAGAACCAAAGAATTCTTTCACTGCCGCTGAAATTGGTTTTGGATTAATTAAGTCTTGTGGCGTGATCGCATCTAAATCGCCTAAAGATAAACGCTCTTTAACTGCTCTTTCTACACGAACTAAACCAATACGGAATTGGTTTTCTGCCATTTCACCTACAGAACGAATACGACGGTTACCCAAGTGGTCGATATCATCCACTTCACCACGACCATTACGGATATCGATGAGTTTTTTCATCACTCTAATGATATCGTCGTTACTTAAAATACCCGTACCCTCGCCTTCAGGAATACCTAATGAGCGATTAAACTTCATACGACCTACTGCAGATAAATCATAACGTTCTGCAGAGAAGAATAAATTATGGAATAACGCTTCTGAAGATTCTGGTGTAGGTGGTTCACCTGGACGCATCATACGATAGATTTCATATAATGCACTTACACGATCGTAAGTTGGATCAACACGTAATGTTTCAGAAATATACGGACCGTAATCTAAGTCATTAGTGAATAATGTTTCGATCACTTTATAGCCTGCTTGCGATAATTTCGCTAACAATTCTAAAGAAATCTCGCCATTTGCTGGGCAAATAATTTCACCTGATTCAAGATCAACGTAATCTTTCGCTGCCACTTTGCCTGCGATATATTCAGTTGGCACTTCAACTTGTGTCACATTATCTTTTTCTAATGCTTTGATGTGACGAGCAGTGATACGACGACCGCGTTCTACATAGACTTTACCATTTACTTCGATATCAAACGTCGCCGTTTCACCACGTAAACGTTCTGGCACTAATGTCATGAGCAATTTATTGCCAGCGATCTCGAAAGTTACTTTGTCGAAGAATAAGTTTAAGATTTCTTCAACGGTGTAACCTAACGCACGTAAAATAATGGTTGCCGGTAATTTACGACGGCGGTCAA
>CAJMMG010000029.1:0-11745 GCA_905214375.1 uncultured bacterium | reverse complement strand
ACAAGGAGGGGGTCACTGGTTCGAGACCGGTATCGCCCACCACTTTTCTTAAAGTCCTTTTTAAATCAGTCAAATTAGCATTAGTTCTGTTTTATCTTATAAATAAAAACGGCCACAAAACTTTTCATTTTATGACCGCACTTCTATCTAATTTTTGGATTAAACTGGCTCTAAACCTAACACTTTGCGTCCATTGATACTGGCAATATCAACCATTGCATCAAGATGTGGGAAACGACAGCCTGCAGCAAGCAAGCTTAGTTCTTGCCATAAATCCCCTTCACAAAGTGGCACCATATAATCACAGATATTATCCGTACCTAACGCGACTGTAATCCCTTCTGGAATCATTTCATCTGCCGGAGTCAATGCGTTATGGAAAGGCATTAAATCTTCTTTTCGGTTACTATCAATCCACGCCATTGGACAAGCAATCATCATCATTTTTGCCTGACGCATTTTTTCATAAAGTTTATAGCGGTATTCTTTGTTATGTGCACCAATGGAAATACCATGGATCGCCACGACTCGACCTTCCATACCATGTTCGATAGTTTTATCGCAAAGCTGTTCGGTTTCTTTTTCTTTCGGAGAGTTAAATTGGTCCACATGCACATGACACATAATGCCGCGAGATTTAGCTGTATCAAGCAGAATATCCATTGCTTCAAGGCCACGACCATAATCAAGCTCATCGCGATAAGGTAAGCCTCCAATCATATCCACCATATCAGAGCCAATATCAAACCATTTGCGTGCTTCTGGCTCAATCACCCCTTTTAAGGTCTGATTCGCAAATTTCAAAATAATGTCATGCTTATAAACTTCGCGAGCTTTATGTGCAGCAATGATGGCTCTGTCTTCACAAATCGGGTCAATATCCACAAAAGTACCAAATGCCGTCACCCCTTGGGAAATCATCAACTCAATCGATTGACAGAAACGGGCGTAATAATCATCAACACTTGATGTACGTTTGACTTCATCCACTAAATCCCATTTTTGTTGAAGATTACTGTTGTGATAAATGCCAATTTTTTCGGGTGTCATTGTAAAAGCACGATCTGCATGAGCATGGGCATTAACCCAGCCACCTTTTTTAATAATTTCGTCTCGAATAAACGTTTTAAAGCTACGAACGTGATTTCTCATAATAACTCCGCCAAAAAAGAAAGGAAAAGAGAGACGAGAAGTGTATTAATTGAAAAGCAAACCCAATAAGGGTCAGATCTATTGTGAATTGTTTGCAATGTTATGAAAAATTCGCAGATTTTAATTAATAACATCTTTTCAGTCTTTCAACTGAGTGCAAAGTATAAGATTTTAAGCACAAAAAAGCTATCTATTTATTGATAAAAGAACGCTCTTGTTTGAAAACCTCTAAGAATAAGCCGAGCGGTGGGCGGCTAGAAGATTGCTCAGTATAAGTGCGGTCAAATTTCTTATAGTTTCCTTTGCGATCAATATGATACTGTGTGCCATCCGGCTGAATAATGACATTCCAACGGAAATTTGATGCTAACACCCAAGGATCGCCATTAAGCTCAAATAAATTGCGACCTTGTGCATAATCCGAAACTGGATTTTTCACTTTAAAGATCGATGACATCAATGCCGGTAACAAATCAGTATGACTCGTTAATTTAGAGACTTCTTGCACCGGTAAATCTTTCCAGTAAACAATAAACGGTACTTGGATTTCATCACTACCAAAATAGTTTTCTTGTGCTTTTTCATCCAGCTTATTAAATGTTGTACCATGCTCTGCTGTAATAATAACAATCGTATTCTCTAAAGAGACTGATGCTAAAGTGTCATCAATTTGTTGATCAATATCCGCAAGCGATTTGGTGTAATTTTCTTCCGTTTGATCTGCAATATCTAAATCCATATAAGCAAACCAAGGTCTATCCTCTTTTAAGAGAGATAAAACACCATTTATCTCTTCTTTTGGCGAAGAGGCTTTCACTTTAGGCAATTTCACATTACGGAATAAGGCTTGTTTAAATAAGCTATCTTTAAATGCCGTAGACGAATAAGCGACAAATTGATATTTCTCATCTTGTAGCTTTTTAATTAATACCGACGGTGTGTGATTACTCAAAATACTGTCCGTATAATTCGCATTCAGTCCATAAAATAAGCCCACTAAGCCGGCATTGTTCGTATTGCCGCTACTGTAATGATTCGTAAATTGAGTAGAGCTTGTGGCAAATTCAAACAATTTAGGCATTTTCTCACTAGTCAGTGCATCATAACGTAAGCCTGAAACGGTAATCACGAGGATGTTTGGTTTGTTCTCAACTTGCTCAAACTGAAGGTCTTTTTTCGGATAATCAAGTTTTAATGCGTCTAAACGCCCTTCTTGCTCTAAGCGCTGAGAGTATGTTTCCGCATTAATAAATCCTTGTTTTTCCAAAAAGGTTCGAGCAGTCATTGGATAAGAAAGTGGGAAATTTGAACGTTGCATTGTAATCGGACGATATAAAAATGCATCCGCCCAAGCATAAATTAAATGTGTTGCGACAAAAGTAGAAGTCAGCACTAATCCCACTTTCTTTAGCCATTTTTGACGCTCTAAACTACGTAATTTTTCCCAACTCCAACGAGAGAAAAGCATTTGGATTAACAAAATAATCGGCATTGGCGCAAAGAAAATTTGCCAATCTCGTGAAAGATCACCCTTTTCTGGATTTACTAATAAATTCCAAACGATAGAAGAAAGGTGGATATTAAAACGGTTAAAAACTTCTGTATCAAACAGGAGTAAAGTGGTGCAAATTGTCGCGATAATCACCGTTAGCCCACGGAAAGTGCGGTGATTTTTGATGATGAAACTCAGCGGAAATATAACCAGCAAATACAAAGCAAAAACACAAAAGCTGAAATGGCCTAATAAGCTGATGAAAAAATAAATTTTGCCGAGTAAGGTGTCCGGCCAGTCAATGAGAAAAGCGTAACGACTGCCAATAAGAATTGAGATAATAATGTTAAAAAAAGCAAACCAGTGTCCCCACGAAATTTTTCGTGAGGTTTCTTCACGGTATTCACGCCCGTTGAATTTGCTTTTTTTAAACCACCACATTTTACTTTGTTTTCACCGAATTCATCAGAGAGTTGGCAAAGGCTTGTGCTAATGCTTCACGCTGTGCAGCTGGCACGCTAGTGGTTAATAAATTACTCGCCATATTACCTAAAGCGATAAGAGAAAGATCAACGGGTGCTTTGTGAGTTTCAAGCACGCTAATCATATCGTTAATGATGGCATTAACTTGCCCATCGGAATACTTTGAATGTTGAGCCATTTGGAATGTCTAAGCCTGTTCTAAATACAAAAAAACTTCTCATATCATACCCGATAATTTGCTCAATCTGAATAATTTCTTTTTTCTTGCATAAAAAGTGCGGTTATAATTTAAGGCAAATTTTACGAAGGAAAAAATTATGAGCATTACGGTTAATCAAATCGTGCTACATCAATTAGTTAAGCACGCTGAAAATGAAACCACTACGATGGAAAGCGTGTTGCGTGATGAGCTTCTCACCATTACGCCAGAAGTCGAACAAATGATGTTGCAATTACATCAAGGTTATCAAAATAAAGGCAAAGCTTTTGGTGTCTTCCAAGAGAATTCCATTTTTGCACAAGATCTTAATCGTTTATTAGAAAATGAAATCAACTTTTTAAATTTCAGCCAACAATCCACAAAATTATTAGCGCAAGAATTAGGCAAATATAATTTTGCAGACAGCGGTACCCTTATCCTATGCCAATATAATTTTTTAGCGACGGATTACCTATTCATTGCTTTGTTGGATAGCCGTATCAGTATGTTAGTTGACGAAAATCTTGAAATTCGCCGTACAGAATACTTAGATATCACACAATTTGATATTGCGGCACGTATCAACTTAACGGATTTGCAAGTGAACGCAAACTCAAACCGCTACCTTACCTTCATTAAAGGTCGTGTTGGCCGTAAAATTAGTGACTTCTTTATGGATTTCTTGGGGGCAGAAGAAGGATTAAATCCACAAGTTCAAAACCAATGCTTATTACAAGCGGTAAGTGACTACTGTGAACAAGGTGAACTAAACAAAGAACAAACTCAGGCGGTTAAAAAGCAGGTATTTGAATACTGCAAAGGTCAATTAGCAAGTGGTGATGAAATTGCCTTAACTGAACTTTCAGCAAATTTACCGACTCTAAACGAGCGCCCTTTTGTCACCTTTACAGAAGAGCAAGATTACGGCTTGGAAGAAACGATTCCACCAGTACGTTCAGCCTTAAAAACATTAACGAAATTTTCAGGTTCCGGTAAAGGGGTGACATTAAGTTTTGATGCGGATTTATTGAATAACCGTATTGAATGGGATCCACTTACAGATACTTTAACAATCAAAGGGATACCACCAAATTTGAAAGATCAACTTCAAAAAGCATTAAAGTGCGATAATTAATTTGGCAAGATCATAAAGTTTCGGTATCATTTGACATAACTTTGCAGTAAAAGGTAAAAAATATGCAATTAAAAACATTTTTAGGTGCAGTTGTTTTGGCATTAAGCTTAACTTCTTGTTCAACTGTACAAAAAGTCGTTTATCGTATTGATGTACCACAAGGTAACTATTTAGAAGCGGCCACTGTGGCACAAGTAAAACCTGGCATGACAGCCCAACAAGTACAATATTTACTTGGCACACCGGTTTTAATTGATCCTTATAGTAACTTAACTTGGTATTACGTGTTCTTACAACAACACTCTTACCAAAAACCTGAACAGCACACATTTACAGTGAAATTTGATCCAAACGGTTTAGTGAGCCGTGCAGAATTAGATAAGCCATTACCTGAAGTGGCAAAACAAGACGAAAATAATACCATTATCAGCACACCTGAAAATACAGGTAAGAAAAGCTGGTGGAAATTCTGGTAGTCATAAAAAAACAATACCTGCTTGTCATATCAAGCAGGTTCGTTGTATTACAAGGGAATAAAAATGTCAAAAATTCTATTAGTTGATGATGATATTGAACTAACAGATTTACTTGCAGAAGTTTTACGATTGACTGGTTTTGAAATCGAAGTCGCGAATAATGGTCAAGAAGCATTAGACAAGTTAAATTCAAGTCACCAATTAGTCTTATTGGATGTTATGATGCCTGTATTAAACGGTATTGAAACACTCAAGAAAATTCGTCAAACATCAAACGTCCCTGTAATGATGCTTACTGCACGTGGTGAAGAAATCGATCGTGTACTAGGCTTAGAGCTTGGTGCCGATGACTATTTACCAAAACCATTTAACGATCGCGAGTTGGTTGCCCGCATTAAGGCGATTTTGCGTCGCGTTAGCCCATCAGAAAGTTCTCAAAATTCGACCGCACTTCCATCAGAAGAGAATACATTGGAATTTTGTGGTTTAGTCCTTCATTCTGGTCTTCAACAAGCCTCTTATAAAGGCCAAGATCTCGGTCTAACCGGCTCTGAATTTGCCCTACTTCATAAACTTGTGCTTCGCCCTGGACAAATTGTCTCGCGTGAAGAATTAAGTATGAATGTGCTTGGCAAACACCTTTCACCTTTCGATCGCTCGATTGATATGCATATGTCAAACTTGCGCAAAAAACTTCCAGAAAGAGACAATGGCTTACCATGGCTGAAAACGCTACGTGGTCGTGGTTACTTATTGGTTTGTGAATAATGCTTATTAAGAAATTCAGCTTAAATCAGCTCACTATACGCACATTCACTGTCTTTTGGTTGGCATTCTTTGCCATGACCGCACTTTTGGTCGCACTCCCTTATTTTGATAGCCGCTTATACTCAGATTTAAATCAAAATGAAATATCGAGCTATCAAAAGAAACTTGTTGAATCAATTCGTAATAATAGAATCAATGGTATTCTCGCTGGCGTTCCCGTGCTTCCAACTGATAAGTTCGACTCAGCTCGCCCTGTCATCATGACGCCTGAAAAAGAAATCTTCGGCGCTTTAGGCGAAGAAAGAATGCATATTGCTCAGTTCGCCCAAGAATCAAGTAACTTTGCCCAGCCACAACGCAAAACATTTAAAGATATCCAAATTGCAGGACCTTTTAAAGTCTATATTGGCGATTCCGACCAAGCATCCGAATTATTCTTTGTGTCTCGAGCAAATGGCCAACAAGAAATTCTACGTTATATGCTTGATCACCCTTGGATCTTACTGCTATTAACGTTAATTATTACGACGCCTTTGCTTTGGTGGTTTACTCACACTATCGTAAAACCTATTACCAATTTGCAAAAAGCCGCTAATAGCGTGGCATTAGGTAACTTCAAAGTTGATAATGAGTTAGCGAATCATGGCCCATCAGAATTGCGAGAAGTCGGTCAAAGTTTTAACAAAATGTCGATTGCGATTGATAATCTAATTTCAAACCAACACAATCTACTTTCATCCATCTCACATGAATTAAAAACACCATTAACGCGTTTGCAGCTTTCCACTGCGCTAGTTCGTCATCAAACAGGTGATATTGAACCCGTCAAACGTATTGAAAAAGAAATACAACGAATGGATAAGATGATTAGTGAATTGCTGCTCATTTCCCGCCAACAAATGCATTCTCAAATGGAGCACAATTTATTTTCTATTGATCAACTCTGGGACGATGTCATAAAGGATGCTCTATTTGAAGCTGAGCAACGAAAAATAACTTGTGATGTGAATATCTCTATCTTACATCCTGAAAAGCACATGATTTATGGTAACCTTAGCTTACTTACCAGTGCAATTGAAAACATTGTTCGTAATGCATTGAAATACACTAAAGACCGTATTTTTCTCACTATTAACTTACAAAAAAATGAACAGGATGAGAACTGCCTACAAATTCGAGTGGATGATAATGGCTTAGGCTTACCACCTGAAGAGTTTGATAAAATCTTTAAGCCATTTTATCGTGTAGATGAAACCCGAACACGGGCCACTGGTGGAACAGGGTTGGGATTAACCATTGTTTATAACGTAGTTAATGAGCACCATGGAAAAGTATGGGCAGAATCCAGTAATTTAGGTGGACTTGCCGTCACTATTCAACTTCCATTATGGAAACAAAGTTAGTTCAAACAAAAGGCGATATTTTCATATCGCCTTTTTCTTATTTAATTTTCACCCGTTTTAATCGCAGTGCATTTGACAGTACAGAAAGCGAACTCATCGCCATGGCTGCACCGGCCAGGACAGGACTTAAGTAGCCCAATGCGGCAAGTGGAATACCTAACACATTGTAAATTAAGGCGAAGAATAAGTTTTGCTTAATATTTTTTAATGTTGCACGAGAAATCATTAATCCATCGACTAACTGATCCACCGAATGCTGCATGAGTGTCGCCGATGCAGTTTGTTCTGCAACATCAGAACCCGATTTCATCGCAAAGCTTACGTTAGCCATCGCTAATGCGGGTGCATCATTCACACCATCACCAACCATTGCCACCACTTTGCCTTGCTGACGTAATGTCTCAATGTAGGCAGCTTTGTCACGTGGACTACAATTACCTCGTGCGGTTTTCACACCGATCTGTTGAGCCACATAATCAACGACAGATTGCTGATCACCACTCATTATCACCACATCAATATTATGTTGATGTAAACGCTGAATCGCTTGCAAACTATCCTCTTTTAGACTGTCTGCTAGGGCAAATGCACCTATTGGGTTGTTATCTACAGATACCGCAACAATACTCGCAATTTGCCAAATTTCTTGCATATTATCTAGTAAGGTTAAGTCACAATAAGTCGGCTTACCCACTTTAACCAAACCAACTCCTTCAATGTGAGCTGAGATGCCCATACCCACTTCTGAATGAACTGAAAGTGCGGTCGGAATTTCAAGTGATTTTTCCTGTGCAGCCAGGACTATCGCTTTAGCTAAAGGATGATTGGCATTTTGCTCAACGGAAGCCGCAATGCGATATAAATCTTCCTCAGAATAGAGCGCACTTTGTGGTTGCCAAACAGCGGCAATTTTGAGTTCTCCTTGAGTTAGCGTTCCTGTTTTATCTAATACCACCGTATCCACATGCGCTGCCTCTTCCATGGATGCTGCATCTTTAAACCAAATCCCTGCATTGACTGCTTTCCCCATTCCCACCATTATGGCAGCAGGTGTAGCAAGCCCTAACGCACAAGGACAAGCGATAACTAACACGGCAACCGCATGAATTAAAGCGGTAACCCAATCACCTTTTATCCACCAGGTTGCTCCAAATGTTATCGCGGAAATCAATAACACGGCTGGCACAAATACAGCAGCAACTTTATCGGCAAAACGAGCAATCGGTGCTTTTGTACCTTGCGCCTCTGAGAGCGCTTTCATCATATCGCCCAATAGGGTTTGCTGACCGAGTTGATTGGCTCGATAAATAAGGCTACCTTGTGTCACCATTGCCCCCGCAAGCACAGGACTTTGAGACATTTTTTCTAATGGTTGAGATTCACCGGTTAAATGACTCTCATCGCACCAACCACTCCCCTGTTCAACTACGCCATCAGCTGCAATACGTTCACCTTGATTAGCTCGTAAAATATCTCCTATTTTTACTTGATCGAGAGGAATCGTTTCCCAACGATTTTCACGTTGAACACTGACTTGTTTTGGGGTGAGTTGTAATAATAGCCCTAAACTGTTTAAGCTTTGTTTCTTCGTTCTTTCCTCAAGAAATTTCCCTAGGCTGACAAAACCAATTACCATCACCGATACTTCAAAATAGACATGAGATGCGCCATCATGTCCCATTGACTGATGATAAAACAGCATAAAGACCGAATAGAGATAAATCACCAACGTACCAGTACTTACCAGTACATCCATATTGGCCAAACCACCTCGAATACTACCAATCGCACCTTTATAAAAAGGAATGGCTAACCAAAGTTGCACAATACTCGCAAGAACAAATTGCCACATTGGTGGAATCATCCAAGAATGATGATTAAACATCATCCCGATCATTCCGATTAAAAAAGGAATGTTAATGAACAAAAGCAACCATAAACGCGGACTAATCTTCGTTTCATTAGGTGCGCTAGGTAGCACATTTTGCTTTAGAATGCCATTAAATCCCGCTTTTTGAATAATTGTCAAAATATCTTGTTCTGAAGCCTGAGATGAATCAAATACTACGTGCGCTTCCTCTGCCGCAAAATTCACGCCCGCGTCAGAGACAAAATCATTTCGATTCAATACTTTCTCAATCCGATTAGCACAGGATTGGCAGGTCATCCCCTCGATTTGAATGGCTATTTTTTTATTCTGTTGCATAAAAACCTGCGTCTTCAATTGTTTCAATTAATTGTGGAATACTGACCGCACTTTCATCAAAGGTAACCACTGCTTTACCATCATCAAGTGTTACTACGGCTTTTTCTACGCCATTAAGTTCTTCTAACACTCTTGTGACGCTTTTCACACAACCACCACAAGTCATTCCTGTTACATGTAATGTAATTGATTTCATATTTACTCCTTAATTATTGATATAGATTGAAATTGAGTTTACTATAAACCTTAACATAAGGTTAAGGTCAAGGATTTTTTATGAACATCAGTGAAGTGGCAAAATTAGTCGGTTTATCAAGTAAACAAATTCGGGATTATGAAAAGTCCGGCTTATTAAAACCAGCACAGCGAAGCCTTTCCGGTTATCGCCATTATGAAGAAAAGGATTTAGAACGACTACGTTTTATTCGTCACTCTCGAGATGTTGGGTTTTCACTCCAACAAATTCACCAACTTTTGCAATTACAAGATAATCCCAATCGTAGTAGCCGAGAAGTTAAAGCACTTACGACGCAGCATATTAAAACATTGAATGAGCAAATTCATCACTTGCAAAAAATGGTAGAGGAATTGGAACGATGGCATAACGCTTGTCAGGGCAATGATTACCCTGAATGCAGTATTTTAGAAGGATTAAAAGGATAAATTAATATTCCCAGCTTTCAGGATCGATGCCTAAATCACGCATGATCTCTTTGGCATTTTCAGGAATCTCATCATGGCGTTCTTTCATTAAATCTGCATCAGTCGGTAATGGCTGACCTGTAAAAGCATGCAAGAATGCCTCACAAAGCAATTCACTATTTGTTGCATGGCGCAAACTTTTCAGCTGACGACGCGTACGCTCGTTCGTCAAAATTTCCAATACTTTAATTGGAATAGACACTGTAATTTTTTTGACTTGTTCGCTCTTTTTGCCATGCTCTGCATAAGGGCTAATATATTTGCCATCCCAGTTTGCCATAATGCACCTTAAATAACCTGATAATTTGTCTGTATTTTAATGAAAAATAAGCAAAATAACAATCTAGACGGCTAAAAGTATAGCATGCTATTTCCCTTACATTCACTTACAAACATTTACAATAATTTGCAGAACTAAAAACCATTACTTTTGACTAAATGCCTGTTGCATTCGCAATACATTATTGTTATTTGAAGATAACGACATGTTTAATATGAGGTCTATTATGTCAAAAAAACTTTTTGCTGAATTCTTCGGCACATTTTGGTTAGTTTTCGGTGGTTGTGGTAGTGCAATCTTTGCCGCTTCTGTCAACCTAGGTATCGGTTATGTGGGCGTTGCATTTGCCTTCGGTTTAACCGTATTAACCATGGCTTATGCTGTAGGTCACATTTCTGGTGGTCACTTTAACCCAGCTGTAACACTTGGTTTAGTGGCAGGCGGTCGTTTCTCTGCGAAAGATGCTCTTCCATACATCATTTCTCAAGTAGTTGGTGGTTTAGTAGCGGGTGCTGCACTTTATCTTATCGCATCAGGTAAAGCGGGCTTTGATGTGACTGCAGGTTTTGCATCTAATGGCTACGGCGAACACTCTCCTGAAGGTTATTCTTTAGAAGCGGTATTCGTAGCAGAAGTATTATTGACTGCATTCTTCTTATTAATCATCATGGGTTCAACTCATAAAAATGCAGCTGCAGGTTTTGCGCCAATCGCAATTGGTTTAGGTTTAACTTTAATCCACTTAATTAGCATTCCTGTATCAAATACCTCTGTAAACCCGGCTCGTAGTACTGCAGTTGCGGTATTCCAAGGTTCTTGGGCAATCGACCAATTATGGTTATTCTGGGTTGCGCCAATTATCGGTGGTATTTTAGGTGGTATTATCTACCGCACTTTATTAGCGAAAAATAACTAAGATTTCATTTCATAAAAAAAGAAGAAGGCATCATTAGATGCCTTCTTTTTTTATCTTTTATATTGTGTAATCCAAATATATAAATAAAAACCACCTTTCGGTGGTTTCAGTCTATTATAAGGTTTTTGCAAGATCTTTTAGGAAAGCTTTAAACTCTTTACCTAATTTATCATGACGAAGACCATATTCTACAAAAGCTTCCATATAACCAATCTTGTCACCACAGTCAAAGCTTCTGCCTGTCATATGGAACGCTTCAACGGTCTCTTTCTCAATAAGCATATCGATTGCATCCGTTAATTGGATTTCATCGCCCACACCAACTGGTGTTTTTTCTAATAAATCCCAAATCGCAGCAGAGAACACATAACGACCAACAACAGCAAGATTTGATGGTGCCTCTTCCACAGATGGTTTTTCAACAATGCTATTAATTTTAACGCTATCGCCACCTTTTAACTCTACGCCACCACAATCTGCGATACCATAGCTACTCACTTCATCCGCGGCAACAGGCGCTACCATAATTTGGC
>CAJMMG010000028.1:0-15453 GCA_905214375.1 uncultured bacterium | reverse complement strand
TATCTTTCTTAGACGGCCCTTCTACCAATACACGTTGCTCTGTACCAAGCATACGGCGACTATATTGTGCCGCTTGTTGGTTGATACGCTCTTGTAAAAGATAGAGACGTTGTTTTTTCTCTTCCTCGGTTACATCATCTGGCATGTCTGCTGCAGGTGTGCCTGGACGCGCGGAATAGATAAAGCTAAAGCTCATATCA
Organism: uncultured bacterium; assembly: GCA_905214375.1. Classification (GTDB taxonomy): domain Bacteria; phylum Pseudomonadota; class Gammaproteobacteria; order Enterobacterales; family Pasteurellaceae; genus Haemophilus_D. The sequence continues at coordinate 15,253 of CAJMMG010000028.1, read as the reverse complement.
AAATTCACTTGCGCAATTAGATTCATTGTTTGTTCAAACTCTTCATTGGTTTCACCTGGGAAGCCTACAATGAAATCTGAGCTGATTTGAATATTTGGACGCACGGCACGTAATTTACGAATGATCGATTTATATTCTAACGCGGTATGACCACGTTTCATCATGGTTAAAATACGGTCAGAACCAGCTTGCACCGGCAAGTGTACGAAGTCTACTAATTCTGGTGTATCGCGATACACGTCAATAATATCGTCAGTGAATTCGATTGGATGGCTGGTGGTAAAACGTAAACGGTCAATACCGTCAATAGACGCCACTAAACGCAATAATTCCGCAAATGTACAGATACCGCCATCAAATGTAGGGCCTCGATACGCGTTTACATTTTGGCCTAATAAATTGATTTCACGTACACCTTGCTCAGCCAACTGCGCAATTTCAAATAATACATCATCAACAGGACGGCTCACTTCTTCACCACGGGTATAAGGCACCACGCAGTAAGTACAATATTTATTACAGCCTTCCATAATAGACACAAACGCAGTTGGACCTTCTGCACGAGGTTCTGGTAAGCGGTCAAATTTCTCAATTTCAGGGAAACTCACATCCACCACCGAACTTTTACCACCACGGATTTGGTTAATCATTTCAGGCAAACGGTGTAAAGTTTGCGGACCAAATACGATATCCACATAAGGTGCACGATGACGAATATGCTCACCTTCTTGTGATGCTACACAACCGCCCACACCAATCACTAGATTTGGATTTTGTTTTTTTAATTCTTTCCAACGACCTAACTGATGGAACACTTTTTCTTGTGCTTTTTCACGGATAGAACAGGTGTTAAGAAGTAACACATCTGCTTCCTCTGGAATATCAGTTAATTCCAAACCATGTGTATTTAAGAGAAGATCGGCCATTTTTGATGAATCGTATTCATTCATCTGACAGCCCCATGTTTTAATATGTAATTTTTGCGTCATATTGCTTAAAAAATAAAGATTAGTAAAAAGATAAAATCGGTCGGCTATTGTACAGATTTGTGGGAATGCTGGCTAGTGTAAAATGGACTTTTACCCATTTCGGTATAGAAAAAGTGCGGTTAAAATCACCTGAATTTTAACCGCACTTTGTTTAGTATCCTTCTTCCTCCATATTTGGCAGGAATGTTTTTTGTTTGATTCTCTTCACCCTAGTTTCAATTCGCCCATCTGGATGTAGCTCAATTTCACGCCAACCTGGTTGTAAGGTATCTAAAGCAAAATGGTTGCTGTCCGGCTTAAATTGAATGCAAGTCGCTGGTGTTGCCATGGTTTGATAACCTTGCCAATAGCCATCAACCTCTTGATGAATATGACCGTATAAAATCCCTTTTACATTGTTGAATTGAGCCAGAACCTCTGAGAATTCATGAGCATTGCGTAAGTTATGCTGATCAAGCCATGCCGAATTTGTTGGCAATAGATGGTGATGTAAAACGACTAAGCTATGACGAGCTGGATTTTCGGCTAATTTTGTTTTTAACCAATCTAGCTGATAAGCACTTAATTCGCCATGAGGTACACCAGAAACTTGGCTATCTAACAAAATCACTTGCCAATGTTTTCCAAGAAGTAAATGTTTTGACGCATTAATAGGCGGTTGGCTTAAATGCTCGACCATTTTGGGTTGAAAATCATGGTTACCCGGAAGCCAAAATACTGACTTATTTAACGGTTTAACCATTTCAACAAATCGTAGATAACCTTCATCGCTACTATCTTGTACCAAATCACCTGTCGCAAGCACGACATCATAATTAAAAGACTCTGCCTGAATTTCTTTTAGCACCTGAGAAAAGCTTTCGTGCGTGTTGATACCTAATAACTCTTTGCTTGTATCCTTAAACAAATGAGGATCGGTGATTTGTAATAATTTGACGATCTCAATCGCGGGTTCGTATTCAAATCTATTGTTCATGGGACTCCTATTGCCAGCGCTGCCGCAATTGGGCGTAATTTAATTGAAGCCATTGTAAGCCCATTACTGCAATACCATTATCAATTTTACCTTCGCACATCCATTGATAGGCTTGCTCACGTTTCACCACATGAACACGGATGTCTTCATTCTCTTCAGCTAAACCATGAAGTCCCTTGGCTTGCGAGCTATCTACTCGACCGACAAACAAATGAATACGTTCGACGACACCGCCCGGGCTATCCCACACGCTTAAACAATGTGTGAGATCTTGAACAGATACACCTGCTTCCTCTTCACTTTCACGCAAAGCGACTTCTTCAGGTTGTTCACCCTCTTCGACCATGCCGGCGATCAATTCTAATAACCAAGGGGAACGAGCTGATTCAGGTTGATATGCACCAATACGTACTTGCTCAACTAAAACCACCGCATCTTCTTTCGGATCGTAAGCAATCACTGCAGAAGCAGCACCTTTGACTAATAATTCACGTGTCACAACGCCACTTTCGCCACCAGCAAAAAGCTTATGTTTAAACTGTACTTTCTTAAGTGTAAAAAAACCTTTATAAACAGTTTCTTCATTAAGAACTTCTATATCATGCTGACTAAACTGTTGAATTTCTGACATCATTACTCTCCTAGTATCGAGGTCGCATAATACTCCCATAAAAAAATAAAAAAAACTGAACCCTCTATTTTTTTGTCGAAACTTTGAAGCCGGTCACAAAAAAAGAAAACCTATGATGATTTCTTATTCATCATAGGTTTACATTAAAAATTTATTTAAATTAACAAACGCGGCTGGTTATTTCCCCATCTGCCACCTTCGTTTTAATGGTGTCGCCTGTTTTGACTTGTTTCACACTCACAATAGCATGTCCTTTGACATCTTCTGCGATGGAATATCCTCGTGCTAATACTTTTAATGGACTTAATCCATCTAACTTGCCACACAATGTTGCCAATTTATTTTGACGTTCCGTGACTTGACGATTCGCCCCTAAATTTAACCGCACTTGTAACTGAGCTAAATATTGGGATTGTTTTTGCAACCGATAAGGCAACGGATTTTGTTTTAAGCGCGCTGAAAGTGCGGTCAATTTTTGCTGCGTTTTATCCATTTGACGCTGCATCGCTAACAAGAGACGATGATGTAATTGCGCCGTTTTGGCTTTCTGCATCAACAATTGATTTTGCGGATGTTGATTTTGCAGGCGCAAACGTAACTGTTGTAAACGTTGTTGTTGATGACTAAAAATACGATCTAATGCCATCTCCAAACGCTGTTGCTTATAAGCTAACTGTTGAAGTAATTCCTGCTGATTGCGACTCACTAACTCCGCCGCTGCAGAGGGGGTTGGTGCACGTAAATCAGCCACAAAATCGGCGATGGTGACATCGGTTTCGTGACCTACCGCACTGATAATTGGTAAATTAGAACGGAAAATCGCACGTGCCACTTCTTCTTCATTAAAGCACCAAAGATCTTCTAAAGAACCACCACCACGACCGACAATCAATACATCCACTTCTTGACGCGCATTAGCGAGATCTATCATTTGGACGATTTTAGCCGTTGCTTCCTTGCCTTGCACTGCCGTTGGATAAACCACCACTTTTAAACTGGGATCTCGGCGAGCTAAAATATGCAGAATATCTTGTAAAGCTGCGCCAGTCGAAGAGGTAATAATCCCCACCGCTTTAGCAAAGTCAGGTAAGCTTTTCTTCAAGTTTTGTGCAAACAATCCTTCAGCCGCCAATTTCATTTTGAGTGCTTCAAATTGCTGTTGCAATAATCCTTCGCCAGCAGGGTGCATGGATTCAATAATCAGCTGATAATCACCGCGAGGTTCATATAAACTAACATTTGCCCGTACCAAGACTTGCATGCCGTTTTGCGGACGAAACCCCACGCGCAAATTTTTCATACGGAACATCGCACCGCGAACTTGGGCATTTTCATCTTTCAGCGTTAAATACCAATGCCCAGATACAGGTTGAGTGAAATTGGAAATCTCCCCCGTAAGCCAAATCTGTGAAAAATTCCCTTCCAGCATTTGGCGGGCGGCGCTGTTCAGTTGGGAAACAGAGTAAATGTTTTCAGACATTATTCAATCAATACCCAACCGTCATCCAGCCAGTTACAAATCGAATCAAGTAATAATTCCATCGTGCTTTCAGGATCTTCTGTATCATTCACTAAATTATTTAAGAATGCCCAATCTAGCGCTTCACCATCGGAAAGACGTTTCAATACTTCTGCTTCAATGACATTTACTTCATCCAACCATTCGCCATTAGCATAAATGCGGAGCGGATTTTCGGTGTAAAGCAATTTGCAGTTATTGTCCTGCATTAATACACCTTGTTCCTCTTCTAAAATTGACTGCACTTCGTCAGGATCGGACATCTCATCGGACACCAACATTTCATAGCGACGTGAGCTCACTGTACTGGCTACTGCTTGTTTGAACAAGGTATCAAAGGCTTCAGACTCTGCCAATTTTGATAAGAATTGTTTTTTCATTGCCTGAATATTTTCATCCGCCAATTTTCCCGTACGCTGCTCTGCTTGCGTTAAACGTAACGGTAATTGGAATTCGCTTAAATTCAATTCAGGATCTTGATGACAAAACGCTTTATTCACGTTATCGAAAATATCCGCTAAATTCGGATAACGCAAACCAAAAGAAAAGGTCAAACAATCATCTTCAGCTACACCATAATGCGACATGCGAGCCGGAATATAAAGAATATCGCCTGGATTCATGACTTCATCAATGACCAATTCGCCCATATCATCAAAAATACGAATTGGCTGATTCGGTTTAAATTCTGTAGAAGAATCACACCATTTGCCTAACTGCCAACGACGATGACCATAGCCCTGCACCAAGAACACATCATATTCGTCATAATGTTTACCAACGGAACCGCCTTTAGGTGCATAGGACACCATAATATCGTCACGTTGCCATTGTGGAATAAAGCCAAACTTATTCCAAAGCTGACCGAGTTCTGTACTCCATTGTTCTAGATTTTGGACGAGCACCGACCATTTCTCGGGTACATCTGCAAAATCTTCTTCAGATAACGGACTGAAAAACACTTTCCAATTATCATCTGAAAAGGTTTTTACTAAACGCGCCGTCACATCTTCGCCTTGTGCTAATTCGATGATATCGTCAGGCTCAAATTGACCAACTATTTCAGGCAAGCCATTACGAATAATCAATGGCTTTTTCTGCCAATAATCACGCAGGAAAATTTCAGGGGTAATGCCATCAGGCAGACAATATTGGTTGGAAAGTGCGGTCATTTTTTACTCCTTTTCCTGTTTTTCTTGTTGGGCTTTTTCTTGTGCTGCTTTGGCTTGCTCTGCTGCACGTTTACGACGAATTTCTTTAGGATCGGCTAACAATGGACGGTAAATTTCAATACGATCACCATCTTTTAATTGATCCGTTAATTTGGCTGGACGGGAATAAATCCCGACTTTATTCTCGCGCAAATCGATCTCGGTAAACTGTTGTAAAATGCCCGATTGTAAAATAGCCGTTTGAATCATTGTGCCTTCATCCACTTTGAAGGACTTCAAATAATAGCGATCCGGCAAGGCATAAGCGATTTCAATATTAATTTGTTTCATGTCTTATTCTGTCTTAATGAGTTTTCCGTTATTATAGCGGAAAAGTGCGGTCAATATTAACGATAAAATCAGGAGCACATCATGAATTGGGTATTTTTTGCTATTGGTTCAGCCTTTTTTGCTGGACTTACCGCTATTTTAGGCAAATTAGGGGTTGAAGGCATTAACAGCAATCTTGCGACATTTATCCGTACGATTGTGGTTTTACTCATTACAGCAGGTATTATTAGCGCACGTAACGAATGGCAACTGCCACAACATATTGCCGCAAAACCATTCACCTTTTTAGTTCTTTCTGGTGTTGCTACAGGCCTATCTTGGCTTTGTTATTATCGCGCGTTACAAATGGCGCCCGCCTCTTGGGTTGCGCCCATTGATAAACTCAGTGTGGTCATTGCCATTATTTTAGGCGTAGTTTTGTTAGGTGAACCCTTAAGCATGAAATTAATCATAGGAAGTCTATTAATTCTCTCAGGTGTTTTAGTCTTAGCCTTATAGATTGAGAAATTAGCCCTTTTTCGCTACAATACGCCACTATTTTTATTCAAGCAGAAAACTATGTCTGAAATTAAACTCATCGTGGGGCTGGGAAACCCTGGCGATAAATATGCGGAAACCCGCCACAATGCAGGTGAATGGCTGATTGAGCGTTTGGCTCGTCGCTTTAATGTTTCGCTTAATGCAGAAAATAAATTCTTTGGTTACGTGGGAAAAACACTGATTAACGGCAAAGAAGTCCGTTTTTTAGTGCCAACGACGTTTATGAATTTAAGTGGAAAAGCCGTAGGCGCACTTGCTAATTTTTATCGCATCAAACCAGAAGAAATTTTAGTGCTACACGATGAATTAGACTTACCGCCGGGCACCGTAAAATTAAAACAAGGTGGCGGGCATGGCGGACATAATGGTTTAAAAGATATCGTGGCACAGCTTGGTAACAGCAATAATTTCTATCGTTTACGCATTGGCATTGGCCATCCTGGACACCGTGATTTAGTTTCAGGTTTTGTGCTTAACAAACCCGCGCCTGCAGAAAGAGAAGCGCTCGATAAAGCGTTAGATGAAGCCACCGATTGCATTGAATTGCTTTTCAAAGAAGGCATGGTGAAAGCCACCAATCGCTTAAACAGTTTTAAAATTTAACTCAAAAGTGCGGTGAAAAAACACCATAAATTTTAACCGCACTTACGCTTACAATAAGGAAAACATCATGGGATTTAAATGTGGTATCGTTGGTTTGCCAAACGTCGGTAAATCTACCCTTTTTAATGCATTAACCAAAGCCGGTATCGAAGCGGCAAACTATCCGTTCTGTACAATCGAACCGAATACTGGCGTGGTACCAATGCCGGATCCGCGTTTAGATGCATTAGCGGAAATTGTTAAACCTGAACGTGTCTTGCCAACCACCATGGAGTTTGTGGATATCGCTGGTTTGGTTGCGGGTGCAAGTAAAGGTGAAGGCTTAGGTAATAAATTCCTAGCTAACATCCGTGAAACTGATGCAATTGGTCATGTTGTTCGTTGTTTTGAAAATGATGACATCGTGCACGTTGCGGGTAAAATCGATCCATTAAGCGATATCGAAACCATCAATACCGAATTAGCCCTTGCTGACTTAGACAGCTGCGAACGTGCAATCCAACGTTTACAAAAACGTGCAAAAGGTGGCGATAAAGACGCAAAATTTGAGCTCTCTGTGATGGAAAAAATCCTTCCTGTACTTTCTGAAGCAGGCATGATTCGTTCTGTTGAGTTAGATAAAGATGAACTATTAGCAATTAAAAGCTATAACTTCCTCACATTAAAACCAACCATGTACATTGCGAACGTGAATGAAGACGGTTTTGAAAACAACCCATATTTAGACAAAGTACGGGAATTTGCTGAAAAAGAAGGCTCTGTTGTGGTGCCTGTATGTGCGGCGATTGAAGCAGAAATTGCTGAACTTGATGACGATGAAAAAATCGAATTCTTACAAGATCTTGGCATTGAAGAACCAGGCTTAAACCGTGTAATTCGTGCGGGTTATGCCTTATTAAATCTTCAAACCTACTTCACTGCGGGTGTGAAAGAAGTGCGCGCATGGACAGTTTCTGTGGGTGCAACCGCCCCTAAAGCAGCAGCTGTCATCCACACAGACTTTGAAAAAGGCTTCATCCGTGCAGAAGTGATTGCTTACGATGACTTCATCCAATTCAAAGGTGAAAATGGTGCAAAAGAAGCAGGTAAATGGCGCTTAGAAGGTAAAGACTACATCGTCCAAGATGGTGATGTTATGCACTTCCGCTTTAACGTATAAAAACACTTCAGACCGCATAACTATGCGGTCTTTTTGTATTTATAAAAGGAAAAAACAATGTCGGATAAATTAAATCAACTCATCGAATTGTTAAAACTAGAAAAAATTGATGATCTTATCTTTCGTGGTGCGAGTGAAGACTTAGGTTTTCGCCAAGTGTTTGGTGGCCAAGTCGTGGCGCAATCTCTTTCTGCAGCGATGCAAGTTGCACCACCGGAGCGCGTACTCCATTCCTGCCATGCTTACTTTTTAGCGCCGGGCGACAGCCAATACCCGATTATTTACGATGTGGAAACCTTACGTGAAGGTCGCAACTTCTCTGCATTACGCGTAAAAGCGATTCAGCATAAAAATGTGATTTGCCACGTCACCGCCTCATTTCAAGTACCTGAAGAAGGTTTCGATCATCAATCCGCTATGCCACAAGTACCAGGCCCTGAACAATGTATTGATGAACACGAAATCATGTTAAAAGTGGCACAGACTTTGCCCGAAAGCTTGAGTGAAAAATTTGCTCAAGAACGCCCATTTCAGATTCATAGCCGATATTTGAACAATCTATTTGATGGTCGAGAACTGCCGCCAGAACAATATGCTTGGTTTAAAACCAATGGAGAGGCACCACTGGATTTGCAGACTCAACAATGCCTCTTGGCCTATTTTTCTGATTTCCACTGTATTTTGACCGCACTTCACCCACATGGGAAAGGCTTTTTACAGAAAGGGATGAAAGTAGCTACAATCGACCACAGCATTTGGTTCCACCGCCCTTTCAATTTAAATAATTGGCACTTACATGCCATTGAAAGTAACAATGCTTTTGCGGGACGTGGTTTAGCGAGAGGACAAATTTTTGCTGCAGATGGCACATTAATTGCCACCACACAGCAAGAAGGGTTAATTCGTTATCAAGAATAACCGCACTTTAAAACAAGGTGCAGATTACCCTTCGTAACCAATATCTTCGAAGGTCGGATTTTCTGCGCCTTGTTTGGCTAATTCATCACAAATTTCATTTTCTCGATGGCCTGAATGGCCTTTCACCCACTGCCAATCAATGTTATGGGTTTGAATCGCCTGATCTAACGCAATCCATAAATCCTGGTTTTTTACTGCTTTGCCCGTGCTGGCTTTCCAATTGTTTTTCTTCCAATTGTAAATCCATTGTGTGATGCCATTTTTCATATATTGGCTATCGCTATAAAGCGTCACATGGCAAGGCTCTTTTAAGCTATTTAAAGCCTCAATCACTGCTCGTAATTCCATGCGATTATTAGTGGTTTTGAAATACCCTTTTGAAATATGTTTTTCATGCTGTTTATAGCGCAGGACAATCCCTATGCCACCGGCTCCCGGATTGCCGAGGCAAGATCCATCCGTAAAAATTTCAATCTGTTTTTGCATAACTAATTCGAGCTTGTGTAAAATAGGCAGTATTTTAAAGGAAACAGATAGGTAGAACAATGATAAATCCGGATCGCCAGATTGTACTGGATACTGAAACCACCGGTATGAACCAAATTGGTGCACATTACGAAGGACATTGCATTATTGAAATTGGCGCGGTGGAAATGATCAACCGTAAATACACGGGCAATAATTTTCACATTTATATTAAGCCGGATCGTTTGGTTGATCCCGATGCCATTAAAGTTCACGGTATTACGGATGAAATGCTGGCGGATAAACCGGATTTCAAAACGATTGCACAAGACTTTATTGAATACATTCGTGGTGCCGAACTGCTTATTCACAACGCGCCCTTCGACGTGGGCTTTATGGACTATGAATTCTGTAAACTCGGGTTAGATATCAAAACAACCGACATTTGCCTCGTCACCGATACGTTACAAATGGCGCGCCAAATGTATCCCGGCAAACGTAATAGCTTAGATGCGTTGTGTGATCGTTTAGGTATTGATAACAGCAAACGAACACTCCACGGTGCGTTACTGGATGCGGAGATTTTAGCCGACGTTTATTTATCCATGACGGGCGGTCAAACCAGTCTATTTGATGAAGATCATGCGGATAGTTCAATTATCCAAGCTGGTGCTAATATGCAAGATCTTCAAAGTGCGGTCAATTTTTCGCAGAATTTAAAAGTGTTACAACCCACTGATGATGAACTCCAAGCCCATTTAGATTTCATTAAATTGGTCAATAAAAAAAGCGATGGCAAATGTTTTTGGTCTATTCGTGCGGGGGATGAAACCTCACATTAATCGGTTATCTATTAATCAGATAAACATAAAAAAGAAAAAAAAGATTGACGGTTTTAACGTTCATCATTATTATACCCAGCACTTAGCGGAGTGGTAGTTCAGCTGGTTAGAATACCTGCCTGTCACGCAGGGGGTCGCGGGTTCGAGTCCCGTCCATTCCGCCAATTAAGCCGAGATAATGAAGCACCAAAAGGTGCTTTTTTTATGCCCGAATTTTACCTGCCAGCCAACATTCGCTATAATTAACCAAATTTACACTTTACAGAGATATTTTTATGACAACTCCTGTCGTTGCCTTAGTGGGTCGCCCAAACGTAGGTAAATCCACCCTATTCAACCGCTTAACCCGTACTCGTGATGCGCTTGTCGCTGACTTCCCTGGTTTAACCCGAGATCGTAAATACGGTCATGCCAATATTTCTGGCTATGATTTCATTGTGATCGATACCGGCGGTATTGATGGCACTGAAGAAGGCGTTGAAGAAAAAATGGCGGAACAATCCTTATTAGCGATTGAAGAAGCCGATGTCGTGCTTTTCTTAGTGGATGCGCGTGCAGGTTTAACGGCTGCAGACATTGGCATTGCCAACTACTTACGCCAACGTACGAATAAAACAACCGTGGTTGTAGCAAATAAAACTGACGGTATTGATGCAGACTCGCACTGTGCGGAATTTTATCAATTAGGCTTAGGTGAAATTGAACAAATCGCCGCATCACAAGGCCGTGGCGTGACTCAATTAATGGAGCAAGTACTTGCACCTTTAGCGGAAAAATTACAAGAAAACGAAGCAGAAAATGACCGCACTTCTGATGAAGAAGAAAAAGATGAATGGGATCACGAATTTGACTTCGATTCAGAAGAAGATACTTCATTAATTGATGAAGCATTAGACGAAGAGCTTGAAGAAGAACAAGATAAAAATATCAAAATTGCGATTGTAGGCCGTCCAAACGTCGGTAAATCCACATTAACCAATCGTATTTTAGGTGAAGATCGCGTGGTGGTTTACGATATGCCAGGCACAACACGCGACAGTATCTACATTCCAATGGAACGCGATGGGCAACAATACACCTTAATTGATACAGCGGGTGTGCGTAAACGTGGTAAAGTGCATTTAGCCGTTGAGAAATTCTCTGTTATTAAAACGTTACAAGCGATTCAAGATGCAAACGTGGTATTACTCACAATTGATGCGCGTGAAAATATTTCAGACCAAGATCTCTCTTTACTTGGCTTTATCTTAAATGCAGGTCGCTCGCTTGTGATCGTCGTGAATAAATGGGATGGCTTAGATCAAGATGTGAAAGATCGCGTCAAATCCGAATTAGATCGCCGTCTTGATTTCATCGACTTTGCCCGTGTGCATTTTATTTCTGCTTTACACGGTAGTGGCGTGGGTAATCTTTTTGATTCGATTAAAGAAGCTTATGCTTGCGCAACGCAAAAAATGACGACGTCCCTTCTCACCCGCATTTTACAAATGGCAACGGATGAGCATCAACCACCAATGATTGGCGGTCGTCGCATTAAATTAAAATACGCTCACCCAGGCGGCTATAATCCACCGATTATCGTGGTGCATGGTAACCAAATGGATAAATTACCGGATTCATACAAACGTTATTTATCTAATTATTATCGTAAGAGTTTGAAAATTATTGGTTCGCCAATTCGCTTGCTATTCCAAGAAGGTTCAAACCCATTCGCGGGTAGAAAAAATAAACTCACACCAAACCAATTACGTAAACGTAAACGTTTAATGAAATTTATCAAAAAAGCGAAACGCTAATCTTAACAAACAAAAAGCGGTCAAAATCACTGTGAATTTTGACCGCTCTTTTTATTGAAAAATAAATTATTCGTCTATAACCACTTTGCCAATATAGCCTAGATTACGATAACGTTGAGCGTAATCAATACCATAGCCGACAACAAATTCATCCGGAATAGAAAAACCAATCCATTCAACCGGTACTTCCACTTCTCGGCGAGAAGGTTTATCTAATAAGGTACAAATCGCCAAGCTTGCAGGATCGCGTAAATTTAAAATGCTGCGCACTTTTTCGAGGGTATAACCCGTATCAATAATGTCCTCAACAATCAGCACGTGTTCATTGCGAATATCGCCCTCGAGATCTTTCGAAATTTTCACATCGTGATTGCTTGTCATCCCTGCGCCATAACTTGATGTGGTCATAAACTCCACTTCTACCGGTAATTTTAATTCACGCACGAGATCGGCCATGAACATAAATGAACCACGTAAAAGCCCAACAACAATCAGTTTATCAATGGCTTGTTGTTGATAAAAATGCGTAATTTCTGCGCCAAGTTCAGTAATGCGGCTACGAACATCCGCTCCTGAAATTAAAATATCGACGTGGTGTTTTTTCATGGTCTTTCCTTTTTAATTTAATCGTTTGCGTATTCTACAATAAAAAAGGCTGAAGTTTAAACCTTCAGCCTTTTTAACCCTAACGAATTTACTTTCTACTCTACCTGTTGGAGCAATCTGCAATCGCTGCTAAACAGATGTGCGTATAGTAGCAGAAAGAAATTACATGTCAATAAGAATTATTATCATTTTAAAAAATATTAATTTCCTGAAATTTTCATCTTATCTAACAAGATTGAACCGGTTTGGATATTGGAACGATGTTCAATATCATCTGCTACTGCCACAATATTTTTTAACATATCCTGCAATTGACCAGCAATAGTAATTTCAGCAACTGGATATTGGATCTCGCCATTCTCCACCCAGAAGCCTGCTGCGCCACGGGAATAATCCCCCGTCACAATATTTACGCCTTGCCCCATGACATCTGTCACCAATAAACCAGTGCCCATTTGGCGTAAAAGTGCGGTCAATCCGCCCTTTAAATTTGGTTTCACGAGCCAGTTGTGAATACCGCCTGCATGACCGGTACTTTGCATGCCCATTTTTCTACCGCTGTAACTGGTGAGCAAATAGGTTTGCAATATGCCATCTTGAATAATTTCAAGATCCTGTGTGCGAACCCCTTCGCTATCAAAAGGCGTGGAGGCTAAACGTTTTAACAAATGCGGACGCTCACTAATTTGGAACCAATCTGGCAATACTTGTTTTCCAAGATGATCGAGCAAGAAACTGGATTTGCGATATAAGCTGCCGCCACTAATCGCGCCCGTTAAATGAGAGATTAATCCTGTTGCCACATCATTTAAGAAAATCACCGGCACTTCACGTGTCGTTAATTTTTGTGGATTTAAACGCGCAATCACTTTTTTTGCACAATTCTGTCCTACCCAATCCGCTGAAGAAAGGGCATCAAACTCACGTGAAACTGTATATTCGTAGTCATTTTCAAGTTGATCTAGCTCGCCACCAATCACCGAACAAGATAAAGAATAACGGCTAGATAAGTAACTTTGTAACATGCCATGTGTATTACCATAAACACGCACACCAGTATGCGAATTAAAGCTTGCGCCATTACTATTCACAATTTTAGCATCGTATTCCAAAGCCGCTTTTTCAGCTTCTAAAGCTAATTTCGTAGCCTGTTCGACATCAACACTTGCCCCATGATAAAGCGCTAAATCGGGTGCTTCAAAAGCCATTAGTTCTTTATCGGCTAGCCCTGTGCAATCATCTGGTGAAGTATATTTTGCAATAGCAAGCGCTGCTTCAACGGTGTTTTTAATCGCTTCTTCACTTAAGTCTGAGGTAGAAGCATTGCCTTTTTGTTGGCCTAAATAAACAGAAATGCCTAATGCCCCATCATTAGTAAATTCAACATTTTCAATCTCTTGCAGACGGGTTGAAACCGATAAACCACTCACTTTTGTCACACCGATTTCAGCGGTTGCCCCCGCTTTCTGCGCGGTTTCAATCGCAAAACTGACTGCATCACGCAATGTTTGCTCTTGAGATTTTAAAAGTGCGGTTAAATTTTCTGCTGTTTTCATAATGATAATCCTATTAAAAATTTGCGCCATTTTATCTTATTTTGAAAGTTTATGCTAAAATGCACCAAATTTTTCATAAGGTAATAGAATGGCAAAACGTAAGAAAAAAGAAGCCTTTGATTGGGAAGATGAAGACCAAGAAGAGATTATTTGGGTAAGTAAAAGTGAAATCAAACGCGACGCTGAGGATTTAAAACAGCTCGGCGAGAAATTGGTGAACTTAACCAAAGCAAATCTGACTAAGGTTCCACTAGACGATAGCTTGAAAGATGCCATTGAATTAGCGCAACGTCTACAAAAAGAGGCACGTCGTCGCCAATTGCAATACATCGGTAAGCTCTTACGCTCAATTGATGCAGAGCCTATTCGTGAAGCTTTAGAAAAAATTGAAAACAAACATAATCAGCAGCAAGCGATGTTGCATAAATTGGAAATCTTACGTGATGAGTTGGTTGCGAAAGGTGATGCAGCACTGACTGATTTGTTAAATGAACATCCTTCTGCAGATCGCCAACAATTACGTAATTTGATTCGTGCAGCACAGAAAGAGAAGGAACAAAATAAGCCATCAAAAGCTTATCGCGAGATTTATCAGATCTTAAAAACACTCATTTTAGAAGACTAAAATACCGCTATTTTTGACCGCACTTTGTGTCAAAAAAGTGCTATGATTAGTTACCCTTTTAAGAAGGAAAAAACGTTATTTATGAATATTCGTTGGAATATTATTTTAGGTGTCATCGCCCTGGCTTTATTAGGCTGGTATTATTCGCTTAATCAAGATCATAGCGATTTAAAGAGCCTTATTAAAAAGCCTGATAGCCCAGAATACGTTGGTAATAAAATGGAAACGACTGTATTCTCGCCAGAAGGAAAAAAACAATATCTCGCGATTTCCGATAAGGTGGAATATTACACACAAGACGGTCATACGGATTTTATTTCGCCATTAGTCTATCTTTTTGATGTCTCTTTAGATAATAAAGACAAAGATACGAAAACCGATAAAATTCAATTAGAAAAACAAAATTGGAAGCTTAGCGCGAAAAAAGCAAAATTAACTAAAGATCAAATGCTCTATCTTGAAGGCGGCGTGGTTGCCGAGAGCCTTGATCCTTTATCTCGCCTGCAACGTGTTGAGACCGAAGCGG
>CAJMMG010000027.1:0-18937 GCA_905214375.1 uncultured bacterium | reverse complement strand
CTGGCACACCAATGCTTGTATTAGAGTCAGCGGATGCGGCAGCGCCTG
The DNA here is from genome assembly GCA_905214375.1 of uncultured bacterium. GTDB lineage: Bacteria > Pseudomonadota > Gammaproteobacteria > Enterobacterales > Pasteurellaceae > Haemophilus_D. The sequence continues at coordinate 18,889 of CAJMMG010000027.1, read as the reverse complement.
CTCCAGCTGCAGCAGCACCTGCAGCACCTGCATCTGCACCGGCAGCCGCACCAGCAGCTGCAAGTGTCGTTGAAGTCAATGTACCCGATATCGGTTCAGACGAAGTAAACGTGACAGATATTATGGTGAAAGTAGGCGATACCGTTGAAGTTGACCAATCAATCATCAATGTTGAAGGTGATAAAGCGTCAATGGAAGTGCCTGCTCCAGTTGCTGGCGTCGTAAAAGAAATTTTAATCAACGTGGGTGATAAAGTTGTTACTGGCAAATTAATCATGAAATTTGAAGTGGCAGGTACTGCACCAGCCGCAGCACCAGTTCAACAGGCTGCAGCGCCTGCAGCAGCACCAACAGCTTCAGCCATTAAAGAAGTGAATGTTCCAGATATCGGTGGCGATGAAGTTAACGTAACTGAAATCATGGTTGCCGTTGGTGACAGCGTTTCTGAGGAGCAATCTTTAATCACCGTTGAAGGCGATAAAGCCTCAATGGAAGTGCCAGCTCCGTTTGCGGGTGTGGTAAAAGAAATTTTAGTGAAATCAGGTGATAAAGTTTCAACTGGTTCATTAATTATGAAATTTGAAGTGGCAGGTGCAACACCTGCTCCAGCAGCGGCTCCAGCGGCAACAGCTCCTGCTCCTCAAGCAGCACCTGCAGCAGCGCCGGCAGCACAATCAGGTAATGTATCTGGTTTAAGCCAAGAACAAGTTGTAGCAAGCGCAGGCTATGCACACGCAACACCGGTAATTCGTCGCTTAGCGCGTGAATACGGTATTAACCTTGATCGCGTAAAAGGTACGGGTCGTAAAGGTCGTGTTGTGAAAGAAGATATCCAAGCTTACGTGAAAACCGCTGTTAAAGCGTTTGAAACAGGCACTGTATCTTCTGCAGCAGCGGGTAATGGTGTGGCAAATGGCGCAGGCTTAGGCTTATTACCATGGCCGAAAGTTGACTTCAGCAAATTTGGTGAAGTAGAAGAAGTTGAATTAAGCCGTATCAACAAAATCTCTGGTGCAAACTTACATCGTAACTGGGTAATGATTCCACATGTTACTCACTTCGATCGCACAGATATCACTGATTTAGAAGCATTCCGTAAAGAACAGAACAAGATTGTTGAAAAACAAAAATTGGATGTGAAAATTACACCGGTTGTGTTCATTATGAAAGCGGTAGCGAAAGCATTGGAAGCGTTCCCACGTTTCAATAGCTCTATCTCTGAAGACGGACAAAAATTAACACTTAAAAAATACATCAACATTGGCGTAGCGGTAGATACACCAAACGGTCTCGTTGTACCTGTATTTAAAAACGTGAACAAAAAAGGTATTATCGAACTTTCTCGTGAATTAATGGAAGTCTCCAAAAAAGCACGTGACGGTAAACTTTCAGGTTCTGATATGCAAGGTGGTTGTTTCACCATTTCAAGCTTAGGCGGTATTGGTACAACTCACTTTACACCAATCGTAAATGCACCAGAAGTAGCAATCTTAGGTGTATCTAAATCAGAAATGCTACCGGTATGGAATGGTAAAGAATTTGAGCCACGCTTAATGCTTCCATTATCATTATCTTTCGACCACCGTGTGATCGATGGTGCTGATGGTGCTCGTTTCTTAAGCTATATCAATGGCGTATTAGCTGACTTACGTCGCTTAGTGATGTAATTAACGCGGTAAGATGTGAGTGATTAGGCCCACATCTTACAGAAAGGATCGCAAGTGCGGTCAAAAATTTGAACGTTTTTACGAGGTAAAAATGAGTAAAGAAATTAAAACCCAAGTTGTGGTACTTGGTGCTGGTCCTGCAGGTTATTCAGCGGCATTCCGTTGTGCGGACTTAGGTTTAGAAACAGTACTTGTTGAACGTTATTCAACATTAGGTGGGGTATGTTTAAACGTAGGTTGTATCCCTTCTAAAGCATTACTTCACGTAGCGAAAGTAATTGAAGAAGCGAAACATGCAAGCAAAAATGGTGTGTATTTCGCAGAGCCTCGCATTGATTTAGATGAAGTGCGAGCAGGTAAAGAAGCGGTTGTGGCGAAATTAACCGGTGGTCTTGCAGGCATGGCTAAACAACGTAAAGTCACCGTTGTTGAAGGTTTAGCAGCGTTTACCGATCCACATACATTAGTAGCACGTGATCGTGATGGTAAACCAACCACAATTAAATTTGATAATGCGATTATCGCAGCGGGTTCTCGCCCAATTCAATTACCATTTATTCCACATGAAGATCCACGTGTTTGGGATTCAACGGATGCACTTAAATTAAAAGAAGTACCGAAAAAACTCTTAATCATGGGCGGTGGTATCATCGGTTTAGAGATGGGTACCGTGTATGATGCATTAGGTTCTGAAGTTGAAGTGGTTGAAATGTTTGACCAAGTGATTCCAGCGGCAGATAAAGATGTAGTGGGTATTTACACCAAACAAGTTGAGAAAAAATTCAAGTTAATGCTTGAAACTAAAGTGACTGCAGTTGAAGCAAAAGATGATGGTATCTATGTTTCAATGGAAGGTAAAGCATGCAACGATACTAAACGTTATGATGCAGTATTAGTCGCAATCGGTCGTACACCAAATGGTAAATTAATCGATGCAGGTAAAGCAGGTGTTGAAGTGGATGAGCGTGGTTTCATTCATGTTGATAAACAAATGCGTACGAATGTGCCTCACATCTTTGCAATCGGTGATATCGTTGGCCAACCAATGTTAGCACATAAAGGTGTTCACGAAGGTCACGTTGCAGCAGAAGTGATCGCAGGGAAAAAACATTACTTCGATCCAAAAGTCATTCCTTCAATTGCTTATACTGAACCAGAAGTGGCTTGGGTAGGTAAAACTGAGAAAGAATGTAAACAAGAAGGTTTAAACTACGAAGTGGCTAAATTCCCTTGGGCTGCTTCAGGTCGTGCGATTGCTTCAGAATGTGCTGAAGGTATGACCAAATTAATCTTCTATAAAGATACTCATCGTATACTTGGTGGGGCAATCGTTGGATCTAACGGTGGTGAATTATTAGGTGAAATCGGTCTTGCAATCGAAATGGGTTGTGATGCAGAAGATATCGCATTAACGATTCATGCTCACCCAACACTTCATGAATCTGTAGGTCTTGCGGCTGAAGTATTTGAAGGTTCAATTACCGATCTTCCAAATGCAAAAGCGAAGAAAAAATAATCAAATTTAATCATTTTAAGGGCTGCTCATTGAGCAGTCCTTATTTTTTTTGAGATCTCACTCACAAAATTGCATAAAAATTCAATAAAAACTGGCGGGCATAATGACTTTTTGATAAAATCCGACCAGTTTTATTTTTATATTTTTTTATTATTTAAAAGCTATGTTAAAGAAGATTTTGATTATTGTAGGTTTGGCTGTTTTGACAACAGCCTGCTCTAACAACTCGGGACAGGCACAAAATGGCATGATTAGTGAAAGTGATGATGCTGAGTTAACGGGTTTGATTGCTGGTTTAGATGGGAAAAAAGGGGGCGTTTACCCTAAATTAAGAACTAACCGTCCTAAATCAGGTTTAATTGGTGATAAAGCGCTTGCTCAAGTTTATAACGAATGGGTTGGTACTCGTTACAGAATGGGGGGCACTTCAAAACATGGTATTGATTGCTCTGCATTTATGCAAACTGCTTTTCTCGATGCTTATGGCATGGAACTTCCACGTTCAACCTCAGAACAACGCTATTTAGGTCGCCAAATCCAAAAACATGAATTACGTAAAGGCGATTTAGTGTTCTTCCGTCGAAATAACCATGTAGGCGTTTATATTGGTAATAACCAATTTATGCATGCAAGTACAAGTCAAGGTGTAACAATTAGTTCATTGGATGAAGATTATTGGTCAAGAACTTATACACAATCTCGTCGAGTGATGTAATGACAATTTTATTTCAATAAAAAAGTGCGGTTAATTTTAACCGCACTTTTTCTTTATTTAGATTATCTGATTATTGGCTTAAGCCGCAAATTTCATTAAGTCTCTTCTTGGTTTCATTTGATGGATGGTATTCGTCACCGTGCCAACTAATGGTAGGTTTGTCCATTGTGTTGTTTTAATATTTTCCACTTTAGAATCCAATGCCATGAATACAAATTCATTACCGCTTACACCGGCAAATTCATAAATATGGAATTCGTCTTGTTTTTCTAATACCACAAGATCACCGATGAAAAGGCTGTCATTTTTTTCAACCACTAACATATCGCCCATTTCAATTCCCCAAGCAAGCATATTCGGATTGGTAACACGAATAAAGCAAGTTTGTTGTGGGCGTTTTATGCAATAAAGGTTGAGATCTAATTTTTTATTAAATGTCGATTTACTTTCAACATCATTGAAAAATGGCATAGGATGATAAGAAAACGTCATATCATTTTGTGCAACTGTATTTGCGTAGTTCATCATCTTGTGTTCCTTTTAGTTAATGAGTTTTTAATCAGTGGTTGTTTATACAGGTGTAATATACTGTGGTTAGATACAGTATGTCAATAGGGCATAGAAAAAATTTTTTTATAGGCGAAAATTTTAGAAAAAATTCATTCCTAGCTTAAAAAGTTCAATTTTTTAGCAAAATAATAAAGAAAAAATTTTCTTTTAAATAAAATTTGAGCTATCTTTATCGTGTTTCGGTGGATCGTAACGATCTGAAGTTCAACTTAATCTTCATTTAAAACTATTATGAATACATCACGTTTATTTCATTTTTTGTTCCAAGGTAATTTGGTAAAACGAATTGCTATTGGTTTGGTACTCGGGATCCTTGTTGCGTTGGTGAATGAGAGTGTAAAAAATTCAGCAGGTATTGATCTTGCATCTAGCTTTGGTGTGCTCGGTCAAATTTTTGTTAAAGCATTGCGTGCCGTTGCACCAATTTTAATTTTCTTCCTTGTTATGGCAGCACTCGCTAATAAGAAAGTGGGTTCTAAAAGCAACATGAAAGAAATTGTTGTGCTTTATCTTTTGGGTACTTTCTTAGCGGCTGTGGCTGCAGTAATTGCAAGTATGGCATTCCCATCAGATGTAGCTCTTGCAGTAAAAGAGGATGCGAGTTCAGCGCCTCAATCTGTTGGCCAAGTGATGCTTGCTTTAGTATTGAATGTGGTGGATAACCCATTAAATGCAATTTTCAAAGCAAACTTTATCGGTGTTTTAGCGTGGTCTATCGGTTTAGGTTTAGCCCTTCGTCATGCATCAGATGCAACTAAACAGGTTGTGGCTGATTTTGCAGAAGGCATTTCTAAAATTGTTCACGTGATTATTTCATTTGCACCTTTCGGTGTATTCGGTTTAGTGGCTGAAACATTATCTGACAAAGGTTTATCTGCGTTAGGTGGATATGTTCACTTATTATTCGTGTTAATCGGTACAATGCTATTTACTGCCTTTGTACTTAATCCAATTCTCGTTTATTGGAAAATTCGTCGTAATCCATATCCATTAGTTTGGACTTGTGTACGAGAAAGTGGTGTAACGGCATTCTTTACACGTAGTTCTGCAGCAAACATTCCTGTAAACATTGAATTAGCAAAACGCTTAAATCTTGATGAAGAAACCTATTCTGTGGCAATTCCATTAGGTGCAAATATCAATATGGCGGGTGCGGCAATTACCATTACTGTATTAACCTTAGCAGCTGTTCATACATTAGGCATCGAAGTATCTTTCATCAGTGCGGTGTTATTAAGTATTGTGGCGGCGCTTTGTGCATGTGGTGCTTCTGGTGTGGCAGGTGGTTCATTATTATTAATTCCATTAGCTTGTAGCTTATTCGGTATTTCTGATGACATCGCGGCACAAATGATCGGTGTAGGTTTCGTGATTGGTATCTTACAAGATTCAACAGAAACCGCGCTAAACTCTTCAACTGACGTATTATTTACTGCGGCAGTATGTATGGAAGAAGAGCGTAAAAACGGTTAATTAAATTAATCTGACAAGGCGGGCAAATTGCTCGCCTTTTGTTTTTAAAGGAAAGAGAATGACACTTTTAATTCAGCAGGCAAAATTTGAGCTTCATCAAAAACAAACCTTAAACTTACCGCACTTTGCGATTGAACCACAACAATATTGGGTTGTGGTCGGCAGTAATGGAAGTGGAAAATCGGCGTTTGCTTTAGCATTGCAAAATGAGTTGCCTCTACAGGAAGGGGTGTATCATAATTCTTTCAAACGTGTTCAATCTTTTTCTTTTGAAAAACAACGTGAAATTCTTGAAGCAACATTAAAGAATTTAAATAATGATGATACCGATCCAGATTTTTTTGGTAAAACCGCAAGGGAAATGATCTTAAATGGCAGTTCATCGCTAGATTTTTGCGAAGAGATTGCAGAAAAATTAGGGATTACTTATCTATTAGATCGTTTCTTTATCAAACTTTCCACCGGGGAAACTCGTAAAGTATTATTGGCACAAGCATTATTACAAAAGCCCGATCTATTAATTTTAGATGAACCTTTTGAAGGGCTAGATCAGCAATCAGTGCAAGATTGGATGGCGATGCTGAACGAACTGAAAAAAGAATGTGCAATCGTTCTAATCGTTAATCGTCTCGCGGATATTCCAGCACAAGCGACCCATTTAGCTATGTTGGAAAATTTAGAAGTAGTACTAGAAGGTGAACGTCAATCCATTGAGCAACAAAGTATTTATCAACAATTAGTTTATGCGGAGCAATCTGTTGATGTGGCTTTGCCAGAACCAGCGTCACCATTACTAAAACTGCCTGGAAACCAACCGCACTTTGAGCTCCGAAATGTCACGGTTCAGTATGGCGATAAAGTGATTTTGGATCATTTAAACTGGGTTGTTCAACCTCATGAAAATTGGTGGATTAAAGGACCAAATGGTGCAGGAAAGTCTACTTTACTTTCTTTAATTACAGGTGATCACCCGCAAGCATTTGCTAATCATGTGGTGATCTTTGGTAAACAACGTGGCTCAGGCGAAACGATTTGGGATATTAAACAAAAAATTGGTTACGTAAGTAGCCAACTGCATTTAGATTATCGCGTGAATTGTTCTGTATTGAATGTGATCATTTCAGGCTTTTTTGACAGTATAGGGATTTATCAACAAGTACCAGAGGCAATTCGTTTAAAAGCCATGCTGTGGTTAGCTCGTTTAAATCTAGCTCATTTAGCAAAAACGCCATTTCGTTCACTTTCTTGGGGGCAGCAACGTTTGCTTTTAATCACACGAGCGATGGTGAAACATCCGCCTGTTTTAATTTTAGATGAGCCTTTTCAAGGGCTTGATGGGTTAAATCGCAAGTTAGTAAAACATTTTATCGAACAACTGGTAAATAATAGTGAAACGCAGCTTTTATTTGTTTCTCATCAAGATTTAGATGCCCCGAATTGCATTACGCATCTTTTTGAATTTATAAGAGAAAACGATAAATATATTTATGTACAAAGTGCGGTCTAATTTGATAGACTTTTCTTATATTTCCTCATCATTAAGGAGCAACCTATGGAAGGCTTATCTATTGCCGCAATCGTCTTTATTGTATTAGTTGTTGTTGTGCTATTTTCTGCACTTAAAACTGTACCGCAAGGTTATAACTGGACGATTGAGCGTTTTGGGCGTTATACCCACACTTTAATGCCGGGCTTGAACTTTGTGGTGCCGTTTGTGGATCGTGTTGGTCGTAAGATCAATATGATGGAACAGGTATTAGATATTCCCTCACAAGAAGTTATTTCTAAGGATAATGCGAACGTATCCATTGATGCGGTTTGTTTCGTTCAGGTGATTGATGCTCGCAGTGCAGCTTATGAAGTGAATCATTTAGAACAGGCGATTATCAATTTAACCATGACCAACATTCGTACCGTGCTAGGCTCGATGGAATTGGATGAAATGCTTTCTCAACGTGATTCCATTAATGGTCGTTTATTGGCAATTGTGGATGAAGCGACCAATCCTTGGGGGATTAAAGTCACCCGTATTGAAATTCGCGATGTGCGTCCACCACGTGAATTGATTGATTCCATGAACGCACAAATGAAAGCGGAACGTAATAAACGCGCGGAAGTCTTGGAAGCGGAAGGTATTCGTCAGGCGGAAATTTTACGTGCAGAAGGGGAAAAGCAAGCCCGTATTCTGAAAGCGGAAGGGGAACGTCAAGAAGCCTTCTTACAAGCAGAAGCGCGTGAACGTGCCGCGGAAGCGGAAGCGAAAGCAACTCAAATGGTGTCAGAAGCGATTGCTAGCGGTGATACCAAAGCGATCAATTACTTCATCGCACAAAAATACACGGAAGCCTTAAAACAAATCGGTGGTTCACCAAATAGCAAAGTGGTCATGATGCCGCTTGAAGCCGGTAATTTAATCGGCTCGGTAGCGGGTATTGCCGAACTGTTAAAAGGCGACAAAAAAGCGTAATTTCTTAAAGTGCGGTTAAAATGACCGCACTTTTTCTCTCAAGGAGTTGATATGGCAGATTGGTTAACAACTTGGTCGGTTTGGCATTGGTTGGTATTAGGTTTTGTATTGTTAATTGCTGAAACCCTTGTACCCGGCGTATTTTTATTGTGGTGGGGCTTGGCTGCGATTGTGGCAGCAGGCGTAATGGCGTTGGTGCCGAGTTTATCCTTAACCGCCTTAGCTATTTTTTATGCGATTTTAGCGATTATTCTCTCGTTGCTCTGGTGGAAATATCAACATAGCAAAGATAATCAGGACCAATCACGTACGACCTTAAATCAAAGAGATCATACTCTGTTAGGTAAAAAAGGCACGGTGTTAGAAATTGGTTCCAATGGTATTGGTCGCGGCGCCTTTGGCGATACCACATGGCGTATTCAAGGCGAGCATTTAACAGTGAATGATCTTGTGGTGGTAGAACGCGTTGATGGCATCACATTGTTAGTGAAAAAGGTAACGGAATGAATCATTTAATTATTTTTGCACATCCCAATAGCCAAAAAAGTTTTGGTCGTGCCATCGTAGATCGCGTTGTAAAAGCAAGCCAACAACTTGGTGTTGAAACCCATTTGCGCGATCTTTACACCATGGAATTTAATCCGATTATTTCCTTTGAAGAATTGCAATCGGCCAATAAGGGGATTATCCCAGCCGAAATTCAGCAGGAACATGATTTTATCCGCCAAGCAGATTTGATTACGATGATTTATCCTTTATGGTGGATGGGTTTTCCCGCAATCTTGAAAGGTTATTTGGATCGTGTATTAAGTCATGGTTTTGCTTATAAAACAGAAAATGGTGAATCTAAAGGTCTGCTTCAAGGTAAAGCGATGCAGCAATTTATCACCATAGGGAGTAGCGTAGCAAAATATCAAGAATACGGCGTGGATAAATCCCTCAATCATTGTTTGATCAATGGGTTATTTAATTATTGCGGTATCGAGAATGTGGATTACACTTTGTTCGGTGATATTCATATTATCGATGATGCTGCTCGTCAAGCGATGCTTGATGAAGCCGCCGAAAAAACAACGGCAAAATTGACCGCACTTTTAGCTCAATCGTGAGCACAATCATAGGAAAGCAACAGATGTCAGAAACTCAAGTGAATAATTTTTCTTTAATAAGCCGCCTATTTGGCAATTTATTTTATCGCAGCCCTACGGATCCAATTTTGAGTGGGGTATTTGATTGGCTGCAGCAACAAGGTTTAAGTCAAGTGTGGGCACTTTCTACGGATAAAGAAAGTGAAGCGGCCATTGATAATTTACAAATGAAAATTGATTTAACGTTGCTTGATCAAGAATATCAAAAATTGTTTGGTCCAAACGGTAACGTACCAACGGCTATTTCAAGTTATGATATGGATGTGCAACGTTTTGTGGATTTCCGTCATGCGCGTAATGTGCCTGAGGCAGAGAATGTCGATCATTTCGCTTTGCTATTGCTTACGGCTTCTTGGTTAGAAGACAACACGGAATCGCTATCCGCTCAACAAGATTTATTCGGTGATTTCTTATTACCTTGTGCAGCGAAATTCTTAACCCAAGTGGAAACTTATGCAACACTTCCTTTCTATCGTTCATTGGCGTATTTAACCCGTGAAATTCTTGCGGCAATGGCTGATGAATTAGAAGAAGGTGAGTAGTTTTCATCAATAGAATAGATCTCTAAAAGAGATTTTTAGATGTCAATAAAAAAGCCCCGCAAATCAAAACGCGGGGCTTTTATTTAATGGAAGATCAATTATTCTTCAGAAGTCACATCTTCAGTGCCTTCATCTTCATCATCTACATCACAAACACGTTCAAGACTGACTACGTGTTCATCTTCTGCGGTACGAATTAAACGAACCCCTTGGGTGTTACGGCCAACGATGCTGACTTCACTTACACGAGTACGCACTAAGGTACCTGCATCGGTAATAAGCATAATTTGGTCGGTTTCTTCTACTTGTGTCGCGGCAACGACTTTACCGTTACGTTCGCTCACTTTAATCGAAATCACCCCTTTGGTATTACGCGATTTGGTTGGGTATTCGCTTAATTGTGTACGTTTACCGTAACCATTTTGCGTCGCCGTAAGGATTGCACCATCATTTTTCGGCACAACTAAGGATACGACTTTATCGATGTTGAGATCGAGCGTTTCTTCTGCATTATCATCAGAAACGTCTTCAATTTCGACCGCACTTTCATCGTCAGCGATATCATTGGTTAGGGCAAGTTTAATACCGCGTACACCCGTTGCTAAACGACCCATTGCACGGACTGCACTTTCAGCGAAACGCACCACGCGACCTTGTGAAGAGAACAACATGATTTCGTTAGAACCGTCAGTGATATCTACACCGATCAATTCATCTTCATCACGTAAGTTCAAGGCGATGATACCGCTTGAACGTGGACGGCTGAATTCGGTGAGTACAATTTTCTTCACAATACCACCAGCGGTTGCCATGATAACGAATTTATCTTCTTCATAAGCAGAAATTGGCAGGATTGCGGTGATACGCTCGTTTTCTTGTAACGGTAGAATATTTACAATCGGACGACCACGCGCGCCACGGCTGGCTTGTGGTAATTGGTAGACTTTCAACCAATATAAGCGACCACGGCTCGAGAAGCAGAGAATCGTATCGTGAGTATTCGCTACTAAGAGTTTTTCGATGAAGTCTTCATCTTTCATCTTCGTTGCAGATTTACCTTTACCACCACGACGTTGTGCTTCGTAGTCGGTAAGCGGTTGATATTTCACATAACCTTCGTGAGAAAGGGTTACAACTACATCTTCTTGGGCGATTAAATCTTCTAAATCAATATCACCGGAAGCTGCAGTAATTTCGGTACGACGTTCATCGGCGAATTGTGCACGTACTTGTTCAAGTTCTTCACGAATCACTTCCATCAAGCGCTCAGGGCTGTTGATGATGTGGAGAAGTTCTGCAATTTTAACCAATAACTCTTTGTATTCATTGATGACTTCTTCGGTAGCAAGACCGGTTAAACGGTGTAAGCGAAGTTCTAAGATTGCATCAACTTGTTCTGGAGAAAGATAGTAATCAGAACCTTTAATACCAAATTCAGCCGCTAATTCAGCCGGACGTGCCGCTGCATCAAGCAAGCCTAAAATTTCGTTATTCAGTTTCCAAGGGCGAGAGATTAATTTTTCTGCCGCTTCTTTACGCTCTTTCGATTGACGGATGATGTCGATGATTTCATCGATGTTTGATGTTGCAACCGCTAAACCTTCTAAAATATGGGTACGCTCGCGGGCTTTACGCAATTCAAATAAAGAACGGCGAATCACCACTTCGCGACGGTGCATCACAAAGGCTTCAATGATTTGTTTTAAGTTGAATAAACGTGGTTGACCATGATCCAAGGCCACCATGTTGATCCCGAAGGTCACTTGCATTTGAGTAAGGGCATAGAGGTGATTTAATACCACTTCGCCCACTGCATCACGTTTGATGTCAATTTCAATGCGGATCCCTTCTTTGTTAGAAAGGTCGATAATATTGCTGATGCCTTCGATTTTTTTATCTTTGATAAGCTCAGCAATTTTTTCCACTAATTTGGCTTTGTTCACTTGATAAGGCAATTCGGTCACAATGATTTGCTCTTTGCCTTTATCTGTGGTTTCTACGCTAGCGCGAGCACGAACATATACTTTGCCGCGACCTGTGCGATAAGCTTCTTCAATCCCTTTACGGCCATTGATTAATGCCGCTGTCGGGAAGTCTGGGCCAGGAATATATTGCATTAACTCATCAATGGTGATGTTTTCGTTATCAATATAAGCCAAGCAGCCATCTAAAACTTCATTTAAGTTATGTGGAGGAATATTCGTCGCCATCCCCACCGCAATACCGGAAGAACCGTTTGCTAAAAGTGCCGGAATACGGGTTGGTAATACATCCGGAATCATTAACTCGCCATCATAGTTTGGCGAGAAATTCACGGTTTCTTTATCCAAGTCAGTTAATAACGCTTGGGTAATTTTTTGCATACGGACTTCGGTATAACGCATTGCCGCTGGCGCGTCACCGTCGATTGAACCGAAGTTACCTTGCCCATCTACCAACATGTAGCGCAATGAGAACGGCTGTGCCATACGCACAATGGTGTAGTACACCGCAAAATCACCGTGCGGGTGATATTTACCGATTACATCACCTACCACACGGGCAGATTTTACGTATTTTTTGCCGGCAGTGATGCCAGATTGATCCATGGAGAAAAGCACACGTCGATGCACCGGTTTTAAACCGTCACGTACGTCGGGCAAAGCACGCCCAACAATCACCGACATGGCGTAGTCAAGGTAAGAAGATTTGAGTTCTTCTTCAATATTGACTGGGGTAATAGAGGAATGGATTGAATCCGTCATTTTTATTCCTTTTTTGATCAAAAAATTGTGACGAATTATAGCATAAATTTAAGCGTTTTTGTGTGAAAAGTGCGGTTGATTTTAAAGCAGTTTTTTAATGTGGAAATAAATAAGGCAGACATTAAGTCCGCCTTATGATTGAGAGAAAATCGTCTATTTCCAATTTTCTCGTTTGGCTTTTTGTAATTTATCATAAGCATCAAGTAAAGCTTGGTGTTCTTTGAAGTTTTCAAGCGTTTCATCACTGGCTGGCAAGTTATAGAACGGGTTACCTTTTTCTGTCACTGCAGCCCAAGCTTGTTGAACGGCTTCTTTGCCATATATTCTTTCAAATACAGTACGATATTGTTGTGGAGCACGAGTATTGTCTAAATGCAATTCAATGATGCTGATTAAAGCACGATAGTAATTTGCACGCTCTGGTGTAAACACCGAGCTGTTCATATTCATCGTCCAGTTAGCCCAATCTAAGGCTAATTCTAATTCACCTAATGCTAAGTAAAGCATGGATTTCAGTTCACCAACACGTAATGTTGTCCAACCGCTTGCTTTTGGTGCCACGATACCGATAAATTCGCGAACACGTGTGGCATCGTCAATATCTTGCTCATCTAATTCTGCTAACAACTCTTCGTAAGTTTCAGCATCATGATGATGGTGTGGTAGATCCAATAAGATCTCACGCCAGTCCATCCCCATGTTGTTATTGGCATAAATGAGATCATCAGCAGGGTAGATATCAGACATGCCTGGTACGATAATGCGGCAAGCGTAAACGTCTAAATGGTTGTAATCCATGATATAGACTTCTTTTTCTTCCGCATTAAAGATTGCCATCAAGTTTTCATATTCTTCTTGCGTTGAACCTGAGAAATCCCAATCTACAAACTCATAATCTGGCGTATTTTTGAATAAATCCCAAGAAATCAAGCCACTAGAATCAATGAAGTGTGTTTCAAGGTTAGCGTGCTCCGCCACATCATCATTATTGAATGATGGAGGTGAGAATACATCGAGATCTTTTAAGCTGCGACCTTGTAAAAGCTCCGTTACGGTACGCTCTAATGCTACTTGGAAATTCGGATGCGCACCAAAAGAAGCAAAGCAAGTGCCATTATTTGGGTTAAGCAACACAACGCAAATGACAGGATATTTACCACCTAATGAGGCATCAAAGGCATAAATAGGGAAGCCTTCTTCCTCTAATTTTGCAATAGAAGCTTGAATAGATGGATAGCGATCCATCACGGATTTTGGAATTTCAGGAAGACTGATGGCTTCTGCAATAATGCGATTTTTTACGTAACGTTCAAAAACTTCTGAAAGCCCTTGCACGCGTGCTTCATTTTTTGTGTTACCAGCGGACATTCCGTTAGATACGTATAAATTCGCAATGATACTTTGTGGAATATAGACGGTTTCTTGATCGGATTGACGCACATAAGGCATCGCGACAATACCGCGATCGTAATTACCGGATTGCAGATCCACAAGCAATTCTGGGGTTAGTTCTTGATTTGGATCGAAATAATCCCATAAGTAATCATCTAAAATCCCTAGTGGCAAAAGGGCTTCATCTTCAATAGGAAACCATTTTTCAGTGGGATAATGGACGAAATCGCCATTGGCAATCTCTTGCCCTAAATAGAAATCGGCAAAGAAATAGTTGGTGGAAAGACGTTCGAAATATTCACCTAATGCAGAGGCTAGCGCTGCTTTTTTGCTTGCACCTTTACCGTTAGAAAAACATTGTGGGCAATCCTTATCACGAATATGTACAGACCAGACATTTGGCACAGGATTAAGCCAAGAGGCTTCTTCGATATTGAAACCAAGTGCGGTCAATTTTTGTTGAAATTTTGAAATACTGTCTTCAAGTGCGGCATCTTTGCCGAGAATAAATGTTTGTTCAGTCATAATTGTTCCTGTTATAAAAAGCTCCCGCATCATAGGGGAGTTTAGTGGGCTAATCAAGCATAAAATTTATACGCTTTAGCTCTTGTTTTCCTTTATTTTTAAGGGTAAATTAGCCTGGCGCAGAAAGACATTTTCTGTGTAGGTAAAATTATAAACAAATCAATCAATTGGGAGACATTATGGCTCAAGGGTTTTATGAATTAAAAGTGGCTAAAGACGGACAATTTATGTTCAACTTAAAAGCAGCAAACGGACAAGTTATTTTAACTAGCGAACTTTATAAAACAAAAGCATCCGCTGAAAATGGTATTGCTTCAGTACAAAAAAATGGTGTGGATGCGAAAAACTTTGAATATCGCGTAGCGAAAAATGACAAACCTTACTTCATTTTAAAAGCGGCTAACCACCAAGAAATTGGCCGTAGCCAATATTATTCTTCTCAAGCTGCAGCAGAAAAAGGCGTTGAGTCTGTAATGAATAATGCATCTTCTGCAGTAATCAAAGAAGTAACAGAATAATCATTCTGTTCTGATTTCTTTAAATGCACCTGCCGGCTCTAAAAACGCCGGCATTTTTGAGCACGCTTTCTCCGGGTTCAGTGTTAACGGATAAGTTCGTTTTTGGGCAATGATCACCGTGAGCGGAGAGCAGAGCGTGCTCTTTTCTTGTTTTATGGATAGTCTTTCTTCTGCAATCACATCAAAATTTAATAATGATAGCCAGTCAACCACTCGCCAAGTAGCATATTGTCGGAACTTAAATTCGCCTAATTTCGGTTTGAAAAGCAAGGGACTCAGCGGATTAAATAACGTGATGAACATCCAGCCGTCATCCTTTAAAACGCGATGTGCTTCACGTAATATTTGATGAGGGTCTTGCGCAAAATTTAAGGTGTTTGCCAACAAGCAGGCATCCATTTCTTTTTCAATAAAAGGTAAGGTTAATGGCGATGCTTGGAGCAAGCTATCACTTTCATTTAAAAGTGCAGTAGGAAAATGCGCTGTTTTTTCAGATAATACAATTTGATGACGTAAAGGCAAGTCAAAGGCAATTTCGCCACTTAATGCACCGACTTTCAGAATTTGATAGCCTAAAATTTTTGGTGTCCATTGGGCAAAATAATGTGTTAATACGTTACAATAGGCTTCACCTTGTGGTAACACTTGCCAACTTTCAGGTGAAAGAAGTGGTTTGTGCCATTTGGCTTTCCAATTCAATGTTAATCCTATTTTCATAAGGTAATTTATGCTAGTTCCTATTCCTGCACTCAATGATAACTATATTTGGCTTTATAGACGAGAAAATTTCCCCGTAATTGTGATCGATATCCCAGAAATAACCCGTTTAATTCCGTATTTAGAATCGAATAAGTTAGACGTAGAAGCGGTGTTATTAACCCATAATCACGATGATCATGTGCAAGGTGTCGCGGCGTTTAAGCAATATTCTCCCAATGTGCCAGTTTTCGGTCCAACAGAATGCGCAGACAAAGGGGCAACCAATATCGTGGATAGTGGCGTGATTAATACGGCACATTATCATATTGAAGTTTTGCCAAGCGGTGGTCATACGGCAGGGCATGTCAGCTATTTGGTGGATGCGCATCTATTTTGCGGCGATGCGTTATTTTCTGCGGGCTGTGGTCGCGTATTTACGGGAGATTTTGCTCAAATGTTTGAATCTATGCAGCGTTTTAATCAATTACCTAATGAAACCGTGGTTTGTCCCGCTCATGAATATACGCTGAGTAATTTAGCTTTTGCGGAAACCGTCTTGGCGGATAAAAGTGCGGTCAAAAATCAACGTGTTTTAGTGGAACGTTATCGAGCAGAGGGTAAACCGAGTTTGCCAACAACAATTGGATTAGAGAAACAAATTAATCCGTTTTTACAGGCAAAAAATTTAGACGAATTTACACAATGGCGTTTAGCGAAAGATAAGTTTTAACTCGTTTTAGTTATTTGTTTGAGTTTTTTCTCTTGAAATTTGCTCAATTCTCAACAATTCATTAAAATAGCGAAAATTTTACTTTCTACTTAAGCCGCATATTCATAAAAGTGCGGTTGTTTTTATTAGGTTTTTATGACCCTTCTTGTTCTAGGCATTAATCATAAAACGGCTTCTGTCGCCGTTCGTGAGAAAGTCGCTTTTTCTGAAGAAAAGCGACAGCTTGCCTTACAACAAATTCACCAACAAGATTTGGCTGAAAGTGCGGTTATTCTTTCTACCTGTAACCGTACAGAGATTTATCTTCACCATCGTCAAATTTCACCCCAAGAGTGTAAGCAATGGCAAACGAACTGTACAAATTGGTTTGCTAGTATTCATCAGCTTTCTGTCGATGAATTAAATAAAAGTATTTACACACATCAAAATCAACAAGCAGCAAATCATTTAATGCGAGTGGCCTGTGGTTTGGATTCATTAATTTTGGGTGAGCCGCAAATTTTAGGACAGGTGAAACAAGCTTTCCAAATCAGTGAAGATTATTATCAAGCGGCGAATATTCCGCTTTCAAGCACGCTTTCTCGTTTGTTCCAAAAAACCTTTGCTACGGCAAAACGTGTACGCACTGAAACTAATATTGGTGAAAGCGCTGTATCGGTGGCTTATGCAGCTTGTAGCTTGGCGCGTCAAATTTTTGAATCTTTACGTGAATTACAAATTTTGCTTGTTGGGGCAGGGGAAACCATTGAATTGGTAAGCCGTCATTTATTACGCCATGGTGTAAAAAAATTGATGATTGCTAACCGCACTTTATCTCGCGCTGAACAGTTGGTAGAGACTTTAGCCTCTAATACGCCGATTGAGGTGTATTCTCTTGAAGAGTTGCAAACACCACTAAATCAAGCGGATATTGTTATCAGCTCAACAGGCAGTCCGAATGTTTTAATCACCAAAGCAATGGCTGAAATTGCGGAAAAAGCACGCCAATTTAAACCGACTTTGATGGTGGATATTGCGGTGCCGCGTGATATTGATGAAAACGTCTCGGAATTAGAAAGTGTGTATCATTACACCGTAGATGATTTGCAAGATATTATTCAACGCAATCTTTCTCAACGTGAGCAAGCATCAGAGCAAGCGCAAGATATCATTACACAAGAATGCACGGATTTCTTTGAGTGGTTGAAGGTTCATCAGTTCTCTAATTTGATTCGTCATTATCGTGATGAAGCGGAGAATACTCGCCAAGAATTACTTGAGAAAGCCTTACACCAAATTCAACAAGGTGAGAATGCTGAAAAAATTCTGCAAGAATTGAGTTATAAATTAATGAATAAACTCATTCATGCGCCAACCCAAACCATGCAAGCCATGATGAAATCCGGTAATGCGGAAGGTTTGCATGCCTTTTCCAATGCTTTGCATTTAACCCATCCTTTAAATGAAAAAAACGATTAAATTTTTGACCGCACTTTTCAGTAGCGCATCGTTACTGATGAGTGTGCCAGCCCTAGCGGAATACCGAACTTTTGATGATGGCAATATTACTTATGGAATTTTTCAAGCAAAGCCAGAAGAAGTACAGCTACATTGGAAAGATGCTGAAGGTAAAGATTATCAAAGTTTAACGCGTCTCAAAAATGCCTTAGAGCCTAGCTATAACGTGAAAATGATCATGAATGCAGGCATTTATAGCATGGATAATACGCCAGCGGGATTATGGATTGAGCATGGAAAAGAGCTCAATGCGTTAAATACAAAATCAGGCAAAGGTAACTTTCATGTACAACCCAATGGTGTGTTTGCCATTGCAGGAAATAAGCCCTACATTTTAACTACAGTCGCTTATCAGAAAAGCAAACTCAAGCCGGATTTTGCGCTGCAATCAGGCCCGATGTTGATTATTCATGGCAAAATAAATCCGCAATTTAGAGCAAGCCTAGAAAGCTATCATAAGCGTAATGCAGTGTGTTTGACGAAGCAGAACGAATTACTGTTCTTGATGACGATAAAAGGTGAGCCTAATCTTTATACCTTGAGTCAAGGTTTGCTGAAAATAGGTTGTCATGATGCCTTATATCTTGATGGAACAATATCTAATTGGTATATTCCAGGGCAATTTAACACCTTGCATTGGAAGCGTTTTGTTGGAATGATCTCCGTTCTTGATGTGAACAAAAAAT
>CAJMMG010000026.1:0-20506 GCA_905214375.1 uncultured bacterium | reverse complement strand
GTTGCTTGATTTATCTACATTTTGCATAAATAAAGTGCGGTTGAAAAAACAAATATATTTCTCACCGCACTTTAATTTTTATCATCTCTAGCCTTTTAAAATTGCTCGCAGACGATCAAGCTGACTAGAAGTTTGTTGTTGCTTCTGCTCTGCCGTTAATTTTGGCTTATCTTTTTCCCATTGCACATCATCTTGTGGCAACTCAGCCAAAAAACGACTCGGCTCTGGGCGAATTAACTCGCCAAATTGACGCCGTTCACGACAAAGAGAAAAAATCAGCGTTTGTTGTGCTCGCGTAATACCCACATAGGCTAGACGGCGTTCTTCTTCCACATTGTCTTCATCAATACTAGTTTGATGCGGCAAAATCCCCTCTTCCATACCAATTAAATACACATGGGGGAACTCTAAACCTTTAGAGGCATGCAGCGTCATCAATTGCACTTGATCGCTCTCATCATCATCTTCACCTCGTTCCATCATATCGCGCAAGGTTAAACGGGTAACCACTTGATTTAAAGTCATCGGCTCATTCACGTCATCGCCTTTGAGCATATCCTCTACCCAGCTAAACAAAGTTGCCACGTTTTTACTTTGCATTTCAGCGGCTTTCGGGCTGGTGGCATATTCATACAAATATTCTTCGTAATGCAATGAAGAAAGTAAAGAACACACAGCGGTTTCAGGATCGGAACGTAAACTTTGATCGTTTAACTCCACAATCCAACGACCAAATTTTTGCAAAGCATCATAGGCTTTCGGTGTAACACGTTGCATGAGTTCAAACTCAAAAATCGCCTCAAATAAACTGATATGTTTTTCCTGTGCCAACTCGCCTAGTTTTTGCAATGTTGCGGTACCAATTTCCCGTTTCGGCGTATTCACAATACGCAAGAAAGCCGCATCATCGTCTTGATTTACCACTAAACGCAAGTAGGCCATCATGTCCTTAATCTCAGCTCGGGAGAAAAAAGACGTCCCGCCAGAAATTTTGTATGGAATACGGTTTTGCATCAGCACTTTTTCCAATAAGCGGGATTGATGGTTACCGCGATACAAAATCGCATAATCCTTAAATTTAGTTTTACGGCTAAAGCGATGGGCGATCAATTCCGCGACAATCCGTTCTGCTTCATGCTCTTCATTTTTCGCTTCAATCACTTGCAGCTTTTCACCTTCGCCTAAGTTAGAAAAGAGCTTTTTGTCGAACACGTGTTCGTTGTTATCAATTAAAATGTTGGCACAATGCAAAATACGGTGAGTGGAACGATAATTTTGTTCCAATTTGATCACTTGCAAACGCGGAAAATCATCACGTAATCGCACCATATTTTGCGGTCGAGCACCTCGCCAAGAATAAATGGACTGGTCGTCATCACCCACTACGGTAAAACAAGCTCCCTCACCGACGAGTAATTTGATGAGTTCATATTGGCTGGTATTAGTATCTTGATATTCATCCACCAACAAATAACAAATTTTCTCCTGCCATTTTGACCGCACTTCTTCGTTCTGCTTGAAAAGTAAAGTTGGCAACATAATCAAATCATCAAAATCCAACGCATTGTAAGCACGAATTTGCGCTGCATAACGCTCATAACATTTTGCAAAGGTTTGATATTTGGCATCTTTCGCTAAGGCATAAGCCTGTTTTGGCGAAACCAAATCATTCTTCCAATTGGAAATAACGGAAATTAATTCACGCAGTAAGTCTTTATCTTCCTGCAGCACATCTGCCGTCAGTTCTTTGAGTAAGGCAAGTTGATCGTGCTCATCAAACAAGGTCATATTCGATTTAAAGCCTAAAGCTTTATATTCCCGTTTGATAATGTCGAAACCTAAGGTATGGAAAGTGGAAACAATCAATCCTTTGGATTTTTCTTTACCAATGGAATGGGCTACACGCTCTTTCATTTCACGAGCGGCTTTGTTGGTAAAGGTCACGGCAGCGATCTGTTTAGGTAAATAACCACAGTGTTCAATCAAATGAGCAATCTTATTGATGATCACGCGAGTTTTGCCCGAGCCAGCACCAGCCAGCACCAAGCAAGGTCCACTGACATATTCGACAGCCTGTTGTTGTTGAGGATTGAGTTTCATATCTTAATGCAAATTAATTTGACCACGCATAAGGCAACAATGCAGTATCTAATAAAAATGATAGTGGCAAATCTAAAATAGGTAAGCCCCATTTTTGTGCCATCTCTAAATCATAAGCCGCACCCGCGTAAGGTGTGTATTTTTCCGATGGATCGATTAATTTCACCACCGTACCACAACCAGTTAACGCTAAAAGTGCGGTTAAAATCAGAAGTGTTTTTTTCATTCACGACGTGCTTTTAAGGCTAAATAGACGGCTTCCGGCACCAGTTCTTTCACATCGCCATGATGCAAATAAATTTCTCGTACAATCGTGGAAGACACAAACGCCCATTTTTCTGTTGGTGGGAAAAACAAACTATCCACACCATCGGTTAATAAACGGTTTAACGCAGCCAGTTGTAATTCATATTCGAAGTCCGTCGTTGTTCGCACGCCACGAATAATGGCGGTAATCTTTTTCGCTTTGATTTCATTTGCGAGTAAATCAGAGAATCCAAATACTTCCACATTCGGCAAATGAGCGACCGATTGACGCACGAGCTCAACGCGTTCTTCTAATGAGAACAATGGCTTTTTGCTCGGGCTATTCGCCACCGCAACAAAAACTTTCGGGAAAATGACCGCACTTCGCGCAATGATATCTAAATGCCCATTTGTAATCGGATCAAACGTGCCGGGGTAAATTACGCTTGTCATTTATGGTTCTCCGAAATATTCGTTAAATAAGGATGAAGCAAATCTAAAAGTCGCTGTAATGCACCACGATTTTCAATTAACACCTCATAGCCTGCATTACCTAAACGTTGACTTGCCTCTTTTGAATTCAATAACTTATCAATAATATCTGCCAATGCTTTTTCTGTTGAGTTGATTTGCAATACACCTTGTACTTCTAGCAACGAAGTAAAGACTTCAGGGAAATTGAAAGTATACTTTCCGCTCACAACGGGTAATTTAAAGGCTAGAGGCTCTAGAGGATTATGTCCCCCATGTTTGACCAAGCTGCCGCCTACAAACGCAATATCAGAAATACCATACATCAACATCAATTCACCCATGGTATCGCCCAGAATCACTTGAGTATTTTCTGAAGGAATCTCCCCCGTTGAACGACGAATAAAGTTAAAGTGGGCTTTTTCAATTAAATCTGCCACAGGATTAAAACGCTCAGGATGACGAGGTACAAGCAATAACAGCAAGTTTGGATGTTTTTTTAATAACAAATGATGCGCTTGTAAAATGAGTTCTTCTTCCCCTTCATGGGTGCTCGCCGCAATCCAAATCTGACGATCTTTCGCCCAGCTCTCATGAAGTATTGCAATGTCTTTGAGTAACTCGTCACTGACCACAAGATCATATTTGATATTGCCGGTTAATTGCAGACGATCTTTCTCATAACCTAACGCTAAATAACGCTTTCCGCTAATACTATCTTGCGGTGCAATCAAGCTGATTTGAGAAAACATTCGTTGTAGATGTTGTTTGACTTTGCCATAACGTCTCGCTGAACGCGCAGAAAGACGAGCATTCGCCACAATGAAAGGAATATGTCGATGAGCCAAACAATCAATCAAATTTGGCCAAAGCTCCGTTTCAATGACAATGAATACTTTAGGCTGAATAAAATCAATAAAACGATTGATGACACAAGGTAAATCGTAAGGCAAATAACAATGCGTTACGCTATCCCCGAACGCGGCTTTTACGCGTTCAGAGCCTGTTGGAGTAACCGTTGTGAACGTGATCGGTAAATGTGGATATTCCTTCTGAATACGTTTTACTAGTGGTGTAGCGGCAATCACTTCCCCTACCGATGCAGCATGAATGACGATCCCATCTTGCACGGGCTTAGCAAGATTCGCATAAATACCATATCGTTCGCCTAAACGCTTACGATAATTCGGCGCCTTGAGACTTCGTAGCAACATGAAGAACAGGACAAAAGGCTGAATCAGATACATCAGGCAGGTATAAAAAAAACGCCACATAAAATAAATTCGGTTATACTTACAAAAACTTCGGCTAGTATAGCAAAAAAAGGATCAAAATATGCCAACAATTAGCGTTGCCATGATTGTCAAAAATGAAGCGGCAGATCTCGCTCAATGCCTCGATACGGTAAAAGATTGGGTAGATGAAATCATTATCGTCGATTCAGGCAGTACTGATAATACCCAAGAAATCGCGGAACAATATGGTGCAAAATTTTATTCGCATCCTGATTGGCCAGGCTTTGGCAAACAACGCCAACGTGCACAACAATATGTCACCAGTGATTATGTTTTGTGGTTAGATACCGATGAACGTGTCACACCGAAACTGCGTGAATCTATTCGACAAGCAGTTCAACAAGATACCCAAAATACGGTTTATGATATTCCTCGTGTGAGTGAAGTGTTTGGGCGCGAAATTCGCCATTCTGGTTGGTATCCTGATTATGTTGTGCGTTTATATCGCACAAATTATGCGGGATATAACGATTCTCTGGTACATGAAAAAGTGGTTTATCCTGAAAATACGAAAGTACAGAAATTAACTGGCGATCTGGAGCATTTCACTTATAAAAGCATTCATCACTATTTGGTGAAATCCGCGGGCTATGCCAAAGCTTGGGCAGATCAACGCCAAGCCAAAGGTAAAAAAGCAACATTGTGGCAAGGTGTCAGTCATGCCATCGGATGCTTTGTCAAAATGTACATTTTAAAAGCCGGTTTCTTAGATGGAAAACAAGGTTTTCTGCTTGCGGTACTTTCGGCCCACTCCACCTTTGTGAAGTACGCTGATTTGTGGGAACGCGATCAACATTAATCAAAAACAAAAAGAGCTGTCAATTTTAACCGCTCTTTTTTATTTCTTTAACGCAAGAAGAATTAGTTTTTCGCTGCTGCCGCTGCTTTCACGATTACTGCAAACGCAGGCGCTTTAAGTGAAGCACCGCCCACTAATGCACCATCGATATCTGGTTGAGTGAATAATTCTGCTGCATTAGCATCATTTACTGAACCACCGTATTGAATGATCACTTGATCTGCTACAGCTTGTGATTTTGCTGCGATGTGACCACGGATAAATGCGTGAACAGCTTGAGCTTGTGCTGGAGTTGCTGATTTACCCGTACCGATTGCCCAAATTGGTTCGTAAGCAATCACTGCACCATTAAATGCTTCTACACCTAATGCATTGATGACTGCATCAATTTGACGCGCACATACTTCTTCCGTTTTGCCCGCTTCGTTTTCTGCTTCAGTTTCACCAATACATAATACTGGTACTAAACCTGCTTCTTTTAATACACCAAATTTTTTCGCTACGAATTCATCGCTTTCTTTGTGGTAAGTACGACGCTCAGAGTGACCGATAATGATGTATTTTGCACCAAAATCTTTTAACATTTCGCTAGAAATATCACCGGTAAATGCACCTTTCACATTGATATCTACGTTTTGTGCACCTAACTGAATCACACTTTTACCGCCACAGCTGCAACCACAACCAGAAAGTGCAGCTTCAGCCGTACCTAAATACATAACAGGTGGGGCAATTGCCACATCACAACCTGTTACATCATGTAATTCTGCTTTTAATCCTTCGATTAATTCTTTGGTAAACGCTTTGGAACCGTTTAATTTCCAGTTACCCATCACTAAAGGACGACGTGCCATTTTTGTTTCTCCATATTGAATAAATAAAAAGTGTGTTTACTATACCAAACTTTGAACAGATTTCTTTGTGCAAAATCACATTTTGAAAATTTTTTTGGGTAAATGATGATTATTTTGTGCTAAAAAGCTACAATCTACGGTACGGAACCGATAAAAAATAAATAATTTTATAAATAAACGGAAAATAGGTCTGGTAACAATGAAAATTTTCAAAGCCGAACAATGGAATATAGAAGTGCTTGCTCCACTCTTTGAAGCCTATCGACTTGCCAACGGAATGAGTGAAAATCCTGACCGCACTTTAACCTTTTTAACGAATCGTATACGTTTTAATGAAAGCATGTTTTTTGTTGCTGTAAACGAAAACTCACAGGCGATTGGTTTTATTCAACTTTATCCTCGCTTATCTTCTTTACAACTACAACGCTATTGGCAATTAACCGATATTTTTGTGAAAGAAGATAAATATCAAGCCGAGATTTATGCAGCCCTTATTTCTAAAGCGAAAGAGTTTGTCCGTTATACACAATCTAATCGTTTAGTGGCAGAATTAAGCCAAGCCCAACAGAGTATTTTAGAACGCGAAGGATTTAAACTAAACACGAAAAAAAGTTTGTTTGAATTAACTCTCTAATGCATACGCTCCTCAATCAATATTGGGATTACTTGAGAATTGAACGCCAAGTAAGCCCACATACTCTCACCAATTATCAACATCAACTGAATGCGATTTTAGCTATTCTCGCTGAAAAAGGTATTCAGCACTGGCAGCAAGTAAATCCAAGCGTGGTTCGTCTTATTTTGGCAGAAAGTCGTAAGCACGGTTTAAAAGAAAAGAGCTTAGCATTGCGTTTGTCTGCTCTTCGTCAGTTTTTCAGCTATCTTGTGCATCAAGGGCAAATGAAAGTGAATCCGGCAACAGGCATCTCTGCGCCCAAACAAGGCAAGCATTTACCGAAAAATATTGATGCTGAACAGGTCCAAAAATTGCTTTCAAATGACAGCAAAGATCCCATTGATTTGCGTGATCGTGCGATGATGGAATTGATGTATAGCTCGGGGCTTCGCCTATCTGAATTGCAAGGCTTAAACCTCAATAGTATTAACACACGTGTACGTGAAGTCAGAGTGATTGGTAAAGGAAACAAAGAACGTATTGTGCCTTTTGGACGTTATGCTTCTCACGCAATTCAACAATGGTTGAAAGTGCGCCCTTTATTTAATCCTAAAGATGAAGCCCTTTTTGTGAGCCAACAGGGAAATCGCCTCACTCATCGCTCTATTCAAAAGCGAATGGAAACCTGGGGCATTCGCCAAGGATTAAACAGCCATCTCAATCCGCATAAACTGCGTCACTCTTTTGCCACTCACATGCTAGAAGCGAGTTCAGATTTGCGGGCTGTTCAAGAACTTTTAGGGCACAGTAATTTATCCACCACGCAAATTTATACGCATTTAAATTTCCAACATCTTGCTGAAGTGTATGATCAAGCCCATCCCCGAGCAAAACGAAAAAAATAAACAAAGTGCGGTCAAAAATTGTCGTCTTTTTTAACCGAACTTCTAAATAAAAAGGCTACCTTTTGGTAGCCTTTTTTCATTTCACTATAAGCTAAATGCCTGAATATAAGGAAGTTTACCTTTTTTCAACATTTCTTCAATACCGCTTTGGTGATCATTTTCACCTAAGCCACGTAATTCAAAGGTAACACCAATGCTGTTGTCATAAACCACTTGATCATCTCGTTGATTTTGTCGACTCGTTACATAACGTCTTGCCCCTACACCAACAGACCAACAGCACGAGTTATATTGCACACCCACATATTGCTCAACTGACTTTTTCAACGCAATATCTTGATAGTATTTTCCAACAACTGCCCAGTTATCTGATACTTCCCATGCAGCTACTATACCGACCTGTTTAATGTCTTGTTGATAACGGTTTGCTGAAGCGCCTAAATTTTGGTTAATATACTCTTTACTTGCATAACGATAATTTAATTGAATCAGATTATTCTTCATCGGATTAAATTCTAAACTGCTATTCGCCAATGAGGCTTTATCTAGCAACGTATCATATTGGTAGCTACCACGCCAATTCCATTTATCGCTAATTTTCCAGTTAGACTCCAATGCCCAAGAAGAAGAGGATTTTGGTGTACGATTACTCGGGTTATCATCAATTCTGGAGGCGGTTAAATAATAAATCTGTCCTGCTGAGAAGTTAAAACGCTCATCGGCATTTTTATCATAAAAACGGGTTGTACCCCCAACTGTCACTTGGTTTGCAGATGAAATACGGTCTAAACCACTATAACGACGATCTCGGAACAAAGAATAATAATCTTGTTGAACTAATGCGGAATCATAACCAAAACCAAGGTAATTATTAACACGTTTTGAACCGATATTACTTTGGTCTTTGTACGGTCGATACAAATATTGAACATGAGGTTCAAGCGTTTGTGTATAACCATCAAATAAGGTTTTGTTGCTCGCTAAAACCGTTTGCAAATCTACTTTTAATTGCGGCAATACCCGATTTACTGATTTTTGTACGTCTTCCGCCGAAGAAGAAGAGCCTTTTTTCTGGTTATAATGGGTCGCGTAAAGTTTAGTCTCAATATTCAAGCTACCATATTTATTTGACATCGCTGTCGCTAAACTTGGCTCAACATGAAAACGCCATGCTGTCGGCATCAAAGCGCTATCATTATCAAAGCGTACTGCTTGCGAAAATAATTTAAAATCGACCCAACCATTCGCCAAATCATTTTTGTAATAATTGAAGTCAATTTGTGGCATCGCACGATAAGGCCCGATATCGACTTCATCAAAAATCTGGAACTGACGTGCGGAAATCGCGAAGTTGTAATTAGGTTTATAGTAAGCAATACGTGCGTATTGATTTGCATAACCATCAGTACTGTCACCATAATCTGAATCAAAATCGGTGAAATAACGTTTATCACTTACCTTAGTGTAATCAACATTTAAACGCCAGTTTTCAAGAAAAGAAGAATGATGTTTCCAATAGAATAAATGACGCTTACGGCTATCGCTGGTGTATTCATCATAACGATCACGCCCTAAATATTCGCCCGCAAGCTTACCTTCACCAACCGGTGTTAAATAACGGAACTCACCATTTAATTGCCAGCCACGATGTGACATATATTTTGGTGCAATCGTCGCATCATAATTTGGTGCAATATTCCAATAAATCGGTTGTTTATACCAATAACCATCACGACTAGAATGACCAACAGTTGGCATTAATAAACCTGAACGACGGCGATCGCCAATCGGTAATTGTAGATAAGGGGTATAGAATACCGGCACGCCTAATACTTTAAAACGTGCATGCCAAAATTCGGCATATTCTTCTTTGATATGCTGACGAATCTCGGAGGCATCTACCGCCCACGCATTATCATCTGGTAAACAAGAGGTAAATGTCGCATTTTTCATTAAGCGGTAATTATCACCTAACTCGATTTCTTGAGCTTTACCACGACCTTGACGTCCTACAAGTTGGTAGTCTGCATCGGTTACGTTACCGTTTTTGCTATCTAAATTAAAACTCGCATCATTACCTAATAGATTGATTTGATTGTCTTTATAATCAAATCCACCACGTAAATAAGCCCAACGTTGTGCTTGTTTGCCTTCCCCTGTTTGTTTAACTTCAACTGAATTTCCGACCAGATGGCGGTTTCCTTGTTTCAAATCCACATTGCCTTGATAAATCGCCTGAGTTGGCTGATTAATCTCTGCTTTATCTGCTTCAATATAAACCGGCAAATTATTAGCATCACCTTTCACGACTTCCCCAGTAAAATGAGGCACACCAAGCAAACATTGAGCATGCAGATCGGCCAAACTTTGTTGACTATAAAGTGCGGTCAGAATTGAGATTGAAATTAAGGTATATTTTTTATTCATAATTCAGTTCTTATTCAGATGAAATTAGGGGGATTATACTGGAATATCACTTACAACAACAGCCATTTATATGGTCGTTGACTAACCCCACCGATTGCATAAAGGCGTAGCATGTCGTTTCCCCAACAAAGACAAAACCACGCTTTTTCAACGCTTTTGACATTGCTTTTGAGGTTTCAGTTCTGGCAGGTACCACAGAAATATCCGGTACATCATTGATAATTGGTTGATGATTCACAAATGACCACACAAAATCACTGAAATTTTCACCGCACTTTTCCATGGCTAAATAGGCTTTGGCATTTTTCACGATGGCTTCCAGTTTTGCCCGATGGCGAATAAGCCCAGTATTTTCCATGCAACGATCAATATCCTGTTCGGTCATTTCCGCAACTTTAATAGGATCAAATTGATGGAATGCAGCCCGATAGGCTTCACGTTTTTTCAATACAGTAATCCAGGAAAGCCCCGCCTGTTGTCCTTCTAAACAGATCTTCTCAAACAGTTTTTGACTGTCAAATTGTGGCTTACCCCATTCCTTATCGTGATAGTCTATGTAAATCGGAAGTTTGCCCACCCAAGGGCATCTCGTCTTTGTACTCATACCATATCCTTTTTAAGCTCTTCATAGATTGCGACAAAATCAGGCATTACCCCGCGCCACAAATGGAACGAATGGGCGGCTTGCGCCACCAACATACCAAAACCATCGCTGACAATATTCAGACCTAAGGATTTACAGTACGCAATAAAAGGCGTATCGCTGCCTTTGGCATATTGCATGTCATAACAGGCTCGGGCCAATGATAAGATTGAGCCATCAACAGCGGCGGTATACCCACTTAATCCTGCCGAAGTTGCATTGATCACCAAGTCATAGGTTTGTACGGGGATCGCATCCATCGCGACAGCTTCAATTGTGCCGTAAGGCTTGAACTTATCTGCTAGTTGTTGCGCTTTTTCTAGCGTGCGGTTAGCCAAGACAATCTGCTGTTGTGCTTCCAATAAAGGCAGTAATACCCCTTTGGTTGCCCCGCCGGCACCTAAAATTAAAATGCGTTGTTGTGGCTGAATCCAACCTAAGCGTTGTAAATCTGTTACTAAACCAATGCCATCGGTATTGTCAGCATAGAGTTTGCCGTTAGATAATTTTTTTAGTGTATTACATGCTTCAGCCAGTTTCGCCCGTTCGCTATGTTCCTCAGCGAGTGCATAGGCGCGTTCTTTAAATGGAGCGGTGATATTGCAACCTTGCGCTCCTTCAGCAAAAAAGACTTTTAATTGCTGCTCAAAATCCTCAAGGTCCCCTAATTTGGCAACATATTCCATCGTTTGCTGGGTTTGCTTGGCAAATAAGCGATGAATCACCGGGGATTTACTTTGAGCAATTGGATTGCCCCAAACGGCATAGTGCTGCATGTTTTATCCTTGTCTAAAAAGTTGGTTTGTGAGCAAATCGCGGATTTCCGATGGATTTTGTGCCTGGCCGACTGCATCATCGAGTACGGGGAAATCTGCCCCAAATTGGGAACGCACGGCATCTGCGCTGCGGCAAGGTGATTTACCAGTTAAGTTGGCGCTGGTCGAGGTGAGGGCAAAGCCTGTTTCTTCGCATAAGGCTTTGACGGCAGGATGAGTACATAAACGCACCGCAATGCTATTAAATTGCCCCGTCAGGAAATGTGGAACCTCTGTCTTAGCTGGTACCACCCAGGTGATTGGATGATCGTATTGCGCCTGTAAGCGTGAAAGTTGTTCGTCAGACAAATGGGGAAAATCAACAAAGGGTTGTAAAAAATGCAAGCTCGGCGCGACTAAAATAAGGCCTTTTTCAATCGGACGTTGTTTTAAATTAAGTAATTTTCTGACCGCACTTTCACTTAGCGGATTACAGCCCAAACCGAATACCGCCTCAGTAGGATAGGCAACTACTTCATCTTGCATTAAACAGGTGACAATTTGTTGTACATTCATTTTTCGTTCTCAAAAATATGTCGACAGCCTTTATTCGCACATTGCCACACTTGTTGTTCGGCATTTTCACTTTTTAACATTGCTAGTGGAAAATGGCATTGTGGACAGGGCATGGCATAGGGTTTTGCAGGTAAGGAAAATTTGCAATGGGGAAAGTTATCGCAACCATAAAAGATTTTCCCTTGTCTTCCTCGGCGGGCAACCAAATGTCCTTTATGACATTCTGGGCAGACAATAGATTGTTCTTCATCCTGTTGCTCATGCACCACAAAATCACAATCGGGATAATGACTGCAGCCAATAAACATCCCAAAAGCGCCTTGTTTGAGTTGGAGTGGATTGCCACATTGCGGGCAGGTTTCATCAAGCTCTTTCAACACCTTATGTTCCACCTTATGCAAGGGGCGCAAATAATCACAGGCAGGATAGGCTGAACACCCTAAAAACAGTCCTTTTTTACCCTGTTTCATTTGTAAAGGCGCGCCGCATTGTGGGCAGTATTCTTCGTGTTTTGTGTGTTGGAAAAGACTTTGACTCATACGCTGTCCCTATGCTTGTAGCATTGCTTCCAATTCTTCCTGGGCCGCTAACCAATCCATTTCGACTTCTTCCAACGCTTTCTTCACCTCTACTTGCTGTGCCAAAAGTGCGGTCAATTTTTCTTTATTTTCTGCGCTGTAGAGTTTGGAATCCGCCAATTGGTTTTCAATCTCCGCAAGTTTGGAGGCATGTTTATTCATTTTTTCCTCCAATTGAGTGATTTGTTTACGAAGAGGCGCGGTTTGTTGGCGAAGTTCGGCCTCACGACGTTTTTGTTCCTTGCGGTTTTGCATGGAATTTTCGTTGTCGTCATTTTTCTCCGAGGATTTATTTTCTGGTGCGCTATTTTGTTCATTCAGCCACTTTTGATAATCCTCTAAATCGCCTTTGAATTCTTCCACTTTTTTATCGTGTACCAAATAGAATTCTTCCACGGTATTACGTAGTAAGTGGCGATCGTGAGAAACCACCACCAAAGAGCCTTCGTAATCTACTAGCGCTTCGGTCAATGCCTGACGCATATCCAAATCCAAATGGTTAGTTGGTTCGTCGAGCAGTAATAAGTTTGGACGTTGCCAAACAATCAGTGCAAGCACCAAACGGGCTTTTTCTCCACCGGAAAAGGCTTTCACCGCTTGGTTAACTTTGTCACCATGGAACGCAAAACTCCCAAGATAATCCCGTACCTGTTGCTCCGTTTGCTCTGGTGCGAGTTTCTGCATATGCCAAAGAGCGGACTCATCTGCGCGTAGGGTATCGAGCTGATGCTGAGCAAAATAGCCGAGTTGTACGCCTTTAGCTAATTGCACAGTACCGGAAAGCGCCGTGAGCTCTCCCGCTAACAATTTAATCAAGGTTGATTTCCCTGCACCGTTTTTCCCGAGCAAACCGATGCGCGAACCCGGCACTAAATTCAGTTTAATTTTAGTTAAAATTTCTACCGCACTTTCACCGCTACCATAACCTGCGCTCGCCTGTTCAATCATCACCAAAGGGTTCGGCAAGGATAGCGGAGGGCGAAATTCAAAGGTAAAAGGATTATCCACATAAGCCGGTGCAATTAGCTCCATGCGCTCTAAGGCTTTCATACGGCTTTGTGCTTGTTTGGCTTTGGTCGCTTTGGCTTTAAAACGGTCGATATACTTTTGTAAATGGGAAATTTTTTGTTGTTGCTGACGATACATCGCGGTTTGTTGTGCCAGTTTGGTTGCCCGTTGCACTTCAAAGGAGGAATAATCCCCCGTATATTCGTTGAGCTTCTGATTTTCGATATGAAGGATTTTCGTCACAATCGGATCGAGAAAATCTCGGTCGTGGGAAATTAATACCAAGGTGCCTTGATATTGCACTAACCAACGTTCTAACCAAATCACTGCATCCAAATCCAAATGGTTGGTTGGTTCATCCAGTAATAATAAATCCGATGGACAAAGCAATGCTTGTGCCAAATTCAAGCGCATTCGCCAACCACCGGAGAAGGATTTCACCGGTTGAGTGATTTCGTCTTGGCTAAAGCCTAAACCATGTAATAAGGAAGCCGCACGAGATTGGATCGTCCAAGCATCTAAGGTTTCTAACTGCCCGTGAATGCGCGCAATCGCATGACCATCATTACGCTCATTGGCTTCGCTAAGTTCCTGCTGTAAACGGCAATATTCGCGATCCCCTTGAATCACATAATCAATGGCAGGAATATCCAATGCCGGCGTTTCTTGATTCACCCAAGATACCCGCCAGTTGGATGGATAAGTAACCTCGCCGCCCTCTGGCGTTAATTCTTTTTTTAATAGGGCAAAAAGAGACGACTTACCGCAACCATTCTTACCCACCAAACCGACTTTTTGTTTCGGATTAATGGTCGCCGTGGCATTCTCGAGCAATTCGGTTTGCCCGCGCTTTAGGGAAATATTATTAAATACAATCATTTTTTCGAATACATCTGAATTTGCGCTTATTTTGCAATATTTTTCCTTTTCTCGGAACAGTCTATTCTAATTTTATCGATATTTCTGCCAGAAAAAACACGTATAATGACGCTCAACAAATCAATCATGAGGAAATAAAATGAAGCTCTCTATTCTTAATCTCGCTCCCGTTCGGGAAGGGCAAACTTATTTGCAAGCCGTTGAGTCGATGGTCAATCTTGCAAAACATGCTGAAAACATAGGCATTGAACGCTATTGGATTGCTGAGCATCATAATATGAAGAATTTGGTAAGTTCAGCGACCGCACTTTTAATTCAGCATACGCTAGCCAACACGAAGACCTTGCGTGTTGGCTCAGGTGGCGTGATGTTACCGAATCATTCGCCTTATGTGGTAGCAGAGCAATATGGCACACTGGAGACGCTTTATCCAAACCGTGTTGAACTCGGTTTAGGGCGTGCGCCAGGAACGGATATGCAAACGGCTGCAGCTCTTCGTCGTGGACGAAACAGTCTGGATTTCCCTGCGGAAATTGCGGAACTTCGCGGTTACTTTAAAGATTGCAACCCTGTTTCTGCTTATCCTTCCGCGGGCTTGAATATACCGTTTTATATTTTAGGATCGAGTACCGAAAGTGCCTATCTTGCGGCAGAACTTGGCTTGCCTTATGCCTTTGCTTCACACTTTGCGCCACGCATGATGGAAATGGCGGTGGAGATTTATCGCAAAAACTTCAAACCTTCTACCTATCTTGCTGAGCCTTATGTCATCTTAGGTGTGAACGCGATTGTTGCCGAAACCGATAAAGAAGCAAGACAACTGGCGACGACACAAACACTATTTTTCTTAAACGTGGTCACTAACGCGCAACAAAATTTACAACCACCGATGGCATCAGAAGAAGATGTTTGGAAAGCTCAAATGCACGCCCAAAATAAACCGCACTTTGGACCGGTCGATTTCGAGGAAATCCCGATTTACAACCAAGAACGCGCAGTGGTGGAACAAATGACTGCTTGTTCGCTGATCGGTTGTCCTGAAAGCGTGGAATTTCAACTTAAACAACTGCGTGAACGGGTACATTTTGATGAAATTATGGCGGTGAGTTATATTTTTGATGAGCAAAAACAAGCACAATCTTACACCATGTTGAAAGCGATTGTGGATAAGCAATAGCGAGACAAAAATGAAAAGTGCGGTAAATTTCACCGCACTTTAAATCAAAAGATATTAATAAGCCGTTTCTACCGGTAAACCGGCTTTCTCCCAACCATCAAATCCGCCAATGACGCTAAACACGTTTTCATAGCCTTGTTCAACGAGGAAAGTCGCCACATTTCGACTACTTACGCCATGATAACAACTCACGATAATCGGAGAGTCAAAATCCACTAGTTCTTCAAATTGTAAAAAGCTTTGGTTAGTTAAATGAAATGCCCCTTTCGCATGGGAATAGTTAAAACGTTGAGGGTCCCGAACATCAGCAAGCATGGCGCCATTTTGCACCATTTCCCAAGCTTGTTCCGGGGTAATTTCTTTAAACGACATGGTTTGTTCCTTTTGCGCGCTGTTTATACACGCCATCAAAAATAATCAGGCTCATCGCCAATACTAAACAAATGAATAACGGATAACTGTCCGCATCCATTTCCTCTCCAATTAAAAATGAAATAATCACCATCAAAATGGTTTCAACATAACCTAAAAGGCCAAGCAAATTCATCGGTAGCATATTGCTAGCAATCACGTAAGCAATTAACGCAGCACCACTAATAAGCCCGAGTAATACCAATAATCCCCAAATATTAGGATTCGATTCCTGCACCGTAGCAAAATCGGTTTGAAGGGCAAAGTAAATGCTAACTGGCAATAATGCGATTATTTCTAAGCAAAAGGCACCAAGATCGGTATTTTTTAAGGCTTTTCGTATGGAGAAATAGGCAGTGTAACCTACACAGATAACAATGGCTTCCCAAGATAATTCGCCTTTTAAGATGATATTAGAAATCACCCCCACTGCTGCAATTAACACGGCAATGAATTTCAATGTTGAAATTCGTTCTTTAAAAATGATCCGCCCTGCGGCCACCATCACAATTGGCAACAATAAATAACCGAAAGAAACACTTAAGGAGCTGCCATTATTGGGTGCCCACAAAAAGAGCCACATTTGATAACCCATTAATGCGCCACAAATAATATAGGAAAGGGCAAAGAGCGGTTGTTTTTTAATGCGTTTTAAATGCTCTGCCAATGCCTGCTTTTGTTTAAACATGATGACGGAAAGGGCAACGAAAGGGAATGTAAACAGCATTCGATAGCCGAAAATATCCGTGCCACTGAGCGGTTTCAGTAGCGTGGAAAAATAATACATATAGCCAAATAAAAGCGAGGCTAAAAGTGAAATAAGTATGCCCCTTAACATAATAAATCCTTAGGTTAATTCTGCTTATTATTTTAGTCTAACATCTCCCAAAATGCACGAATTAGGGGGTTCGCTAAATTTCTTTTTTGCACACAAACACCTAAATCAAACGCCTCAACGGGATTGTCTAAATTTAAACGAGACACGTCTTTTGACATAGGGTTATTATCAATCACCACATCCGGCAACATCGCTAATCCAAAACCAAGTGCCACCATTGGCACGATCCCCTCATGCCCCGCCACTGTGGCATAAATTTTTGGATGCTTAATGTGTTTGCTACGTAGCCATTGTTCAATACGCTGACGTGCCATTCCATCTAACGGCAAAATAAAAGGCATCTGTTGCCAGTTGATGGGTTCTTCCTGTAATAATTGTGTCGCTAAACAAGCCACGCGAGGTGCAATTAATGAGAGGGAAATATCATCAATCTTATAAAATTCCAATCCTGTCGGTAGATTGTTAGGTTTTCCCGCCAAAGCGAGATCCACTTGTTCTGATTGGATGAATTGCACTGCAGAAGCGGGATCACCTGTAGTGAGTTGAATTTCAACTTTCGGATAACGAGAACGAAATTTGGCTAATACCTGTGGCAAGTGGCTATATGAAGCCGTTACCGAACAAAACAAGCGCAATTCTCCGCTTAATTCCGCTGAGTTATCCCGAAGTTGACGCTTAAACAGTTGCCAGTTTTGCCATTCTGTTTTTGCAAATTGCAAAAATTTCTCACCTTGCTCGGTTAAACGCACTTGTCGATTATCACGAATAAATAAAGACTGCTCTAATTCTTCTTCCATTCGTTGAATCTGTCGTGAAAGGGTAGAAGGCGACATATGATTTTGCGTAGCGGTTTTAGCAAAATTTTGTGTGTCCGCAAGATGAAGAAATATTTGAAGGTCTTGAAAGTTCATATGTATTACTAAAATGCAAATATCGTTGCAAAAAATGCAACACTAAGTGTCAATAATATCACTTTACGCAATAATTAAAAATCTTATAATCCATGACACAACAAAAAACTATATTCAAACACAACCTCATACACATTAATCAACATCATATTAAGGATGAAAAATGGCTAACTATTTCAACACATTAAATTTACGCGAAAAATTAGACCAATTAGGTCGTTGTCGTTTTATGGATCGCAGCGAATTTGCTGACGGTTGCAACTACTTAAAAGGCAAAAAAATCGTTATCGTAGGTTGTGGTGCGCAAGGTTTAAACCAAGGTTTAAATATGCGTGACTCTGGCTTAGACATTTCTTATGCATTACGCCCTGAAGCGATTGCAGAAAAACGTGCATCATTCCAACGTGCAACCGAAAACGGTTTTAAAGTGGGAACTTACCAAGAATTAATTCCAACCGCAGACTTAGTAATCAACTTAACACCAGATAAACAACACTCTAAAGTGGTGGCTGATGTAATGCCATTAATGAAAAAAGATTCTGCATTTGGTTACTCACACGGTTTCAATATCGTTGAAGTAGGTGAGCAAATCCGTGAAGACATCACTGTGGTGATGAGTGCACCAAAATGTCCAGGTACTGAAGTACGTGAAGAATACAAACGTGGTTTCGGTGTACCAACATTAATCGCGGTTCACCCTGCAAATGACCCACGTGGTGAAGGTATGGCAATTGCAAAAGCATGGGCGGCAGCAACTGGTGGTGACCGTGCAGGTGTATTAGAATCTTCATTCGTCGCAGAAGTAAAATCTGACTTAATGGGTGAACAAACCATTCTTTGCGGTATGTTACAAGCAGGTTCTATCGTATGTTACGATAAATTAGTGGCAGACGGTAAAGATCCAGCATACGCAGGCAAACTTATCCAATACGGTTGGGAAACCATTACTGAAGCATTAAAACAAGGCGGTATCACATTAATGATGGATCGCTTATCAAACAGCGCAAAATTACGTGCATTTGAACTTGCTGAACAAATCAAAGAAAGCCTTGGTTTCTTATATTACAAACACATGGATGACATCATCAGCGGTCACTTCTCAGCAACTATGATGGCTGACTGGGCAAATGGCGACAAAGATTTATTCGCATGGCGTGAAGCAACCGGCAAAACTGCCTTTGAAAACGCACCAAAAGCAGACGGCATCAAAATTTCTGAACAAGAATACTTTGATAACGGCGTGTTAATGGTAGCAATGGTGAAAGCAGGTGTTGAATTAGCCTTTGATGCAATGGTTGCAAGCGGTATCTATGAAGAATCAGCTTACTATGAATCACTTCACGAATTGCCGTTAATCGCTAACACTATCGCGCGTAAACGTTTATACGAAATGAATGTGGTAATTTCTGATACTGCAGAATACGGTAACTACTTATTCTCTAACGTAGCAACCCCTATTCTTGCAAAAGAAATAATCCCAGCCTTACAAAAAGGTGACTTAGGTGAGCCAACACCAGCAGTTGCTATCGATAACATCACCCTACGCGATGTAAACGATGCAATCCGTAACCACCCTGTTGAATTAATTGGTCAAGAGTTACGTGGTTATATGACAGATATGAAACGTATCGCAGTTGCAGGTTAATACTTAAACCTATAAAATTTCGAGCCGATTTGCACAAACAAATCGGCTTTTCTTATTTTCAGTTAATATCGATAAATTAATAACTTAGGTAGTATTTTTTGAAAAAAATCAAAAATATAAAGACACCTTTTTCATCGAACGCGCTTCAGAAAAAGAATCATAAAGGAACGTATCGTCGTCTACGTGCACTTTCTATCGCTGAAAGTCAGGTCATTTTATTTAACAAACCGTTTGATGTGCTGACACAATTCACCGATGAAAATGGCAGAGCCACATTAAAAGATTTTATTATCATTCCAAATGTGTATGCGGCAGGGCGATTAGATCGTGATAGCGAAGGATTACTGATTTTAACGAATAATGGTGAAGTGCAGCATCGCTTGGCTGATCCTAAGTTTAAAACAGAAAAAACGTATTTTGCGCAAGTGGAAGGCATTCCTGAAGAGTCCGATTTAGACAAGCTTCGTCAAGGCGTTGAATTGAAAGATGGAATGACGAAGCCGGCAAAAGTGCGGTTGATTTCTGAACCAGATTTTCTCTGGCCTCGCAATCCACCTATTCGTGAACGTCAAAGTATTCCAACGAGCTGGTTGGAAATCAAAATTAGTGAAGGACGAAATCGACAAGTGCGTCGAATGACCGCACATATCGGCTTTCCGACATTGCGACTCATTCGTTATCAAATGAGCCATTTAACGCTTAATGGGTTAGGTAATGGTGAATATCGCCGTTTGAATGAAGAAGAAATGCGTGCGTTATTCAAACAACTTCATTTAAATAACGCACATTAAGATTAGAAACGTTGAGCGGGTTGTGCGTTTTCAACTTGCACGAAGAAGCCTTTATCATTCAAGATAATGCTGTAATCGGTAACATATTTAACGCCGTTGGTTTCCACTATCGCATTACAGCTGCGAATGCCTTGTTGCGGATAAAATTGCGTTTCACGAGCTTGCGTGATTTGTTTCACTGTCATTTGGGTATTAGTAGCTGCACCTTGTTTTTTAAAGGCATCAGATAATACCGCAAAAACTTTTGAATCATTACATCTTGGCACAACGACGGATTTTGTCACAGTATTCGCTGTTTTCTGAGCAACAGTTTCCACTCTATTTTCAGTTACTTTTTCAACGGCTTTGGGTTCCGCTTTCTTCACTTCTGTTTTAACTGCTGGTGTTTTTTTAGCAATTACTTTTTCAGGTTTAGCTGATTCTTTAACTGCACTTTGTTTGCTTTTCATTACCGTCTTTTTGTCTTTTACTGCCGTTTGCTTAGTTTTTTCTACTGACTGTTTGCCTTTCGTTTTTGTTGGCTCTTCTTTAGCGGCTTTATTTGTCGTTTTATTTTTTATTTTTTCTTTTTTCGTTACCGC
>CAJMMG010000025.1:0-20982 GCA_905214375.1 uncultured bacterium | reverse complement strand
TAGCTAATAATGATTTTTTCATTGGATAACCCCTGTTATTTGATTGAAAACACTAGAAATATACCACACTGCTTATGAATTTTCACTATGAAAAACCAATTTTCCCTGACATTTTCGGCATAAATAAGCAATTTTATCGCGTTGAATACGATTATGCCGACGAATCGTTAAATAATGAGTCTGACATTCACATTGATAAGTAAACATTTTGCCTTGTACATTCTCTACATCAAATTGATGGCAAGTATCAGCCGGAAGATTAAATAACTGTGTCATCACCGCTTTCCATTCCTGCCCATGCGGTTTCACCCGACCAAATACTTGATACACAATAAGATGGGCTAATTCATGGGGAACTACCTGACGAATAAATTCATCTGAGTTCTCGAGTAGCAAAGTGCGGTTAAATTTAATCTCATTTTTCTGCAAGTATGCAACGCCAGCTTTTACACCTCGCAAGTCATAACTGATTGTCGGAATAGGAAATTTCCGTTGAAAGTGATTTTCAGCCAGTTGTAATGTTTCTGCAAGTTTGCGCTGTATCTGCATCTTTAAATGCCGAAACTGAGTTTGAGATGACATCATCATGTTAAGTAAACAAAAACCGCTAATTTAGCGGTTTTTATCATACACATTTTATTTACTTATTTAAGACCGGCTGCAGCTCGCAATTCCTCTGCACGATCCACTTTTTCCCATGGGAATTGTTCACGGCCGAAGTGTCCATACGCGGCAGTTTGGCGATAGATTGGTTGAATTAAATTTAACATTTTAATTAAACCATAAGGACGTAAATCAAAGAATTCACGCACTAACTTAACTAATACTTCGTTTGATACTTTTCCTGTACCAAAGGTTTCCACCATGATAGAGGTTGGCTCAGCCACGCCAATTGCATAAGAAAGTTGAATTTCACAGCGATCTGCAAGACCTGCTGCAACAATATTTTTGGCCACATAACGTGCTGCATAAGCAGCTGAACGGTCTACTTTTGATGGATCTTTACCAGAAAATGCACCACCACCATGACGAGCTGCACCGCCGTAGGTATCGACAATGATTTTACGACCCGTTAAACCACAATCGCCCATAGGTCCGCCAATCACAAAACGACCAGTTGGGTTGATGAAATATTTTGTTTGTTGAGATAACCATTCACTTGGCAGAATTGGCTTGATGATTTCGTCCATCACGCCTTCATAAATTTCTTTTTGTGAGACTTCTTCACTATGTTGTGTTGAAAGGACGACTGCATCCACACCCACGATTTTGTTATCTTCATATTTTAAAGTAACTTGGCTTTTCGCATCAGGTCGTAACCACGCTAATTTGCCACTTTTGCGCACTTCCGCTTGTTTTTCCATTAAACGGTGCGCATAAGTAATCGCTGCTGGCATCAAGACTTCGGTTTCA
Organism: uncultured bacterium; assembly: GCA_905214375.1. GTDB lineage: Bacteria > Pseudomonadota > Gammaproteobacteria > Enterobacterales > Pasteurellaceae > Haemophilus_D. The sequence goes on along the minus strand of CAJMMG010000025.1, from coordinate 19,569 downwards.
TTTGTTGCATAACCAAACATGATCCCTTGGTCACCCGCACCTTGATCTAATGGATTCTCACGATCTACACCTTGATTAATATCCGATGACTGTTTGCCAATCGCATTTAATACAGCACAAGAATTGCCATCAAACCCCATTTCAGAGTGTTTATAACCAATATCACAAATCACTTGGCGAGTAAGGTTTTCAATATCAACCCATGCTGATGTAGTAATTTCACCTCCCACTAACGCCATCCCTGTTTTGACATAGGTTTCACAAGCCACACGAGCTTTAGGATCTTGTTTTAAAATTTCATCAAGTACCGCATCAGAAATTTGATCGGCAATTTTATCTGGATGTCCTTCTGAAACTGATTCAGAAGTAAATAAATAACTAGACATAAGTTCTCTTCTTTTCTTTTGGATGTATTGACGTATAGACGTCTATAATACGCTTTTTTGACTAATAAGCAAGCATTCCTATCAAGTATTTTTGAAATGTGACAAGAAGAATCTAAGCTTCACGACAGAATTCACTCATTAATACATTAAATGGGTGACAAACACCCATTTATTTACCTGATTTTATTTAACTAAATCTAACATCTCTTGTGCATTTGCTAAAGCAAGATCCGTAATTTCACTGCCACCGAGTAATCTTGCAAGAGCAGGAACGCGCTCTTCTTGAGAAAGTGCGGTCATTTTAGTTTCTGTTTTATCATCAATGGTAAATTTCTCAACATTAAATTGATGATGTCCGTGACATGCTACTTGTGGTAAATGGGTCACACAAAGCACTTGGCATTTATCACCTAATTGGCGTAATAATTTACCGACCACGCTCGCGGTTTTTCCACTAATACCGACGTCCACTTCATCAAAGATCAATGTTGGAATCGCAGATTGATCTGATGTTAAGACTTGAATCGTTAATGAAATACGAGACAATTCACCACCTGATGCCACTTTTGCTAGCGGTTGTGCCTGTTGTCCTAAATTACTGCGTAAAGTAAAGACAATATTATCTGCACCATTTGCCGCTACTTTAGTTAAATCAGAATTCACTTCAATAAAAAACTCTGCATTTTCCATTGCAAGTCCTTTGATAGAATGTGTAACCTGTTGTGCTAATTTCCCTGCAGCTTGGCAACGGCTTTCATGTAATTGTTTTGCCGTATGTTGCATTTTCTCAAAGACTGCTTTTTCTTCTAGAATCAGACGCTCTTCACTTTCTGAAAAATCTAAAAGTGTGGTCAATTCTGCTTTTAATTTTTGATGCCATTCAACTAACTCTTCCGGTTTCACATTGTGCTTGCGAGCGAGTTGTAAAGCTTGACCTAAACGCTGCTCAATCTCTTGTAATAACATCGGATCTTGCTCAATATGAGATGCAAGATGTTGGACTTCACTTGTCGCCTCTTGCACTTGGATAAGTGCATCATTCAACATTGTTTGAACGGAAACATATCGAGGATCTAACTCACTTAATTCATCAATATACTGTGTCGCACGATAAAGCATAGAATCGATACTCACGGTCTCATTTTCGCTGAGTAGCTGTAAGGCTGATTGTGATAACTGTGTCAGCTGTTCGCTATTTGATAGACGACGTTGATCCTCTTCCAATTCTAAATATTCATTTGGACGAAGTGCAAACTCATCCAACTCTTCTACCTGATATTGTAAAAGTTGTTTCTTCGCTTCATTTTCGGCAACTTTTTGTTGGAAATTTTTAACTTGCGTTTGAAGATTTTTCCATGCTCGATAATCTTCTCGCATTTGTGCGAGCAAATCATGGTGATGTGCAAATGAATCGACTAACTGAAGCTGATAGTCATTTTTCAATAATAATTGTGAAGCGTGCTGCCCATTAATATGAATAAGATATTGTCCTATTTCTTTTAATTGGGAAGCCGATACGGGCGTGCTATTGATAAAGGCTTTAGAACGCCCATCTGCATTAATGACACGACGTAGAATACAATCGGAGGGATTATCAGGATCTTGCAATTCTTGCTCTTGCAACCATTGATAAGCGGGGTTAGTTGGTTCAATAAAAAATGTCGCGCAAATTTCAGCTCTTTCCTGCCCTTCTCGAACCATAGAGGTTTCAATACGCTGCCCCAAGCATAATCCCAACGCATCAATAGCAATCGATTTCCCTGCACCGGTTTCCCCCGTGATCACAGACATTCCTTTCGCCAATTCAATCTCTAATTGACGAACAATTGCAAAATTATTGATGGTAAGTTGGGTTAGCATAAAAAATCTCCTTAACTGTATATCCATATATTATAACTGATATAATATACAGTAAAGAGATTTTTAACTTTTTGGATTAGAAATTTTTAAGCCAGCCTAATTTCGTGCTTAATACATTGTAATAATTATAATTTTTCAGGTGTAATAAACGCAGTTTATGCGGGCTTTTTTCAATATGCACCACATCATCTGGGCAAAAATCGAGTGCAATTTGACTATCACAGCCTAATTCTAACTGTGAAGTGTTATGTTCTGCAAAGCGAATTGAAATTTTACTGTCTCCATCAATTACTAATGGTCGAGAAGAAAGCGTGTGCGGGAACATCGGCACAAGGGCAATCGCATTTAAATTTGGCGTTAAAATCGGGCCGCCAGCGGAAAGCGAATAAGCCGTTGAACCTGTTGGAGTGGAAACAATCAAGCCATCTGAACGTTGAGAAAAGGCAAATTTATCATTGATATAAACATGGAAATCAATCATATGCGCAATTTTAGCAGGGTGAATCACCGCCTCGTTTACCGCATTACCACTAGAAATAATTTCACCATTGCGTTCAATTTTAGCTTCCAACAAGAAACGCTCTTCGACAAAAAACTCGCCGCGTTCTAAACAAGCTTCAAGCTGTGCATAAGCATTTTTCGGGTCGATATCAGTCAAAAAGCCCAAGTTACCTCGGTTAATGCCAATCATTGGAATATGATATTTAGCCAAAATACGAGCACGCCCTAGCATATTGCCATCACCACCGATCACAATCACGAGTTGAGCTTGCTCACCGATTTGTTCAACTGTCGCTAAAACCTCTTCGGGTAAACCAAATTTTTCACCAACGTCTTTTTCCACTAAAACTTGATACCCTCGCTCTTTCAGCCATTGATACAAGTTTTTATGCATTTGCAAATTAATATCGCGACGCGGTTTTCCCATCAAGGCGATGGTTTTAAATGATTTGACTAATTCATCCATAACTATGATTGCTCCCAAGTACAGACTTACTGATTTTTGACCGCACTTGAATTTAAAATTTTAGCCATTATATTACATAGCAATTCAGTTTTGCTAAAATAGCGCTAATTTTTGATTAATGGAGAAAAAAATGTCAGAACAAGCACAAAACTTAAATGAAGAACTTGTTGAAGAAGTGCAGCAAGAAACCACATCAACGGAAGATCCGTTAGAAGAAGCGATCGCTCGTGTACAAGAGCTTGAAGAACAATTAAAAGCACAAGTAGAAGAAACCTCTAAAAAAGAACAAGATTTATTGCTTCGTACTCGTGCAGAAATTGACAATATGCGTCGCCGTAGCGAACAAGATGTTGAAAAAGCGCATAAATTTGCACTAGAAAAATTTTCAAAAGACATTTTAAATACCATTGATAACTTAGAGCGTGCGCTTTCAACACCTGCTAATAAGGAAGATGAAAGCATCAAAGCGTTATTCGATGGTGTGGAGCTAACCTTAAAAGAGTTACTCTCAACGGTGGCTCGCTTTGGTGTTGAACCTGTTGGTGCAGTGGGTGAAACCTTTAACCCGGATCTTCACCAAGCCATCTCTATGCAACCAGCTGAAGGGTTTGAAAGCAACCAAATCACCACCGTTTTACAAAAAGGCTATACCTTAAATGGTCGTGTAATTCGCCCAGCTATGGTAATGGTTGCAGCTTAATTTCTTTTCTATGACTTAAAGAGCGGACGATTTTTCGTCCGTTTTTTATTGCTAAAAAACTTGATTTAGATCAAATTTATTAAAAAATAATTTGAGAATAATTCTCAACAAAAACACTCTTTCTTTCCAGATTTAACAAGGTTTCGACTCAATTTCAACTATCAAAAACTGACAAATAACACTACATATTGTGTGTTGATCTATTAAATAAAACTATATATAGTGCTTTCGTTTTTTAAGTTAGCCTATATAGGAGTCATAAAATGAATGCTTTCTTCGTGATTAAGCGTGATGGTTCACGAATTGGGTTTGACCTACAACGTATTACTAATGCAATCAAAAAAGCAGCAAGTGCGGTCAATATTGTTGATGACATGTATATCCATGATCTGAGCCAGCAGATTAATACTGAAATTTTTAGTCATTATCAGCATGAAATTGATATCAACCAGATTCAAAAAATCGTTGAAGATCACTTAATGACAAGCAAGTATCCACAAATTGCACGTGCCTATATTGAATATCGTCACGATCGTGATCTTGCACGTGAAAAACGCAGCCAATTAACCAAAGAAATTGAAGGGCTGATTGAGCAAAGCAATGTGGAATTGCTTAATGAAAACGCAAATAAAGATGCGAAAGTTATCCCTACCCAACGTGATTTACTGGCGGGTATTGTGGCAAAACATTATGCTAAACGTCATATTCTGCCAAGAGATGTTGTTGAAGCCCATGAAAAAGGGGAAATCCACTATCACGACTTAGATTACGCGCCATTTTTCCCGATGTTTAACTGCATGCTCGTTGATCTAAAAGGCATGCTTTCACATGGTTTTAAAATGGGCAATGCCGAAATTGAACCACCGAAATCTATCAGCACGGCAACAGCCGTTACCGCACAAATTATCGCTCAAGTCGCCAGCCATATTTATGGTGGTACAACCATTAATCGCATTGATGAAGTGCTTGCGCCTTATGTTCAACTCAGTTTCGAAAAACATTTAAAAAATGCCGCACAATGGCAAATTCCTGATGCTGAAGGTTATGCAAAAGCACTAATTGAAAAAGAATGTTTTGATGCGTTTCAATCCCTCGAATATGAAGTCAATACGCTCCATACGTCAAATGGCCAAACGCCGTTTGTTACCTTTGGTTTTGGCTTAGGCACAAGTTGGCAAGAACGTTTAATTCAACAGTCGATTTTGAAAAACCGTATTCGTGGTTTGGGTAAAAATCATAAAACACCGGTCTTCCCTAAACTGGTCTTTACCATTAAAAAAGGCGTGAACCAAAACGAACGAGATCCGAACTATGACATTAAAAAACTGGCATTAGAATGCGCTTCAAAACGCATGTATCCCGATATTTTAAACTATGATCAAGTGGTTAAAGTCACAGGCTCATTCAAAGCCCCAATGGGTTGTCGTAGCTTCTTGGGTGCCTATGAAGAAAACGAGCATGAAGTGCATGATGGTCGCAATAATTTAGGCGTGGTAAGTCTGAATCTGCCTCGCATTGCCCTTGAAGCACAAGGAAATGAAGAAAAATTCTACCGCACTTTAGATGAACGCTTAGCCCTCGCGAAGAAAGCCTTACTTACCCGTATTGCGCGCTTAGAAAATACCAAAGCGCGTGTCGCGCCAATTCTCTATATGGAAGGCGCTTGCGGCGTTAGACTAAAAGCCGATGATAATGTTGCGGATATTTTCAAAAATGGACGAGCATCAATTTCTTTAGGCTATATTGGTATTCACGAAACCATCAATGCACTGTATAAAAAAGGGCATATTTTTGACGATGAACAACTGCGTGAAAAAGGCATCGCGATTGTGCGTCGTTTAAATGAAGCGGTAAAACAATGGCAGAAAGAAACGGGTTATGCATTTAGCCTTTATTCCACACCAAGTGAAAACTTGTGCGATCGCTTCTGTCGTTTAGATACCAAACAATTTGGTGTGATTGAAGGCGTTACCGATAAAGGCTACTACACTAACAGCTATCACTTAGATGTAGAGAAAAAAGTGAATCCATACGATAAATTAGACTTTGAAATGCCTTATCCTGAATTAGCAAGCGGGGGCTTCATTTGTTATGGCGAATATCCAAATATTCAACATAACCTGAAAGCACTCGAAGATGTGTGGGATTATAGCTATGATCGCGTGCCTTATTATGGCACTAATACGCCAATAGATGAATGTTACGAATGTGGTTTCACAGGAGAATTTAATTGCACAAGTAAAGGCTTTGTTTGTCCGAAATGTGGCAACCATGACAGTGCAAAAGTGTCTGTAACCCGACGAGTTTGCGGTTATCTTGGCAGTCCCGATGCTCGCCCATTCAATGCGGGTAAACAGGAAGAAGTAAAACGCCGTGTAAAACATCTATAATGGTCGTTTCGTTATTATGATAAAATAGCTCATCAGAAATGAGCTATTTTTATTTCAATAAATAAGGAAGAATCATGCCAACACTTAGTCAAATCACACAATCCATTATGCAAGCCCCCGACAATCAATCTTTTACGTCACAAGGCATTGAACCGCTTTTTGCTGCACCAACGACAGCTCGCATTAATATTGTCGGACAAGCCCCCGGAATTAAAGCCCAAGAAAGTCGTTTATACTGGAATGATAAAAGCGGTGATCGCCTACGTGAATGGCTCGGTGTGGATCGCGATACCTTTTATCACTCGGGTATGTTTGCAGTTATTCCAATGGATTTTTATTACCCAGGCAAAGGTAAATCGGGTGATTTACCGCCACGCAAAGGCTTTGCAGAAAAATGGCATGTGCCAATTTTAGCAAACTTACCCAATATCGAGCTCACCATTCTTATCGGGCAATATGCACAAAAATATTATTTACCAGAAAATGAGCTTAATGTGACTGAAACGGTTCGCCATTTCCGTGATTTTCTCCCTCACTTTCTCCCGCTCGTTCATCCTTCTCCACGGAACCAAATCTGGCTCAAGAAAAATCCATGGTTTGAACTAGAGATTATCCCCGTATTACAAAAGCAAGTTAAAGCGATTTTATCTCGTTAATTTATCTCGCTAAATTGATATTCAACTATGAAGTGCGGTCAAAAAGCATCCGGTTTTGACTGCACTTTTCTTTTATTATAATCAATTTTTAGTATGCATTATTTCCTGACTGAGGCCTGTTATGCTAAAATCGCCGGCCTTAAAAATATAGGAAAAAATATGCAAGTAATATCTGTCACAAACTCTCAACGAAAAGCATGGAATAAACAAACTATTATATTCCTTTCTGATGTAGCTCTCTTTTTTATTCTACTCAATACACTTCCTTTTGCCCCTGCTGCGAATAAAGGATTATCTTTACTCGCATTTGTGGCCATTCTATGGCTCACCGAAGCAGTTAGTGTAACCATCACTGCATTATTCGTTCCAATTCTATCTGTTCTATTAGGATTAGCTGATAGTCGCGAAGCCCTTGTTGCCTTTGCGGATCCGACCATTTTCTTATTCTTTGGTGGTTTTGCCCTTGCTACTGCATTAAATGTGCAAAAAATTGACAAAATGATTTCGAATAAAATCATGCAATTAGCAAAAGGTCGTCTCTTTGTTGCGGTGCTTTACCTCTTCTTAGCAACAGCATTTTTATCCATGTGGATGAGTAATACCGCTACTGCGGCGATGATGATCCCGCTTTCAATGACCATTTTAAGTCAGTTAGACCGTAATAAAGATCACAATACTTACGTATTCGTGTTATTAGGGATTGCCTATAGCGCCACCATTGGCGGGATGGGAACACTTGTGGGAAGCCCACCTAATGCGATTGCAGCCTCCCAACTTCATTTAGGTTTTGCTGACTGGTTAATGTATGGCACGCCAGTCATGTTAATTTTATTCCCGCTTATTATTGGTTGGTTATATCTTGTATTTAAACCTAAATTAGGCCTTCGTTTTGCTGCTGAATTTGAAAAAATTCACATGACCAAACAACGTGTTTTAACCTTGGTCATTTTTATCACTGTAGCAATTCTGTGGATTTTTGGTGGGTACCTTAACCCAATTCTTTCTCAATTATTAGGTTTACCAAAACCCATTGGCAGTTTTGACAGTATGGTTGCTCTATCGGCTGCAATCGTCATTTGTGTAACGGGTATCGCAAGCTGGAAAGAAGTACAAGACAATACGGAATGGGGCGTGTTATTCCTTTTTGGTGGCGGCTTAACCTTAAGTTCTGTGCTTACCCATTCTGGTGCAAGCAAAATCATGGCGGATGGTATCGTCTTCATCATTGAAGGCGGGCACTACTATGTGATGGCATTAATTGTTGCCGCCTTTATTGTCTGCTTAACTGAGTTTACCTCAAACACAGCAAGTGCTGCTTTACTGGTTCCAATCTTTATTTCTATTGCAAATGCACTGAATATGCCACCACTTGGTTTTGCGATGATTATCGGCTTAGGGGCATCTTGTGCCTTTATGATGCCGGTTGGTACTCCACCGAATGCGATTGTTTACTCGACAGGTTTTGTGAAACAATCCGAAATGATCCGCGTGGGTAAATTTATTGATTTAACCTGTATGCTAATTATCGGAACAATTGCTTATCTCTTCTGGATGTAACCTTTAAAACCTACTAAGTGCGGTTAAAAACAAGATGATTTTTAACCGCATTTTTTTATTTTATTTACGCAAACGTTTGCCTCAAATCAAAATTAACGTATAATTCGCACAATTTTTTTACTTAGGGAAACCAAATGAATAACAACCTGCTTTATACGGTGGAAGACAAACCACCTTTCGGATTGAGTTTACTCCTTGCCGCACAACATTTACTTGCCGCACTAGGGGGAATTATTGCCGTACCATTGGTCATTGGTAACGTCTTAAAATTACCGACCGAAGATACCATTACGTTAGTTAATGCGGCGCTTTTAATTTCTGGAGTGGTAACGGTTATCCAATGTAAAGGCTTGGGGCCTATTGGCATTCGTTTACCAAGTGTGATGGGGACCAGTTTTACTTTCGTTGCTGCTGCACTTGCCATTGGTTTCAGTGAATATGGCATCGCTGGTATATTAGGTTCTTCTCTCATTGGTTCCTTAGTAATGATTATCGGCAGTTTCTTCATGCCATATATTCGTAAATTGTTCCCACCACTTGTGACAGGGACTGTTGTCATGATGATCGGCTTAAGCCTGATTCCAGTTGCGGTTGACTGGTTTGCAGGTGGTCAACGTGGTGATGCGAATTATGCGACGCCAGAAAATTTAATGATGGCGAGCTTTGTCTTAGTGATCGTGGTAGCCCTTGTACAATGGGGAAAAGGGATTTTCTCTGCAGCCGCCATCGTTATTGGGATGATGACTGGTTATATCGTTTGTTTAGCCATGGGCTGGGTAAGCTTTGAAGGCGTAAAACAAGCACAAACTTTCGCGATTCCACAACCACTACACTTTGGTTTAGCCTTCCCTATTTCAGGCATTATCGGCATGTCTATTGCCTATTTAGTCACGATCGTTGAATCAAGCGGTAACTTCTTAGCATTAGGTAATGCCACCAAAACCGAAATCACTGGCAGACATTTACGCGGCGGGGTTTTAGCCGATGGTTTAGGATCTGCCTTAGCGGCCATTATGTCTACTACGCCATTCTCGTCATTCTCACAAAATATCGGCGTGATTTCCTTAACTGGCGTAGCAAGTCGTCATGTGGTTGCACTAACCGGTGTGCTTCTAGCACTAGCGGGCTTATTCCCTGTATTCGGTGCATTAATTGTATCAATTCCATTACCAGTATTAGGCGGTGCAGGCTTAATGATGTTCGCGATGATTATCGCTGCCGGTATCCAAATGTTGGATAAAGTCGCACGTAGCAAACGTAATGGCTTAATCATCGCCATTTCTATTGGCTGTGGCTTAGCGGTGACAACTCGTCCAGAATTGCTTGATAAATTACCGCACTTTTTCAAAGAAGTGCTCGGTTCAGGCATTACTGTAGGCTCATTACTTGCCTTAATTCTTAACCTTGTCCTTCCAGAAGATAAAGTGGAAGAAACAAAAGAATAAAAATAGATAATGAATAAGGGCAGATTAACACTGCCCTTTTCTTTTCCTGTAAAACATTTCTAAAACTGACCGCACTTTGTTAAAATCAAGCATCATTTTCCATTTATGAAGGAATAAAAATGGCAGATTTACCTTTCTTCGTTGAGCTCAACGAACAAAATCTTACTGAAACGTTGCAACGTTCTGTCGAAACCCCGCTTGTCATTAACTTTTATGCACCAAGCCATAAAGAATCAGCTGATTTTGCAAAAGTCTTACAACGTGTTGCAGAACAACACCAAGGACAATTTATTCTCGGCTTAGTGAATTGTGAAACTGAGCAAGTGATTGCTGCACAATTTCGTATTCAAGCGTTACCAACGACCTATCTTTTCAAAGAGGCTCAAGCAATAGATGCCTTCCCAGGCGCATTAGATGAAGCCAGCTTATTGCAACGTTTGAGTGCCATTTTGCCAAAAGAAGAAGATTTAAAATTCCAAAAAGCCTTAGATTTTTTACAAGTGGAAGATTACAACTCCGCCCTTCCATTACTGAAAGAGGCTTGGGAGCTTTCAGATAAGAAAAACAGCGATGTGGCATTACTTTATGCGGAAACCTATATTGCGATGAAGAAAACGGAGCCTGCGGCAGATATTTTAGCGCAAATTCCTATTCAGGATCGCGACAGCCGTTGGCATGGATTACAAGCGCAGATTGAGCTTTTAATTAAAGCAGCTGACACGCCCGAAATTCAGCAATTACAAGCGGATTATGCAAAAAATCCAACGCCTGAAATTGCGTTGAAATTAGCTGTTCAGCTACATCAAGCCAATCGAAACGAAGAAGCATTGGATTTATTATTTAGCATTCTTAAACAAGATCTTTCTGCAGAAAATGGTGAAGTGAAACAACAGTTTTTATCTATTTTATCAGCCATTGGCAATGCGGATCCTATCACCAATAAATATCGCCGATTGCTGTATTCATTGCTTTACTAATACGATCAACTATTTTTTTATGCATGAAGGCTTTATAATGAACGAATTCCAAAAGCCTCATGCTTTATTTTATAAACAAAGGATTCTTTATGTCAGACGTTAAACACAGCAAATTATTAATTTTAGGTTCAGGCCCGGCAGGTTATACCGCCGCTATTTACGCCGCACGTGCAAACTTAAAACCTGTTTTAGTGACCGGTCTTCAACAAGGTGGCCAACTTACTACTACGGATGAAATTGAAAACTGGCCAGGTGATTTTGAAATGACCACGGGTCCAGGTTTAATGCAACGTATGTTGCAACACGCTGAAAAATTTGAAACGGAAATCGTGTTTGATCATATTAACAAAGTCGATTTATCTTCTCGTCCATTCAAACTTTATGGCGATATGCAAACCTTCACATGTGATGCATTAATCATCGCAACAGGCGCATCAGCACGTTATATCGGATTAGAATCTGAAACCGCTTATAAAGGCCGCGGTGTTTCAGCTTGTGCAACCTGTGATGGTTTCTTCTATCGTAATAAACCAGTTGCCGTTGTCGGTGGCGGAAATACCGCCGTTGAAGAAGCACTTTATTTAGCGAATATTGCTTCTGAAGTGCACTTAATCCACCGTCGCGATAGTTTCCGCGCAGAAAAGATCTTAATCGATCGCTTATACAAAAAAGTCGAAGAAGGCAAAATCGTGCTTCATACTGACCGCACTTTGAATGAAGTGTTAGGCGATAACATGGGCGTAACCGGTGTACGTTTAGAAAACGTGAAAACTGGCGAAAAAGAAGACGTGAAATTAGACGGTTTATTTATTGCCATCGGTCATGCACCAAATACTGAAATCTTCCAAGGTCAGCTTGAACTTAACAACGGTTATATCGTTGTTAAATCAGGTCTTGAAGGCAATGCAACAGCAACCTCTGTGGAAGGCGTATTTGCTGCAGGTGATGTAATGGATCACAACTATCGCCAAGCGATTACTTCAGCAGGTACAGGCTGTATGGCGGCATTAGATGCTGAACGTTATTTAGATGCTCAAGAATAAATAAATTTCCTTATTTATTTTCCCCTCTTTAACAAAGCGGGGTTAGGGGAGATTTTAAAGAATCAATTCAGTATCAATGAACTCGCCCTTTAAACTCCCTCTCAATTGAGAGGGAGAACTTTTTAAATACTAATTCTACAAATCTATGGACAAACTTCGCCAAAAATATTTACAAAAATGGCTTCGTGCGCAGCAACAACCTGTTAAAAAATTAATGCGCACCAATATTGCCCTTGCCACACTTTCCTCCTTAATTCTTGTGGCTCAAACCTATTTTCTTGCGTCATTGCTCGACAAGCTCATTATGCAACATGTCGATCGCGCTGAACTGGTTCCATATTTTATTGCATTAATCATTACTTTTGCTTTGCGTGCGATCATTTTATGGCTACGCGAAAAAATTGGCTTTAAAGCAGGTCGATTACTGCGCAATCATATGCGTCAAAAGATCTTAGACAAAATCCACCAAGTGGGACCTGCGACTATCAATAACAAACCAGCTGGTAGCTGGGCAAGTATCATGCTTGAACAAGTGGAAAATCTGCATAACTTCTATGCGCGTTTCTTACCACAGCAAAGTTTGTCTGCCATTGTACCAATGGTGATTTTAATTGCCGTATTCCCGCTCAACTGGGCGGCTGGACTGATTTTGATGGTCACTGCACCGCTTGTACCCATTTTTATGATTCTGGTAGGAATTGCGGCAGCAGACAGCAGCCAAAAAAATATGGCGACCCTTTCTCGATTAAGTGCTCAATTTTTGGATCGCTTACGCGGTTTAGAAACCTTACGTCTTTTCAACCGCACTTCAGAACAAACACAACATATTGAAAGCACAACGGAAGACTTCCGTGAAACGACCATGTCGGTACTTAAAATGGCGTTTCTCTCTTCTGCCGTGTTAGAGTTTTTCACGTCCATTTCCATTGCTTTAATGGCAGTGTACTTTGGTTTTAGCTACTTAGGCCAAGTTGAATTTGGTACTTATGGCACCACGCTGACCTTATTTACCGGCTTTTTCTGCTTAATTCTTGCACCAGAGTTTTATCAACCACTGCGTGATCTCGGGACTTACTATCACGATCGTGCAGCTGGTATTGGTGCTGCTGATGCCATTGTCGATTTCTTAGAAGCAGACTATTTAATTGCACATCAAGGCAATGAACAAATTCCAGCACAAAGTGCGGTCGAAATTCAGGCTGAAAATTTAGTGGCGCTTTCGCTACAAGGTCAACCATTAACGAAGCCGCTTTCATTCCATATTCCGAAAGAAAACCATATTGCCCTTGTGGGCCAAAGTGGTGCAGGAAAAACCTCTTTAATCAATGTATTACTCGGCTTCTTGCCCTATGAAGGCAGCTTAAAAATTAACGGTGTAGAACTTAATCAAAGCCGTTTAAGCGACTGGCGCAAACAAATTGCTTGGGTAGGTCAAAACCCATTGCTGCTACAAGGTAGCATCAAAGAAAATCTACTTTTAGGCGATATTCAAGCAACTGAAGAGCAAATCGAGCAAGCCTTGATTTCTGCGCAAGCGAAAGAGTTTACCGATAAATTAGGCTTAGATAGTGAAATTAAAGATGGTGGGATAGGGGTATCCGTAGGCCAAGCGCAACGCTTAGCTATCGCTCGCGCTTTACTACGCAAAGGCAATTTATTATTACTCGATGAGCCAACGGCTAGCCTCGATGCTCAATCTGAAAATCTGGTACTTGCTGCCCTTGCAGAAATGAGCCATAACCAAACCACCTTAATGATCACACACCGCATTGAAGATCTGAAACAATGCGACAATATTTTAGTGATGCAAGAAGGTGAAATTGTTCAACAAGGCCATTTCAACCAATTAAAAGATCAAGGCTTCTTTGCCGAATTATTGGCTCAACGAAAAGAGGATATTCAATAATGCGGGCTTTACTTCCCTTTTTACGTTTATTTAAATTCGCCAAGTTGCCTTTATTTTTAGGCTTGGTTTTAATGATCACGGGTCTAGCCTCCAGTATTGGCTTACTGACCACATCGGGTTGGTTTTTAGCGGCGACAGCAATTGCGGGTCTTGGCACGTTATTTAATTTCTTCTACCCCTCTGCTTCTGTGCGTGGGCTTGCTATTAGCCGTACCCTTTTCCGCTATTTCGAAAAGTTGGTGACTCACGATGCGACTTTCCGCATTTTAGCTAAATTACGGGTACAAGTTTTTGAGAAGATTATTCCCTTAAGTCCAGCTGTGTTAAATCGCTACCGTAACAGCGATTTATTAAACCGCTTAGTGTCAGATGTGGATACCCTCGATAGTCTCTATCTTCGCTTAATTGCGCCTTTTATTACGGCTATTTTTATAATTCTAGCCATGTGTATTGGCCTAAGTTTTGTCAATGCACCTTTAGCCTTAGGTCTAGGTGTGGGTCTGCTTTTATTGGTATTGGTTATTCCAACCGTTTTCTACCAACTTGGTAAAAAATTCGGTGATAAACTCGTGCATTCACGCGCACTTTACCGCACACAATTCCTAGAATTTATCCAAGCACAAGCGGAATTATTGCTCTTTAATGCCGAAGATAAATTGAAAGATAACATGGCTAAAACTGAAGCTAACTGGCAAGCCGATCAACAAAAAGAAGCCAATTTAAGCGGATTTTCAACCGCACTTTCACTCTTCTTAAATGGTTTGATTATTGCCGCCATGTTGTGGTTTAGTTCACAAGCGGAGTTTGGTAACGATGAATACCGTATGGCGTTTATTGCGCTTTTCACTTTTGCCGCTTTAGGCTCATTTGAAATCTTAATGCCATTAGGTTCAGCATTCTTACATATCGGGCAAGTAATTGCGTCAGCTAAACGCGTGACAGATATTATCGAGCAGCAACCATTAGTGACCTTTAATGGCAAAGCGGAATTCGATCAAAACACCACAACATTAATTGAAGCGAAAGATCTTTCTTTTACTTATCCTGAACGTCAAAATCGTGCTTTAGAGAATTTGAATTTAACCATTCAAAAAGGCAAAAAAATCGCAATTTTAGGTAAAACAGGTAGCGGAAAATCCACGTTATTACAGCTTTTAGTGCGTAATTATGATGCCAACCAAGGAGAATTATTCCTTGCTGGCAAGCCAATTGCTGATTATGCAGAAGACACATTACGCAGCCAATTCTGCTTTTTAACACAACGTGTTCATGTATTTAGTGATACGCTTCGTCAAAATCTGCAATTCGCAAGTGCGGTTAATATTGCAGATGAAAAAATGATCGAGGTGTTAAATCAAGTTGGTTTAGGCAAATTGTTGGAACAAGAACAAGGCCTAGATATTTGGCTAGGCGATGGCGGCCGTCCACTATCTGGTGGAGAACAACGTCGTTTAGGCTTAGCACGTATTTTGCTTAATGATGCGCCAATTTTATTATTAGATGAGCCAACCGAAGGTTTAGACCGCGAAACTGAACGCCAAATTCTGCGTTTAATTCTTGCCCATGCTGAAAATAAAACCTTAATTATGGTGACTCACCGCTTAACGGCGATTGAGCAATTTGATGAACTTTGTGTGATTGATGAAGCGAAGCTAATTGAAAAAGGCACTTACGCAGAATTATTGCAATTAGAAAAAGGGTTCTTTAAACAATTAGTGGAGCGAGTGTAAAATAAGAAAGGATAAGTTGGGTGGAAATCTTCCCAGCTTATTCTCGGCACACAGAAATTCCGACTTTGGCTGCTTTCTTCCGAACCTGACCGAGTAAACCGGACACCGTTGCGAGAGACCGAGAAGATTTCCATTGATATCGCAATGCGATTAGGTGGGCTATTATGCAAGAATTGGCCCTGTATTGCAAAGGTTAATTTATCAATTCGGTGAATTTGACGAGAAAATCAACCGCACTTTTAAGGCAAAACCATGAACTATCTCCAATACTACCCGACAGATGTTGTAAATGGCGAAGGCACCCGTTGCACCCTTTTCGTTAGCGGCTGTACGCATGGTTGCCGTGGTTGTTACAATCAAAAGAGCTGGTCTTTTGATAATGGCGTATTATTCGATGAAGCGATGGAACAACAAATAATTAATGATTTAAAAGATACGCGCATTAAACGTCAAGGGCTCACGCTTTCAGGTGGGGATCCAATGCATCCTCGTAATGTTGAAGCTTTACTTCCTTTTGTAAAACGGGTAAAAAAAGAATGCCCCGATAAGGACATTTGGGTGTGGACGGGATATAAACTCGACGAACTTGATGATTATCAACGTCAAATGTTGCCTTATATTGACGTACTTATTGATGGAAAATTTATACAAGAACAGGCTGACCCAAGCTTAGTTTGGCGTGGTTCAGCCAATCAAGTGATTTATCGTTTTAAGGTTTAACCGAATAAGGTTAAGCTATTCTGCCAAGCCGTTTCTTTAATCACTTCAGCATTTTCACTTCTTAAACGGCATAACACCTCAAAGGTGTGAACTATTCGCTCTGGTCGATTAGGTTGCCCTTGAAAGCCAAACACGGGCATATCTGGTGTATCCGTTTCTAGTACCAACGCCTCTAATGGCAACTTCGTAATCGCTTGGCGCGTTTTATTCGCCCGCTCATAAGTAATAGTGCCGCCTACACCAATTTTATAGCCTAAATCCACAAATCGTTTTGCTTGATCATAACTTCCAGAAAAACCATGCACGACACCACATTTTGGTAAATTGGCTTGTTTTAAAAAACGGAATAATTGCTCATGAGATTTTCTACTATGCAAGTTTACAGAAAGATTATATTTCTTCGCTAAATAAAGCTGACTCTCCAGAAAGTGTTGTTGTTTTTGCCATAATTCATCCGTCAATAAATCTGGAATCGCACATTCTAAGCCTATTTCAGCGACAGCTGTACAATTTTGATTACGTACAGATAATGCCCTATCCAATGTTTCTAAATCATGCTCTTGATGTTCTTTGATATAAAGAGGATGCAACCCAAGCCCACAATAAAGATGCTCAGGGAAAAGTGCGGTCATATTTTGGATCGTTTTAAAATCCGACTCTTTTACTGCCACAATCAAGATTTTCTGCACATCTGCTTGCTTAGCGTTATCCACGAGCTGAGCTAATGGCTCACCAGTGTCATGATGAAGATAATCAAGGTGAGTATGAGTATCGAAGAAAGGCATTGCGTTATTTCACTTAAGAAAAAAGGTGTGTAGATTACGCATCCACACACCGAATTAATTATTCTACAGACACCGATGTAATCACCACATCTTCGGTCGGAACATCTTGGTGGAAGCCTTTATTACCGGTTTTTACTTTCTTGATTTTATCAACCACATCCATGCCTTCAACCACTTCACCGAATACGGCATAGCCCCATTCTTGTACCACTTCACGGCCAAACATCTCTTTTGAACGGTAGTTTAAGAAGTCATTATCTGCCACGTTAATGAAGAATTGTGCCGTTGCAGAATGTGGATCAGAGGTACGCGCCATGGCGATTGTGCCACGTTTGTTACTTAAACGATTGTTAGCTTCATTTTGGATCGGTGCGTTTGTTGCTTTTTCACGCATTCCGCTTTCCATACCACCACCTTGGATCATAAATCCATCAATAACACGATGGAAAATTGTGTTATTATAGAAACCGTTTTTACAATAATTTAAAAAGTTTTCTGCAGTGATTGGCGCTTTATCAAAATCAAGTTTAATTTTAATATCGCCAAAATTTGTGTGTAATGTAACCATGTTGTTTTCCTCTTGAAAATTAAGGCGTTCATTATTTCACAAATGGCGAGAAAGTGCCACCATGAGCAGAAAAAGTGCGGTCGGATTCCAATCAGAAGAGAAAAAATATGTTAAAGATCTTTAATACCCTCACTCGAGAAAAAGAAGTGTTCAAACCTATCCATGAAGGAAAAGTGGGTATGTATGTGTGCGGCGTGACCGTTTACGATTTATGCCATATTGGCCATGGCCGTACCTTTGTATGTTTTGATGTGATTGCCCGCTATTTACGTTCTTTAGGTTACGATTTAACTTATGTGCGTAATATCACTGATGTGGATGATAAAATCATTAAACGTGCATTAGAAAACAAAGAAACCTGCGATCAACTTGTAGATCGCATGGTGCAAGAAATGTATAAAGATTTTGATGCGTTAAATGTACTACGTCCAGATTTTGAGCCTCGTGCGACGCATCATATTCCAGAAATTATTGAGATTGTGGAAAAACTGATTGCACGTGGTCATGCTTATGTTGCAGACAATGGCGACGTGATGTTTGATGTAGAAAGCTTTAAGGAATACGGCAAATTATCACGCCAAGATCTCGACCAATTACAAGCTGGAGCACGTATTGAAATTAATGAAATCAAGAAAAACCCAATGGATTTCGTGCTTTGGAAAATGTCAAAAGAAAACGAACCAAGCTGGCCATCACCTTGGGGTGCGGGTCGTCCAGGTTGGCACATTGAATGTTCAGCAATGAACTGCAAACAACTTGGTGAACATTTTGATATTCATGGTGGTGGTTCTGATTTAATGTTCCCACACCACGAAAATGAAATTGCCCAATCTTGCTGTGCTCACGGTGGTCAATATGTGAATTATTGGATCCATTCTGGCATGATTATGGTGGATAAAGAAAAAATGTCGAAATCCCTCGGCAACTTCTTCACCATTCGTGATGTATTAAACCATTACAATGCAGAAGCGGTGCGTTATTTCTTATTAACCGCACACTATCGCAGCCAGCTCAATTACAGCGAAGAAAACCTGAACTTAGCACAAGGTGCATTAGAACGTTTGTACACGGCTTTACGTGGCACCGATCAAAGTGCGGTCGCTTCAGGCGGTGAAAATTTTGTAGAAGCCTTCCGTGAAGCAATGGACGATGATTTCAATACGCCGAATGCCCTTTCTGTCCTATTTGAAATGGCACGTGAAATCAATAAATTGAAAACTGAAGATGCAGAAAAAGCCAATGGCCTTGCAGCGCGTTTACGTGAGTTAGCGGGTATCTTAGGTTTACTTCAACAAGCTCCAGAAAAATTCTTACAAGCTGGCTCTGACGATGATGAAGTCGCAAAAATTGAAGCGCTCATCAAACAACGCAACGAAGCACGTGCTGCTAAAGATTGGGCTGCTGCTGATGCGGCACGTAATGAACTTACGGCAATGGGTATCGTGTTAGAAGATGGCGCCAACGGCACGACGTGGCGTAAACAATAATCTCACTTTGATACAAAAACTGCGGTCACATTGACCGCAGTTTTTCTTTTTAGGCTTAAATCATTACATTCTAGCTTTTCCCATTGTTTTTGCTTTTTTCTTCATTTCTTTTGCTTTCATTTCTTTTGCTTTCATTTCTTCTGACTTCATATTATCCATTTTCATATCCTGAGACTTCATCATGCTATCAGACTTCATACTATCTGATGCCATTTTACGGTATTATGTAGCAGTTGCATAAAGTCCGAAAATTGACTAATTTACCGCATAAATTTGAATGCCTTTCCGAATGAAAATTGTGAAAGGCATTTCTTTTACCTCAAATTCTAACTTTAACCTCGCAATTTTTCACATCAATTTTCCATTTTTTCAAACTCAAGGTGTAGCTATTC
>CAJMMG010000024.1:0-22477 GCA_905214375.1 uncultured bacterium | reverse complement strand
TTTTAAATCCATCTAAAATTTCTGGTTTCCAGCGAGAAGCCAATTCTTTTAATGTGCTGACATCCACATGGCGATAGTGGAAATAATCCGCTAAATCAGGCATATATTTATAAAGAAAGCGTTTATCTTGTGCGATGCTGTTGCCACAAATTGGTGAAGCACCTTTCGGCACCCAGCGTTTTAAAAAATCTAATGTTTGTAATTCTGCTGCACGTTCAGTGAGTTTGCTCGCTTTAACACGGTCAACTAAGCCATTTGCTGTGTGGGTTTTTACGCACCATTCCGACATTTTGTTTAATAATTCATCACTTTGATGCACCGCAATCACAGGTCCTTCAGCTAAAATATTGAGATCTTTATCTGTCACAATGGTTGCGATTTCAATAATGCGTTCTTTTTCAGGATCTAATCCTGTCATTTCTAAATCGATCCAAATCAGATTTTGTTTATCTAATTGCATAATATAAGGTATCCTATAAACATTTTTAATCCCGTTTATTTTAACGAAAAACATCGGAAAAAACGACCGCACTTTATGAGCAAACGTAAACTAACGCAAAATCAAACTCGTCGAATTCAATCAAATAACGCGAAAGCCTTGCATCGCCACAAGAAGAAAGAAGTGGAATGGCAAGATGATATGCTAGGTGAAAGCCAAGATGGGGTAGTCGTTACGCGTTATTCAGTTCATGCCGATGTGGAAAATGCACAAGGCGAAATTTTCCGTTGTAATTTACGTCGTACACTTTCTAGTCTTGTGGTTGGAGACAAAGTGATTTGGCGACAAGGCAATGAACAGCTCCAAGGTGTGAGTGGGGTGATTGAAGCCATTCACCCAAGACAAAATGAAATTGCTCGTCCAGATTACTATGATGGGCTGAAACCAATCGCGGCCAATATCGATCGTATTATTATTGTTTCTGCGGTGGTGCCGGTACTTTCACTCAATATTATCGATCGTTATTTAGTGGTGTGTGAAAATGCAGGGATAGAACCTGTCATTGTGGTGAATAAAGGCGATTTACTGAATGCCGAGCAAGAGCAGGAAGTGGAAAGCCAATTACAGATTTACCGTGATATTGGTTATCAGACCATCATCATTTCAGCTGAAACCGGAAAAAATATGGAAAAATTGACCGCACTTTTAAGTGACGGAACATCCATTTTTGTGGGGCAGTCAGGGGTAGGCAAATCCAGTTTAATTAACCATATTTTACCAACGGTCAATGCGCAAGTCGGTGGCATCAGTGAAACCTCAGGCTTGGGGCAACATACCACAACTTCTTCTCGTTTATATCATTTGCCACAAGGCGGTAATTTGATTGATTCACCAGGCATTCGTGAGTTTGGCTTATGGCATTTGGAGCCTGATCAAATAACTAAAGGCTATCGCGAATTTCAATATGTCTTAGGTACGTGTAAGTTCCGTGATTGTAAACATTTGAATGATCCTGGCTGTGCATTACGTGAGGCAGTTGAAGCAGGTCGGATTTCACCAATACGTTATGAGAATTATCATCGCCTCATTGAAAGCTTGAGTGAGACGAAATCACAACGTCATTTTTCTGCGTAGTATATCTTTTACTCAAATTAGGTATGCAAAGGTTTAAATTTTGTGATGTAGCTCAATTTTTTTTGTGTTTTGCCTTGATTATTGGGCATTTAATAGCGATACTACCAACGATTTATAGATTAAATTGCTTAAATTTTACTATTATTAAATAGAGGTAACATTATGTTCTCAAAAGATGTAGAAATTACAGCCCCTAATGGTTTACACACCCGTCCAGCGGCGCAATTTGTTAAAGAAGCGAAAGCGTTTGCTTCTGATGTAACAGTCACTTCTGGTGGAAAAAGTGCAAGTGCGAAAAGCTTATTTAAGCTACAAACCTTAGGTTTGACGCAAGGAACTGTAATCACCATCTCGGCTGAAGGTGAAGACGAACAACAAGCCGTTGAACATTTAGTAGCATTAATTCCTACTTTAGAATAATTGACGATAGCCACAGGATTCCTATTCTGTGGCTATTGTTTATTTAGCCTTTAATAAATTATTTCGGAATGTAAAATTATGATTACAGGTATCCCAGCATCACCAGGTATCGTTTTTGGTAAAGCCTTAGTATTAAAAGAAGAAAAAATTGTTCTGGATTTCCAAAAAATTTCAGAAGATCAAATTGACGCAGAGGTTGCTCGTTTTTATGCGGGCCGTGAAGCTGCCGTTGAGCAACTTAATTCTATTCATCAACGCGCATTAAAATCTTTAGGTGAAGAAAAAGCGGCGATCTTTGAAGGCCACTTAATGATCCTTGAAGATGAAGAATTAGAAGAAGAAATTCTTGATTATCTTCGTTCACAAAAAGTGAATGCGAGTGTTGCCGCAAGTAAAATCATCGATCAACAAGTTGAAATGTTGTCTGAAATTGATGATGAATACTTAAAAGAACGTGCAGGTGATATCCGTGATATCGGTAATCGTTTAATCAAAAATATTTTAGGTATGCACATCGTCGATCTTGGTGATATCGCCGAAGAGTCTATCCTTGTGGCTTACGATTTAACTCCATCAGAAACCGCTCAATTAAACTTAGAAAAAGTATTAGGTTTTATCACGGATATTGGTGGTAGAACATCTCACACCTCAATTATGGCTCGTTCACTTGAATTGCCGGCCATTGTTGGGACAAATGATGTCACAGCGCGAGTGAATACCGGTGATTATCTTATTTTAGATGCCGTGAACAACCGTGTTTACGTGAATCCGACTCAAGCTGAAATCGATGAATTAAAAACACTAGAAGCAAAACTTGCTGAAGAAAAAGCAGAATTAGCGAAATTAAAAGATTTGCCTGCAGTGACCCTTGATGGTCATAAAGTCGAAGTGGTTGCGAATATTGGTACGATTCGTGATTGCGAAGGCGCACACCGTAATGGTGCTGAAGGGGTGGGTTTATACCGTACTGAATTCCTCTTTATGGATCGCGATCAATTACCAAGCGAAGAAGAACAATTCATTGCTTACAAAGAAGTGGTTGAAGCAATGGAAGGTCGTTTAGTGGTATTACGTACCATGGATATCGGTGGTGACAAAGAGCTACCATATTTAAATTTACCAAAAGAAATGAACCCATTCCTTGGATGGCGTGCGATCCGTATTGCCCTCGATCGCCGTGAAATTTTACGTGCACAATTAAGAGCGGTATTGCGGGCCTCTGCATTTGGTAAACTTGCCGTGATGTTCCCGATGATTATTTCGGTAGAAGAAATTCGCGAGTTAAAATCCGTGCTTGAAACCTTAAAAGCAGAATTACGTGCAGAAGGTAAAGCTTTTGATGAAAACATCCAAGTAGGTGTCATGGTTGAAACCCCATCTGCGGCAGTGAATGCGAAATTCTTAGCGAAAGAAGTGGATTTCTTCAGTATTGGTACAAACGATTTAACGCAATATACCTTAGCCGTTGACCGTGGTAACGAATTAATTTCTCACTTATACAATCCGATGTCACCTTCAGTGCTTGGTTTGATTAAACAGGTGATTGATGCTTCTCATGCAGAAGGCAAATGGACGGGGATGTGTGGTGAGTTAGCTGGTGATGAACGTGCAACTTTATTGTTACTTGGTATGGGCTTAGATGAGTTTAGTATGAGTGCAATTTCTGTACCACATATTAAAAAATTAGTGCGTAGTGTAAGTTATCAAGAAGCGAAAGCATTGGCTGATGAAGCACTGCAAAAACCAACAACAGCTGAAATTGAGCAATTAATTCAAGCTTTTTTAGCAGAAAAGTCGTTAAACTAGATACAAAAACAGAGTTTTACGTTAAAATACTAGCCATCTTTAATAGATAGGAGATTAAAATGGGCTTATTTGACAAATTATTTGGTTCAAAAGAAAACAAAGCAGTGGAAGTTGAAATTTATGCACCACTTTCTGGTGAGATTGTGAACATCGAAGATGTACCAGATGTTGTTTTCTCTGAAAAAATCGTGGGTGATGGTATCGCAATTCGCCCAACAGGTAACAAAATCGTTGCGCCTGTTGATGGTGTAATTGGTAAAATTTTTGAAACCAACCATGCTTTTTCAATGGAATCAAAAGAGGGTGTTGAATTATTCGTTCACTTCGGTATTGATACCGTTGAATTAAAAGGTGAAGGATTCACTCGCATCGCACATGAAGGTCAAAGCGTAAAACGCGGCGACACAGTAATCGAGTTTGATTTAGCAACATTAGAATCAAAAGCAAAATCAGTTTTAACACCAGTGGTTATCTCTAACATGGATGAAATTTCATCTATCGAGAAAAAATCGGGTGAAGTGATTGCTGGAGAATCTGTTGTTTTAAGTTTAACAAAATAAGATTCACTGATTAAAAGATCCGCTTTAAATAAGCGGATTTTTTTATACTCATTCTTTTCGAGGAAGGCAAAAATGATTTATCGATTAACTGGCCAAGTACAGCATTATGCATGGGGTGGAAAAAACTATATTGCATCATTGGTTGGATTAAATTCAGCGAAAGATCAACCTTGTGCTGAGTGGTGGTTAGGTGCACATCCATCAGCGCCTTCTGATATTGAGAATGTAACAGGTAAACAATCCCTTATTGAATTTTTATCGCAAAATCCGACCGCACTAGGGCAAGCAAGTCGTCAGCAATTTGGTGATGAACTCCCTTATTTGTTAAAGATTTTAGATGTTGAAAAGCCGTTATCGATTCAATTGCATCCGACTAAAGATCAAGCTGAAAAGGGCTTTGAGGCTGAAAATGCAAAAGGTGTATCACTCACTGATAGCACACGGATTTATAAAGACCGAAACCACAAGCCTGAAATGATGATTGCCTTATCAGATTTTTGGCTTTTACATGGTTTTAAAACAAAGGATCAAATTCTTGCGACATTAAATGCACGCCCCTCTTTGCAACCTTTGGCTGAAAAATTAGGTAAGCAAAGCCTTGCTGAATTTTATGCAGATGTGATGTTGGCGGATCAATCAACGCTCGCAAATTGGCTATTACCTATTATTGAAGCCAACCAACAGCCCTATAAAAATGGTGAGTTGACGCTAGATAACCCTGATTATTGGGTGCTTTATACCATGGAAGCCATGGCGATTTCACCTGAAAAATTAGATGCCGGCTTGGTGTGTTTTTATCTCTTTAATATTGTGTATTTAAAAGAAGGAGAAGGTATTTTCCAGGATGCAGGGATTCCTCATGCTTACCTTCGCGGACAAAACGTGGAGTTAATGGCATGTTCTGATAATGTTATTCGTGGTGGATTAACACCAAAATATGTCGATATTGTCGAATTATTAAAAATTGTGGATTGTCGCGAAGTAACACCTAAAATTATCTCAGCCGCACCTCAAAATCAGTCAGAATTTACTTATAAAACGCCAGTAAACGATTTTGCTTTAGCTCAAATTCGTGTTGAGCCCGAACAGCAAACAGAAGTAAATCTTCAAAGTGCGGGTATTTTATTGGTGATGCAAGGTGAGCTTAAAATTCAAGAAAAATCAACCGCACTTACCTTAAAACAAGGTGAGTCAGCATTCATTACAGCGGATTCTAATGTTGAAATAATGAGTGAAAAAGGTGGTTATGCCTTCTTGGCAAAATTGCCATAAAAATTAATGTGATAAGTATCACGATTTGTGAACTTATCGCTAGATTCATCGAAGATTTTAGGTATAGTGGCGTCATTCAGGCGCCTTTTTTTATGTGGCTAAATTGCATTGGGAGTTTTTATGTCGTTGCCTCGTTATTTTGAAGATCCACAAACCTTACATGTGAATACCACATCACATCATGCTTATTTTATTCCTTTTTCTTCAACAGAAAGTGCGGTTAAAAAGACACGAGAATTTTCCCCTTACTTTACCTTACTAAATGGTGAATGGGATTTTGCTTATTTTGAAAGCTATACTCACTTGCCTCAAGATTTCCTTCATTTTTCCTTTACAGATAAAATCCCCGTTCCTTCAAATTGGCAAAATCATGGTTACGATAATCATCAATATATCAACGTAAATTATCCTTTCCCTTTTGATCCCCCTTATGTACCCATTGAAAATCCTTGTGGTTTATATCATCGCGTTTTTAATGTCGAAATCAATGTCGAAAAACGCTATCTCTTAAATTTTGAAGGGGTAGACAGTTGTTTATTTGTCTATGTGAATCAACAACTTGTGGGCTATAGCCAAATTAGTCATTGCACCAGTGAATTTGATATCACTGACTTTTTACAACAAGGAGAAAATCATTTACATGTTTTAGTGCTGAAATGGTGTGATGGCAGTTATTTGGAAGACCAAGACAAATTCCGAATGTCTGGTATTTTTCGAGATGTTTATCTATTAGAGCGAGAAAAAAATTACTTACAAGATTTCTTCATTCAAATGCAATTGAATCAAGAGTTTACTAAAGCTCAATTACATGTAGCCTGTCAGTTTGCAGAACGCGAACAACCCATTTCTTGGCAATTATTTGATCCTCAAGGCAAATTGATAACAGAACAAAAAGGACACGTATTTCATGCTGAAATTGAAAATGCACAATTATGGCATGCGGAGAACCCTCGTTTATACACATTGATTTTGCAATATGGCACAGAAGTAATTTGTCAAAAAGTTGGCTTGCGTCATATCGAAGTGAAGAATGGGTTAATGTTATTTAATGGGCAAGCGATTAAGTTTAAAGGTGTTAATCGCCATGATAGCGATCCGAAAACCGGTTATGTCATTAGTCGAGAACAAGCATTGCAAGATTTACGCTTAATGAAACAGCATAATTTAAATGCCATTCGCACAGCGCATTATCCGAATGCACCTTGGTTTACTGAATTGTGCGATGAATATGGTTTTTATGTGATTGCGGAAAGTGATATCGAATCACACGGCACGAATGCAGTCTATGTTGAGTCGCCAGAAACAAGCATTTTATTAGGGGTAAAAACAGAGATTGATCATGAAGCAATTCGTCAAAAAACAATCGACAATTATTGCTATATGGCTCGAAGTCCTGAATTTAATCAAGCCATTTTAGACCGCACTTATGCCAATGTTGAGCGAGATAAAAATCGGCCTTCTGTTGTGATTTGGTCATTAGGCAATGAGAGTGGTTATGGTGAGAATTTTGAGCAAGCGGCCGCTTGGGTAAAACAACGCGATCCAAGTCGCTTAGTGCATTATGAAAATGCGATATTTCAACATTCAGCGCATCAAAATGACACATCCAATTTAGATTTTCATAGCGAAATGTACACCAGTATGGAAGAATTGGATGCTTATTTTGCCGATGCCAAAAATCAAAAGCCGTATCTTTTTTGTGAATATTTGCATGCGATGGGGAATTCTTGCGGAGACACGGAAGATTATTTCCAAGCTATGGAAAGACATGCTGGCGCTTGTGGTGGCTTTGTGTGGGAGTGGTGCAATCATTCCCCTTATTTGCTAAACTCAAGCAAGATGGGCTATGGCGGGGATTTTAATGACACACCGAATGACGGTAATTTTTGTGCTGATGGATTAGTCACGGCAGACCGCCAAATTCAAAGCAATTTGTTGGAATACAAAAATGTGTACCGCCCACTTCGAGCTGCATTAAAAAATAGTCATATTGAACTCAAAAATTATTTGGATTTTACGGATGCGGCAGAGGCTATTTCGATTCATTATCAAATCACCGAGGACTTTTCTGTTGTACAAGAAGGCCAAATAGATGATTTAAAAATTGCGCCAAAATCAACCGCACTTTTACCTTTACCATTGCCAGCAAGTAACGGTTCATTACAAATTTTGACCTTGACCTATCATCAAAAAACAGAAACAGGTTTAATTCCTCAAGGACATAGTTTGGGATTTGATCAGATTATTTTGTCGGCGCAATCACATTTATTCGCTGATGAGATCAAATCAAATATCCAATCGATTTCTGTTTCAGAATATGCCAATTTAATTTCAGTTAAAGCAGCAGATATTGAATACCAGTTTGATCAATATAAAGGCACTATTCAACAAATTCGTAAAGCTAGCGAGCCTTGGTTGAATCAACCTGCCGATTTTAATATTTGGCGAGCGCCTTTGGATAACGATAGTTTAATGAAAGCACATTGGCTTGCTGCGGGTTACGATCGTGCGACGAGTAGAGTCTATGATTACCGTTTAATCGAGCAGGAAAGTGCGGTTGAAATTACCTTTAAATTAGGATTGGTTGCCGTATCAAAAGCGCGAATTTTGACATTGAATGTGGCGTATCGTATTGAACAAAATGGGTTGCTTCAGATTAATATTCATGCTGAAAAACAACCGCACTTGCCATTCTTACCACGTTTTGGCTTACGTTTTTTCCTTAATCAAGGATTTAACCAAGTTGAGTATGTGGGCTATGGCCCAACGGAAAGTTATCTGGATAAACATCACTCCACGGCTTTCGGTCGTTATAAGACAACACCAGAAAGCAATCATGTGCCTTATTTAAAACCACAAGAAAATGGCAGCCATTATGGTTGTCTTGATGTGAAGGTGGCGAATTCGTCTGATTGCTTTACCGTGCAAAGTTATACGCCTTTTAGTATGAATGTTTCCCCTTACTCTCAAGAAGAATTGGGCAGTAAAAAGCACCAATATGATTTGGAGAAAAGTGGCAGTACAATCTTGTGTGTGGATTATAAAATGAGTGGGGTAGGTTCTAACTCTTGTGGACCCGCATTAAAAGAACAATATCGTTTGAATGAGACAGAGTGGGATTGGTCGATCTCGTTACAAATTAACTAAGATGAAATAAAAAAAGTGCGGTTGAAATTAACCGCACTTTTATATTTTTAGCAATAATTAAGCAACAACGTTAAATTGTTCTTTCATTAATGCTTCGAAATCAGTGCAACCGCCAATTGGTTTTTCATCGATAAAGATTTGTGGCACAGTTTCCACTTCTTTACCGACAGATTTTGATAAATCTGCTTTAGAAATGCCTTCAGCGATAATATCTACATAGCGATAATCGAAATCCGCTACTTCACCTTTTAATTTTTCAGCAAGGTTTTTTGCACGTACACAATAAGGGCAGCCTGGACGACCAAAAATAACTACGAACATAAAATTTTCCTTTTATTTAAACAAAATTCCTAATGATTTTACTCTATTTCCACAAAAGCAGAAATCATTTTTCAGGATTATTGTGATTGGTGTAATATATCAACTCCTCTTTTCCTAAGGGTATAACTGAATGAAATTATTGATGCTTTGCCGTGAGCCTCGCCTTTATAGCTGCCAGCGTTTAAAAGAAGCAGCAGAAAGTTGCGGGCATCAAATGGATATTTTGGATCCTAATCGTTGCATTTTAAAACTCGACAAAAATCAACCGCACTTTTCTTTGTATTATCAACAAAATGCAGAAAGTGAGCTTTATTTATTGCCTGATTATGATGCTGTATTGCCACGCTTTGGGACGACAAGCACTCAAATGGGCTGTGCGGTATTGCGTCATTTCCAAGGAAAAGGCGTCTATTGCCTTAATAAAGAACAAGCATTTTTAGCCGCTCGCGATAAATGGCGCAGTTTGCAGATGTTATTGGAACAAGGTATTGCAGTACCAAATTCAGTCTTATCAGGTTGTGAAGTTGAGCCGAAACAAGCCATTAATCAAACAACCGCTCCAATGATTATTAAAACCTTAAAAGGCTCACAAGGTATTGGGGTGATCTTGGCTGAACGTCCACAAAGTGCGGTCAGTATTTTAGAAACGTTAAAAGATGCGAATGTCCCCGTCTTGTTACAAGATTTTGTCGAAGAGGCAAAAGGGACAGATATTCGCTGTTTTGTGATCGGTGATAAAGTCGTCGCCACAATGCAGCGTATTGGACAAGATGGAGAGTTTCGTGCAAATTTTCATCGTGGTGGCACTGCAGAAAAAGTTAAACTCACTGAAGAGGAAAAATC
This sequence comes from uncultured bacterium, assembly GCA_905214375.1. Lineage (GTDB taxonomy): Bacteria > Pseudomonadota > Gammaproteobacteria > Enterobacterales > Pasteurellaceae > Haemophilus_D. Next base: position 12,535 of record CAJMMG010000024.1, on the reverse strand, counting down.
CATCGCCATTCGTGCAACTAAAGCCTTAGGGCTTGCGGTAGCCGGTGTTGATTTGATTCGTTCAAAAGAAGGGTTATTGGTGCTTGAAGTGAATGCTAGCCCGGGGTTAGAAATGATTGAGAAAACCAGTGGCATTGATATTGCCTTGCAGATGATCTTGTTTTTAGAACAGCAAGTGAAACAATAAAATAAAAGGGCGAACCATATCATGTTCGCCCTTGTTATTTATCCTTTTGCGTCTTGTTTAAAATCGTAATTCGGTGGTAATTCCGGCATCGTATTTTCTTCATCAAAAGGCTCGCTTGCTGGTTGATGTTGAAATTCTTTGCTATCGTGAGCCGGTTTTTCTTTACCTAATAATTGCGGTTGTAATTTGATAAAACTACTTTTATCTGAAAGCCACACATCAATAAACGCTTGTGTAAATTTTTGATCGAATTCGTGATCTAACACGGTATCATTTAAAACAAAATAGCCTTTATCGGCTAAGGCAACAAAATTTAAGATGTCGTTTGGTGAAAAATCAGGGAAGATTTCCTGCATTTTTTTGAGCCATGCAGTGGTGTCATCTTTACTTAAATTTTGTGATTCCATTTCTTTGGTTAAAGCAATGGCGAAGTTTTTTCCTTCTACTGGTTTTTCATATTTAATCGAAAACATTAACGGACGTTCATTTTTTTCATAGGAACCCGTTTCAGAATATAAGCCGACAGTATAAACATGGAATGGCCCCCATGTGTATTCAGCATTGCCGACCGGTTGCCATTGGGCAAAAAGTGCGGTGGAAAATAAGGCTGAAATGGCAGCAATAATAAATTTCAGTTTCATAGTTTTTTTCATGTCAAAAATATTGCCGTGATTATAACAAAAAAGCTCTTTAAAAAAACACAAATAAAAAGGCAGGATAGACCTGCCTTTGACACCAAATTATGGGGGGAGTTTATTTTAAGCTACCCACCATATCTTCTGGACGAACCCATTTATCGAAATCTTCGGCTGAAACTAAGCCTAAGTTAATCGCTTCTTCACGTAGGGTTGTACCATTTTTGTGTGCAGTTTTCGCAATTTTCGCTGCATTTTCGTAACCAATGTGTGTATTAAGTGCGGTTACTAACATCAATGAATTTTCCAATTGTTGTTTAATGCGTGGGTAGTTCGGTTGAATACCGGTTGCGCAGTGTTCATCAAATGATACGCAAGCATCACCCAATAATTGTGCAGATTGTAAGAAATTCGCCACCATAACAGGGTTAAATACGTTTAATTGGAAGTGACCTTGTGAGCCAACGAATGCGATAGTGGTATCGTTACCGAATACTTGTGCACATACCATGGTTAATGCTTCACATTGAGTTGGGTTCACTTTACCCGGCATGATTGAAGAACCTGGTTCATTTTCAGGAATTAAAATTTCACCGATACCAGAACGCGGGCCTGATGCTAATAAACGAATGTCGTTTGCAATTTTGAATAAACTCATCGCTAATTGTTTAATTGCACCGTGAGTTTCAACGATTGCATCATGTGCGGCTAATGCTTCAAATTTGTTTTCCGCAGTCACAAATGGTAAGCCAGTGAATTTTGCAATGTAATCCGCCACTTTCACATCATAGCCTTTTGGTGTGTTCAAACCAGTACCCACAGCAGTACCACCAAGCGCTAATTGACTTAAGTGTGGAAGGGTATTTCTTAGTGCACGTAAACCAAAATCTAATTGTGCGGCGTATGCAGAGAATTCTTGGCCTAATGTTAATGGGGTTGCGTCCATTAAGTGAGTACGGCCAATTTTTACCACATCTTTAAATTCTGCAGATTTTTTAGCAAAAGTTTTTTGTAAACGTTTTACACAAGGAATGGTGTGTTCAACCACTTTTTTGTATGCCGCAATATGCATTGCAGTTGGGAAAGTATCATTTGAAGATTGTGATTTGTTCACATCATCATTTGGATGGATGAATGATTTTTCACCTAATTTACCGCCATGTAAAACGTGAGCACGGTTAGCCACCACTTCGTTCACGTTCATGTTTGATTGTGTACCTGAACCGGTTTGCCAAATGACTAATGGGAATTGGTCGTCTAATTTTCCTGCAAGGATTTCATCACAGGCGGTTGCGATTAAATCACGTTTTTCTGCAGGTAATACACCTAAATCACAGTTTGCGAAAGCAGCGGCTTTTTTCAAATAACCGAACGCTTCAATAATTTCATGTGGCATAGAAGCTGCCGGACCAATTTTGAAGTTGTTGCGAGAACGTTCGGTTTGTGCTGCCCAGTATTTATCTGCAGGAACTTGAACTTCGCCCATAGTGTCTTTTTCAATACGAAATGCCATGTGATACTCCTATCATCGAAAATAAAAATAAATCTTAAAAATTCTAACACCTGCGAGTTATGAATGGAATGTAACATAAAGGTTAAAAGTTACTTTTGTGATGTAGATCATAAAAGTGCGGTAAAAAATTTCCGTGTTTTTTCTATTTACTTTAATCACCTTGTAGATGATTTATTTTTTGCTGCTTTTTTGATAAAATCCGCCAGTTTACAAAACGATAAATGGAGAAGTCGCAATCATGGCAAAAAACGCACAATTTTATCTCTTAAATCCAGAAAAGAAGATAACAGTTGAGCAACTTGCCTGTGATCTTGCCGCTCAAGCGTGGCGTTTAGGCAAGCGAGTTTTAATCGCGTGCGAAACAGAAGAGCAAGCATTTTTAATTGATGAATCATTATGGCAACGGGATCCGAATGAGTTTGTTCCTCATAATCTTTCGGGTGAAGCAACACAATATGCACCGCCAATTGAGATTAGTTGGAAAGGCAAACGCAATGCCCAACGCCGAGACTTGCTGATCAATTTACAAATGGAAGTGCCGGATTTTAGCCACAGCTTTACACAATTAATTGATTTTGTACCGGTAGAAGAAACGCAAAAAGCCCAAGCGCGTGAACGTTATAAAATTCTTCGCTCGCAAGGTTGGATGCTTTCTACTGAAAACACTTAATATTTTTAACTTTAAAACCTAGGAAATTAACATGAATTTAAACGCTAAAGTGGCTTTAAGCCTTATTCTTGGCGCAAGCACCTTATTATCTGCTTGTGACAATAAAGAAAACATATCAACCCAAGTTGAGAAAGCAGTAAGAATACCTGCACCAACAGAAAAAGCAGAAAGTGCGGTTGAAAAATCAAAAGAATTAGTGGCTGAAACTAAATCCACAGAAAAAACTGCTGAAAAAACAGAAAGTACAGAAGCTAAAGCTGATGTTAAAACTGCAGAAGTAAAATCTGACGCAGTGAAAGCCGAAGTCAAAAAAGAAGCAAAAGCGGTTGATGTTGCAGAGAAAGCATCGGAGAAAAAAGAGACTGTTGTCGCTCAACAAGCAACTCACTCTCAGAAACCACGCGTGGTAGTGACTGAAAAAGCACCAAAAGAAAGTGCAGAACGTAAACAGCAAAGAGCTGTATTAAATGTGTTAGAAAAACAATACGAAGAAGTTCGTTGTTCTGCCAATGCGAAAAACGTAAGCGGTGATAGTTTTTGCCGTCAAGAAGAACGCCGTTTATTCTTAGAAATTCAACGTATTAAAGATGAATTAAGAGGGATTAAGGAATAATCCTATCCTGACCAATATGAGAGCGTGCTCAATTCGCCCTCAAAATAAAAAAATAGATTTTTTGTGACCGCACTTTATGAACGATATTACCTTTTATCAACGCTTCGAAGCTGATATTCTCGCCGGGCGTAAAACCATCACCATTCGAGATAAATCCGAAAGCCATTTTAAAGCAGGTGATATTTTACGTGTGGGGCGCTTTGAAGATAATCAATACTTCTGCACCATTAAAGTGTTAAGTGTGTCGCCGATCATGCTTGATAATCTCACAGAACAGCACGCAGCTCAGGAAAATATGAGTTTATCGGAATTGCGAGAAGTGATTAAAACAATTTATCCCAATGAAAATGAGTTTTGGGTGATTGAGTTTGACCTAGTTAAGTAACCAAGATATCCAAGAGAGTTTCTTATGATTATTGTATTGTCAGCCATATTAGCATTTATTTCTTTTCCTTTTTTAATGAGTTTTGCTTGTATGGATGCAGGCATGGGACCTGGCGGTCTAGGCTGTCTTGGTGTTGGAATAGGTTATACCATTGTTGCGTTTATTGTTTTTATTATTTTGGGTGTAATGCTGAATTCACGTTTTAAAAATAAAGTGCAACAAGAGAATGATGATAAGCCTTTTGATTTAGGCCAAATTAAAGAAGATAAATATCACGATATTATTCGTTACTATACGGAATCCGATGAAGAGCATAAGGCCCGAAAATGAAAAAAATCGTTTTTATATTATTAAGTATGTTTCTCTATGGATGTGGCACCTTAACGACACTGAAAGATCCTTGCCCTTATATTGGAACTCGATACGATTACAATATGGTAGCTGGTAATTTTTATGATGGTGTTGGCTTTAAGCATATGACCAGACCATTATATTTTATCGATTGGCCTTTATCTATTGTGGCTGATACAGCATTGTTACCAATCAATATTCCTCGTTACTATCTATCAGATGATGAAGTAAGAAAATCGTGTGGGCAATACGGTGACCCCAATAATAAACATCCTTGGTTAGATAAGAAGTAAATTAAATTTTTTGTGACCGCACTTTATGAACGACATTACCTTTTATCAACGTTTCGAAGCCGATATTCTCGCGAGGCGTAAAAACATAACCATTCGAGATAAATCCGAAAGCCATTTTAAAGCTGGTGATATTCTACGTGTTGGTCGATTTGAAGATAATCAATATTTCTGCACGATTGAAGTGTTAAGTGTATCGCCGATTACTCTTGATGAACTAACGGAACAACATGCGAAGCAGGAAAATATGACGTTGGTGGAATTGCGAGAAGTGATTAAAACAATTTATCCAAATGAAAATGAGTTTTTTATGATTAACTTTCACCTGTTATTTACTATGTAAAAGAGGCTATTAAATGTGCAAATCATCACTTTTATCTAAACTTAACTTTATATTATTAATATTTTGTGCAGTATCTTTTTTTGGAATAGTTAAGCCTAATAGTATTATTGGTCAATTATTTGATAATCTGGGTTGGGAAGTTAAAACGCCGATAGATAAGTTGGAGTCAGAGGTTAATAGTGAATTGGTTGATATTAAGGCGAAGATAAATTCTTATCTTAAAGATGTTGATTCTATAAATAGAAATATATCTAAATTAGATGCTAAATCTAGTTTATACGAAAATAAGCAATCTCAGATTTTTGATTCGATCAAAATATTAAATAATAATGTTATTTCACTTGGAAACGAACTTAAGTTAATTAAGGGTGTTACAAATCTTAGTAAAGAGCTTGAAAAATGGGATAGAGAATATTCCAATAACAGCTGTAATTTTTCAAATAGTACTTCAAATATATGCAGAGAGATCAGAGAGATAAGAACTTTATTGCAACAAAAACTACCTTACTGACAGAGAAAAATATGACACAAAAATTTGAAATGGCAGACCGTTTTAATCCGTCTGCGGTAGAACAAGCCCTTTATCAACATTGGGAAGAGAGCGGTTATTTTAAACCGTCTGAAAATGAAAACGCACCGAGCTATTGCATTGCGATTCCGCCACCGAATGTAACGGGTTCCCTACACATGGGGCATGCTTTCCAACAAACCTTAATGGATACTTTAATCCGTTTTAACCGTATGGAAGGGCATAATACCTTATGGCAAGCGGGGACAGACCACGCGGGTATCGCAACCCAAATGGTGGTAGAGCGTAAAATCGCGGCAGAAGAAGGCAAAACCCGCCACGATTATGGTCGTGAAGCGTTCATCAACAAAATTTGGGATTGGAAAGCCTATTCAGGCGACACAATCAGCCAACAAATGCGTCGTTTAGGAAACTCTATCGACTGGGAACGTGAGCGTTTTACCATGGATGACGGTTTATCTAACGCGGTAAAAGAAGTGTTTGTTCGCTTGCATGAAGAAGGTTTGATTTACCGTGGCAAACGCTTGGTAAACTGGGATCCAAAACTTCATACTGCGATTTCTGATTTAGAAGTAGAAAACAAAGAGAGCAAAGGTTCGCTTTGGCATTTCCGTTATCCGTTAGCAAACGGTGCAAAAACGGCGGATGGTAAAGATTATTTAGTAGTGGCAACCACCCGTCCAGAAACCATGTTGGGCGATACGGCGGTGGCGGTTCATCCAGAAGATGAACGTTATCAATCTTTAATTGGTAAAACTGTGGTTCTGCCATTGGCTAATCGCGAAATTCCGATTATTGCCGATGAATACGTCGATCGTGAATTTGGTACTGGTGTGGTGAAAATTACCCCTGCGCACGACTTCAACGACTACGAAGTGGGTAAACGTCACAGCTTGCCGATGGTTAACGTGTTAACCTTAAATGCAGATATTCGTGATGAAGCGGAAATTATTGGTACGGACGGCAAACCGCTTGCCGGCTATGAAGCGACGATTCCTGCGGATTACCGTGGTTTAGAGCGTTTTGTTGCACGTAAGAAAATCGTGGCAGATTTTGAAGCGCTTGGTTTATTAGATGAAATTAAACCACACGATCTCAAAGTGCCTTATGGTGACCGTGGTGGCGTGCCAATCGAGCCGATGCTAACTGACCAATGGTATGTGAGCGTGAAACCGCTTGCTGATGTAGCGATTAAGGCGGTGGAAGATGGCGAAATTCAATTCGTGCCGAAACAATACGAAAACCTTTACTTCTCTTGGATGCGTGATATTCAAGATTGGTGTATCTCTCGCCAACTTTGGTGGGGCCACCGTATTCCAGCGTGGTATGACGCGGAAGGCAATGTGTATGTTGCGCGTAACGAAGCTGAAGTGCGGTCAAAATACAACTTAGATTCTGCGGTTGAACTCAAACAAGATGAAGACGTGTTAGACACGTGGTTCTCATCAGGCTTATGGACATTCTCAACTTTAGGTTGGCCAGAGCAAACCAAAGAGCTCAAAATGTTCCACCCAACGGATGTGTTAATTACCGGCTTTGACATAATCTTCTTCTGGGTCGCGCGTATGATTATGTTTACGATGCACTTCGTGAAAGATGAAAATGGTAAACCACAAGTGCCATTCAAAACGGTGTATGTAACAGGCTTGATTCGTGATGAGCAAGGCCAAAAAATGTCGAAATCGAAAGGTAACGTGCTTGATCCAATCGATATGATTGACGGTATTAGCCTTGACGATTTACTTGAAAAACGCACTGGCAACATGATGCAGCCGCAATTAGCAGAGAAAATTGCTAAAGCGACTCGCAAAGAATTCGCTGAAGGTATTGCAGCTCACGGTACAGACGCATTGCGTTTCACATTAGCGGCATTGGCTTCAAACGGTCGCGATATCAATTGGGATATGAAACGCCTAGAAGGCTACCGTAACTTCTGTAACAAATTATGGAATGCAAGCCGTTTCGTCTTAACGAATGAAAAATTAGATTTAAGTGAAGGCGAGATCGAATTCTCATTAGCGGATCGTTGGATTCAATCGGAATTCAATCGCACAGTGGAAACTTTCCGTAATTCATTAAGCCAATACCGCTTCGACCTTTGTGCCAATGCGATTTATGAGTTTACTTGGAACCAATTCTGCGACTGGTATTTAGAATTGACTAAACCAGTATTTGCAAACGGCAATGCAGCACAAATCCGTGCAGCAAGCCAAACCTTGGTTCATGTGTTAGAAAAATTATTACGTTTAGCACATCCGCTCATTCCATTTATTACCGAAGAAATTTGGCAAAAAGTGAAAGGTTTTGTCGGCATTACGGCTGATAGCATTATGTTGCAACCTTTCCCACAAGTGGAAGAGAACGGCTTTGATCCAGAAGCAGAAGCTGAAATTGAGTGGTTAAAAGAAGTGATCGTTGCGGTACGTAATATTCGTGCAGAAAGCAATATCGCACCAAGCAAAGGCTTAGATCTGTTATTCCGTAATTTAAGTGCAGAAAATGCAAAAATTCTCGAAAAACAGACCGCTCTTTTAAAAGCCATGGCGAAATTAGACAACGTTCAAGTATTAGCCGCAAACGAAACCGCACCACTTGCGGTAGCGAAACTCGTGGGCAATGCTGAATTGCTCGTACCAATGGCTGGCTTTATCAATAAAGAAGCAGAGCTTGCCCGTTTAACCAAAGAGATTGAAAAATATCAAAATGAAGTTAAACGTATCGAGAACAAACTCAGCAATGAAGCTTTTGTGGCTAAAGCACCAGAAGCGGTGATTGCGAAAGAACGTGAAAAACAAGCGGAATACCAATCTGGATTAGAAAAAATCCAAGAGCAGTATAAAGCGATTGAAGCGTTGTAGTTTTTCAATAAAGAAAGCGGTCAGATTTAAAATCTGGCCGCTTTTTTATTTTCTGCGATATTGTGGTAAGTAGAAAATCTACTCTAGTTATTTAAAACTTCAAGCAATGCTTGCACAGGATGTTTCAAGATGGCTTTTTCATATCGCTTCACTTGGCTACGGCAGGAATAGCCGGTTGCGAGACAATGATTCGGATCTTTACCTTGTAATTTTTTGCCCCAAGATACGTCGTAAATATCTTTCGACATTGTTTGATTTTGAACCTCATGACCAAATACGCCCGCCATACCACAACAGCCGACTTTCTCAACGTTCAAGGTTTGTCCAAATTGCGCAAAAATATACTGCCATTCTTTTGGGCTGTTTGGCATAAAGGTGGATTCAGTACAATGAGGGAATAAATGCCACTCAAAAGTGCGGTCAGATTTTACAATATTTTTCACCGCACTTTGTAATGCGTTACTTTCTAATTGATTGGTCAGCCATTCATGTACTGTGAGTACATGGAAATCACCGCGAGAATCACCTAATGCTTCTTTATATTCATCACGATAAGAAAGCACAATAGCTGGATCTACGCCGACTAAAGGTACATTTAATTTGGCGACGCGATTTAAAAATTCCGCTTGTGTTTTCGCGGTTTTACTAAAGCGAGCTAAAAAACCTTTAATATGCATGGCTTTGCCATTCGGTTTAAAAGGCAGAAGGATTGGCTCGAACCCTAATTTTTGTGCAAGAGCCACGAAATCCCGAACTACTTTGGCATCGTAATAAGAGGTATAAGGATCTTGTACGATAAAGAGCATATTGGCTTTTTCGGTGGCACTGAGACCTTCCAATTCTTCTAATTTTTTGCCTTGATAACCAATTTCCACTAATTGTTGTTGAAGGTTTGGCTCTGAAAGGAGAGGCAAATCAGTCATGCCAAGCGTTTTTTCAACCACGCTTTGAGTAACTTTCAGCTTGGTGAAGTAATTGAATAATGCCGGTTGTTTCGCCATATAAGGTGCAGCAACTTCTAAATTCGCCACAATATGATCTTTGGCTGGGCGCAAATAACGACTGTGGTAGAAATGGAAAAATTTCGCACGGAAACTTGGTACGTCAATTTTAATCGGGCATTGGCTTGCACAGGCTTTACAAGCCAGACAAGTATCCATTGCCGTTTTTACTTCATGTGAGAAGTCATACTCACCCCGCCATTTCTGCACGCTATTGCGAAAACGTTCTACAAGTGCGGTCAGTTTCACTTGTGTTTTATGAAAATCTAATTGATCAGGCGATACGTTTTCATTGGCCATTAATCGCAACCATTCTCGCACCATAGTGGCTCGTCCTTTTGGCGAGAATACGCGATTTTTACTCACTTTCATGGAAGGGCACATAATGCTGTGCTCATCAAAGTTAAAGCAAAGTCCGTTACCGTTACAATTCATCGCACCTTTGAATTCATCTCGCATTTGAATTGGGATTTGGCGATCATTGTCAGCACGCATTGGCGAGAGAATCGAATAGAGTTCAGCATTGCTATTAAGTGGCGTACAGATTTTACCTGGATTCAGACGATTGTTTGGATCAAATAAAAATTTCACATAACGTAATTCTTGCCAAAGTTCAGGTGTGAAGAATTTCTCGCCATAATGAGAACGTACACCTTTACCGTGTTCACCCCATAACAAACCGCCGTATTTCACCGTGAGTTCAGCTACTTCATCTGAAATTAGTTTAAAGAGTTTTACTTGGTCTTTATCGCATAAGTCCAAAGCCGGGCGAACGTGCAATACGCCAGCATCCACATGACCAAACATCCCATATTGCAGATTGTGACTATCTAATAAGGCTCTAAATTCAGCAATGTAATCAGCAAGATGTTCTGGTGGCACACAGGTATCTTCCACAAAAGGAATCGGTTTGGCCGTACCTTTTGCATTACCTAATAGCCCCACCGCTTTTTTACGCATGGCGTAAATACGTTCAATAGAAGGCAAGTCAGAACAAAGTTGATAGCCGATAATATGATCTTTGCCTTGTGCAATTTTTTCATCTAATTGTTGACAAAGTGCGGTCACTTGGCTGTCGATTTTAGCTTGATTGTTGCCCGCATATTCCACAATGTTTAAACCAAGAATTGGATTTTGTTCTTCTTCTGTTAAAAGTTCTTTCACTGAATGCCAAATAATATCTTGCTTAGCAAGGTTCAGCACTTTGGAATCGATAGTTTCAACTGAAAGGGCATTGGCTTTCACCATAAAAGGCGCATTGCGAAGTGCTGCATCAAATGAGCTGTACTTCACATTAATTAAGGTGCGATATTTAGGAATCGGCAATAAATTGAGTTTAGCTTCGCAGATAAACGCAAGTGAACCTTCTGAGCCCGTTAAAATTCGGGTGAGATTAAATTCACTTTCATCTTTATTAAAGACATTCTTAAGATCGTAACCGGTGAGAAAGCGATTGAGTTGTGGTAAATCTTGAATGATTGAGGCTCGCTTCTCTTTACAACGTTGGAAAATCGTTTGATGTAGCGTTTTACAATTTTCTGCAAGCGGGTAGTTTTCTAAAACATCGTCAGATTTGACCGCACTTGTATCTAATATTTCACCATTCATCAAAACAGAACGTAATGCTAAAACGTGATCAGAGGTTTTACCGTATTGTAATGAACCTTGACCAGAGGCATCAGTATTAATCATACCGCCAAGGGTTGCTCGATTACTGGTGGAGAGTTCCGGTGCAAAGAATAAACCGTGAGGTTTTAAAAATTGGTTTAGTTGGTCTTTTACTACACCTGCTTGAACGCGAACCCAACGCTCTTCTATATTAAGCTCTAAAATGCCCGTCATGTGGCGAGAGAGATCCACAATAATATTGTTATTAATAGATTGTCCATTGGTACCCGTGCCACCACCGCGAGGTGTAAAGGTTAGATGAAGGTATTTCTCTTTATTCGCTAATTTGGTGATGCGTACCACATCGGCAACAGATTTAGGGAACAAAATAGCCTGTGGAAGTTGTTGATAGACGCTGTTATCCGTAGCGAGACTTAAACGGTCGGCATAATTTGATGCAATACCACCTTCGAAATGCTGTTTTTGGAGTTCGCTAAGATAATCACTTACCACGTTATTAAGTTGTGGCACATTAGAAAGACGGGGCAACATAAAATCACTCACATATAAATAGAGAAGAAAGTGAATTTGATGATATATGAAGCTCAAAAAAAAGTCGATTTGAACAAAAGATATTTTTTGTTAGAATAGAAATCGGGTTAAAAATTAACCCGATTTTTGTGAATGAATGTTCATTTTAGGGGTTGTTTGTCTATAAAATAACCAAAAAGGGCAAAAAAAGTTTGATCTTTGGTGTTTTTATAGGATAATAGCCATACTTTTGAACGTTCCTTTGGCTATGGCAAAGGAATTGAATTTGTCAAAAGGATAAGTTAGGGCAAATTCAAAACCCTAGTTAAGCAACGTTTAGAGTGTTTCTTTTTTATAAAGTTCACAATAAACAAGGAAACTTTTCTTATTAATAACGATGACTAAATAGAGGACATCAAAATGAAAAAAACTGCAATCGCATTAGTCGTTGCTGGTTTAGCAGCAGCTTCTGTAGCTCAAGCAGCTCCACAAGAAAACACTTTCTATGCAGGTGTTAAAGCTGGTCAAGCATCTTTCCACGATGGTATCAAAGCTAACACTGACGCTACTAACCCACGTAGCTTAGATTTTGGTGCTGGTTACAACCGTAACTCTGTTACTTACGGTGTATTTGGTGGTTACCAAGTATTAAACCGTGATAACTTAGGTTTAGCGGTAGAATTAGGTTACGATGACTTCGGTCGTGTTAAATTCAAAGATGCTGGTAAAGTAGCATTCAAACACACTAACCACGGTGCTCACTTAAGCTTAAAAGGTAGCTATGGTCTTGGTGGTTTAACTTCTGCTTTAGAAGGTTTAGACTTCTACGGTCGTGCTGGTGCAGCTTTAGTACGTTCAGACTACAAATTCTATGACACAGCAACTGGTGCACGTGATCACGAAGAAGGTCGTCACAGCTTACGCGTTTCTCCAGTGTTCGCTGCTGGTTTCGAATATGCATTACCTTCATTACCAGAGTTAGCATTACGTTTAGAATACCAATGGTTAGCTCGCGTAGGTA
>CAJMMG010000023.1:0-25391 GCA_905214375.1 uncultured bacterium | reverse complement strand
CTTCTTTACGCGTACCAGAACGGTTGAAGTCGATTGCTGGGAACACACGTTTTTCAGCGATTTTGCGAGAAAGATGTAATTCCATATTACCGGTACCTTTAAATTCTTCAAAGATAACCTCATCCATTTTTGAACCGGTATCTACAAGTGCGGTTGCAATAATAGTTAAACTCCCGCCTTCTTCTACGTTACGTGCCGCTCCAAAGAAACGTTTTGGTCTATGCAACGCATTTGCATCCACACCACCAGAAAGAATTTTACCAGACGCTGGTGTAACGGTATTGTAAGCACGTGCCAAACGTGTAATAGAGTCGAGTAAAATCACCACGTCTTTTTTGTGCTCAACAGAACGTTTTGCTTTCTCGATAACCATTTCAGCCACTTGAACGTGACGAGCGGCTGGTTCATCAAAGGTTGAGGCAATCACTTCACCTTTTACGGAACGTTGCATTTCCGTTACTTCTTCTGGACGCTCATCGATTAAAAGCACAATAAGTTCACATTCAGGGTAGTTGTGCGTGATGCTTTGTGCAATATTTTGTAGCAACATGGTTTTACCGGCTTTTGGTGGTGCCACGATAAGACCACGCTGACCTTTACCAATCGGAGAGGCTAAATCCAAAATACGCGCAGTTAAATCTTCAGTTGAGCCATTACCACGTTCCATTCTTAAACGAGAATTTGCATGTAATGGGGTTAAGTTTTCGAAAAGGATTTTGCTACGAGAGACTTCAGGTTTGTCATCGTTGACTTGATCGACTTTTAAAAGAGCAAAATAACGTTCGCCTTCTTTTGGTGGACGGATTTTGCCTTCGATTTTATCACCAGTTTGTAGATTGAAACGACGAATTTGACTTGGGGAAACGTAGATGTCATCAGGACCAGCAAGGTAGGAACTATCTGCGGAGCGTAAGAAACCGAAACCGTCGGGTAAAATCTCTAATACGCCGCCGCCAAAAATGTCTTCACCGCTCTTGGCGTGCTGTTTCAAAATAGCAAAAACAATATCTTGTTTACGTAAACGGGCAAGATTTTCCAAACCCATTTGTTCTTCGCCAAGTTTCACAAGATCAGAAACAGGCGTGTTTTTAAGTTCTGTAAGATGCATAATTAATAATGTTGGAATTAATAAGAGTTGATAATACTGAATTGTTTGAATGGTGGGCAATGCCCTTAAGAATGCTGCGTAAATTACCACTAAAATGCAGTACTGTCTAGTTTTTGTTAGAAAAAACAGGGTAAAATAGCGGACGATATAGAGATTATTATTGCATATTGATTAATTATGCGTAATAATTGAATAGTTAATCATTTTTATAATCGAGATAAGGATAACTTATGGCTCTCTGGGGTGGTCGTTTTACACAAGCGGCAGATAAACGTTTTAAAGATTTTAATGATAGCCTGCGTTTTGATTATCGTTTGGCAGAGCAAGATATTGAGGGCTCTATTGGCTGGTCTAAAGCGTTAGTCAACGTTGGTGTATTAAGTGCTGAAGAGCAACAACAGCTAGAAGTTGCCTTAAATGAATTATTAATTGAAGTGCGGTCAAATCCACAGGCGATTTTGCAAGATGATGCAGAAGATATTCATAGTTGGGTGGAAAGTAAGCTTATCGATAAAGTGGGTAATTTAGGTAAAAAATTACACACAGGCCGTAGCCGTAATGACCAAGTTGCACTTGATATTAAAATGTGGTGCAAACAACGTGTAACGGAGTTGCAAGCATCTATTCGTAATCTTCAACGTCATTTGGTGCAAACAGCGGAAAAGACGCAAGATGCGGTGATGCCAGGTTATACCCATTTACAACGTGCACAACCAATCACTTTTGCTCATTGGTGCATGGCTTATGTGGAAATGTTTGAGCGTGATTATTCACGTCTCGCCGATGCTTATAAACGCATGAATAGCTGTCCATTAGGCAGTGGTGCACTTGCGGGGACAGCCTATACGGTCGATCGTGAACAATTAGCCGCCGATCTTGGTTTTGCTTTTGCGACGCGTAATAGTTTGGATAGCGTCTCTGATCGTGACCATATTGTGGAATTACTCTCAACGGCGTCTTTAAGTATGGTGCACCTTTCTCGCTTTGCTGAAGATATGATTATTTTCAACAGTGGTGAAGCGAATTTTGTGGAATTGTCAGATCGTGTGACTTCAGGCTCGTCTTTAATGCCGCAAAAGAAAAATCCTGATGCTTGTGAATTGATTCGTGGTAAAGCTGGCCGTGTAATGGGCGCATTAACTGGTATGTTGATGACCTTAAAAGGTTTACCATTAGCGTATAACAAAGATATGCAAGAAGACAAAGAAGGGATCTTTGATGCGTTAGATACCTGGCAAGATTGCGTAGATATGGCGACTTTTGTACTAGATGAATTAAAAGTGAATACCGACCGTACACGCGAAGCCGCTTTAAAAGGTTATTCAAATGCAACAGAGCTAGCGGATTACCTTGTGGCAAAAGGTGTGCCATTCCGTGATTCTCACCATATTGTCGGTGAAACCGTGGTTTATGCCATTGAAAAAGGTAAAGCGTTGGAAGACTTAACCATTCCAGAATTCCGTCAATTCAGTGATGTGGTAGGGGATGATGTATATGACATTCTTTCATTACAATCTTGTTTAGATAAACGTTGTGCGAAAGGTGGGGTTTCACCACTTCGTGTGGCAGAAGCGATTGCAGAAGCAAAAGCGAGATTAGCTTAATTAGCGTAAATAAAAGAGCGGTCAAAAAATGTTGTGTTTTTTGACCGCTCTTTCGTTTTTATGGCGTAGGTGGATCCATTAATTCAAGAATTTTATCGGTGGGCTCTTTTATATCGAAACTCGATTCCATTAATAATGAAAAAGTCTCGTCATTTCGTTTGCAAGCAGCATGAGAAATTAGCTTACCTTTCTCATTACGCAAATCGATAGTAACTTGATTGATGCCAGTTTTATCTGCTGCGCTCTCTTTTATTATCGTCCACAACTGATTATTTTCTGTTGGTGGAAGAAAAAGAGTCGCTTCTGTGGCATAAGCTTGTAAGTAAGCATTATCTATCGTTTGATCAGCCACATTCACATCGTTTTTCATGTAAGTGAATGTTTTAAGATTATTTAGCGCGACCCAAAGTTTTTCCCCTTTGGTGCTTTCACATTTTACAACATCAATGACGCTATCACCGAGATTCATGACATTCTCATTTGCGAACGAACATAGTGGAACGGCAGCCCAAAATACCCAAAGATATTTTTTCATTAAATTAATCTCTAAAGTTATTAAACTGGAATGGTTGGCCTAATTCCGCGCCTTTCACTAATTGAATAACAGCTTGTAAATCATCACGGGATTTACCGGTTACGCGTACTTGTTCACCTTGAATTTGAGTTTGAACTTTGATTTTTGAATCTTTCACTAATTTAGTGATTTTCTTCGCCATCTCTGTTTCAATCCCTTGTTTTAATTTAATTTCTTTGGTGTAAAGTTTACCGTGGTGTTCACTTTCTGTTGGAATATCCAATGAGCTATGCTCAATGCCGCGTTTTACAAACGCACCAATTAAGATTTCAATTAATTGCTCTAATTGGAAATCAGATTCAGTCGTCACTTTCACGGTTTCGCTTTTTTCATTTAATTCAATGACCGCTTTCACGCCACGGAAATCATAACGTGTACTTAATACGCGGTTTGCATTTTCAACCGCATTACGCACTTCGTGCATAGTAATTTCAGATACGATATCAAAAGATGGCATAAATTTTCTCCCAAAATGAATTAAATTCGATCATTTGCACTTAAAAGACATAAAAGTGCGGTTAAGTCAGCAAAGTTTACCACAATTTGTGCTTGTTGTTGCACCTTCGGTTTGGCATGAAATGCTACGCCTAATCCTGCGACCTTCATCATCGCCAAATCATTAGCGCCATCACCAATAGCAAGGGTGTTTTTGCGTGGAATACCGTATTCTTCAGCGAGTTTTTGCAAGGTATTCGCTTTGTATTGTGCATCGACTACGCTGCCTTTTACATTGCCAGTCAGTGTGCCATCAATAATTTCAAATTGATTAGACGCCGCAAAATCGAGGTTTAATAAGCTTTTTAAGTAATCGGCGAAATAGGTAAAGCCACCGGAAGCGATGGCAGTTTTCCAACCATGTTGTTGCAATGTCTTAATGGTTTCAATTAAGCCCGGCATTAACGGTAATTTTTCACGTACTTGTTGCAAAATAGTTTCTGGTGCGCCTTTAAGTGTTCCCACACGGCGACGCAAACTTTGTTCAAAATCGAGCTCGCCACGCATGGCACTTTCAGTAATGGCAGAAACTAATTCACCTGTGCCGGCCAGTTTAGCGATTTCATCAATACACTCAATTTGAATAGCCGTAGAATCCATATCCATTACCAATAGGCCTTTTTCTGATAATTTTGCATCAAAATCTAGTTTGGCGATGTCTAGTTGCAAGTCGTGAGCATGGGCAATAAAATCAGTTAGCCATTTGCCTTTTAAAAGGACAACGGTATTTTTTTCAACGTTCCATGCATCAAAACACAGGAAAGATTGACCGCACTTTTGTTGAAATTCGAGTAATTTCGCTAAATTCAGCGTTGTACCGTATAAAATAAACGCATGCGATTCATCGGAGCGAGGCAAATCAGACGAAAGTGCGGTGGGGAATTGGGGATATTTTTGGGTAATGCTTGCAAGGTTTTGAATTTGCATAGAAAATCCTGTAAATTGTGAATACTCATCTATTCTAGCCGATCTTGGCGAAAAAATGGAAAAACAACGTGCAATTAATTAAAGAAAAACTTCAAAAATCATTGATGTTTGGGCTCATCGTGCTGCTTTGTATCGGTGCCATGGCCGTGATTTTGTTTGGTGTGAAACAATTTAAGATTGGTTCACAGCTTTCAAGTGTGAATCAAGTAGCGAATTTATCGCATACTTTGGTTCGTCAGCAAGCCAATTTATTTTCAGTTTTATTAACCAATAATGCGAAATCTGATCAGCTCATTGAAAATTTAGATAATTTAGTTAAAGAGAATTTTGTGCTTGATGCGACCATTTATGATTATAACGGTAAAGAATTGGCACAAAGTACCAATACTGGCAATCTTCGTGAACAACTAGGCTTAGAAAATAAAAATGAAGGTGAGTTTTCAACACAGCAAATTGTTGAGCCAATTTACTCTGCTTCGAATAATGCCATTCGTGGCTTTTTGCGGGTGACGTTTGATGCCCAATATGCTCAAACGACGCAGAGCAAAATCAATCAAATGTTTCATCGCTTATATGGTGAAATTGTCGTGGTCTTTTTATTAGGCGCTTTATTCGCCAGTTCCATTCATTATTTTTTAAGTCATTATCGTCGAACATATCGAAAACCAGTAGAAACTAAAACGGTGGTTAATTTGCAAGGTAAATCGAGTAGCCAGCGTTTCCATCAACGTCGTCGAAGAATTTGATCAAGGTAAATAAAATTGCAGATATTGCTCAAGTCAATCAGTAAATAAGGTAGAATACTCAGAATTATTTAGACAGGAGAAAAACATGGCAACTCGTAGACAACTCGCCAACGCAATTCGTGCGCTATCAATGGATGCAGTACAAAAAGCAAAATCAGGCCACCCAGGTGCACCAATGGGAATGGCGGATATCGCTGAGGTATTATGGCGCGATTTCTTAAAACACAATCCAAACAACCCTAAATGGGCTGATCGCGACCGTTTTGTGCTTTCTAACGGCCACGGTTCAATGTTGATTTATAGCTTATTACATTTAACAGGCTATGATCTTTCTATCGAAGATTTAAAACAATTCCGTCAATTACATTCTAAAACGCCTGGCCACCCAGAATATGGTTATGCACCAGGTGTTGAAACCACAACTGGTCCGTTAGGTCAAGGTATCACCAATGCTGTAGGTATGGCGATTGCTGAGAAAACCTTAGCGGGTCAATTTAACCGTGAAGGCCATGAAATCGTAGACCACCACACTTATGTGTTCTTAGGTGATGGCTGTTTAATGGAAGGGATTTCTCATGAAGCTTGCTCTTTAGCAGGTACATTAGGTCTTGGTAAATTAATCGCATTCTACGATGACAACAATATTTCGATTGATGGTCATGTTGATGGTTGGTTCAGTGATGATACGGCAGAACGTTTTGAAGCTTATGGCTGGCAAGTAATCCGCAATGTGGATGGTCACGATGCAGAACAAATTCGCGCTGCAACCATTCTTGCTCAAGCAGAAAAAGAAAAACCAACTTTAATTATTTGTAAAACTATCATCGGTTTTGGTTCACCAAATAAATCAGGTTCTCATGATTGTCACGGTGCACCATTAGGTGATGAAGAAATCGCATTAACTCGTAAAGTACTAGGCTGGGAATATGGTCCATTTGAAATTCCGGCTGAGTACTATGCAGAATGGTCTGCGAAAGAAAAAGGCGCTGCAGCAGAAAAATCTTGGGAAGAAAAATTTGCCGCTTATGCTAAAGCATATCCAGAACTTGCTGCAGAATTTACACGTCGTGTAAACGGTGAATTACCAGCAAATTGGGCAGCCGAATCTAAAGCGTTCATTGAAAAATTACAAGCTAACCCAGCAAGCATTGCAAGTCGTAAAGCATCACAAAATGCAATCGAAGCTTATGCACACGTATTACCTGAATTCTTAGGTGGATCTGCAGACTTAGCAAGCTCTAACTTAACGTTATGGAGCGGTTCTAAACCAATTCGTGCACACGAAAACGTAGGCGGTAACTACCTTAACTATGGGGTTCGTGAGTTTGGTATGTCAGCGATTATGAATGGTATTGCTTTACATGGCGGTTTCATTCCTTATGGTGCAACCTTCTTAATGTTCTACGAATACGCACACAATGCGGTGCGTATGGCGGCATTAATGAAACAACGTTCTTTATTCGTTTATACTCATGACTCGATCGGTTTAGGCGAAGATGGTCCAACTCACCAACCGGTTGAGCAAACCACCTCATTACGCTTAATTCCAAATCTTGAAACATGGCGCCCATGTGACCAAGTGGAATCAGCTATCGCATGGCAACAAGCGGTTGAACGTCAAGATGGCCCAAGTGCGTTGATTTTTACCCGTCAAAACTTAGCACAAATGGACCGCACTTCTGCACAATTAGATGCAGTTAAACGTGGTGCTTATGTATTAAAAGACTGTGAGGGAACACCTGAGTTAATCTTCATTGCGACAGGTTCTGAAGTGGAATTAGCAGTGAAAGCAGCAGATGTATTGACTGCTGAAGGTAAAAAAGTACGTATTGTTTCTATGCCAAGCACTAACCGTTTCGACAAACAAGATGCAGCGTACCGTGAAAGCGTATTACCTGCAGCGGTAACCAAACGTGTTGCGATTGAAGCGGGCATTGCGGACGTCTGGTATAAATACGTTGGCTTTGAAGGTCGTGTAGTGGGCATGAATAGCTTCGGCGAATCAGCACCTGCGGATCAATTATTCAAACTCTTTGGTTTCACCGTAGATAACGTGGTGGCAAAAGCAAAAGAGATTTTATAATTATAAAAATAGATAAGGGCAGGTCATTACCTGCCTTTCTTTTTTGATTTAAAAAAAGTGCGGTCAAAAAATAAGAAAATTTTTGACCGCACTTTGTTTTTATCTGCTTTCACCTTGTTATCTAAGCCTTTTTTCGTCAATCCATTGAGTTAGCCTTTCAAGTTTGCTAAAATTCGCAACACTTTTTGCGATAAAAAATAAAACGTAAAAAGTGAGTTCGGAAGAAGGTAGCTGGAGAGTAGGGAATTGCCCCTACGCCGACGAGGTAAAATCTTTCAGGCGCAATCGCAAGATTGCAGGGACTGTTACTGGACGAACCCTTGGAGAGATCCATTGCATTTTATCGATGTAAATGGACGCCGAAGGCGCAAAAGAGCGGTCGATTTTTCGATTGTTTTCCAAACGCTCAGGCAAAAGGACAGGGGCAAAAGACAATCCGTATTATCAAAAATATTTCTATCGGGATTCTTCTTGTCTCCTTGTCGAGTTTATTTGTATTTTAAGCGACGAGGAATCATCAATGTCATTACAGACAATCTTATCGGCTATTAGTAGCTTTATATGGGGACCGCCCCTACTTATTCTTTTGTCCGGAACAGGACTTTATCTCACCCTTCGTTTAGGCTTCTTACAAATTCGTTATTTGCCTCGTGCCTTGGGTTATTTATTTGCTCGTGGTGCGAATAAAGGCAAAGGGGATGTGTCTTCTTTTGCGGCACTTTGTACGGCATTGGCCGCAACTATCGGGACCGGGAATATCGTCGGCGTAGCTACCGCAGTACAAGCGGGTGGCCCAGGCGCAATTTTTTGGATGTGGTTGGTTGCATTATTAGGAATGGCAACCAAATATGCAGAATGTTTGCTTGCTGTGAAATATCGTGTACGCGATAAATATAGTTTTATGGCTGGTGGGCCAATGTACTACATTGAACGTGGTCTTGGTATCAAATGGTTAGCGAAATTATTTGCGCTATTTGGGGTGTTGGTGGCCTTCTTCGGTATCGGTACTTTCCCTCAAGTGAATGCGATTACACATGCAATGCAAGACACCTTTAATGTACCTGTTGTGATTACTGCAACAGTGGTGACCGTATTGGTCGCCATGATTATTCTCGGTGGGGTAAGACGTATTGCGAGAGCATCTGCAGTCATTGTGCCTTTTATGGCGCTTGGTTATGTAACGACTTCAATTATCATCTTAATCGTTAATTACGACAAATTGCCTACTGCAATTGCATTAATTATTCAGAGTGCGTTTAATCCACAAGCAGCTTTAGGCGGAGCAGTTGGTTTTACCGTGATGAAAGCGATTCAATCAGGTGTGGCACGTGGTATTTTCTCAAATGAATCTGGTTTAGGGAGTGCGCCTATTGCAGCTGCTGCGGCACAAACGAAAGAGCCTGTTCGCCAAGGTTTAATCTCAATGACAGGAACATTTTTAGATACCATCATCGTATGTACGATGACGGGCTTAGTGCTTGTGATTACGGGAGCATGGAGTAATCCTGAGCTTTCAGGCGCAAGCGTGACTAACTATGCTTTTGCACAGGGTTTAGGCACATCAATCGGTGCAACGATTGTAACCGTTGGCTTATTATTCTTTGCTTTTACCACAATTTTAGGTTGGTGTTACTACGGTGAACGTTGTTTCCTTTACCTAGTTGGTATCCGTGGTATTAAAGTATATCGCTTCGTGTTTATTGTTCTGGTTGGGGCAGGCTCATTCCTGACTTTAGATTTAATTTGGATCTTAGCGGATATTGTGAATGGTTTAATGGCCTTCCCGAACTTAGTTGCATTAATTGGTTTACGCAAAGAGATTATTTCAGAAACCAAAGATTACTTTGAACGTTTAAAAGCAACGCAACATGATCAAGATGAATTAGCCTAATTTATCTCATAAAAAGAAAAGGGAAGCCGAATGCCTCTCTTTGTTGTTTATGACTTTACATCATAACAAGTTTACACAGAAATGAAATCACATTTTTTCAGAAATTAGATCCCGATCATATTTTTGAACATTTATTTTTTTATTTACCTAAAAGCACTTGAAAAATTGGTTCAAGGTCGATATGTTGTTATTAAAGATGAACGGAACCGAAGGGTTCATTTAAGCAAAAGAGGTAAATGCTATGACACTCAATATCACAAGTAAACAAATGGATATCACCCCTGCAATTCGTGAACATGTGGAGGGAAGACTTGCAAAATTAGAGAAATGGCACACTCAACTGATTAGCCCGCACTTTGTTTTAAGTAAAGTACCAAACGGCTTTTCTGTAGAGGCTTCAATTGGAACTCCATTAGGTAATCTGTTAGCCACTGCAACGGCTGATGATATGTATAAAGCGATCAATGAAGTCGAAGAAAAATTAGAACGTCAATTAAATAAACTTCAACATAAAGGCGAATCCCGCCGAGCAGATGAGCGTTTGAAAGATTCTTTTGAAAAATAAAGGATAATGAATAAATAAAAAGGGCGAACATCATGTTCGCCCTTTTTTAGATATCTTGAATCACTAATTGTAATGCATGGCGTTGGAACTGTTTTGCTTTACGATGTTTTAAGCGTCTTAAACGCAAGTTGCGTGAGGCAGAGATATCTCTTGATGTTTTTTTCTTTAAAAACGTTTTTCTTTTTAACATCTTTTTCTCCTTGTTTTCTTTAAGTTCAATAAAACGTTGATTTTTCTGACCGCACTTACTTTGTTGCAGTCGTTTGGTTTTCTTGAACGCGATGATAATTCACAATGCTGTTCATGTAACGGCGAATATTTTCGACATATTGATAGGCTTCATAACCGCGAGCGTAGCCATATTTTAAGTTTGAATAATGACGCTTTTCCGATAATAGTTGAAGATTATTTTTTACATCTAACCAATTATCTGGGTTGCCACCCAATTTTTTTGTTAAGCGACGAGCATCTAAAATATGCCCTAATCCCATGTTGTATGCTGCTAAAGAATACCAAATTCGATCCTCTTCTGGAATACTGTCAGGTATTTGAGCGAGTAGCCAATGCAGGTATTCAGATCCCGCTTTAATACTTTGTTCAGCATCTGTACGATTATTAATATTCATCCGCAAAGCCGTATCTTTGGTGAGCATCATCATTCCACGTACGCCAGTTGGAGAGGTGGCATAAGGGTCCCAATGCGATTCTTGATAGGCTACAGCGGCTAATAATCGCCAGTCTAAATTCCCTTTGTATTTTTCAAAGAGCGGTTGATATTGAGGCAGAATTTTTTCAACCGCTTCTAAATAAGCTTGAGTATCTACATAATCAAAGGCAGTAATATGGCGGAAATATTTTTCCTCAATACGATCAATTAATCCTGTTTCAATGGCATTATTCATAAAATCCAACAAGCCTGCTTGTAGCTCATTATAGGATTTATTGGAAAGATACCAATGCACGGTCATTTCATCCGTTAGGTCAAATGCAATTGCTAAGTTAGGGCGAATTTGTTGTGCGGCCGCCACATCAATACTATTTGCAATGGTATAAGGAATTTTGCCTTCCGCTACTTGAATTAACAATTCTTCTTGGGTCAACTGCTTGTTATTCTGCCATTTAAGTGCAGGGAGTTTCTTCTGTGCAAGGGATAGTAATTTTTCTAAGTCTTCCCCCGCAGAAATGATAATTTCTTGCTGTACTTGCGCTAAATCTTTCGGACGATTTTCACCTTTTTTATACACAAGCTGCCAAGAGGCAGAAGTATAAGAGGGCCCTAACTGAAATTTTTCTGCACGTTGAGGCTGGAATAAAAGATTCGCAGCTGCAATATCAATATTGTTGTTCTCTAATTCGTTAAAAAGTTGATCGTTATTTTCTAAGGTTTTAATTTGTAAGCGAACCCCTAAATAATCAGCAAAGTTTTTTGCTAATTCGTATTCTAAGCCTGATTCGCCTTCATTCCCAATAAAATAGTAAATGGGATTGTTAATGGTGCCGACTATCAGGCTACCGCGATTTTTGATCATGGTGTAAGGGTTTTGCTCCGATTGCATAATTTTTTGCCAAGGGAAGACCATATCAATTGCCCAAAGTAATAATGCAAAAGCAGCAATAATACGTAAAAATAGACCTTTCAATAGATAAACCTTATAAATTGAGATAAGAGACGATTGTAACGAGAATTAAGACAATAAAAAAGCCCCTTTTACTTCAAGGGGCTGTTAAATAAGGATTAACGTTGTCGATCTCGGCGACCACGTTCATTAAAAGTGCGGTCGTTTTTATCGTTAAATTTACTCTGACGACGTTCGCTATTACGCTCACCACGGAAGCGATCTTGGCCTCGGTCTCCTCGTTCATTACGACGACCTTTCCCACCAAAGTCATTGCCACCACGTCTGTTGTCTGACTGTGCTGCACCCATAAAGCTCATTTGCATTTGTTTATTTAAAACGCGCGTTTTACCGAATTGTTGGAGCAATTCTTTTGGCATACCTTGCGGTAATTCAACGGTAGAGTACTCATCATAAAGTTTGATATGGCCAATATAACGGCTGTTAATATCACCTTCATTTGCGATCGCACCTACGATATGACGCACTTCTACACCATCCGCACGACCCACTTCGATACGATATAAATCCATCGGCTGTGGTGTGCCGTAGCCTTTACGTTCACCACGACGTTCAGCCGAACGAGGATTTTCACGACGATCACCACGATCATTACGGTCACGACGACGTTTATCCATCGGAGGATCAGGTGGAAGAATGAGTTTTTGTTTACCTTGAAGCAACATCAACATCGCTGCAGCAATATCTTCTTGATCTTGATCAGCGGTGAATAAATCTTCCAATAAGCTGCGATACATTTCGAGATCGTGATGTTCCAATTGCTTGGTAATCTTGTCTTGGAATTTCTTACGACGACAAGCTTGTAACACTTCATGATTTGGCAATTCAACTTCATTGATTGGTTTTTTCATCAAGTGTTCGATATTACGAAGTAAACGGCGTTCACGTGGTTCAACGAATAATAATGCACGACCAGAACGACCTGCACGACCGGTACGGCCGATACGGTGAACGTAAGACTCTGCATCAAGCGGGATGTCATAGTTCACTACAAGGCTGATTCGTTCAATATCAATACCGCGCGCAGCCACATCGGTTGCAACGACGATATCAAGACTGCCATTACGTAAGCGATCTAAGGTTTGCTCACGTAATTGCTGAGTCATATCACCGTTTAATGCCGCAGCACGGAACCCGTGTTTTTCTAATAATTCGGTCACATCTAGTGTACCTGTTTTAGTGCGGGTAAAAATGATTGCCGCATCAAACTCTTCCACTTCTAAGAAACGTAATAATGCCTCATTTTTACGGAAACCTTGAACATACCAACAATTTTGTTCAATATCCGGCGCATTATCGTTATTTACTTTGATTTTCACTTCTTGTGGATTGTTCATGAAGCGTTTTGTGATACGACGAATTGGCTCAGGCATAGTCGCGGAGAAAAGGGCAGTTTGGTGCTCTTCCGGTAATTCAGCCATAACAGTTTCTACATCGTCAATAAAGCCCATGCGAAGCATTTCATCGGCCTCATCAAGAACAATCGCTTTTAATTCAGAAAGATTTAATGTGTTACGATGGATGTGATCCAAAATACGACCCGGCGTACCTACAACAACTTGTGCTCCTTGTTTTAATGCACGTAATTGGATGTCATAGCGTTGACCACCATAAAGGGTCACGATATTAATGCCTTTTGCATATTTCATGAAGTGTTCACAAGCATCCGCAACTTGAATTGCAAGTTCACGCGTTGGTGCCATCACCAATAATTGTGGATGTTTTGCGGCAGGATCAATTTTTGCCAAAAGAGGTAAAGAGAATGCGGCAGTTTTACCACTACCGGTTTGTGCCATACCAAGTACATCTCTGCCTTCTAGAAGAGCAGGAATACAAGCTTGTTGGATTGGCGAAGGTGTTTCAAAACCAAGGTCAGAAACGGCTTTTAGAATGAATTCAGGCAAGCCTAAATCATTAAAAGTGATTTTGTCTGTCATTAAAATACTCGAATGTAAGTAAGGAAAGCTCAATTTCGCTTTCAGGTTTATTTGTTACAAAAGAAAAAAGAAAGAGGCAAGTTTAAAAAACAGCAGTTTTTGTGACCGCACTTTTTTCTTCTTTTTCGTCTTCTGTTTGAGCTGGTTTCAATTTCATCAGCTCTAACACGGCAAAACGATACTCAACAAAGTTATATACCTGATTCGCAATAGCGAGTTTGAATAAAGCCGCAGCTTCATCAATTTGCCCCAAATTGAGTTTTTGTTTTGCTAGATAAAAGTAGGTTTCGGTTAATATTTCTGCATATTGTTGCGAGTTTTCTGCAAATTTGGTTGCCCGCTCTTGCAAGTCACTCACGGAAATATTACCTAAATAGTATTGAACGATATTTGTTCCCCAGAAGTCCTTAGATAGCCCTTTAGCTCGTTCAACAAGGTTGGCATGGGCTTCTTGTGGTTTTAATTTTTGTTCGTTCAAATAGAGCCAGAGTACGCGATAGGGATCTTTGGTATCGGCTTCATAAAACTTCATAAAATCGTCTTCAGCAAGATTATAGCGTTCGACGTAATAAAAATTTAAACCACGATTAAGATGGGTATAGTCATAACTTGGGTCCAATTCAAACACCGCATTAAAGGTTTCTAATGCACTGTCGTAATCTTCTTCAAGCAGTAAGTAAAGCCCTAAATAATTGTAAACGGAAGCCATCTTTGGCTGTAACGCGAGGGCTTGTGTAAAGTCATAACGTGCGAGACCCCATAAACCGAGGGAATCGTATAACACGCCACGTTCAAAGTGAAGCGTCGCTCGTTCTTCATTACTCATTTTTCCAACTAATAAAACTTGCCCGATTCGGGTAATCATCACTTCTTGTTCGAAGTGCGTATTCGGCGTTTGATCCGCGAGCACGACTTTATTTGGTGCGACAAACACGTTTCCCGATTGTACACAACCGGAAATAAATAAAGTCAGACTTAGGCTAGATAACGAAACTAGAAAACGGAAGAACCGAAAATATTGCATTGTTTTATAAGTTAGCTTGATAATCAAAACGGGTGTGTAAATTGAATTCACACACCCTGTGAGATTATTCTTGTTCTTCTGAAATGTCTTCTGCAGGTGCAGATTCTGCTTCAGTTTCTTGTTTTGGTGCAAGATCTTTCATGGTTAAGCGGATACGACCTTGACGATCGATTTCAACCACTTTAACCGTCACTTCTTGACCAACTTGAAGATAATCACTCACTTTCTCTACGCGTTCTTCTGCGATTTGAGAAATATGAACTAAACCTTCTTTATTTCCTACGATAGCCACGAATGCACCGAAGTCAGCAAGACGAGTTACTTTACCTTTGTAAATTGCGCCAGCTTCAACTTCAGCCACGATTTCTTCAATACGTGCCATTACATTTTTCGCTGCACTGCTATCTACTGCGGCAATTTTCACTGTACCATCATCATCGATATCAATAGAAGTACCGGTTTCTTCAGTTAATGCACGGATAGTTGCACCACCTTTACCGATAACATCTTTGATTTTC
Organism: uncultured bacterium; assembly: GCA_905214375.1. Lineage (GTDB taxonomy): Bacteria > Pseudomonadota > Gammaproteobacteria > Enterobacterales > Pasteurellaceae > Haemophilus_D. The sequence goes on along the minus strand of CAJMMG010000023.1, from coordinate 10,282 downwards.
TTCGGATCAATTTTCATGGTGTGAATACGCGGTGCGTAGTCAGAAATATCTGCACGTGGTGCAGGGATTGCTTGTTCCATTACGCCAAGAATGTGCATACGTGCACCTTTTGCTTGGTTTAATGCAATTTGCATAATTTCAGGGGTGATACCCTCAATTTTGATGTCCATTTGAAGTGCAGTGACACCTTCACGTGTACCTGCTACTTTAAAGTCCATATCACCTAAGTGGTCTTCATCACCTAAGATATCTGAAAGCACCACGAATTTCTCTTCTTCTTTCACTAAGCCCATTGCGATACCCGCAACAGCGGCTTTGATTGGAACACCCGCATCCATTAATGCTAAAGACGCACCACATACAGATGCCATAGAAGAAGAACCGTTAGACTCAGTGATTTCAGATACAACACGCACGACATAAGGGAATTCAGCAAGGCTTGGCATAACTGCTGCTACACCACGTTTTGCTAAACGACCGTGACCGATTTCACGACGTTTTGGTGAGCCGATCATACCGGTTTCACCTACAGAGTATGGAGGGAAGTTGTAGTGGAATAAGAAGTGATCTTGACGTTCACCTGTTAATTCATCAATGATTTGTGCATCACGTTCAGTACCTAACGTTGCAACGGCTAATGCTTGCGTTTCACCACGGGTGAAAATTGCAGAACCGTGAGTACGTGGTAATACACCAGTGCAAATATCTAATGCACGAACGGTATCAACGGTACGACCATCAATACGTGGTTCACCTGCAATGATACGACCACGAACGATTTGGCTTTCAAGTGCGGTGAAAATATCCACGATTTTACCTTCGCTGATTTCTTCATCTTCAGCTGTGATTTGTGCAATCACATCTGCTTTAATCGCATCAATTTGTTCGTAACGTGCTTGTTTTTCAGTAATGCGGTATGCATCGCCTAAACGTGCTTCTGCAATCGCTTTTACTTTGTTGATTAAATCTGTGTCTGGTTGTGGTGCAACCCAATCCCAACGCGGTTTGCCTGCTTCTTTTGCAAATTCTTTGATTGCTTCAATCACAACTTGTTGTTGTTGATGACCGAATACAACTGCCGCTAACATTTGTTCTTCAGTTAAGATATCAGCTTCAGATTCAACCATTAATACAGCTTTGTCAGTACCTGCAACCACTAAGTCCAAACGGCTTTGTTTTTGTTCAGCCATAGTTGGGTTTAATACGAATTGGTTGTCGATAAAACCAACGCGCGCTGCACCGATAGGGCCATTGAAAGGTACACCAGATAAGGTTAATGCTGCAGAAGCACCAATCATTGCCACTAAGTCAGGGCTGATTTGTGGGTTTACAGAAACTACAGTTGCCACAACTTGGATTTCGTTGAAGAAACCTTCTGGGAATAATGGACGAATTGGACGGTCGATTAAACGTGCAATTAAGGTTTCGCCTTCAGATGGACGACCTTCACGTTTGAAGAAACCACCAGGGATTTTACCCGCCGCATAAGTACGCTCTTGATAGTTTACGGTTAATGGGAAGAAGTCTTGACCTTCTTTCACATCTTTTTTAGCAACAACAGTCACGAATACTGTGGTATCGTCCATGCTTGCCATAACCGCAGCAGTTGCTTGACGTGCAATTGCGCCGGTTTCTAGAGTAACGGTATGTTGACCGTATTTAAATTGTTTAACAATTGGATTCACAATGTTTTCCTTCAAAATAATATTTAAAACAAAGCTTTATTTTCCAGATTGCGACTAGCAAAAGAAATCTTTCGAAAAAAATGACCGCACTTTTGGCGTTTAAAAATTTCTTTTGATAGCCGCACGCTAATGCAGAAAATAAAGCTCGCTTATTATACAGAGTTTTAAATTTATTGGTAACTTTATTTAATATAAGCAACTTGTTATCATATTCTCATACAAATACATACGTAAGGAGACACTATGATTATCAGTGCATTAAATAACCCAAATTTCAAAGTGGGTTTACCAAAAGTTATCGCGGACATTTGCGATCATCTCAATACCTTAGATCTTGAAGCATTAGAAAATGGCCGTCATGATTTAAGCGAGCAAGTTTATATGAATGTCATGGAATTTGATACGGTTGAAGCGGATAGCAAACAAGCTGAACTTCACCACAAATATCTAGATATTCAATTACTTATTCGTGGTGAAGAAAATGTTGAAGTAAGCGCGACTTATCCAAATCTCAGCTTATACGATGAATATCGTGATGCCGATGATTACCAACTCACCCCGCAAATTGAAAATAAAAGCACCGTGACACTTTTACCAAAAATGTTCGCTGTCTTTTTCCCTTATGAGCCACATAAACCAGGTTGCACGGTAAACGGCAAATCAAGTTTTGTGAAAAAACTGGTGGTGAAAGTACCAGTTGAATTGATTTAATTATTTCGATTCATTAAAGCAAAAGAGCGGTCAGAAATTTTGGTGTTTTTCTGACCGCACTTTTTTTATTATTTAATCACCGTAATTGACCATTTGGCATCATCAATTTGTTCGAAGTTTGTGACTTCATAACCTTCTTCAGCCGCCCAAGCAGGAATAGCTTCGGTGGCTTGGGTACAGTCGAATTCAATTTCTAGGCCATCGCCTTTATTTAACTTAGCCATAGCTTCCTTGGCTTCAACGAGAGGAAAGGGGCAAACAAGGCCGAGTGTTGGTAATTTAACGATCATATAAACTCCTTATGATGCTTTTGCTAATTTTAAACGTTGTGGACGGATAATGGTGAAGTAGGCGGCTACCCAAGTGCCGAGAATCATCAATGGCAATGATACCCAACCTTGCCAAGAGAAAAAGGCTGTTTCGACTAAGCCATTACCGATAGAACAGCCACCCGCAAGCGTTGCACCAATACCCATAAGAATACCGCCGAGTCCGCTGCGTAGAATCGTGGTGGCATCAGGTACGCGGACACGGAATTCATTGCTTGCTTTCGCGCCGATGAATGATCCAATAAAAATCCCTAAAACTAAGAATACGCCCCAGTTAATAAATTTACCGTCGCCAGTAACGAGGAATTGCATGATATTAGCTGATGGACCAGTGATCCCAAGTCCAAACTCACGGCCAGTAGCAACACTGAGTGGCCAAGCCGCAAGCGCGATTAATCCGATTAACACAGCAGAGAAAAATGGGTGCCAGCGTTTTTCAAATAATAAGTGGGCAAGCCCCGTTTTCTTCGGTTTTAATGCCGCGACTTTTACGCTTGGTTTGCTGAGATGTTTGTACACATAGAAAGCCGTCACTAAAGTTAATAGTGCCACTAACCACCAAGGTGAAATGCCGAATGTATCGTAAATGTTGCGTTGTTCGATATTGATACTGCGTAAAGTTTTATTGAATTCCCCTAATGGACCAGTACGCATGATGGCACTTAATAGCATATAAGTGAATAAAGCAACCCAACTGCCGACTAAGCCTTCTGCAGCACGGTACCAAGTTCCTGTTGCACAACCGCCAGCAAGAACAATGCCGATACCAAACACAAAGGCACCGATAATCACCGCTAAAAAGGCAAAATTTTCAGCCGGATCGACATTTAATACACCGATTTCTTTTAAGAGAAAGAAACCGATGGATTGCACGGTAATCGCCAATAGAAGGGCTACAAACATTTTGTTATTTTTGGTGACATACATATCGCGAAATGCGCCGGTAATACAAAAGCGCCCACGCTGCATGACAAATCCGAGTAAAATTCCGCAAAGTAATCCGGTTAAAAGCATAACTATTCCTTTCTTTTAGAACTAAGTAGGGCAGTATTTTCTAAAAAAATAAGAAGATAACGCCAATAACTTTTAGCTAGAAAATATGTTTTTTCGATATAAAAAAGCGCGGTCAGAAATTTGCGTGTTTTTCTGACCGCACTTTATTGTAAGTTATTACGATATTAAGGGCAGGGTTTGCTGACCATTATTTCAATCACTTGGCGATCGATATGATGCATACTTTTAGACGCAATCGAGCATAGATTATCGATGGTACGATCGAGATCGTGTTCAACAATACCTTCATTACCCGTAACATGGGTTTCATCCATCGCCATGAGTACCGATTTATAGCCAGATGCTACGCTGGTGGACACTTTCATCGCACAGCTATTGGATGCCCCATCGCAGATGATTCCGCTGATGTCACCAATCATGCTGCAAATCCCCATGCTCACGGTTTCGAATTTTCCCGTAAGCAAATAGGCGATACCCGCACAGCTTCCCATAGAGGCGGTTGTTACTGCGCAAAGGGCGGACAGTTTGGGTAATTTACTGTGGATATAAATAGCCATTAAGTGTGATAAGAAGAGCGCTCGGAGACGTTTTTCTTCACTCACGTTTAAATAATCGGCGACCACAACCACAGGCATAGTCGCGGCAATACCTTGGTTGCCAGAGCCTGAATTACTCATTGCTGGCAATGTAGCCCCGCCCATACGGGCATCGGAGGCTGCAGTGGTTTCAATCATAATTTTGCTGAGCAAATCATCTGACATTAAGCCACTACCAACCTGTTTGCGTAACGTTCTGCCAATGTGTAAGCCGTAATTTTCACGTAATCCTTCGTTAGACAGTGCACGATTGAGCGCAGCAGCCTGTCCGATAAAGCGGATTTTATCGAGCTCAACTTCACAAGAAAATTCAAAGATTTCACGTGCGCTCACCTGCTTGAAAATATCATAAGGATCGCAATCAGCGCATTCATCCTGTTCTTTCTCAAAAACAACTTCGCCATTTTTTTCAATTAAAATGATATTGGTGTGTTGATCTTGAATGGCTACTTTCACTCGGTCATTATCCGCAAACAACACGGCTTCCGAATATAAAATATGCTCGGTTTGATGAATATCGACATTGACGAGCTTGTTATCAAGCATCGCCTTGGCTTGGGAAACTTGTTCTGGCGTGATGTGTTTTAATACTTCCAATTCACCCTCTGGGTCACCACCTAAAGCACCAATCGCTGCGGCAATAGGTAAACCCACCATGCCGGTTCCTGGCACTGCAACACCTAAACCATTTTTCATTAAGTTTGGCGATACCTTAGCCTCAATACGTTCAGGTGTTTTGCCTAAATATTTGGCTGCCGTTGCTGCTGCAAGCGCTAAAGAGATAGGTTCAGTACAGCCTAGTGCAGGAACCACATCGCGTTCTACAATTTGAATTAATGGTTTTTCGATTTCGTTGAGTCTTTCTTGATTCATAAAATTCTTTTTAAGTCTGTTAAATGCTGTCTTCTTTCTCTATGACTAATATGCGCGCTTCGCCTTGTGGATGAGCAACATGTTCGGTACCGATACTCGCATAAAAAATATCCCCCGTATGGAGCAATATGGCTTTCTCTTGGCCCTCTTCCTTGTAGCGCATTTCCACCTTACCATCCATGACAGCAAAGACTTCTTCACCGTCATTGATATGCCATTTGTAAGGTTTATCTGTCCAGTGCAGACGCACGGAAATACCATTCATATTGGTAATATCAAGGGCTCCCCAAGCGCGTTCAGCCGTAAAGAGGTGACTTCTAATAACTTTATTCATGACTAAATTTGTTAGTGAGCCTCATCCCAGTTTGTGCCTTGCCCCACATCAACAATCAGTGGCACCACTAAATCAGCTGCACTTTCCATTTGTGTTTTGATGAGCTCGCTATAAAACGCAACTTTTTCTGACCGCACTTCAAACACCAATTCATCGTGCACCTGCATAATCATCGCAATATCGGGATCGTTTTGTAGTTTTTGATCCAATTGAATCATGGCTCGTTTAATAATGTCTGCGGCAGTGCCTTGCATTGGTGCATTGATCGCGACACGTTCGGCAGCTTTACGGCGCATACCGTTAGAGGAGTTGATATCCGGCAGATATAAACGACGGCCGAATAGGGTTTCCACATAGCCTTGGGCTTTAGCTTTCTCACGAATATCGTGCATAAAGGTTTGTACGCCTGGATAGCGTTTGAAATATAAATCCATATAGCTCTGGGCATCAGCACGGCCAATACCGAGTTGGCGCGATAAGCCAAAGGCAGACATACCGTAAATTAAACCGAAGTTAATTGCCTTGGCATTGCGGCGTTGCTCGGAAGTTACTTCATCCAGTGCCACCCCAAAGATTTCTGCCGCAGTAGAGCGGTGAATATCTTTGCCTTGGGTAAAAGCATTAATTAAGCCCTGATCCTGTGATAGGTGCGCCATAATGCGCAGCTCGATTTGAGAATAGTCGGCAGCAACAACGGTAAAGCCTTCGCGTGCAATAAATGCCTGGCGAATACGGCGGCCTTCTTCATTACGAATCGGAATGTTTTGCAGATTCGGATCACTTGATGAAAGACGACCGGTGGCTGTCACCGCTTGATGGTAGGAAGTATGCACTCGACCCGTTTGTGGATTCACCATTTGCGGCAATTTGTCGGTGTAGGTGGATTTTAGTTTGCTTAGCCCACGATGTTCTACTAACACTTTCGGCAATTCATGGCTAAATGCAAGTTCCTCCAACACTTCCTCGTTGGTGGATGGTGCACCTTTTGGTGTTTTTTGAATAACCGGCAAACCTAATTTATCAAACAAAATTTCTTGTAATTGTTTGGTGGAAGCTAAATTAAATGGTTGTCCCGCCAAGACATAGGCCTGTTCTTCTAATTCACTTAAACGGTTAGCGATTTCGTTAGATTGTAGGAATAGTGCATCGCTATCAATTAAGACACCACGACGCTCCATACGGGACAGTACGCCTAACAACGGCAATTCCATTTCTTTAAAGAGTTTTTCCAAACTTGGTTCTTTAGAGAGTTTTTCCCATAGCACTTGTTGCAGTTTCATTGTCACATCAGCATCTTCTGCTGCGTATTCAGCAGCTTTTTCCAATGGAATTTGGTTGAAGGTCAGCTGATTTTTACCTTTGCCTGCAATTTCTTCAAAACTGATGGTTTGATGCCCTAAATAACGTTTCGCCAGATCGTCCATATTATGACGGCCTGTGCTGTTGAGTACATAGGACTCCAACATAGTATCGAAAGCCACACCTTGCACATCAATGCCATTACGGGCAAAGATGGTGAGATCGTATTTGAAGTTTTGCCCAACTTTTTGAATGGCGGGATTTTCTAAAACCGGTTTTAACAACGTAAGTGCGGTTGTTTTTTCAAGGGTTTTTGGTGCGCCTAAATAATCTAATTGTAGCGGTAAATAAGCCGCCTCGCCGTTTTCTAACGCAAAGGAAATGCCCACTAAGTTGGCAGCCATATAATCTAAATTATCGGTTTCAGTATCTAGCGCAAAAAGTTTTGCTTGCTTGAGTTTTTCCACCCAACGATTTAAATCTGCTTCAGTGAGCAAGGTTTCATAACGGCTACGATCAATTTGAATTGCCGGCAATGTTTCATCGCTATTGTCTTGAGCGAGCGCTGGTGTTGCTTGATAGTGATTAATTTTAGTCGATTGTTCGTTATTATTAGTAATGGAATCAGCACCATTCATCACTTCATTGAGCCAACGTTTAAATTCATAACGGCCGAAATATTCGGTAAGTTGATCGTTATTGCTTGCACCAAGAGTGAGTTGTTCTGGGGTGATATCGAGATCCACATCAGTTTTGATGGTGGCAAGACGATAGGATAAATCTGCCATTTCTTTTTCCGCCAATAATTTATCCCCTAATTTTTTTGCCCCACGAATTGGCAATTCGGCCACTTTGTCTAAGTTAGCATAAATTTCTGCCATACTGCCGATACCTTGCAAGAGACCGAGAGCCGTTTTTTCACCAACACCCGCTACGCCTGGAATATTATCGGCACTATCGCCCATTAGTGCTAAGTAATCAATAATGAGTTCTGGCGGAATACCGTATTTTTCAATCACGGCATCGCGATCTAATAAAGTGTTATTCATAGTGTTGATCAACATAATGTTGTCATCCACCAGTTGTGCCATATCCTTATCACCGGTACTAATCAAGACTTTTTGATTGGCTTTGGAAGCCGCTACCGCTAAGGTCCCGATGACATCATCGGCTTCTACACCTTCAATAACTAAAAGAGGAATGCCAAGGGCTCGGATAATATCGTGCAATGGCTGAATTTGTTTGCGCAGATCGTCGGGCATCGGTGGACGATGGGATTTATATTGCTCAAACATTTCATCACGGAACGTTTTGCCTTTCGCATCAAAGACCACTGCAATATGGCTCGGTTGCACTTGTGAAATCAGACTTTTGAGCATGTTTAATACACCGTACATGGCACCGGTCGGTTCGCCGGCTGAATTGGTGAGCGGCGGAAAAGCATGAAAAGCACGATATAAATAAGATGAACCGTCCACTAGGACTAATGGATTAGGAGCGATAGTTGGCATAAATATTCCGTTCAAAAATAATGAAAAGTGTCGCATTATAGCGTAAATTGCGAAATGGGGCGAACGGATAAAGTGCGGTCAATTAAACGTAAAAAGTATGACGAAGGCATTTGGCTGTGGCATAATAGGATTACTTGAGCATTCAACATAAGGGAATAACATGTCATTAAAACTGGTTGAAGTTGTTGTATTAGGGCAAGTGCTGCGCTTGAATGTCCCTGCTGAACAAGAAGAGATTTTGCGTCAAGCGGCGCGTAATTTAGATCTTCAAGTGTCTGAAATGAAAGAGCGTACAGGTTTATTACAATTAGACCGTGTGCTTTCTATTGTTGCCTTGAATTTAAGTTTTGAATTAACCCAAGAAAAAAATAAAAATGCCCAGATTGAAAACGTGTTATGTACGCGAATTCAGCAGTTAGATCATTCTTTAGAGAATGCATTAGGTGGGCGTACCATCGTCGATTAAATAAAAAAGAACCGCATGTTGAAAGTGCGGTTCTTTTTTTATGAGTTTTTAATCGGGTGTGTAATAGAGTTTACCAATTTCAATTTTTTGTCGCCCTGTTTCTTCACGCCATTTATTGCTGTCTCGTAAAGAATAAACGCAGCCACAATATTCCTGTTGATAAAAACGTTCACGCTTACTGATTTCGATCATGCGTTGCGATCCTCCAGCTTTACGCCAGTTGTAATCCCAATAAATCACATCATCATATTTTTCAGCCGCACGGTGACCACAACCGTTGATTTGATCCATATCTTTCCAACGGGAAATGCCAAGACAGCTGGTAAATACAGGGAAACCATGTTCATGAGCATATTCAGCCGCTTTTTCAAAACGCATATCAAAACACATGGTACAGCGAATGCCACGTTCAGGTTCCCATTCCATACCTTTTGCGCGATCAAACCATTGTTGGCGATCGTAGTCTGCATCAATAAACGGAATTCCGAATTTTTGGGCAAAGCGGATGTTTTCTTCTTTACGAATTAAATATTCTTTTAATGGATGAATGTTCGGGTTGTAAAAATAAATCGTAAACTCAATACCTGAGGCCAAAATGGCTTCCATCACTTCACCAGAGCAAGGCGCACAGCAGGAGTGGAGAAGTAATTTATTATGCCCTTCAGGTAATTCGAGTTTTTCACGAATAAAAGGCGCATTGGGATCCTTACGCACTTTTTGTTTACGCGGTTTTTGAAATTTAGGTTGAGAATCGACCGCACTTTGCGGTTGAATTTGTTCTTCAGTCATATTAATAAGTTCGGTCTACCGATAAATAAGCCAGTGAAATTAAGGCTTTTTTGTATTCGCTTTCAGGTAATAAGGCAATAGCATCCACGGCTTTTTTCGCTTCTTGTTTCGCACGATCCATCGCGTAATCAAGGGATTTGTGTTCAGCCATGATCGCAAGTACTTCATCAATCGCATCACGTTTTCCGCCTTGTTCAATGGCTTCGCGAATAAGTGCGGCTTGTTGTGGATTACCATGACACATTGCGTGTAATAAAGGAAGAGTAGGTTTACCTTCGGCGAGGTCGTCACCCACATTTTTGCCTAATGCTGCAGTGTTTGCGCTGTAATCTAGCACGTCATCTACTAATTGGAATGCGGTACCAAGATAACGACCATATTCTTGAAATGCGGTTTCAATTGATTTTTCAGCGCCCGCAACAATCGCCACAGATTGTGCTGCCACTTCAAATAAGCGTGCCGTTTTACTATAAATCACACGCATATAGCTTTCTTCTGTGGTATCGGGATCATTCACGTTCATCAATTGTTGAACTTCACCTTCCGCCAACACGTTGGTGGCGTCCGCCATAATGCGAAGAATATCTAGCGATTGTAACTGCGCCACTAACTGGAAGGCGCGAGTATAAATGAAGTCACCCACTAATACGCTAGCCGCATTACCAAAGGCAGAGT
>CAJMMG010000022.1:0-26255 GCA_905214375.1 uncultured bacterium | reverse complement strand
TGGAACTTTATTTGCGCGTGCTTTTTTCTATTTAGATTTCAAAGGCAAATCGCTCATTTTACGCATTTTTTCCCTCACCTTTGTTTTGCCAGCATTACTGGCTATTTTCGGTTTGATTGGCATTTATGGCACGGCAGGTTGGCTAACACAACTGCTGCAAATCCTAGGTATTTCGTGGAAACCCTCCATTTATGGTTTAAGTGGCATTCTCATTGCCCATTTATTTTTTAATATTCCTTTAGCAGCACGAATGAGTTTGCAGGCTTTGCAAAGTATTCCAACTGAACAGCATCAACTCGCGGCACAATTAAATATCAAAGGTTTCACATTTTTCCGTTTAATTGAATGGCCTTATTTGAAAAGCCAAATAGTGTCTGCCTTTGTGCTGATTTTTATGCTGTGTTTCACCAGTTTTACGATTGTATTGGCACTGGGTGGCGGGCCACAAAATAGCACGCTAGAAGTTGCGATTTACCAAGCTATTTTCTTTGAATTTGATTTACCCAAAGCCGCACTTTTTGCGCTTGTACAATTTGCGTTTTGTTTTGCGTTATTTTCGCTTTCACAATATTGGGCAAAAGCACCCGAAACCCAGATTTCGCAACGTTATCGATGGGTTTTACCTGTGTCAAGTGCAGTCAAATTTGGACATGTTTTTGTCTTATTCTCGGTGTGCTTATTTATTTTAAGTCCCTTATTCAATATCGTTTTCCAAGGTTTGTCAGCGACCCAATTATTTGGTTATTGGCAAAACCCACAATTATGGAAAGCACTTGCTTATTCATTAACCATGGCGCCGACCGCAGGGATTTTATCGGTATTATTTGGGTTCTTCTTATTGTTACTTTCCCGTCAACTGCAATGGTTATATCATCCCAAATTAGCCCACTTAATTTTAACGGGGGGCATGATGATTTTAGCCATTCCGACGATTGTCTTAGCAGTCGGCTTATTCCTTTGGTTACAAGATATTGATTTTTCAGCAGGGCATTTGTTTGTAGTGGTATCTGTTTGTAACGCCTTGGCTGCCTTGCCATTTGTGATCAAAATTCTCAATACACCAATGAATCAATCGATGCAATATTATGAAAAACTCTGTTTATCGCTGAATATTACAGGCTGGCAGCGTTTTCGTTTAATTGAATATCCGTTGCTAAAAGCCCCGTTGAAATATGCTTTGGCACTCGCAACGACTTTATCACTCGGCGATTTTACAGCGATAGCCTTATTTGGTAGCCCTGATTTTACTTCGTTGCCTCATTTGCTTTATCAACAAATCGGGCAATATCGAAGCCAAGAAGCGGCAGTGACGGCATTGATTTTATTGAGCTTATGTTTAGGTTTATTTATGTTTATTGAAGGGCAGAAGGAACAACATGATTAAATTAAATAATGTGATCTTCAATTATCAATCTATGCCGATGATGTTTGATTTACATATTCAAGCCCAGGAAAAAATCGCCATTATTGGTGAAAGTGGTGCAGGAAAAAGTACCTTACTGAATTTAATTGCTGGCTTTGAATATGCCGATAGTGGCGAGATTTGGCTAAATGGTGAAAATCATACTAAAACGGCACCTTTTGAACGCCCTGTTTCCATGCTATTTCAGGAAAATAATCTCTTTACTCATCTTTCTGTAGAAGAGAATATCGCTTTAGGTTTAAAACCGAATTTAGCCTTAAATGCAGAAGAAAAAGCCCTTGTAGAACAAGCTGCAAGTGCGGTCAATTTACAGGATTTTTTAACGAGAAAACCGACCGCACTTTCAGGTGGACAAAAACAGCGAGTAGCGTTAGCGCGCTGTTTGCTACGAGATAAACCCATTTTATTATTGGATGAGCCTTTTTCAGCTCTTGATCCTAAATTACGCATTGAAATGCAGGATTTAATGGATCAATTATGTGAAGAAAAAAAGCTCACCATGTTACTGGTGACGCATCAACCCAAAGAAATTGAACGGCATATTGATCGAGTGATTGAAATTCATCAAGGAAAAGTGATCTGATCTCTTTTTATCATATTGCAGAGTAATATGCTCAACTTAATCAAAGCGACATAGCTTAAACGAGGAAAATATAATGACCACAACAAATGTAGTACAGCTTTCATCTATTACACCCCATCCATCAGTAGAGTATTGGTCTGTTTGTAAAGTAGAAGCGTTGTTTGAAACACCTTTTTTAGAATTAGTCTATCGTGCGGCTCAAGTGCATCGAGAGCATTTCAACCCTGGTGCGATACAGTTATCGACGTTGATGTCGATTAAAACGGGTGGCTGTCCAGAGGATTGTGGTTATTGCCCACAATCAGCACGTTATCAAACAGGCGTACAAAATCAGCAGATCTTGGATATTGATGAAATTGTCGAAAAAGCCAAAATTGCGAAAGCACGTGGTGCAGGACGTTTTTGTATGGGCGCAGCATGGCGTGGTCCTAAGCCTAAAGATATGGAAAAAGTGACGGCGATTATTCGTGCGGTAAAAGATATTGGCTTAGAAACTTGCGGGACCTTTGGGTTGCTGCAAGATGGTATGGCGGAAGAGTTAAAAGATGCGGGATTGGATTATTACAATCACAATCTTGATACCGCACCAGAGAATTACCACAATGTCATTGGTACACGCCGTTTTGATGATCGTTTAAGCACATTAGGAAAAGTGCGTCGTGTCGGTTTGAAAGTTTGCTGTGGCGGTATTGTGGGCATGAACGAAACCCGTAAAGAGCGAGCTGGTCTCATTGCAAGTTTGGCAAATCTTGATCCACAGCCAGAGTCAGTGCCAATTAACCAATTAGTGAAAGTAGAAGGCACACCAATGGCAGATGCAGCTGATTTAGATTGGACAGAGTTTGTTCGCACTATTGCCGTTGCGCGTATTACCATGCCGAAAAGTTATGTTCGTCTTTCTGCAGGTCGTCAAGGCATGAGTGAAGAAATGCAAGCCATGTGCTTTATGGCGGGAGCGAATTCCATTTTCTATGGTGATAAATTGTTAGTGACAGGTAATCCAGAAGAAGATGGCGATCAGCTGCTCATGGCTAAATTAGATCTTGAGCCGGAAACGGAAGAAAATAGAAAACCACTCGACAGAAATTAGTCATAAAAAAAGTGCGGTGAAATCTACCGCACTTTTTATTGAGTCTTACTTCACTTGTTCAGTTAGGCAAGGCTGAATTTTATTTAGCATTTCTTTTAAAATACGCGCTGGAGCAGCCACGATGTTGCCTGAGCGTAAATAGCCATGACCCGCATTGAAATCACACACTAAACCGCCAGCTTCACGCACGATTAAATCACCCGCTGCGCAATCCCAAGGTTTTAAGCCCATTTCGAAATAACCGTCAACGCGACCTGAAGCCACATAGCAAAGGTCTAATGCGGCAGAACCCGTACGACGGAAATCTGCTGCTTCATCAATTAAGTTATTCATGATCGCAAATTGAGTTGGCATCAAGCTTGGTTGTTTGAATGGGAAACCGGTGGCTAAAATCGCCCCGTTAAGTTCATTTTGGCTATCGACACGTAAACGCACTTCATTTAATTTTGTGCCTTCACCACGCACAGCAGTGAATAATTCATTACGAATAGGATCGTAAACCACACCTACTTCGGTACGGTTTTTTACACGGATAGCAATAGAAACAGAGAAATGTGGCAAACCTTTTACAAAGTTGGTTGTGCCATCTAGTGGATCAATCACCCATTGAATATCACTGTCTTTGCCTTCTAATGCACCACGTTCTTCACTGATAATTGTGTGATCAGGATAAGATTTTTGAATGATTTCAATGATCTCTGCTTCAGCGGCTTTATCGACGCTAGTCACATAATCATTAATACCTTTTTTACTTGTTTGGATGTCATCACGGCGCTCATAGTTTTTAGCAATCACGTTGCCCGCTTTTCGTGCCGCACGAATAGCGATATTTAACATTGGATTCATATTTCCACCAGATTTTAAAGAACAGATAAATAGGTCGCCTATTATAAGGGAGTTTTAGTAAATAGCCAGTTGAAAATGTTTAATTCACGGTTTTTCCCGTTTTTTAAAGGAAATTTGCGATCAGTATCGCAAAAATAGAGTAGCTAATTTGGCTTTCTTCTAAAGGAATTTTAAAGTGCGGTCAAAAAAGAAGGCATTTTATGTATAAAGGGATAACCTTATTAGAAACCTTGATTGTATTATTTATTTTAAGCTTAACATTAGCGTTTGCATTGCCTAAATGGCAGAAAAATGATCCCAAATATTTTCTCGAAAAAGAGCAACAACGGCTTTATTTTTTCTTACGTAATATTCAAGCGAGGGCAGAAAACTCATCGGCGATTTGGTTTATTTTGGCCAATCAAGATAGGGCAAATCAACGTTGGTGTATCACAGCTCAAGTAAAAAGCGATCATTTTTGTGATTGTTTTCATCCCCAGAATTGTCCTAAAAACCTTTATGCGCATTTTTACTATCCTTATTTTGAAGGAAAAACGATGCTGATTGGCCCCAAACTATATCCGTCTGAAGTGGCGGTGAAATTTAATGGGGCCAGAAATACCATGGAAACGAATTGTTTTATGTTACAGGCTGAAGAGTATCGAACATTGTTCTCTTTTTTCAATGTGGGCAGTATTAAATTGAAGTCTGATCAAGCAGCGAGTGCATGTACAAGATGAAACCTCTAAAAGGCGAAACATTGGTGAGCTTGTTGATTTCACTCGGCTTATCCGCTTTATTATTGTTATTGGTTGCACAATTTTATGTCCAAACTCAACAGCAAAATCAGCGTTTAATGTTACAACTCAAATTACAAGTGGAATTACAACGCACAATTCAACTCATCGGGAAAGATCTGCGCCGCGTAGGCTTTCGAGCCGCAAACCAAAAACTCATCGAAGATAATCTCGCTTTATTTGAATTAGACGAAAAGGGCACAGCAATAACCATTGCTCAAGCAGACAATGCCCCATTAAATAGCTGTGTTTTATTTTTTTATGATTTAAATAGCAATGGCTGTATTGGTGAAAAATACACAAAAAATACCTGCGTAAATGGCGTTAAAAATGTGGCAAAAAATATCGAAAAGGAGCTATTTGGTTACAAACTTAACGGCAAAATGATCGAAACCAAACAAACTTATAAAAATGCGGTAAATGCGGATTGTCGCTCGGAAGAATGTCAGCGTGCTTTAACCCAATCTACTTGTAACGCGGGTGGTGGATGGACAGATTTATTGGATGAAAAAGAGTTTGAGATTTCTCAATTACGTTTTGATTGGTTAAAGGCGGGGAAAGGGATTGAAATCAAACTCGCGGGAAATCTTACAACACATAAGCATATTCAATATGAAATTTCGCTTGTGGTGCCTTTATTAAATCAAGAAGAATGATCATGAAAAAAGGGATTGTGACACTGACGGCACTGATTTTACTTTCGGGATTATTGGCATTGATCTTATTATTTGATGAACAGATCTTTGCATTTTTTCGAGCCCAAATGAGTCAGCGAAAATATTATGTAGAACAAAGCCAGGCGTTACAGAAAATCAGTCAGCAACAACAAACGCATATTTGCCAAAACTTGCCTTTAAATGGTACTGAAAAAGTGAAACAAGTCTTTTTCGAGTCTTCAGGAGCAGAGGATAAAGTCGCCTATTCTGTTTGGTGTAAACGTGCAGCGTTATTTAAGAAATCGCCCACAAAAGGCATTAATGAAAATATGCTGCGAGATTTTATTTCCAGCGAAAAACAAGCTGATTTTCAACCGCACTTTGTGAAAGTAGAGTCAGTTTTAACTGCTCAAAAAACACCACAAGTGTATTGGATAACGCAAAGCCAATTAGAAATTAAAGGGAATGTGAGTGGTATTCTGCTAGCAGAAGGAGATTTAACTTTAACAGGCAAAGGGCGTATTAGTGGTGCAGTGATTACAGGTGGTTTGCTTAAGTTAGAGGAGAATGTGACGGTAGCTTACGGTAAAGCCGTGGTGACAAAACTCGTACAAGAATATAGCCAATGGCGTTTGGTGGATAAAAGTTGGAGTGATTTAAGTGCACAAGATCAACGTGAATAAAGGCATGTCGTTAATGTCACTTTTATTAGCCTTATCGATTTTCAGCGGGTTATTTTTGATCTTTAACCGATGGACGACCGAGCAACGGAAAAGTGCGGTCAGAATTTTTCAAGAATTTCAGGCAATTCAAATTGCTGAAAATCAGGCTCAACGTCAGTTTTTAGGCTTATCTTGTGAAAATAGCGTAGAACAAAATGGCATTCAATTTGCAATTCAATGCAGTCATCATCAAGTGAATATACGCTATCCTCAAGGTGAATTTTTATTGAAAATCGAGTAAAATAACGCATTGTTTTTGCTTTCAAAAGGGCGTTACTTTGTTCGTTACTTATTATTCAAACCAACCAGAAATTCAAAAGGATATTTTAGTTTCGCTGTTGGAAAATTTACCGCAACATGATCCGTTTCAATCTGACATTGTGTTGGTGCAAAGTCCAGGTATGGCACAATGGTTACAAATGGAAATTGCTAAAAAACGCGGTGTTGCAGCGAATTTTCAATTCCCCATGCCTTCCAGTTTTATTTGGAAACTTTACGCCGATAATTTGCCGAATGTTTCCACGCAAAACCCTTTTGAAAAAGATTCAACGTTATGGCGATTAATGCGATTAATCCCAACCTTTTTACAGCAAAAAGAATTTGAGCCGTTAAAAAAATATTTAGCGTCCTCGCCAGCATCAGAACAGCAAAAACTTTATCAATTAAGCCTAAAAGTTGCCGATTTATTTGACCAATATCTCGTCTATCGTCCCGAATGGATTGCTGCATGGGAGGAAAATAACGATGAAAAGATCTTAGCTCAAATTAATCAGCAAAAGCAGGGAGGGGATGCGTTGAATCCTACCTTTCTTTCTCAAATTAAAGGCAATATTCATTGGCAGGGAATTTTATGGCGAGCCTTGGTGGATGATGTCCAACGTGATTTCGGTGGAAAAGCAAAACACCGTGCTGCACTCAATCAACAGTTTTTAGCATTATGTCGTGATCTCAATGCGACACTCAACTTACCAGAGCGTATTTTTATTTTTGGTATTCCAGCATTGCCAACGGTTTATCTCAATATTTTCCAAGGTATTTCAGCTAAAACAGACGTGCATTTATTCTTCAATAATCCATGTCAAGAATATTGGGGCGACTTGCGAGATCTGAGTAAGTCCTATTTATTAGAAAGACAGCGTTTCGTGCAGGAAAGAAACGAGGTGAAGCCTTTAATTTCAGCCGAGCAAGTGTCATGGGAACCTGCTGACCTTGATTACACCAATCAACAAGAAGAATTGTTTAGCGGAAATCCGCTTTTAGCCTCTTGGGGAAAAATGGGACGAGATTTTCTCTATCAATTAGTGCGAGATGAGGAAAATATTCAAGCCATTTCCCGTGATTACTATGCAGAACTTCCCGAAAAAACGTTGTTAGGGCAGATCCAAAATCAAATTTTGGCATTGAGTCATGGTGCATTAAATGTCGCGAAAAATGACCGCTCTTTGGTCGTGAAATCTTGCCATAGCGCGATGCGAGAAGTTGAAGTGCTGCATGATTATTTGTTGGATTTATTCAATCAAAATCAGCATAAGCCAAAAGAAGAACAGATTACACCAAAAGATGTGGTGGTCATGGTGGCCGATGTTAACCAATATACACCTTATATTCAGGCTGTCTTTGGTGCGAATAGTGCGGATGCACCTGTTATTCCATTCTCGATTTCTGACAGTAAATTGTCTGAAAGTGATGTGATCGTGTCGAGCTATCTTTCCCTGTTAAATTTAAAAGAAAGTCAGTTTGGCGCGGAAGAAGTACTGGCTTTATTGGATATTCCGGCTATCCGTGAACGTTTTAATATTGCCCTTGCAGATCTCGAACAAATCCGTAAATGGGTGAAAGAGTCGGGTATTCGCTTTGGTTTAGAAAAACTGCAGAATACACTGAATTTTAACGCGTGGCAGGCGGGACTTGAACGTATGACCTTAGGTTATGCGATGCGTGAAGAACAAGGCGTTTGGCAAGACAGTCTTGGACTTGATAGTAGCTATGGATTGAAAGGGCAGTTAGTCGGTGCAGTGAATCAATTTTTTACTGCCTTAAATAAATGGCATCAAGATTTGCAAAAAGCACACAATATTGAAAAATGGCGTGAAAAATTGACCGCACTTTTGACGGATTTCTTTGTGCAAAATGAAGAAACTGCGGATACCTTATTTTATATTCAAGATTGTATCAATGCCTTTGCCGATGATTTGCAGACCGTCAATTTTGAAGAAACTTTGCAAGCGGATGTCATTGCGGAAGTGATGTCTGCACGTTTAGAAGAAACACCAAACAGCCTTCGTTTCTTAGCGGGGAAAGTGAATTTCTGCACACTTTTACCAATGCGTTCCATTCCTTTTAAAGTGGTGTGTTTGCTCGGAATGAATGAGGCGGATTACCCACGCAGTCATACACCAAATAGTTTTGACTTAATGCAATATCATCATCAAAAAGGCGATCGTGTTCGTCGAGATGATGATCGTTACTTATTCCTTGAAGCCTTACTGGCCGCAAGATCCCATTTTTATGTGAGTTATGTAGGCTCTTCAATTATTGATAATCAACCTAAAGAATCTTCAGTATTGGTGAGTCAGTTAATTGATTATATTAATCATTATTCAGACAATGGCTTGAGAATTGAACAACATCCAATGACGGCGTTTAGTCCAAGTAATTTCCAAAATGAAGGGAAAATTAACCGCTCTTTTGCAAAAAAATGGCTGCCGATTGCGCAATTCCAAGAAAGAAAATGTCATGAATTTGTTGTGCCGATGGGCGAAAATCAAGAGCCAATAACAGAAATTGAACTCGATCGTTTTGTGAGTTTTGTTGAAAATCCAGTGAAATTCTTTTTTGAAAAGCAGCTTGGCGTGTATTTCCGAGATGAAGATGATCGCATTGAAGAAAGTGAAAACTTCACGTTAAATGGTTTGGATCATTATCTCATTAGTAATGAGTTATTGCATTTAGAGGAAGCGCAATTTAACGATTATTTTGCGAAACAGCGAGTGAAAGGCATCATGCCACGCGGCGAGTTTGCGGAAGTTTGTGCGCAATCCATTCGTGCTGATGTATTGGCTTTTAAAGAGAAAATTAAGGATTATTCTTCACCACACAGTGAGAGTGTCGATTTTGTGGTGGAAACGGCACAAGGCAATATTCGCTTGTTTGGCTATATAGAGCCATTATTTGGTGATGAAAATCAGATAATCGAATGGCGATTTGCAAAATATAAAGATCGTTATCGTATTCGCCCATGGATTTATTATCTCATTCAACTGGCGACAAAAGAGAACGCACTGCCACCACGTATTATCGCTAAAGATAAGGATTTAACATTAAAAACAATAGAAAAATCAACTGTACTTGAAAAACTGAAAATGTATGTAGAGGCTTATTTACAAAGCCAGCAACAAATTCAGCTCATTCCAACGGAAAATATCGCGAAGTTTATTGAAAAAGATGAAAGTGCGGTCAATTTTGACAATGTTTTGACGAATATCGAATCCCTTGCGAAAGATGATCCTTATGGCTATGGAAAAGCTGATCCTTATTGGGCTAGGGTGTTGGGGCAAACAGAACAATTTAAATCGCAGGATGGTCTCTTGCAGTTGGTGAAACAAACCACCTCCTGGTTTGGAGAAATGTTGTCTTAAAGCGGATCTTCAGATCGAAAAGATCCTGGATTTTTGATAAGATACTGGCTTAAGAATTATTTTGAAAAGGAGCTAAAATGCGTTGTCCGTTTTGTTCAACTGAAGAAACTAAGGTGATTGACAGCCGTTTGGTTTCTGATGGGTATCAAGTGCGTCGTCGTCGGGAATGCGGGAATTGTCATGAACGCTTTACCACCTTTGAAACAGCCGAATTAGCGGTGCCAAAAATTATTAAAAATGATGGGTCACGCGAGCCGTTTAATGAAGATAAATTGCGTAGCGGTATTCAACATGCGTTAGAAAAACGCCCTGTAAGTTCGGATGATGTGGAAAAAGCCATCAGCCATATTATTATCCAATTACGTGCGACAGGTGAGCGCGAAGTGCCAAGTCATCTCGTGGGCAAATTAGCCATGAATGAGCTGAAAGAATTAGATAAAGTGGCGTATATCCGTTTTGCGTCCGTTTACCTGAGCTTTGATAATATCAATGAATTTACTAAAGAAATTGAAAGCTTAAAGGATTAGTATGAGTGATACCTTTTCCCCTGATGACGTGAAATTTATGCAACAGGCTCTTGAGCTTGCGGCAAAAGGGCAGTACACCACTACGCCTAATCCATCCGTAGGATGTGTGTTGGTTAAAAATGGTGAAATTGTCGGGAAAGGGTTTCATTTTAAGGCCGGTCAGCCTCATGCAGAACGAGTGGCGTTGGTAGATGCCGGTGAGAAAGCGAAAGGCGCAACTGCTTATGTGACGCTTGAACCTTGTTCTCATTATGGACGCACACCGCCTTGTGCATTAGGTTTAATTGAAGCGGGTGTCAGTCGAGTTGTCGCAGCCATGGCCGATCCTAATCCTCAAGTGGCCGGCAAGGGCTTAAAAATGTTAGCAGATGCAGGCATTCCAAGTGCGGTCAATTTATTGAATGAACAAGCAGAAGCCTTAAATAAAGGTTTTCTCAAACGTATGCGAACTGGCAAGCCTTATGTGCAGCTAAAATTAGCCATGAGTTTAGATGGACGAACAGCCATGGCGAGCGGTGACAGCAAGTGGATCACGGGTGAAGCCGCTCGTGCAGATGTACAAAAAATGCGAGCCAAAGCGACCGCACTTTTATCTACAAGTGCTACCGTGTTAGCCGATGATCCAAGCTTGAACGTGCGTTGGAATCAATTTCCCGATGATCTAAAAGCGGAATATGCTGAAGATACTGTGCGTCAGCCTATTCGCATAATCTTAGATTCTAAAAATCGAGTTCAACCAAACCATCAATTATTCCATACCCATTCGCCAGTTTGGCTTGTGGGTTCAATTCCACGGGATATGTCTGTATTCCCTGATTTCTGTGAGCAAATTTTACTGCCAGAAAACTATGAGTTTGATCTATTGATGACAGAATTAGGCAAGCGA
The DNA here is from genome assembly GCA_905214375.1 of uncultured bacterium. Taxonomy (GTDB): domain Bacteria; phylum Pseudomonadota; class Gammaproteobacteria; order Enterobacterales; family Pasteurellaceae; genus Haemophilus_D. The sequence goes on along the minus strand of CAJMMG010000022.1, from coordinate 15,108 downwards.
CAAGTGAATTCTGTTTGGGTTGAAGCCGGCGCCAATTTAGCGGGTAGCTTGATTGAACAACATGCTGTAGATGAATTAATCATTTATGTCGCCCCGAAACTCTTAGGAGATAAAGCTCGAGGATTATGCCAACTCCCGCATTTGGAAAAACTTGCGGATGCCCCATTGTGGCAACTGCAAGAATGTGAAAGAATTGGGGATGATTTAAAGCTCAGTTATTTACCTAATTTATTAATAAAAGAATAAAAAATGTTTAAAAAACTTTTCCACTCCGCCCTTTGGGGGCTTGCTGCGGCAGGTGTTATTTTATTTGCCGTTCCTAAGCTCAATAACAGCAGCCTTTTTTCTGCTGATGATATCGTTTCGTTTAATAGTGCCGTGAGAATTGCTTCTCCAGCCGTGGTGAACGTGTACAACCGCTCTTTTTCTTCTGCTAGCATTAATGATAGCGATCAATTACAGGTAAATAACTTAGGTTCTGGCGTGATTATGACCAAAGACGGTTATATTCTTACCAATAAACACGTTATCCAAAATGCTGATCAAATTGTGGTGGCACTGCAAAACGGCAATATTTATGAAGCGAATTTAATTGGTTCGGATAATTTGACGGATCTTGCGGTATTAAAAATCAAAGCAACCAATCTTTCTACCATTCCACAAAATAAAGAACGCCAAGTACGAGTGGGTGATATTGCTCTTGCTATTGGTAACCCGTATAACCTCGGTCAAAGTGTTTCCCAAGGGATTATTAGTGCGGTAGGGCGTAGTGCCGTAGGGGATTCTTTAGGTCGTCAAAACTTTATTCAAACAGATGCGTCGATTAACCGCGGTAACTCTGGTGGCGCGTTGATTAACTCAGCAGGCGAATTAGTAGGGATTAGCACGTTAAGTATTGGTAAAACAGCCAATGAAATTGCAGAAGGTCTGAATTTTGCGATTCCAATCAGCATTGCCAATGATGTGTTATATAAAATTATTCGCGATGGACGCGTGATTCGTGGTTATTTTGGGGTACAAAGTGAAATCACCGCTAATTCAAACGGTGGTATCGTGATTACAGGCGTGACTGCCAATAGCCCTGCAGCGAAAGCGGGAATCCAGGTGGGGGATGTGATTTTACGTTTAAATAAACAAGATAACCTGTCTATTCGTGAAATGATGCAAATTATTAGTGATACTAAACCGAATACTGAAGTCATCGTTACCATTTCTCGCTTAGGTAAAGTGATTGATCTCCCTGTGATTATTGAAGAGTTCCCGTCTAATTAAGGATATATTGTGGAAGTTAAAACCAGTCACTTTTTTGCCTGTTTAGATCGTCTTCGCTTAATTCAGCGTTGGTCATTGATGCGCAATATTGAAAAGGAAAACTTGGCGGAGCATAGCCTGCAAGTTGCCTTTGTGGCACAAGCTTTGGCCATTATTAAAAATCAATTTTTTGGTGGGGAAGTGAATCCTGAACGTATTGCTGTAATGGCGATGTATCATGATACCTCTGAAATCTTTACTGGTGATTTGCCGACTCCAATTAAATATTTCAATTCTGAAATAACGCATGCTTATAAAGATATTGAAGCGGCAGCTGAATTGCATTTAATTAGCTTGCTCCCGACTGAATTGCAAGAGAGTTTTGCTCCATATTTAGATAGTGAGCAATTTAGCCCAGAAGAAAAGCATCTAGTAAAACAAGCGGATTTGATTTGTGCTTATATCAAGGCTCAATTTGAATTAGAGCATGGTAACCATGAATTTAAAACAGCGAAAAAACGTTTAGAAAATCTAATGGAACAATGGCACAGTCAAGAAATGGATTATTTTTTACAGGTCTTTTTGCCGAGTTTTGGGCGCTCGATTGATGAGATAGCGTTATAAATTAAAATAAAAAAGTGCGGTTAATTTTAACCGCACTTTTTGTTTCTAGGATTATTTCAATGTTGCCAAAATAATCTGTTCTGGATCCACGTGTAACCACACATCTTGTCCCACTTTCCAACCATCTTTGCTATGAATACTGGCACAAAACTCAGTTGAGCTATCTTTTATTTGCACAATGGCTTCTTCGTTTTCCATTGAAAGAATAGTCGCTTGGAAGAGGTTATTTTTTTCTTCTAATGGGGTGGTACTAATTTTCACCCAAGGGGCTTTAAACATGACCATCACTTCTTTTTCAGTAATGAGTCTGAGACGCTCAGCACTGCGCATTGTGATTGAAACATGTAATGGATGAGGCAAATCCTGAATGTTTACTGCAACAATGCAGCGAGAGTCCACAATATGTTGACTTGCAACCTTACCAAAAAATTGATTGCGTGCGCTACTTTGTAAGGAGAATTTTGCCGTTGCTGAAAGGAGACTGTTTAGCGGGATCGTCTCATCTTGCAGAATATGAAAGGCGTGCTCTTGCGTTTGTTCGAGCAAATCATAAAGCTGCAGTAAACGCTCGGCATAAGTGGTTAATGAGGTACCGCCCCCATTTTTCCCACCGATATTACGTTCCAAAAGCGGTTTGGGGCTGATTTTATTCATTGCCTCAAGGTGATCCCAAGCACTTTTATAGCTCACTTTAGCGTTTTTGGCTGCTTGGTTGATTGATCCACATTCTTTAATTTCTTTTAAGAGGCGAACACGTTTTGGATCAATAAATAATTCTTGATGAAGTTTGATCGTCAGTAAAATTTCAGTTTGTTTCATCATCTCCTCCTAATACACAATTCCGTTTATTTTACTTGATCTTTAAGTTTTTCTGTATGCTTATTTAAAAATTCAAGTTATAATTTACCCGTAGTATATTTTTTTATATATAGTTTCATTTATATAGGAGATAAATAATGAAATTAACTAAATTTGCAACCGCACTTTTAATTGCGGGTATGGGTGTATCTTTTGCTGCATCAGCAAAAGTGACTGTGTTTGCTGCAGCTTCAATGACTGATGCGTTAAAACAAATTGCGGATCAATACCAAACTGAAAAGCCAAATAATACCGTGGTTTTCTCTTTTGCTTCTTCTTCCACCCTTGCAAAACAAGTTGAAGAAGGTGCACCAGCAGACTTATTTATTTCAGCTAGCAACAAATGGATGAAATATTTATCTGATAAGAATCTTACTGTTAAAGAGACTGAAAAAGTCATAGCTGGCAATGAATTAGTATTAATTGCACCAGCTAAAAGTGCTGTTAATTCAGTGGATATTGCTAAAGGTGAATGGATAAAAGGTTTAAAAGACAGCTATTTATCTGTGGGTGATCCTGCGCATGTTCCTGCAGGACAATATGCAGAAGAATCATTAACCAAATTAAATTTATGGGATCAAGTTAAAGATAAATTAGCGCGTGCGAAAGACGTGCGTGGTGCGTTAGCCTTAGTTGAACGCGCTGAAGCGCCTTACGGTATTGTGTATAGCACCGATGCGAAAGTGAGTAGCTCAGTGAAAACAGTCGGCATATTCCCGAAAGACAGTTATAAACCAGTTGAATATCCCGTTGCGATTTTAAAAGATCATGACAACTCGGATACCCGTGATTTCCTTAATTACTTAGAATCGAGCGCAGCGAAAAAAATATTTGTTGAATATGGTTTCTCTGTGAAATAATGAGCTCAGACTTTATAAAGAAAGGACAGGCAACTGTCCTTTTTGTTATCTCTAAAGAAATTTCGTCATATCGACATATACACAAGGAAATATTTTGCTCTCTTGGTTTCAATTAAGCCCGATGGAATGGGATGCGATTCACTTAAGCATGAGTGTCGCATTGAGTTCTATGCTTTGGAGTTTGCCCTTCGCAATTTTTATTGCTTGGTTATTGGCTCGTAAGGAATTTTACGGTAAGTCGCTGGTTACAGGAATTATTCATCTGCCTTTGGTATTGCCGCCGGTGGTAATCGGTTATTTATTATTAGTCGCCATGGGGCGTAACGGTTTTATCGGTAAGTATTTATATCAATGGTTTGGCTTATCCTTCGGCTTTAGCTGGAAGGGGGCAGTATTAGCTTCAGCGGTGGTGGCATTTCCATTGGTCGTACGAGCGATACGCCTTTCCTTAGAAAGCATTGATTTTAAATTAGAGCAAGCCGCACAAACGCTTGGCGCTTCGCCTTGGCGAGTCTTTTTTACAATCACGTTGCCCCTTTCTTTACCTGGCGTATTGGCGGGTTTAGTATTAGGTTTCGCACGTTCTTTAGGGGAATTTGGCGCAACCATTACTTTCGTTTCCAATATTGCAGGTGAAACTCAAACCATTCCTTTAGCGATGTATTCATTTATCCAAACACCTGGCGCAGAAGCACAAACTGCACGCCTTTGCTTGTTTGCGGTGATCCTTTCATTAATTTCTTTATTGCTTTCCGAAACATTGAGCAAACGGATGCAGAAAAAATTGGGGCAGGGCGATGCTACACATTAATGTACAACAACAATTAGGTCGCCTGACCTTACGTGCGGATCTGCAGTTGCCAACTCAAGGTGTGACAGCTATTTTTGGTTTGTCAGGTTCGGGTAAAACCTCATTGATTAATTTGGTGAGTGGTTTAACTCATCCTGATCAGGGATTTATTCGTTTAAATGACCGCACTTTGGTGGATGTAGAGAACGGTGAGAATCTCCCCGTGCATCAGCGCAAAATTGGTTACGTATTCCAAGATGCGCGTTTATTTCCGCATTACAACGTCAAAGGCAATTTACGTTATGGCATGAAGCATGTCAGCCGTGAAGACTTTGACTATATCGTTCAGCTACTTGGTATTGAATCCTTACTCAAACGCTATCCTCTGACTTTATCGGGTGGCGAAAAACAACGTGTAGCGATTGGGCGAGCCTTATTAACAGATCCTGATATTTTGTTAATGGATGAACCGCTTTCAGCTTTAGATGTGCCTCGCAAACGTGAGCTTATGCAATATTTGGAAAGTCTATCCAAAGAAATTAATGTGCCGATTTTATATGTGACGCACAGTTTGGACGAATTATTACGTTTGGCCGATCGCGTTGTGCTGATGGAAAACGGCAAAGTGAAAGCCTATGACTCCTTAGAAAATGTGTGGAACAGTCCGTTATTTGCCCCTTGGAAAGGAGAATCGGAACAGAGTAGTGTGTTGGCGTTGCCCGTATATTTACATAATCCAACCTATAAAATGACCGCACTTTCTTTGGGCGAACAACAGCTTTGGATTAATGAAGTACATCATCAAGCGAATGAAAAAGTACGCGTCTGTATTTATAGTTCCGATGTGTCACTTACTCTCAGCAAGCCAGAGCAAACGAGTATTCGTAATATCTTACGTGGGCAAATTGTCCAAATCATTCCGCAAGAGAATCGCATTGACATTGCGGTATTGGTGGAAGGGCATAAAGTTTGGGCAAGTATCAGTAAATGGGCGTTTAATGAATTGCATTTTGCTCAAGGCATGGATGTTTATGTGCAAATAAAAGCGATTTCTGTCGTGTAAAGTCATTACTTATAAAATAAAAGTGCGGTCAATTTCAAAACAGTTTTAAAATTGACCGCACTTTCTGTTTAGGCTTACTTACCTAAGTTATCAAAGAATTTCTTCACACCGTCTAAAAAGCTTGAAGATTTCGGACTATGCGACTTTTGTCCTTTCAAACTCTCTTCCAGTTTTTCTAATAATTCTTTTTGTTCTTTATTTAAGTTCACCGGTGTTTCAATCACTACGCGACAAATGAGATCGCCTGCATAGCCGCTACGTGTAGAGCTCACCCCTTTACCCCGCATACGGAACAGTTTGCCTGTTTGGGTTTCAGCAGGGATTTTGAGTTTCACTTTACCGTCTAAGGTTGGGACTTCAATTTCACCCCCTAACGCAGCCATTGAGAAACTGATTGGCACTTCGCAGTAGAGGTTATTGCCATCACGTTCAAAGATATGATGTTCTTTAACATGAATCACCACATATAAATCGCCTGCTGGTGCTCCATTTTCGCCTGCTGCGCCTTCACCGCTTAAACGTAATTGGTTGCCGGTATCCACACCTGCTGGGATTTTAACGGACAGGTTTTTCTTCTTGTGAACACGACCTTCGCCATGGCAGCTTTTACATGGTTTTTCAATTTTCTTACCCGAGCCATGACAAGTTGGACAAATCGCTTCAGTCACGAAGAAGCCTTGTTGACGACGAACACGACCAGAACCATGACAGCTTGGACATGTTTCAACTTTTGATCCTTTTTCTGCACCAGTACCATCACAGCTATCACAGTGAGCAAGCGTATTAATTTGGATATCTTTGGTTGTACCTTTTACGGCTTCTTCTAACGTAATTTGGATGTCATAGCGTAAATCTTCACCGCGTACTACACGCTGACGACCGCGTCCGCTACCGCCGAAGATATCACCGAACATATCTCCAAAAATGTCACCGAAATCAGCACCGCTGAATCCGCCACCAAATCCGCCGCCTCCCATGCCGCCTTGTTCAAAGGCTGCGTGACCGTATTGATCGTAAGCCGCACGTTTTTCTTTATCACCTAAAATTTCATAGGCTTCTTGGATTTCTTTAAATTTTTCTTCTTTGGCTTTATCACCTTTGGTTCTATCAGGGTGATATTGCATGGCGAGTTTTTTGTAAGCACGTTTAATTGCTTTTTCATCTGCGCCACGTTCAACACCAAGAACGTCGTAATAATCTTTCTTTGCCATAATGTTTTCGTTTTCCGTTTAAAAATATAAATTTAAAAAATTTTATTTTGTTATTGTGTGGTACTGCATAACAACATACCTAACAATAAAAATGATGCCGAAGGCAGAAATATCAAGGGTAAATACGTTAATTTATACTTATTTTTGTTTGCTTACTATTAAGATAAGTAAACAAATAAAAATAAGCGATAAGCTGAACGCTTTTATCTCTCGTTTAAAATGGCAGGCAATTTGCCTGCCTTATAATACTTATTTCGTTGAAGAGAATGCTTGCTCTAAGTCAGCTAAAATATCTTGGATATTTTCAATACCGCAAGAGAGACGAATAAGTCCTGCAGAAATACCGGCTTTTTCTAACTCAGTTTCACTTAATTGGCGATGTGTTGAAGTCGCTGGATGTAACGCACAAGTACGAATATCAGCTACGTGAACTTCACGTGAGGTCATTTGTAACGCGTTTAACCATTTTGCCGCGGTTTCTTTGCCACCTTTAATCTCAAAGGAAATGACACCACACAAACCGTTAGGTAAATATTTTTGTTTGAGTGCATAGTCTGGTGAGCTCGATAAGCCAGGGTAATTCACTTTAGTGATTTTCGGATGTTTTTCTAAAAATTCGGCTACAGCCTGTGCATTTTCATAATGACGTTGCATACGAAGTGCAAGGGTTTCCATACCTACATTCAATAAGAAACTATTTTGTGGGGCAGGCGCCGCACCTAAATCACGCATTAATTGAACACGCGCTTTGACAATATAAGCTGCAGGACCAAAGGCTTCTGTATAAACTAAACCATGATAAGTTTGGTCTGGCGTGCTTAATTGCGGATATTTGCCGTTATTCCAATTAAAGTTACCGCCATCAGTAATGGAGCCACCTAAGGCAATAGCATGACCATCTAAATATTTAGATGTGCTGTGAATGACCACGTTTGCGCCAAATTCGATTGGGCGACAAAAATAGGGGGTGGCAAAAGTGTTATCAATTAATAATGGCGCCTCTGCAGCTTTCGCTAAGGCAGCAAATTTTTCAATATCTAATACTCGTAAAGCAGGGTTTGCAATGGTTTCAGCAAAAACCGCTTTTGTATTTGGACGAATCGCTTTTTTGAGTTCTTCAAGCGGTAAATCTTGATCCACAAAAGTCACTTCGATACCCATTTTTTTGAATGTATGGGCAAATAAATTGTAAGTACCGCCATACACATAAGAAGAGGAAATGAAATGATCGCCTGCTTCTAAAATATTCAACATCGCATAGAAAACCGCAGATTGACCAGAAGCAGTACACATTGTTGCAACGCCACCTTCAAGTGCCGTAATTTTTTCTTCCGCAGCATTTGTCGTTGGGTTTGCTAGGCGAGTATAGAAATAACCTGCAGCTTGTAAATCAAATAGCTTGCCAATTTCTTCTGCAGAATCGTAGGTATAAGTCGTGCTTTGTACGATAGGTTGAACACGTGGCTCACCGTTTTTAGGGCTATAGCCAGCATGGAGGCATTTCGTTTCGAATTTCATTGTTTTTTCCTTTGGTTGTGTTTGTTTTGGGGATAAAGTGCGGTCGTTTTTTATAAAATTTTATGCACTTTGAGTTTAGCAATGAGGTTCAACAGCGATATAAATTTCTACCAAACCATCAGGGTGGTGTTTTTCAAAATCCACCGAATAAGCCCGCTTAAGTAAACCTTGTTGTTCTTTTTCCCAGATCAGTTGCCATGTTTGATAAATTTCATCTACTTTGCAACGAAAAACTTCGTAGAAACTCAAATCTTCAATTTCAATCACCGGGATATCTGTTTCTAATACAACCTCACTTGCAATCGCAAAATCATAGTCTGCTTGGTAATTCGTAGCATAATTAAAATAGATACTATAACAACAGTGACCTTGTGGTAGTTTGTCGAAATTGTTTTGCCAAAGGGTTGAGGTTATCTCATTTGCTATGTTGTTATTTAAGCGTTGTTGTACGATTGGGTAGAGTTTTAACGCCATTTATCCTCCTAGTTTATTTTTCCTGACTTCACTTTTTTAAATAAAGTCAGGAAAAACGGCATTTAATGAATATGCCAAAAGGGCGTATTGCTACGCCCTTTAATTTTGGTTCAAGTGAAATTATTTGTTGTCTTTCACTTCTTCAAACTCAGCATCAACAACATCATCATTTGGTTTGCTGTTGCTTTGAGCTTGTTGTGCATCAGCTTGCTGTTGAGCCACTTGAACAAGTTTTTGAGCAACTTCTGCAAGCGCTTGAAGTTTAGCTTCGATAGCCGCTTTATCTTCACCTTTCGCAGCTGTTTCTAAATCGCTTAATGCACTTTCAATTGCTGCACGATCTTCAGCTGGAACTTTCTCACCTGCTTCTTCTAATTGTTTACGTGTGCTGTGTACAAGGTGATCTGCTTGGTTGCGAGCTTGTACTAATTCTTCAAATTTACGGTCTGCTTCAGCGTTTGCTTCTGCATCACGAACCATTTGTTGAATTTCTTCATCACTTAAACCTGAAGAGGCTTTGATGGTGATTTGTTGTTCTTTACCCGTACCTTTATCTTTCGCAGAAACGTGGATAATACCGTCAGCGTCGATATCAAAGGTTACTTCAATTTGTGGCATACCGCGTGGAGCAGGGTTGATACCTTCAAGGTTGAATTGACCTAAAGATTTATTCGCTGATGCTTGTTTACGTTCACCTTGTAACACGTGAATGGTTACTGCACTTTGGTTATCTTCTGCAGTTGAGAACACTTGTGATTTTTTAGTTGGAATCGTCGTGTTTTTCTCAATTAAGGTAGTCATCACGCCACCCATGGTTTCGATACCTAAAGATAATGGTGTTACGTCTAACAATAAGACATCAGTTACATCACCCGCTAATACACCACCTTGAACTGCTGCACCGATAGCAACGGCTTCATCAGGGTTCACATCTTTACGAGGTGCTTTACCGAAGAATTCTTCTACTTTTTGTTGTACTAATGGCATACGGGTTTGACCGCCCACTAAGATAACATCATCAATTTGTGATGCACTTAAGCCAGCATCGTTTAATGCAACTTTTACAGGTTCAAGTGATTTCGCCACTAAATCTTCTACTAAAGATTCTAATTTAGCACGGGTTAACTTGATGTTTAAGTGTTTAGGACCAGTTGCATCTGCAGTGATGTAAGGTAAGTTCACATCAGTTTGTTGTGCAGATGAAAGTTCAATTTTCGCTTTTTCACCTGCTTCTTTTAAACGTTGCATTGCAAGTGGGTCATTACGTAAATCAACACCTTGTTCTTTTTTGAACTCATCCACTAAGTAGTTGATTACACGGTTGTCGAAGTCTTCACCACCTAAGTGAGTATCACCGTTGGTTGCTAATACTTCGAAGGTTTTTTCGCCACCTACTTCATCAATTTCGATGATAGATAAGTCGAATGTACCACCACCTAAGTCATAAACAGCGATAGTTTTGTTGCCTTGACCTTTATCTAAACCGTAAGCTAATGCTGCAGCTGTAGGTTCGTTGATAATACGTTTAACTTCTAAGCCTGCGATACGACCCGCATCTTTTGTTGCTTGACGTTGAGCGTCGTTAAAGTATGCAGGAACAGTGATTACTGCTTCAGTCACTGGCTCACCTAAGAAGTCTTCTGCAGTTTTCTTCATTTTTTTCAATACTTCTGCAGAAATTTGTGGCGGTGCAAGTTTGTCACCTTTTACATTTACCCATGCATCACCATTGTCTGCTTTGGTGATTTCAAATGGCATAATGTCGATATCACGTTTTACTTCAGCATCATCAAAACGACGACCAATTAAACGTTTGATTGCGAATAATGTATTTTTCGGGTTGGTCACCGCTTGGCGTTTTGCCGGTTGACCCACTAAAATTTCGTTATCATTTGTATAAGCGATAATTGACGGGGTAGTACGATCGCCTTCTGCGTTTTCAATTACGCGAGGTTTGTCACCATCCATTACAGCGACACAAGAGTTTGTTGTACCTAAGTCAATACCAATAATTTTTCCCATGTTGTTACTCCTAATTAAATTTTAAATTCGTTGTAAATTGTTACGATGAATAAGATGTGGATACTTTTTCGCATTTCAAGAGGCAAGATTTAAAAATTTTTTCTTCCTTTTAAAGTGCGGTCATTTCCGTTCTTGTTTTACAAAATAAGTCCAGAGATGAGAAGTTCAAGGGGGGATATAAAATTATTTTTTAAAAATAAGAAAAAAATTGTGATTTGTGATAAATTGCCAACAATTTTAATCATCTATTAGTTAGCAAAGGAATCAAAATGAAAAAATCAACTGTAGCATTAGGTGTCATTGTTGCCCTTGGTGTTGTAGGCGTCGGTGGTGCATGGTTTACTGGAGAAAAAGCACAAACTGAATATTTACGCCAAATTGAATTAGCGAACCAAAAATTCCAAAGTTTAGGTTTGTCAGATTCAGTGAATCTTGTTTATAAAAATAAGCAATTTGATCGCAGTTTCTTTACTTCTCAAGTGGAAGATGAAGTAGTTATTTCTTTACCAAAAGAAGGACAAGTATTTACTATTCCACTTTCAACCAAGCTTTATCATGGACCATTTCCACTTAATCAGTTGGAAAAATTTAACTTCGTACCAACAATGTTTTCAGCACAAGGTGTGATTGGTAAAAATGAAACAACTCAGCCGCTATTTGATTTTCTTAAATCAGATAAACCTGTTCAATATCAAGCTTCGACTAGCTATAGTTTAGCAACAAAAGGTAAAGTTGAATTAGCAGCTGGGGAAATGACAGATCCTCATTCACCGCAAAATAAGATCGCATGGTCAAATATCAACATTGGTTTTGATGTAGATAAAGATCGAGCAGGTAAATATGACATGACCTTAGACGAAGTGACTGCTGATTTAGGCCCTAGTAGTGCAGATGGGGAAAATAGCCAGTACGCTACTGCAGTTAAATCGGTAAAAATGAAGATGAAGGGCATGAAATTGGACGCTTCATTTAATCCAACAAAATGGGCTTATATTTATACAGGAAAAGGCTCTTCTTCAACTGAAAGCTTCGAAATGACGAGCACGGATTATGCTGGGAAAACAACGTCTATTATTGAAAAAGGTTTAAAAGCAACATCTGATATTTCACTCGATAGTGATTTTGTAAACTTTAAAAATGAAAATGCATTAGACTCAGTCATCATTGATGGAAAAGATTTAGGAAAATTAACCTATAATGCTGAATTCAACCACATTGAAGCGAATGCAGTAAATGAGTTGATTGAAGCTGTTTTCACTGTATTTAAGTCTGTTAGAGATGATAAAAATGTGAATGATGAAGTGGTATCTGAAATTTTAAGTTCATGGGTTGAAGAGCATGGTATGGCTATTTTTAATAATCAGCCTCAACTTAAACTCAACCCAGTATCAATTTCAGATAATCAAGGTAAAGTGTCATTAGATCTCAATGTGGCATTAGCGAAAGATCCGAAATTTGATTTAATGAAAGGGAGTTTATATAAACAATTTACGGATTTTGCGGTGCATATTCATGTAGATAAAGCGACAGCAGAAAAAATCATGACACAATTTGCCCCAGAAGAAGATAAAGCGTTGATTAAAGAGAAAATTGAAGAGCAAGCCAAACAAGCAGCAGTACAAAATATTGTGGTGAATAACGATAAAAATGTGACGCTTGCCTTAGTACTCGAAAAAGGTGAATTAAAACTTAATGGTCAAGTGATTCCAGAAGAGCAGGTGCAAGGTGTGCTATTTATGTTAATCATGAGCGCGGCAATGCAGGGTAAATAATTAACGAGTAAATAAACAGAAAGGAGATAAAGTGATTTATCTCCTTTTTATTTGGTTAATTTAAACGTGCTTTCAAATATCCTTCATAATCAGGGATATCAATATTGATTTCTTGCTCAAATAAGCTTGATGTTAATAGAAAATCGGCTGTACTTTGATTAATCGCCACCGGAATATTCCAAACGGTTGCAATACGCATTAAGGCTTTTACATCGGGATCATGTGGCGCGGCATTCATCGGATCCCAAAAGAAAATCATCATATCAATTTTTTTCTCAGCAATTAGTCCACCGAGTTGTTGATCGCCTCCCATCGGGCCACTTAATAGTGAGGCTATTTTGAGTCCTGTTTCTCTTTCTAATAGATGGCCAGTTGTACCTGTTGCATAAAGTTGATGGGGAGCGAGAGCTTCTTTATGTTTCTTTACCCAATTGAGCAGGTTTTGTTTACAGCTATCATGTGCAACGAGTGCTATTCGTTTATGAGAAAAGATAGGGCGAGTTGTCGTATTCATATTTTATCCTCTATAAAGCTAAAAAAGTATGTGAACACTTTAGATCAAAGCGGGTAGGGAATGCAATATACAAAGTATGCTTTAACTTAAACCTAAAAATCCTTTAAAAATGACCGCACTTTTAATGAAGACTATTGCAATAACAGGAAGAAATGCATGAGAACAGTGAAAATCTACTATCTTTCTTGCAAAAAATCTTCTAAAATTTACAAGATTTGTTAAATGTTTGTAACATTGATTAACAAGCTTGATTTTCGTGTTTGGTCATGACCAAACTTCATTTTCACTCAGTAAAATAAGGAAAGACTATGTCAGATACCTTAGTAAACGATATTGACCCAATTGAAACACAGGATTGGTTGTCAGCTGTTGATTCATTAATTCGTGCAGAAGGCGCAGAGCGTGCGCATTACATCATCAATCAGGTGATTGATCAGGCACGTAATAGTGGTGTGAACATTGCAAAAGGTGGCGTAACAACCCCTTATGTTAATACCATCCCACTTTCTGAACAACCAGCATACCCAGGTGATAAAGCTATTGAGCGTCGTATTCGTAGTGCTGTACGTTGGAATGCGATCATGGCGGTATTACGTGGCCAGAAAAAAGATCTTGAATTAGGTGGTCACATTTCAACTTATCAATCTGCTGCAAGTATGTATGAAGTTTGTTTTAACCACTTCTTCAAAGCAGCGACTGATAAAAACGGCGGTGACTTAGTCTTCTTCCAAGGCCACGCAGCACCAGGTATGTATGCTCGTGCATTTGTTGAAGGTCGTATTACTGAAGAACAAATGAATAATTTCCGTCAGGAATGTGAACCAGGAAAAGGTCTTTCTTCTTACCCACACCCGAAATTAATGCCTGAATTCTGGCAATTCTCAACTGTATCTATGGGTTTAGGCCCTGTAAATGCGATCCGTACTGCTCGTTTCTTAAAATACTTAGACAACCGTGGTTTAAAAGACACCAAAGATCAAAAAGTGTATGCTTTCCTTGGTGATGGTGAGATGGATGAAATCGAAGCAAAAGGTGATTTAACATTCGCAGCACGTGAAGGCTTAGATAACTTAATCTTCGTTGTAAGCTGTAACTTGCAACGTTTAGATGGTCCAGTAACGGGTAACGGCAAAATCGTTCAAGAATTAGAAGGTTTATTTGCTGGTGCAGGTTGGGAAGTGATCAAAGTCATGTGGGGCTCTGGCTGGGATAAATTATTTGCAAAAGATACTACCGGCAAATTAACCCAATTAATGATGGAAGTAGTTGACGGCGACTATTTAACCTTCAAATCTAAGAATGGTGCATACGTTCGTGAACACTTCTTCGGTCGTTACCCAGAAACCGCTGCATTAGTAGCAGACATGACAGATGATGAAATCTGGGCATTAAGACGTGGTGGTCATGATTCAGAAAAACTTTATGCCGCATTCCATAAAGCTCAAACTGCTGGTAAGCCTGTTGTGATTTTAGCGCACATGATTAAAGGTTATAAAATTCCTGAAGCAGAAAGTAAAAACACTGCGCACCAATCGAAAAAAATGTCTCTCGAAAGCTTAAAATCTTTCCGTGATCATTTCCAATTAGATATTAAAGATGAAGATATTCCTAACTATCCATACATCACTTTCCCAGAAGGTTCGGAAGAGTACAATTATCTTCACGGCAGACGTAAAGCGTTAAACGGTTATTTACCAAAACGTTTACCAAAATTCACCACTGAATTTAAAGTGCCATCATTGGAAGAATTTGCACCATTATTGGAAGAACAGGCTCGTCCAATTTCAACTACAATGGCATTTGTACGTTTCTTAAATACCTTATTGAAAGATAAAGACATTGGTAAACAAATTGTGCCAATTGTTGCTGACGAAGCGCGTACTTTCGGTATGGAAGGTTTATTCCGTCAAATCGGTATTTACAACCCACATGGTCAAAACTATGTGCCTTCTGACCGTGATTTAGTGGCGTACTACCGTGAAGCGAAAGATGGTCAAGTATTACAAGAAGGTATCAATGAATTAGGTGCGGCATCATCTTGGTTAGCTGCAGCGAACTCATACTCTGTCAATAACCTTCCGATGATTCCATTCTTTATCTACTACTCAATGTTTGGTTTCCAACGTGTGGGTGACTTAATGTGGGCAGCAG
>CAJMMG010000021.1:0-26898 GCA_905214375.1 uncultured bacterium | reverse complement strand
AGGAACTCAACACATCTAATTTTGCTGAGACTTTGCTCATGATGTTTAATCAAACATTAAAATCGCAAAATAAACCGAAAATTGAACCGCTTATTTTAGGTAAAGCCGACTATAACTTGGATTATGTGACTAGTAATGACAATATTCATCGTATTAGTGAAGGGCTAAAACGCTCGAAAAAAGGACGGATTTGTTGCTATGGTCCGCCAGGAACAGGGAAAACTGCTTGGGCAGCATGGCTTGCGGAACAGTTGGACATGCCGCTGTTGCTAAGACAAGGCTCTGATCTGCTTAATCCTTATGTGGGCGGGACAGAACGGAATATCGCACAAGCTTTTGAGCAAGCGAAAGCCGATAACGCATTATTGGTGCTAGATGAAGTGGATACGTTCTTATTTTCTCGAGAAGGCGCCAATCGAAGTTGGGAGCGTTCACAAGTCAATGAAATGCTAACGCAAATTGAACGTTTTGAGGGGCTGATGGTGGTATCAACAAATTTAATTGAGGTGCTTGATCCAGCAGCCTTACGCCGTTTTGATTTGAAACTGAAGTTTGATTATTTAACGCTGCCACAACGCTTGGATTTTGCTAAACAACAAGCGGAAATTTTAGGGTTGCCGTTGTTATCGGAAGAGGATTTAAGTCAGATTGAATCGCTTAATCTGCTGACGCCTGGAGATTTTGCCGCAGTAGCTCGCCGCCACCAGTTTTCTCCTTTTCAAAAGGTGCAAGATTGGCTGAGCGCATTACAAGGTGAATGTGAAGTGAAACCAGCGTTTTCTGCAACGACAAGGCGGATAGGGTTCTAATTAAAGTGCGGTCAAAATTCTCATTATTTTTTGACCGCACTTTTTATTCTCCAGTTAGCCAACTTGCAAGCAAAATAACGATAGTGAAAATAGCGAACCAAATAAGGTGAAGTTTAGTGCTTTTTCGATTAATTTCGGCATTATGTTGGCGTCGTTCTTCGAGTTTTTGTTTGTAAATCTCAAGATCTTCTTCTTTAAAAGAAAAACCACAATTCGGACAAAATTGAGCGGATTCGCTGATTTTTTTACGACATTCAGGGCAGCGGGTGAGAGCCATTGATGATCCTTTATTAATTATTTTAATTTATATGCCTATTGTAAGTGAAAAAAACGGAATGATAAACGTGACATGGATCACAAAATTGAAACAATGTAAAAATTAAAATTTTGATTTTGATGATTTTCACTTAGAATACCGCCGACGAAGTCTAGTATATGACTAAATTTCGGTATTCATTTATTCCTGAGGAGTATTTTTTATGTTGTGGTTTTTCTTCTGCGTGGCGTTATTGCTTGCAGGTTATTTCTTTTATAGTCGAGTGATTGAGCGCATTTTTGTGATCAATCCAAATCGTCAAACGCCAGCGTATACCATGAATGATGGCGTTGACTATATGCCAATGTCTAAAACTAAGATTTGGTTAATTCAATTATTAAACATTGCAGGTACAGGTCCAATCTTTGGTCCAATTCTTGGTGCGTTATACGGACCGGTTGCAATGCTTTGGATTGTAGTGGGTTGTATCTTTGCTGGTGCGGTACATGATTATTTCTGCGGGATGTTAAGTGTGCGTAATGGCGGTGCATCTATGCCGAACCTCGCAGGTAAATACTTAGGTCGTCCAGTTAAAGCATTTATTAATATCTTAGCTGTTGTACTTTTATTATTAGTGGGTGTGGTATTCGTTGCAAGTCCAGCTCAATTAATGGGTACGATTACAATGGATGTGTTCGGTGCAGCATCAGGTAGCATTTCTATTAGCAATGCGGAAGAAATCCATCAAGTAGCTGAAGCAGGTGGTATTACCGTTTGGGGTATGGATAAAGCGACAGTTATCAGTGTTTGGACTGGTATCATCTTCATTTACTATATTCTTGCGACATTACTTCCAGTTGATAAAATCATCGGTCGTATCTACCCATTCTTCGGTGCATTATTACTCTTTATGTCTGTAGGTATGGTATATGGTTTAGTAACTGCAGATCTTAGCTCAGCAGATCCAATTTCTTTCTATCGTTCTGTGGACGGTATGTCTTTTGAGAAATTCTTCCAAAACTTTGAAACCCGTGCAGATTTACCATTATGGCCACTCTTGTTCTTAACTATCTCTTGTGGTGCATTATCTGGTTTCCACGCAACACAAAGTCCGTTAATGGCACGTTGTACTGAAAACGAAAAAGAAGGGCGTTTCATTTTCTACGGTGCGATGATCGGTGAAGGTGTGATTGCATTAGTATGGTGTGCAGTTGGTTTAAGTTTCTATGATTCTTTACCAGATTTGTTAGCTGCGATTAAAGCGGGTTCGCCTTCTAAAGTGGTTTATGATTCTTCAATCCACTTCTTAGGTCTTGTTGGTGGTATTTTTGCAGTATTAGGTGTGGTTGTTCTTCCAATTACATCAGGCGATACAGCATTCCGTGCAGCACGCCTTGTTATTGCAGAATTTTTCCATTTAGAACAAAAAACCTTAGCTAAACGTTTAATTATTGCTGTGCCATTATTCGTGGTTGGTTATATCGTATCAAAAGTGGATTTCTCTATCTTATGGCGTTACTTCACTTGGGCGAACCAAACTACTGCGATGGTTATGTTATGGACTGCAGCAGCGTACTTATACCGTTATAATAAATTCCACTGGGTATGTACAATCCCTGCGGCATTTATCAGTACTGTATGTTTTACTTATCTTGCATACAACAAAATCGGTTTCGGTTTAGACTATCAATTATCTGTTTATATCGGCTTAGGCTTAACTGTACTTTGTTTAGTATTATTCTTCACACAGCTTAAACCATTAGGTGCTCGTGACGAAGAAGCGTATGTAAATAACTAATTAAATCGAGTTAAAAATTGAAAAACCGTTTGAGGGAAACCTTAGACGGTTTTTTTGTTTATTTTATTGCCAAAATTTACCAATCTTTACGTTTTAATTGCTTGCAAGTTAAGGCTACAACCGATAAACTTACGCAAAGTGGTGAAAAGTGGAATTTTGTGGAAAATTCTGCCAAATTTTTCTAAAAATAAACGTTTAAAGGTAGAGAAATGTTTCGTGGTGCAGCAGCGGTAAATTTAGATGCGAAGGGTCGTGTAGCGATTCCTACTCGTTATCGTGCTGAAATCATGGAAAAGAACCAAGGTCAAATGGTTTGTACCGTTGATATTCGTCAACCTTGTTTATTACTTTATCCTTTAGATGAATGGGAAAAAATCGAACAAAAACTACTTTCACTTTCCAACTTTGACCCAAACCAACGCCGTTTACAACGTGTAATGCTCGGTTATGCCACAGAATGTGAAATGGATGCGCAAGGTCGTATCTTATTAAGTGGTCCATTACGTCAACACGCAAAATTAGAAAAAGGCTTAATGTTGGTAGGGCAGTTGAACAAATTTGAAATTTGGAGCGATACTGAATGGTACGCACAAATTGATGAGGACATTGAAATTGGCTCAAGTGCTGAATTCGGTGCTTCTGAAGAACTAAAAATGCTGTCATTATAGAACAGCAGCACTAGCAGGATAAGCGGTGCTTGCGCCGCTCTATCTTCTCTTTATCGGTTTTGATTTAACTTTTACTTTTTACTTATGACTACGCAAAATTCCTTTTCTGTACCTGAACATATCACGGTTTTGCTTCACGAAGCGGTGAATGGTTTGGCGTTGAAAGAAAATGGAATTTATATCGATGGTACCTTTGGTCGTGGTGGTCATTCTCGCCTTATTCTCTCGCAACTTTCTGAACATGGTCGTTTAATTGCTATCGATCGTGACCCTCGTGCCATTGCTGAAGCCGAAAAAATTCAAGACCCTCGTTTTCATATTGAACATAATAGCTTTTCTCACATCCCAGACATCTGTCAAAAACTCGATTTAGTTGGTAAAATTGACGGCATTTTGCTGGATTTAGGGGTGTCATCTCCACAGCTTGATGAAGCTGAGCGTGGTTTCAGTTTTATGAAAGATGGCCCGTTAGATATGCGCATGGATACCACACAAGGTTTATCAGCGGCAGAGTGGCTAAAACAGGTATCTGTTGATGATTTAACTTGGGTGTTAAAAACCTTTGGTGAAGAGCGTTTTGCAAAACGAATTGCGACTGCCATCGTAGAGTTCAACAAAAGTGCGGTCAAAAATGGCACAGAATGTTTAAGTCGTACTTCTCAACTCGCTGAATTAATTGCTCAAGCCGTACCGTTTAAAGATAAACATAAGCATCCAGCGACGCGTAGTTTCCAAGCCATTCGAATTTATATTAATGCGGAATTAGATGAATTAGAAAGTGTATTAAATTCTGCATTAGATATGTTGGCACCAGAAGGGCGTTTATCGATTATCAGTTTCCATTCACTTGAAGACAGAATGGTAAAACATTTCATGCGTAAGCAAAGCAAAGGTGAGGATATTCCAAGAGGTTTACCATTACGTGAAGATCAAATCCAACGTAATCAAAAATTAAAAATCATTGGTAAGGCAATCCAGCCAAGTGAGGCAGAAATTTCAGCGAATCCACGTTCAAGAAGCGCGGTATTACGTATTGCGGAAAGGGTGAAATAAGATGTTAGAAAATAGCGAACGTTATCCTTTACAACATATTCTCGTTGAAGATATTTTTTCTTCTAATAAATTGATTGTCGTCCTACTTTTATTAATTTTAGCTTCTGCTATGGGTACGATTTGGATGACTCATCAAACACGAGGCTTGATTTCTGAAAACGGGCAGTTGGTATTACAACACCAAGCCCTTGAAAACGAATATCGCAATTTGCAATTACAAGAAGCAACCGAAAGTGATAATACAAGAGTTGAATCCATTGCAATCGGTACATTAAAAATGCAACGTGTTCAAAGTGAACAAGAAGTGGTTATTTTTGAATAGGGATTTTGAATAAAATGGTTAGATTTAATTCCTCTAAGAAACCAGGAAAGCCAAAGAAAACAATTAGAAAATTGGCTCAACCTGCGTCAGTAAAACCAAATAAACCGAAGATGGTGTTTGAGAAATGCTTCCTTCGTGGTCGTTATCTTATTGCGACAAGTTTTATTTTCTTTGGATTAGGCGCATTAGTGGCTCGTGCTGCTTATGTGCAATCTGTTAATTCTGAAACCCTTTCTGGTGAAGCGGACAAACGTTCATTACGTAAAGATGACGTACTTTCTGTTCGCGGTTCAATTTTGGATCGCAATGGTCAATTGTTATCGGTGAGTGTACCGATGAGCGCAATTGTGGCTGAACCTCGTTTAATGCTAAAAGAAAATGCATTAGATGATAAAGAACGAATTAAAGCCCTTGCTAACGAATTAAATATGACACCAGCAGAGTTGGTGAAAAAAATTGAGAAAAATGCAAAATCAGGCTTTTTGTATTTAGCACGTCAAGTAGAAGCGAGCAAAGCAAATTATATTCGTGAACTCAAAATTAAAGGTATCTCATTAGAGACAGAACCACGTCGTTTTTATCCTCGCGTAGAAGAAGCGGCTCAATTAATCGGCTTTACCAACATTGATGGTAAAGGGATTGAGGGGGTTGAGGCAAGCTTCAACTCAATGTTAGTGGGTAAAGACGGTGCACGTGTTGTTCGTAAAGACAAACGTGGTAACGTGGTTGAACATATTGCCGATGAGAAAAAATACGATGCACAAGATGTCACCTTAAGTATTGATGAAAAGTTACAATCCATGGTGTATCGTGAAATCAAAAAAGCGGTAACTGAGAACAAAGCTGAATCTGGTACTGCGGTGTTGGTGGATGTGCGTACGGGTGAAGTATTAGCAATGGCAACCGCGCCTTCCTACAATCCGAATAACTTAGCCAATGTAAAAGACGAGTTAAAACGTAACCGTGCGATTACCGATACCTTTGAACCTGGTTCAACCGTAAAACCTTTCGTTGTGTTGACCGCACTTCAACGTGGCGCAGTGAGACGTGATGAGGTAATTAATACAGGTTCATTTACCGTAAGTGGTAAAGAAATTGTCGATGTGGCACCTCGCCCACAACAAACCTTAGATGAAATTTTGATTAACTCAAGTAACCGTGGTGTGAGCCGCCTTGCGCTACGTATGCCTCCTTCAGCATTAATGGAAACTTACCAAAATGCAGGCTTAGGTAAAGATACTGAGTTAGGCTTAATCGGTGAGCAACGTGGGGTATTAAATGCAAACCGTAAACGTTGGGCAGATATCGAACGTGCAACTGTGGCTTATGGTTATGGTATTACTTCAACACCATTACAAATTGCGCGTGCCTATGCTACTTTAGGTAGCTTTGGGATTTATCGTCCACTTTCTATCACTAAAGTTGATCCGCCGGTTATTGGTCAACGTGTTTTCTCTGAAAAAATCACGAAAGACGTCGTGGGTATGTTAGAGAAAGTGGCAATCAAAAATAAACGTGCGATGGTTGAAGGTTATCGTGTTGGTGTGAAAACAGGTACGGCGCGTAAAATTGAAAATGGTCACTATGTTAATAAATATGTCGCATTTACAGCGGGTATTGCACCAATTAGCGATCCACGTTATGCATTAGTTATTTTGATTAACGATCCGAAAGCAGGACAGTACTATGGTGGTGCGGTATCTGCCCCCGTATTCTCTAGCATTATGGGCTATACCTTGCGTGCTAATGGTATTGCACCAGATGCAGAACCAACAGAAAAAACAGCAAGACGCACTGTTCGCTTAAGCGATCAAAAACTTGAAAAAATGAATTAAGAAAAGGCAAAACAATGAAAAAATTGACCGCACTTTTTGATCTTCCGGTGCTTTCAGACATTAATGTGAAGGCGATGGTGTTAGACAGCCGCAAAGTGACTCAAGGAGATCTATTTGTGGCAGTAAAAGGGCATCGTTTTGATGCGAGTCAATTTGTTCCTCAAGCTATTTCTTCTGGTGCAAGTGCGGTCGTTTTAGAGACAGATTTAGAAAACGATCATTTGAACATCCAATGGCAAAATAATGTGCCAGTGATTCATTTCAATCATTTATCAGCTAATCTTTCAGCATTGGCAGGTCAATTTTATGACAATCCTTCCGAAAAATTGACTTTAGTTGGTGTCACTGGAACAAATGGTAAAACTACGGTTTCTCAATTATTAGCTCAATGGGCTACGCTATTAGGCCACAAAGCAGCTGTCATGGGCACCATTGGCAATGGTTTATTAGGTCAAGTTAAAGAAGCAAAAAACACCACAGGTTCAGCCGTTGAAGTTCAAGAAAACCTCGCTGATTTTGTAGAGAAAGGGGCAGATTTTGCTTCTATCGAAGTATCTTCACATGGTTTAGTTCAACATCGCGTTGAAGCCCTTAAATTTAAGGCTGCTATTTTTACCAATTTAAGTCGAGATCACTTGGATTATCACGAGACAATGGAAAAGTATGCCGAAGCTAAAAAACGCTTTTTCATTGATTTGGCGCCCGAATTACAAATTCTTAATGCTGATGATCCAATTGGAGCTGCGTGGTTAAGCGAATTACCAAATGGTATTGCAGTTAGCTGCCGCTCAGATTTCCATCCAACTTCTAAACAATGGCTTTATGCAACACAGATTCGTTTTACTCACGAAGGTGCGGTGATTGATGTTGCTTCAAGTTGGGGTAATGGCACATTACATAGCCCATTAATTGGTGCTTTTAACGTGAGTAATCTGCTGTTAGCCACGGCTGTTTTATTGGCTTTAGGTTATTCTTTCGACGATCTTATCCGTACGGTTTCACAGCTAAAAGGGGTAAATGGAAGAATGGAATTGATTAAGAAAGCAGGCAAACCAACAGTTATCGTTGATTATGCCCATACTCCAGATGCATTGGAAAAAGCATTAAATGCCGCGCGTGAACATTGTAAAGGTAAACTTTGGTGTATCTTTGGATGTGGCGGTGATCGTGATGCAGGCAAGCGTCCTCTAATGGCAAAAGCGGCTGAGCAGTTTGCAGATTTAGTGATCGTAACCCAAGATAATCCGCGTACAGAAGACCCAAATAAAATTGAAGCAGATATACTTACTGGTTTTAGTCGCCTGGAAGACGTTGGTGTGATTCCGGATCGTGAAGAAGCTATCAAATTTACCATTGAGAATGCAGTTGAAAATGATGTGATTGTTATTGCCGGTAAAGGGCATGAAAACTATCAGATCATTGGGGATAAAACACTTCATTTCTCCGATCAAGAAGTAGCTGAAGCCTATTTAACAAAAAAATAAAAAACAGAATGATTAAACTAACTACCCAACAGCTTGCTCAAATTTTAAATGCTGATCTTATTGGCGATGAGCAGGTCGTTGTTGAAAATATTAATACGGATACGCGTAAAGCTGTATATAACTCGCTTTTCTTTGCATTAAAAGGTGAGCATTTTGATGCACATCAATACTTAGATAAAGCCGTTGAGCAAGGTGCGACAGCCTTAGTAGTGCAACAAGCTAACACCGAAATAGCCACGCCACAATTAGTTGTTGCAGATACGCGCTTAGCCCTTGGTCAATTAGCAAAATGGTTACGTGAAAAAATTAATCCTCGTACCGTGGCGATGACAGGTTCATCGGGCAAAACTACAGTGAAAGAGATGACAGCCTCGATTCTGCAACAAACTGCAGGTAATGCAGATGCAGTGCTGTTTACCAATGGTAATTTCAACAACGATATTGGCGTACCACTCACATTATTACGTTTAACAGAGCAGCATAAATTTGCCGTTATTGAATTAGGCGCAAACCATCAAGGTGAAATTGATTACACCACGCATCTTGCACAGCCTGAAGCCGCATTAGTGAATAATGTCGCGGCTGCACATTTAGAGGGGTTTGGTTCAATTGAGGGCGTAGCACGTGCGAAAGGCGAAATCTATCGTGGTTTAACCCCAAATGGTGTAGCTATTATTAACAGTGAACATAATTATATTGAATTGTGGCAAAAAGAAATTGGTTCACATGTTACTCAATATTTTAATGGTGGCGATTATAAAGCTGAAAATGTAAAACATTCACCTGATGGCTCAACGTTTACGTTAGTTTCGCCAAAAGGCAGCATTGAAATTAATTTGCCTTATTTAGGTGAGCATAATGTAAAAAATGCGTTGGCAGCAACGGCTCTTGCTATGAATGTGGGCGCGAGTCTTGCTGATGTTAAAGCGGGTCTTGAACACCGTTCTCAAGTAAAAGGACGCTTATTCCCGATTCAAGTGAATGAAAATTTGTTGCTGTTAGATGATACTTACAATGCAAATGTGGATTCTTTACAAGCCGCGATTGATGTTTTAAAAGGTTATGATGCTTTCCGTATTCTACTTGTGGGCGATATGAAAGAATTAGGTGAGAATAGCCTAAAATGTCATCAACAAGTTGGCGATCACGCAAAACAAGCTAAATTAGATTTAGTGCTTTCGTATGGAACAGAAAGTGCGGTCATTTCTGAGGCTGTTTTGGGAAAACATTTTACAGATAAAGCTGAATTGACAGCTTATGCGTTAGATATTATTAAACAGAAATTACAAGAAAACCAAAAAGTCGTCGTATTAGCGAAAGGCTCGCGCTCAATGAAAATGGAAGAGACGATTTATTCATTAAAGGATAGCTTATGTTAGTTTGGCTTGCTGAATATTTAGTTCGCTATGAAACGGCATTTAATGCCATTTCCTATATTACCGTACGTGCGATTTTGGCATTATTAACCGCACTTTTCATTTCTTTATGGATTGGTCCGAAAGTGATCAAACGCCTTCAAATTTTAAAATTTGGTCAAGAAGTGCGTAATGACGGTCCTGAAAGTCACTTTGCTAAAAAAGGCACCCCAACCATGGGCGGAGTGATGATTTTATTCTCCATCGGTGTGAGTACGTTATTATGGGCTAACTTAGCGAATCCTTACGTCTGGATTTGCTTATTTGTATTGTTTGGCTATGGTGCCATTGGCTTTGTGGATGATTTCCGTAAAATCACGCGTAAAAATACCGACGGTTTAATTGCGCGTTGGAAATATTTCTGGATGTCAGTAGTTGCATTAGTAGCGATCATTTGGTTGTATTGGTTAGGTCATGATACCGATGCAACTCGTTTAGTGATTCCATTCTTCAAAGATATCATGCCGCAATTAGGTCTATTCTATATTGTGTTGTCTTACTTTGTGATTGTGGGCACAGGCAATGCGGTAAATTTAACCGACGGTTTAGATGGTCTTGCAATTATGCCAACAGCGTTAGTCGCAGGTGCATTTGCTTTAATCGCATGGGCGACCGGTAACGTTAATTTTGCAGAATACTTACATATTCCTTACATCAAATATAGTTCTGAAGTGGTGGTGTTTTGTACTGCAATCGTAGGCGCAGGCTTAGGTTTCTTATGGTTTAATACTTATCCTGCTCAAGTCTTTATGGGCGATGTAGGTTCTCTAGCACTTGGTGGCGCACTTGGTGTTGTTGCCATCCTTGTTCGTCAAGAATTCTTATTAGTGATTATGGGCGGTGTATTTGTTGTTGAAGCCTTGTCTGTGATTTTGCAAGTCGGTTCTTACAAATTAAGAAAACAACGTATTTTTAGAATGGCACCAATTCATCACCACTTTGAATTGAAAGGCTGGCCAGAACCAAGAGTGATTATTCGGTTTTGGATTATCTCCTTAATGTTGGTGTTGATGGGGCTTGTAACGCTCAAACTAAGATAATTTTTGTAGGGTGCACTTGTTGCACCCTGCGTGATCCCAGAATACGAGAGAAGAAAAACAACATGACAACTTTATACCAAAATAAAACGATTACTATTATAGGCCTTGGAAAAACAGGCCTTTCTTGCGTTGAATATCTTCAATCTCAACAAGCGAATATTCGTGTGATTGATACACGCCAACATCCAGCAGGTGCGGATAAATTACCTAAAAATGTTCCCTTACATACAGGTAGCCTAAATCAACAATGGTTACTTGAAAGCGATATTATTGTCATTAGCCCAGGGCTCACGGTAAAAACACCTGAAATTCAGACCGCACTTTCGGCAGGCGTAGAAGTGATTGGAGATATTGAATTATTCTGCCGAGCCGCCACCAAACCAATTGTAGGAATTACTGGTTCTAACGGTAAAAGCACCGTGACAACATTAGTTTATGAAATGGCTAAATCGGCTGGAATAAAAGTCGGAATGGGTGGAAACATTGGCATTCCGGCGTTGTCATTATTAAATGAAGATTGTGATCTTTATGTCTTAGAACTTTCCAGCTTCCAACTTGAAACCACTTATAGTTTGAAAGCGGCTGCAGCGACAGTGCTTAATGTGACTGAAGATCACATGGATCGCTATGTGGATTTAGAAGATTATCGCCAAGCCAAATTGCGTATTTACCACAATGCGGAAACAGCAGTAGTGAATTTAGAAGATAAACTCACGTTTGGCGAAGGTGAAAATCAAGCTAAGAAGGTTGTGTCTTTTGCTGAAAATCAAGCGGATTACTGGTTGAAAACCGAAAATGGTAAACAGTACTTAATGGCGAAAGAGGAAGTCATTTTACCTTGTGATGAAGCAATCTTGGTTGGTCGTCATAATTACATGAATATTTTAGCGGCGACAGCATTAGCACAAGCAGTAGGTATAAATTTAGAAGCAATTCGTACCGCACTTCGTCAATTTAAAGGCTTAGATCATCGTTTCCAATTAGCCCATCAAGCGAATGGTGTTCGTTGGATTAATGATTCTAAAGCCACCAATGTAGGCAGCACCGTTGCAGCATTGGCAGGGTTATATGTTGAAGGAACGTTACACCTTTTATTAGGTGGTGATGGTAAAGGGGCAGATTTTTCTGAACTCGCTGATTTAATCAACCAACCTCATATTTCAACCTATTGCTTTGGTCGAGATGGTAAACAACTTGCGGCACTTTCAAGCCAAAGTCATTTATTTGAAACCATGGAACAAGCGATTTCATTTTTACGTCCACATTTAAAATCAGGCGATATGGTGTTATTATCTCCCGCTTGTGCAAGTTTGGATCAGTTTGCCTCTTTTGAAAAACGTGGCGAAGAGTTTACTCGTTTAGCAAAATTAGCTTAAAGAATTAGGGTAGTAATGGAATTTATCAATAAAATTAAACAAAATTATGAACAATGGGCGAGAGTAACGCCGCAAGGGTTGCTTTATGATCGCGCATTGTTTTGGCTTTTTGTCGTGCTATTGCTGATTGGTTTAGTAGCGGTAACTTCTGCTTCAATGCCTTACAGTGCACGCGTATTTAATGATACATTCTATTTTGCTAAACGTGATGCAGTTTATGTCTTACTTTCTTTAGCGACTTGTTATTTAACTCTCCAAATTTCTTCTTCTCAATGGGAAAAGTGGCACGCTAAAATTTTCTTATTAGCCATTGTTTTATTAATACTGGTTCTCGGTATCGGTACTTCTGTTAATGGTGCAAAACGTTGGATTTCTTTGGGGATTTTAAATTTCCAGCCTGCGGAATTTGCGAAGTTAGCTTTAACCTGTTTCCTCGCGAGTTATTTTACGCGTCGTTATGATGAAGTACGTGGTAAAAAATTCAGTGCAGCTAAGCCTTTCATTGTGATGGGCGTATTAGGGGTATTCTTACTCGCTCAGCCTGACTTAGGTAGTACCGTTGTACTTTTCGTTATTACCTTTGGTATGCTTTTTATTGTCGGTGCAAATTTTTGGCAATTTATTTTGCTCATTGGTACAGGCATACTTCTCTTTGTATGGCTAGTTCTCTCCGCCTCTTATCGTTTAAAACGTTTTACCGGTTTCTTAGAGCCGTTTAAAGATCCTTACGGAACAGGGTTCCAGCTAACTAACTCTTTGATGGCGTTTGGTCGTGGTGAAATTAGCGGAGAAGGGCTCGGTAACTCCATTCAAAAACTCGATTATCTTCCTGAGGCTCATACTGACTTTATCATGGCGATTATTGGTGAAGAGTTCGGTTTTATTGGTATTTTAGTAGTTGTAATTCTTTTAGGTCTATTGATTTTTCGAGCGATGAAAATCGGGCGTGAATCTCTCATGCTAGAGCAACGTTTCCGTGGCTTTTTTGCTTTAGGTATTAGTTTCTGGATTTTCTTCCAAGGTTTCGTCAATCTTGGCATGGCCTTAGGGATGTTACCAACAAAAGGTTTAACTTTCCCATTAGTGAGTTATGGTGGTTCAAGTATCATTATTATGTCAGCGACTGTGGGAATTTTATTGCGTATTGACCATGAAAATAGATTACAACGTGGTGGTCAAGCTCGTTTGAGAGATGATTAGGAATATTTATGGGTAAAAAATTATTAGTTATGGCGGGTGGTACTGGTGGACATGTTTTCCCCGCCATCGCTGTTGCTCAAACCTTACAAAAAGAAGGTTGGGAAATTTGCTGGTTAGGCACCAAAGATCGAATGGAAGCACAGCTTGTACCAAAACATGGTATTCCAATTCGTTTTATTCAAATTTCAGGGTTGCGTGGTAAAGGCATTAAAGCTTTACTCGGTGCGCCTTTTGCTATTTTAAGAGCCGTATTACAAGCTCGTAAAATTATTCAAGAATATCAACCTAATGCGGTATTAGGTATGGGCGGTTATGTATCAGGCCCAGGAGGTATCGCGGCAAAACTTTGTGGCGTGCCAGTAATTTTACATGAACAAAATGCCGTAGCAGGCTTAACCAATGAATGGTTGGCAAAAATTGCGACGCGTGTGTTACAAGCTTTCCCAACAGCATTCAAAGATGCCGAAGTTGTAGGAAACCCAGTTCGCCAAGATTTATTTGAAATGCCATCACCACAAGCACGTTTTTCAGAAAGAAGCGGAAAATTGAGAGTACTTGTCGTGGGGGGAAGCCAAGGGGCTCGCGTACTCAATCAGACTATCCCACAAGTTGTTGCTCGTTTGGCAGATAAATTAGAGGTTCGTCATCAAGTGGGGAAAGGTTCTGTTGAAAGTGTGACCGCACTTTATGGTGAACATGCAGATTCGGTCAAAATTACAGAATTTATTGATGATATGGCGGAAGCTTACGCTTGGGCAGATGTGGTGATTTGTCGCTCTGGTGCACTAACAGTATGCGAATTAGCTGCTGTGGGGACGCCTGCGATTTTTGTACCATTCCAGCATAAAGATCAACAACAATATTTAAATGCGAAATATCTTGCCGATGTAGGCGCAGCAAAAATCATTCAGCAAAATGAATTAAATGCGGATGTGTTGGTCGATTTCTTAGAAAAAACAGATCGTGAAACATTACTAGCGATGGCGATTAAGGCAAAAGAAATGTCGGCCCCATTGGCAGCTAAACGTGTAGCTGATGTTATTGTAGAGAACGCGAAATAAGAACAGCGAAGTTGAGGGATAGTAAATAAACCCTTAACCTAAAAGTGCGGTTAAAAATAAAGGTGAAATAATATGAAACATATTTCGGACGAAATTAGAAAAATTATCCCTGAGATGCGTCGGGTTCAACAAATTCATTTCATTGGTATCGGTGGTGCTGGTATGAGTGGAATTGCCGAAATTTTATTAAATGAAGGTTATGATATCTCTGGTTCCGATATTGCAGATGGTGTCGTGACTCAACGTCTTGCTCAAGCTGGCGCAAAAATTTTCATTGGTCACCAGGCTGAAAATGTGAAAGGGGCAAGTGTCGTTGTTGTATCAAGCGCGATCCATGAAGATAACCCCGAATTAATCGCTGCTAAACAAAATCGTATTCCTGTGATTCAGCGAGCACAAATGTTAGCTGAAATTATGCGTTTCCGTCATGGTATAGCGGTTGCAGGGACTCATGGAAAAACCACAACCACTGCCATGATTTCGATGGTTTATACTCAAGCGAAACTGGATCCAACCTTCGTTAATGGTGGCTTAGTTAAATCTGCCGGTAAAAACGCGCATTTAGGTGCAAGCCGTTATTTAATCGCAGAAGCGGATGAAAGTGATGCATCTTTCCTACACTTGCAACCTATGGTTTCTGTGGTAACCAATATTGAACCGGATCATATGGATACCTACGGTGGTGACTTTGAAAAGATGAAAGCCACTTACGTGAAGTTCTTACATAACTTACCATTCTACGGTTTAGCGGTTATGTGCGCAGATGATGCGGTATTAATGGAACTTGTTCCTCAAGTTGGACGCCAAGTGTTAACCTATGGTTTCAGCGAGCATGCTGACTATCGTATCGAAGATTATGAACAAACCGGTTTCCAAGGTCACTACACTGTAGTTTGCCCAAGTGGTGAACGCATCAATGTATTATTGAATGTGCCAGGTAAACATAATGCGTTAAATGCGACGGCGGCACTTGCAGTAGCAAAAGAAGAAGGCATTGGCAATGAAGCGATTTTAGAAGCGCTTGCTGATTTCCAAGGTGCGGGCAGACGTTTTGACCAATTAGGCGAGTTTATTCGTCCAAATGGTAAAGTACGCTTAGTGGATGATTATGGCCATCACCCAACTGAAGTTGGCGTGACCATCAAAGCAGCACGTGAAGGCTGGGGAGATAAACGTATTGTGATGATTTTCCAACCTCACCGTTATTCACGTACTCGCGATTTATTTGATGAATTCGTGCAAGTATTATCCCAAGTGGATGCATTGATTATGTTAGACGTTTATGCGGCAGGTGAAGCGCCAATTGTCGGTGCAGATAGTAAAGCACTTTGTCGTTCTATTCGTAATCTAGGAAAAGTCGATCCAATTTTAGTTTCTGATACGGAACAACTTGGCGATGTATTAGATCAAATTATTCAAGATGGTGATTTAATTCTTGCTCAAGGTGCGGGAAGTGTAAGCAAAATTTCTCGTGGTTTAGCAGAACGTTGGAAAGCATAAAAACACTGAAAAATAACCGCACTTTTCGATGAAAAATAAAAAGAAAACAGGATAAAACAATGAATTTAAAACAAGAAAAAATTGCTGTGTTGTTAGGCGGCACATCAGCTGAACGTGAAGTTTCTCTTAATTCTGGCGCAGCCGTGTTAAACGCATTAGTGAGCCAAGGTTATAATGCACATGGTATCGATCCTAAAGAATATAATGTCGCGAATTTAAAGGCTGATGGTTTTGATCGTGTCTTTAACATTTTACATGGTCGCGGTGGTGAAGATGGCACCATGCAAGGTTTATTAGAACAAATCGGTTTGCCTTACACTGGTTGTGGCGTGATGGCTTCAGCGTTAACCATGGATAAAATGCGTACTAAAATGTTATGGAAAGCCTTTGGTTTACCTGTTGCCGATATGGAGATCGTGACCAAAGAAAACGCTCACGAACTAAACCCACAAGCTGTGGTCGAAAAGTTAGGTTTACCTTTGATGGTTAAGCCATCTCTTGAAGGTTCAAGTGTGGGTTTAACGAAAGTAAAAGCAGTCGAAGAATTAAAAAGTGCGGTCGATTATGCACTTAAATTTGATAACACCATTTTGATTGAAGAATGGTTGGCTGGCGATGAATTAACTGTGCCTGTTTTAGGTGGCGAAGTATTGCCTGCTGTTCGCATTGTGCCAGAAGGTGAGTTTTATGATTACGATGCGAAATATATTTCAGATAACACTCAATATTTTTGCCCAGCGGGTCTTTCAGCTGAACGAGAGCAAGAATTAGCGAAATTAGTTAAACGTGCTTATGACGTTGTGGGTTGTCGTGGTTGGAGTCGTATTGATGTGATGACTGATGCACAAGGTAATTTCCGTTTAGTAGAAGTAAACACGAACCCTGGCATGACAAGTCACAGTTTATTCCCTAAATCTGCGTCAACAGTCGGTATTTCATTTGAACAACTCGTCGTGAAAATTTTGGAGTTGAGTGCGTAATGAATGTAATTAAGCGCAAAAATACACCGCCAACGCAATTTGGTCGCTCATCTAACGGAGAAGGTAAATTCCGTTTTATGTTGCAGATTAAACTTGCTTTGGTGTTACTTTGTGCGGGGCTAGGGTATTTCGTTTATTCAAACTGGCAGAGTTGGCTTGAAAGCTTAGACGGTGATAGAAAAATTACTGCCTATGCATTAGTGGGCCAAAATGAATTTACCACTTATCCGGATGTGCAAGATGTGTTGCTTAAAATGGGCTCTCTCAAGGGTTTTTGGGGACAAGACGTTAAGCAAATTCAAGAGCAGCTTGAAACGATTCCTTGGGTAAAAGGTGCGGTGGTTCGTAAAATTTGGCCAAATCGTTTAAGTATTTGGCTATCAGAATATCAGCCAGTTGCAATTTGGAATAAAACAGAGTTCATCACAAAAGAGGGAACAGTTTTCCAATTACCGATGGATAAGTTAAAAGAAAAAGCGTTGCCTTATTTAGGTGGCCCAGATTATCAAAGCTTGAAAGTATTAGAAGCTTGGAATCAAATTTTCGCTGATTTTAAAGCCAAAAATTTAGTGGTTAAAGGTGTTCGAATTGATGATCGCGGTGCATGGCAAGTTACGCTCGATAATGATATAGTATTGAAACTTGGGCGCGGAGATTGGAAACCAAAATTAGATCGATTTGTAACGATTTACCCACAAATTGAAGTGCCTGAAGGTAAACGAATTGATTATGTAGATTTGCGCTATGCATCTGCATCAGCAGCGGTTGGATTGACAGAGAAATAAAAATAATTCATTAGGTGTAATAAGAAAATGGGAAAAGAGTTGGAACCGAAAGTCATTGTAGGTCTTGAAGTTGGTACATCAAAAGTTGTTGCTGTTGTTGGGGAAGTGCTTCCTGATGGCGTAGTAAATGTACTTGGCGTGGGTAGTTGTCCATCGAAAGGGATTGATCGTGGCAGTATTACTGATTTAGATGCCGTTGTTAACTCTATCCAACGTGCTATTGAAGCGGCTGAATCAATGGCTGATTGCCAAATTATGAGTGTGACTCTTGCAATTACGGGTGAACATATTCAAAGCCTGAACGAGAGCGGTTTTGTTGCTATTTCTGAAAATGAAGTGACTCAAGAAGAGATTGATGATGCTTTACATACAGCAAGCTCAGTAAAATTACCTGAAGGCCTTTCTTTATTACACATTATTCCTCAAGAATACGCGGTAGATAAACAAGTTAATATTAAAAATCCATTAGGTCTACACGGCGTCCGTTTAAAAGCAAATGTACACCTAATTGCTTGTCACCAAGACTGGCAAAATAACTTGAAAAAAGCAGTTGAACGTTGCGGATTACAAGTTGATAAAGTCGTGTTCTCCGGCTTTGCAGCAACGCATTCTGTTTTAACCGAAGATGAAAAAGACTTAGGCGTGTGCTTAATCGATTTCGGCGCGGGTACTATGAATGTGATGGTTTATACCAATGGTTCATTACGCTTTAGCAAGGTTATTCCTTATGCAGGCAATATTGTCACGAATGATATTGCTCATGCATGCACCGTTTCTCGTGCAGAAGCCGAACGTATTAAAGTGAATTATGCAAGTGCATTGTATCCAGCGCGTCTACATGGCGATAAAAAAATTGAAGTGGCAAGTATTGGTGGTCGAGCGCCACGTGCTTTAACAAAAAGTGATTTATCTTTAATCACTTCAGCAAGATATATTGAACTATTAGGCGTTGTTAAGGACGAATTAGATAAGCTCAAAGCAGATTTAGAAAGCAAACATATTAAATTTGAATTAATTGCTGGTGTCGTTATTACCGGTGGTGGTGCACAAATTGAAGACTTAAAAGATTGTGCTTCAAATGTATTTGGTTGCCAAGTGCGTATTGGTAGTCCATTGAATATTACAGGCTTAACGGATTATGTAAATCGTCCGCAATATTCAACTGTAGTTGGATTACTACAATATCATCATCAAAATAGTGATAATGATCCTGTTGATTCTAGTTACAGCGAAGAGGCGCTTTGCAAAAAAATCTGGAAAGGTGTAAAAAGTTTTTTCAATAAAGTGAAATCAGAATTTTGATAATTTTAGCGTTTTAATTTACAATAGAAAATATTTAACTTTTATTAATATGCTAACAGAGTATTAGCAGTAACGGAGAACAGCAAATGTTATACCCAGAGTATGGTGATTTTGAAGAGCAAACAGGTGCACTGATTAAGGTTGTCGGTGTTGGTGGAGGCGGCGGTAACGCAGTTAACCACATGGTTGCTAACATGGTGCAACAAGAATTCAATGGTAATTTCTTGGGCGAAAGTGCAATTGATAGCGAAGAACACGGTAAAATCGTATTTTATGCAGTGAATACCGATGCGCAAGCATTACGCAAAAGCCAAGTTCAACAAACTGTACAAATTGGTGGGGCAACAACTAAAGGTCTTGGTGCGGGCGCAAACCCAAATGTAGGTCGTAAAGCGGCTGAAGATGACCAAGAAGAAATCCGTAAAATGCTTGAAGGTGCAGACATGGTCTTTATCGCAGCCGGTATGGGCGGTGGTACAGGTACTGGTGCGGCACCAATCGTTGCTAAAGTAGCGAAAGAATTGGGCATTTTAACTGTTGCTGTTGTTACTAAGCCATTTAGCTTTGAAGGCAAAAAACGTATGCAATTTGCTGAATTAGGGATTAAAGATCTTTCACAATATGTGGATTCAATGATCATCATTCCTAACCAACAAATTCAAAAAGTTCTCCCGAAAAATGCAACATTAATTGATGCTTTTGCTGCTGCGAATGACGTATTACGTAACTCTGTTATGGGCATCTCCGATATGATTACTTCTCCAGGTTTAATCAACGTGGACTTTGCTGACGTAAGAACCGTTATGTCGGAAATGGGTCAAGCAATGATTGGCTTCGGCTCTGCTCAAAGTGAACCAGGTGCGGGTCGTGCAGAAGAAGCAGCGCGTCTTGCAATTAAAAATGATTTATTAGAGAAAGTCGATCTTTCTAATGCTAAAGGTATCCTTGTTAATATTACCTCAGGCATGGATCTTGGCTTTGACGAATTTAACGTGGTAGGTGACACTGTAGGTAGCTTTGCATCAGAAGACGCGACTATCGTAGTGGGTACCAGTTTAGTTCCTGAAATGAGCAATGAAATTCGTGTAACGATCGTTGCGACAGGTTTAGGTGATGTAGTTTCAGCAGAGCCTGTAGTGATTGCTCGTCCTCAAGCGACAGTGCAACAAGCTCAAGTTCAACAACCTGTAGCGCAAGAAACGATTCAACCACAACCGCCAGTTGGTTTACATGGTTTAGATGCATTAAGACATAATCCACAACCAGAACCCGCACAGGAACAAAATCCGCAATACGGTAACTTAAATAAACCGCTTGATCCAAGCCGTTTAGAACAGTTAAGAAATAATCCTAATTTCTTCAATCCGGCATCATTTGGTCGTGATGAGAAATAAGAGCAAAAGTAATCTTGTTGTGAAGCAATAAGGTAAAAGAGATGATTAAACAAAGAACATTAAAACAAAGCATTAAAGTCACAGGTGTAGGCTTACATAGCGGTAAAAAAGTAACCTTAACGTTGCGCCCAGCAATGCCGAATACTGGCGTGATTTACTGCCGTACCGATCTTAATCCGCCGGTGACTTTCCCTGCGAATGCGGATTCAGTGCGCGATACAATGCTTTGTACTGCACTTGTGAATGAACAAGGTGTGCGTGTTTCAACCGTAGAGCACTTAAACGCAGCATTAGCAGGTTTAGGTATCGATAATATTATTATTGAAGTTGATGCACCTGAAATTCCAATCATGGACGGCAGTGCAAGCCCATTCATTTACTTGCTTTTAGACGCAGGTATTGAAGAACAAAATGCACCGAAAAAATTTATTCGTATTAAGAAAAATGTACGAGTAGAAGACGGTGATAAATGGGCTGAATTTAAACCTTACAATGGTTTCCGTTTAGATTTCACCATCGACTTTGATCATCCAGCGATTAGCAAAAATGTACGTAATTATGTGATGGATTTTTCTGCACAAGCATTCGTACATCAAATTAGTCGTGCAAGAACCTTTGGTTTCATGAAAGATATTGAGTATCTTCAATCTCAAGGTCTTGCGTTAGGTGGTAGCTTAGATAATGCCATCGTATTAGATGATTACCGTATCTTAAATGAAGATGGGTTACGCTTCAGAGATGAATTGGTTCGTCACAAGATGCTTGATGCGATTGGCGATCTTTATATGTGTGGCTATAACATCATCGGTGATTTCAAAGCTTATAAATCTGGTCACGGTTTAAATAATAAGCTGCTCCGTGCTGTACTTGCTGATCAGGAAGCGTGGGAATTTGTTACCTTTGAAGATAAGAAACAAGTTCCACAAGGTTATGTTGCGCCTGCGCAGGTACTTATCTAACAATGTTTTGTTGAAAAGCTATACTTCTTTCGGGAGTATAGCTTTTTTATTTCCCATCTTGCTCTATTATTTTTGTTTTCTGCGAAGGTAAAGAGCGGTCAAAAATAGAGGTACTTTTATATGAAAAAATTATTTACCGTGCTTCCTCTTGTGCTAGCAACTTCTTCGGCAATGGCATATGAACAGGATAAAACCTATCAATTTACCATATTGCACACTAATGATACGCACGGACATTTTTGGCCGAATGCAAAAGGTGAATATGGCTTTCCAGCACATAAAACAATTGTTAATCGCGTAAAAGCAGAAGTCGAGCAAAAAGGTGGCTCTCTTGTTTTATTAAATGCCGGTGATTTCAATACAGGTGTGCCAGAGTCTGATATGCAAACAGCAGAACCTGATATTAAAGCAATGAATGCGATGGGCTATGAAGCAACTGTATTAGGTAACCACGAGTTTGATAATCCATTACAAGTACTGGATATGCAAGAAAAATGGGCAAACTTCCCATTCTTATCAGCAAACGTGATTAACACAAAAACAGGTAAAACCTTAGTTAAGCCTTATACCATTTTAAATAAACAAGATCTTAAAATTGCCGTGGTAGGCTTAACCACAGAAGATACTGCAAAATTAGGTAACCCAGAATATCTTCATAATGTGAAGTTTGAAGACCCAACAGCGGCAGCAAAAGCCACATTAAAAGAGCTAAATGAAACCGTTAAGCCAGATGTAAAAATTGCTTTAACACATATGGGCTATTACTATGATGCGAAACATGGTTCAAATGCGCCTGGTGATGTAAGTCTTGCGCGTAATTTAGATAAAGGCGCATTCGATATGATTATCGGTGGTCACAGCCATGATCCGATTTGCGTGGATGACAAAGGCGTATGGATTAAAGATTATCAACCTACTCAGCCATGTAAACCAGATTTCCAAAATGGTACTTGGATTATGCAGGCCTTTGAATGGGGCAAATATGTTGGTCGAGCTGACTTTGAGTTCAAAAATGGTGAATTAAAATTAGTGAATTATCAATTAATTCCAGTGAACTTGAAGAAGAAAATAAAAAAAGAAGACGGTAAAACGGAATACGTAAATTACGCAGAAGAGATTCCACAAGATCCAGAAATGGAAAAACTTTTAAAATCTTACCAAGATAAAGGTGATGCGTTATTAAGCCAAAAAGTGGGTAAATTAAACGGTAAGTTAGAGGGTGATCGTACCATTATTCGTTTTGAACAAACTAACCTTGGTCACTTAATTGCAGAAGCACAACGTCAAAAAGCGAAAGCAGACATTGGTATCATGAACTCAGGTGGTATTCGTGATTCTATCCAAGAAGGTGATGTGACTTATAAAGACATTTTAAAAATCCATCCATTTGGTAATATTGTGAGCTATTTTGAATTAACCGGTAAAGAATTATTGGATTATTTAAATGTAGTCGCATTGAAAGAAGTGGATTCTGGTGCCTATGCACAATATTCAGGTATTAGCATGACAGTGAATCGTGCGGATAAGAAAGTTGAAAATGTGAAAATTCAAGGCAAACCATTGGATTTAAATAAAACTTACCGTATTTCTGTACCAAGCTATAATGCAGCAGGTGGAGATGGTTATCCAGTCATGACAAAAAATCCAACTTTTGTTAACACAGGTTTTATTGATGCGGATGTTTTAAAAGAATTTTTTGAGAAAAATTCACCTATTAATGCTGAAAAATACATCCCTCATAATGAAGTAACCTTTAAGTAAGGAATGAAATGGCATTAGATTTATCAGAAATTCGTCAGCAAATTACGCAAATTGATCGCAGCTTGTTAAAGCTGCTTTCAGAGCGTCACCGCCTGGCATATGATGTAGTGAGAAGCAAAGAGGTCACGCAAAAAGCGTTGCGCGATTTAGAGCGTGAGCAACAGCTTTTACAAGAGCTTGTGCAATTTGCTGAAAGTCAAAATTATCAGCTTGAACCGCAGTATATTACATCAGTCTTCCAAAAAATCATTGAAGATTCTGTGCTCACACAGCAAGTGTATTTGCAGAAAAAACTCAATGAGCAACGAGAAGAAACGTTACATGTCGCTTTCTTAGGCAAGCGTGGTTCTTACTCTAATTTGGCTGCGCGTAACTATGCGGCTCGTTACCATCAACAATTTGCTGAAATCAGTTGCGATTCCTTTGCTCAAATTTTTGAAAAAGTTGAGAGCGGAGAAGCTGATTATGGTGTACTTCCTTTAGAAAACACCACATCTGGTGCAATTAATGAAGTTTATGATTTGCTTCAACATACCACCTTATCTTTGGTGGGCGAGTTGGCTTATCCTATCAAGCACTGTGTTTTAGTGAATGAGCAGGATGATTTAAGCAAAATTGATACACTTTATAGCCATCCACAAGTGATCCAGCAGTGTAGTCAATTTATTCAAAGTCTTGAGCGTGTGCATATCGAGTACTGCGAAAGTAGCTCTCATGCAATGCAGCTTGTGTCAAGCTTGAATAAACCGAATATTGCGGCATTAGGTAATGAAGATGGTGGCAAGCTTTACGGCTTACATGTGTTAAAACATAATATTGCGAATCAAGAAAACAACATTACTCGTTTTATTGTGGTAGCCAAACAAGCTCGAGAAGTTTCACCGCAAATTCACACGAAAACTTTATTGTTGATGACAACATCGCAACAAGCGGGTTCTTTGGTGGATGCTTTACTTGTGTTTAAAAAGCACGGTATTAATATGACCAAGCTTGAATCTCGTCCTATTTATGGCAAACCTTGGGAAGAAATGTTCTATTTGGAGATTGAAGGAAACATTCATCATCCAGATACCCAAATTGCCTTGGAAGAGCTTAAGCAGTTCAGTAATTATCTGAAAGTGCTTGGTTGTTATCCAAGTGAAATTGTGAAGCCTGCGAAGGTATAATGAAAATAAAAAAAGAGCGGTCGATTTAAAATAACGTTAAAATCGACCGCTCTTTTTATTGAGAATTCTTAAGCTTTTTTCAAGAACTCTGATTTCAACATGATTTTGCCACAATCGACGTTGTGATCTCCGTTAACTAAACGGATATTTTTGAATTTAGTGCCTTTCTTCAACACTTCAGATGAACCTTTTAATTTTAAATCTTTAATTAAAAGTACATCGTCGCCATCAGCTAACAAGTTACCGTTGCTATCTTTAACAATCAGTTGATCTTCATCGGCTTCAACTGCTTCGTTACCATTCCATTCATTACCGCAATCAGGGCAAACAAAATTCACAGAATCATGATAAACATATTCGCCTTTACATTTTGGGCAAGCTGGCATTTGATCCATTTCTTTTTCCTTCTTTATCTGATTTAAGCAAAGTATAATGCGCACGGAGTATAACAAAAAAGTGACTATTCGCCAAAAAATGGGCAATTTCACGGAATTTATGAGGTATTTATGAAAAAAATTATGTTTTTGAGTGCAGTGATGGGGAGTTTAATCTCAGTTAATGCATTCGCTCACAATATCCAACCTAACCAACTTTTAGCGAACGTAACGGTTTCAGATAAGGGCGAAATCACTTTAAATGGCAATGATGTGGCGTATAAATCATGGAGCTCAACGGCATTACCTGGCAAAGTCCGTGTGATTCAGCATATTGCAGGCAGAAGTGCGGCAAAAGAGAAAAATCAAGCGATGATCGAAGCCATCAAAGCCGCTCATTTTAACCAAGCCAAATATCAAACCACGACCATTATTAATGCTGATGATGCCGTTGTGGGCACGGGTATGTTTGTGAAAAGTAGCGCAGAAAAAGGCAAAAAAGAAAATGCCCATAGCCAAGTGATTTTAGATGATAAAAGTGCGGTTAAAAATGCGTGGGGATTACGTGAAAAAGACAGCGTGATTATTTTGCTTGATAAAACCGGCAAGGTGCAATTTGTGAAAGAAGGTAAATTGACGGATGATGAAGTCAAAGAAGTGATTTCACGTGCAACAGCATTAATGGCGAAGTAATAGAGTAATAAGCGGAAGTTCTCTTCCGCTTTTTTATCCTTTGAAATCCTTCATTAATTTTCTCAATGTGCCACAATTTCGTTGAAATTTACGGCAATGTGTACAGATGGCAAGATGCAAATTGAGCCCAATTTTTTCTTTAGTCATTAATGAGCGTTCTTGCGCATCTGAAATGAGGCGAGTTGCTTGGCGACATTTCATAAAGTCACTCCTTAAAGTTTATGAGATAAGCAGTTTTGAAGTTGTAAGCGAGCACGATAGAGTGTCGTGTGCAAGTTACTTATGCTTAGTTGATTTTCTTGGCAAATTTCTTCGGAAGATAATTCCAAAAACTCTCTCATCATAAAAATCTTGGCTTGTTTGGCTGGCAGGCAAGTTAAGCAAGTTTCAAAAATCAGCCAGAATTCTTCAGAATAGACCGCACTTTCGCTCAGTTCGAGATCGAGTGGAGAATGTTCAGCTTTCCAGTGTCCCCCTTCATCAAAGAAATGATTGGTTTGTTCTTCATCTTCTATTTCGGTTTCAAGGACAAATTTGCCTTTCTGGCGAAGAAAATCGATGATTTTATTTTTTAAGATAGCAAAGACCCAGGTCTTAAATGCCGCTTGTCGTTTAAATTGCTCAAGATGGTTAAATGCACTTAAAAAACTCTCTTGCACCAAATCTTCAGCTAATACAGAATCGCCCACCTGTAATGTGGCAAATTTCAGCATTTGCTCTCTAATTTGAGCCAAGTCTTTATTGGAAATTCCAGTTTCCATATTTTTTCCTTGAAAAAAGTGTAAGAAATAGATTTCTCATTCGTCTAATGATAATGAAAGGGGAAACCTTTCCATCCAATGCTAATTATTCACAAATTAAGGAAGATTCAAAATGAAAAATATTACTTCAAAAACAACCTTTACTGCTATTGCTGCACTTTTCTTCGCAACCAGTCTTTATGCGACCGATATGAAATCTAATGAAATGTCGATGGCAAAAGATTCCATGCCGATGACAAAAGATTCCATGCCGATGACAAAAGACGCTATGCCAATGCAAAATGACAAAATGGCATCTGATGGGATGATGAAATCTCATGATATGAAATCTCACGACATGAAAATGGATAATATGAAATCAGAAGGAATGAAATCTGATGATATGAAAACAAAAGAAATGAAAGCAAAAGAAATGAAGAAAAAAGCAAAAACAATGGAAAAACCGAAAATGTAATGCTTTCTTCTTAAAAGAAAAACTGCGGTCAATTTGACCGCAGTTTTTGTATCAAAGTGAGATTATTGTTTACGCCACGTCGTGCCGTTGGCGCCATCTTCTAACACGATACCCATTGCCGTAAGTTCATTACGTGCCGCATCAGCAGCAGCCCAATCTTTAGCAGCACGTGCTTCGTTGCGTTGTTTGATGAGCGCTTCAATTTTTGCGACTTCATCATCGTCAGAGCCAGCTTGTAAGAATTTTTCTGGATCTTGTTGAAGTAAACCTAAGATACCCGCTAATTCACGTAAACGAGCAGCAAGACCATTGGCTTTTTCTGTATCTTCAGTTTTCAATTTATTGATTTCACGAGCCATTTCAAATAGGACAGAAAGAGCGTTCGGCGTATTGAAATCATCGTCCATCGCTTGCCCCAAGGTTATATAGTCGCCCTCTTGCATCCATTCATA
>CAJMMG010000020.1:0-29695 GCA_905214375.1 uncultured bacterium | reverse complement strand
ACACAGATTGTCTGATATATTGTTAAAGAGCAAAAAATAACGACGCACCGGTTTTTCTTAAGATTCACAACAGCGCGTCGTTGTGTGGGGCGTATTATAGGCATTTCAGATGCCTTTGCAAGATCTTTTTGTAAAAAAATGTAAATTTTTTTGCTATTTGCTTACAAACGCAGCAACACAACGAGAAAAAATCATTTTAAAACGGTAATTCCATCAAATCCCCAGAGAGCCAACGCTTGTTCTAATTGGTGTTTACTCTCTA
Organism: uncultured bacterium; assembly: GCA_905214375.1. Taxonomy (GTDB): domain Bacteria; phylum Pseudomonadota; class Gammaproteobacteria; order Enterobacterales; family Pasteurellaceae; genus Haemophilus_D. The sequence continues at coordinate 29,433 of CAJMMG010000020.1, read as the reverse complement.
CATCTTGCGTACAAAAAACCTGATTTTTCACCTCTAATTTTGACCGCACTTCTAATTTATTAAGTAAGAACTGCAATCGCTTGGCAATGGCGAATCCTGGATCCATAAAATTCTTTACTTGAGGTAAGCAAATTTGAATTTCATCTTTAATTAAAGGGAAATGCGTACAGCCTAAACAAATCGTATCTAAATTCTCTATTGAGGCCCAGGGACTTAATTCATTTTTCAATGCAATCAAATCAACCGATTTCCCTTGGATTTTATGCTCTGCGATTTTAACCAGTTTAGTTGAGCCTAATCGTTCAACTATGCAATGGGCGGCAAACTGATGAATAAGATCATTAACATAAGGGCGTTTAACCGTGCCCTTTGTTGCCAGTAGACCAATATGTTTCGTTTGTGATATTTCTGCCGCCGGCTTAATGGCAGGTACGGTGCCTACAATCGGAATAGAAAATTGTTCACGTAAAGGCGGTAACACCACCGTACTCGCGGTATTACAAGCAATCACAATAGCATCAAGTGGATAATTTTGATTAATTTTTTTACAAATATCCAATGTTCGCTGAATGATTGTTTCTTCTGATTTTTCTGAATAAGGAAAGCTAGCATTGTCAAAGCAATACAAATAATGGTTATCAGGCATCAGCTTTTTCGCTTCCCGATAAACGCTTAAGCCCCCCATTCCTGAATCAAAGAAAAGTACCGTTGATTTATTCATTTATAAAACTCTTTCAAAAATAACCGCACTTTAGGCATTCGAATAAATTTCTCGATTATTTAGCCAACGACGGATTAAACTTTCTGCCACATCCGGATATTTTACGATTAATGCCTTAGCATAATGTTGAACTGTTGGGATCATTTTACGATCGCGCATTAAATTCGCCACTTTAAATTCGGCAATTCCTGTCTGTTTAGTGCCCAATACTTCACCTGGGCCACGAATTTCTAAATCTTTCTCTGAAATCACAAAGCCATCTTGGCTATCACGCAATACCTGTAAACGTTTTTGCGACACTTTACCCAACGGCGGTTTATACATTAAGACACAAAAAGACGCCGTACTGCCACGCCCTACTCGTCCACGTAACTGATGGAGTTGTGATAAGCCCAAACGCTCTGCATTTTCAATGATCATTAGACTGGCATTCGGCACATCCACGCCCACTTCAATCACGGTTGTAGCCACAAGCAAATCGAGTTCTGCATTTTTAAAGGCAGCCATAATATCTTGTTTTTCTTGCGGTTTCATTCGCCCATGTACAAGACCAATTTTAAGCATCGGCAACGCTTTTGTTAAATCTTCCCAAATTGCCTCGGCTGCTTGCGCTTCTAATACTTCAGACTCATCAATCAACGTACAAACCCAATAAGCCTGACGTTTTTCATTAATACAGGCATTTTTGACTCGAGCAACAATTTCATCTCGACGCTCTTCAGAAATAACCACTGTCGTAATCGGCGTTCGACCTGGTGGCAATTCGTCAATAATCGATGTATCAAGATCAGCATAAACCGTCATCGCTAATGTTCTTGGGATTGGTGTTGCTGTCATAATCAGTTGATGGGGATAAAATCCTGCTTTTTCGCCTTTTTCTCGCAACATTAGACGTTGATGCACACCAAAACGATGCTGTTCGTCAATAATCACCAAGGCTAAATCCGCAAATTCCACTTCCTCTTGGAACAAAGCATGCGTGCCTACCACCATTTGTACCGCACCAGATTTAATATTTTCCAATTCGGCTTGACGAGCTTTCCCTTTCACCTTACCTGCTAACCAGCCAACTTCAATACCAAAAGGTTCTAACCAACGGCGGAAATTATTCGCATGCTGTTCAGCTAAAATTTCCGTTGGTGCCATTAAAGCCACTTGTTTGCCATTATCAATCGCTAATAAGGCAGCGAAGGCTGCCACTAATGTTTTCCCTGAGCCTACATCCCCTTGAACAAGTCGCATCATTGGATAATCTTTCGCTAAATCCTGTTCAATATCCGCCACGACTCTATTTTGGGCATTCGTTGGTTGAAAAGGCAAAGATGCAAGAAAACGTTGCTTCAAATCGGTTTGATAATGCAATGGCAACGCTAAAAACTGCTGCGTACCCAACCGCACTTTTTGCATCGCAAGATTATGTGCAAGAAGCTCTTCAAAGATAAGTCGTTGCTGTGCGGGATGTTGTCCTTTCTCCAAAATATCTAATGAGATATCTGGCGGTGGACGATGCAAAAATCGAATAGCATCCTTTAGGCTAAAAGGATGTGGATTAAATTCATTAGGTAAAATTTCCGTTAATTGGATTTTATCGAGTAAAGCCAATGCTTGATCGGTTAGCTTACGTAATGAATTTTGTTTTAAACCTTCCGTTGTGGAATAAATAGGCGTAAGTGTTTCCTCTAAAACCAATGGCGCATTATCCCGAATGATTTGATATTCAGGATGATGAATTTCCGCCATAAAGCGTCCACGTTTAATTTCGCCAAACGCTTTGACGCGCGTACCAATCTGAAAACTGTTTTTCATCCCCGCATTAAAATTGAAGAAACGGAGCATAATCTTGCTCGTTCCATCAGAAAGACTGACGGTTAAAATAGGACGGCGCCCAAAGGCAACTTCACAGGTTTGGACAACACCTTCAATGGTGGCATATTGTTCAGGGCGAAGATCGGCAATAGGCGTAATTCTCGTGCGATCTTCATAACGGATAGGTAAATGAAAAAGCAAGTCTTGGAGATTATGAATTCCAAGACGGCTTAATTTATCGGAGATTGCCGCGCCAACACCAGATAAAGTGGTTAGAGGAACGGCATCGAGAAGTTGCGTGCTCATTATGCTTCATTAATATTGCGCTTCAAACGAATCACACTGGTAATTTGTTTGATTTTTCGCATAATGTTTTCTAAATGATAGATATCTCTCGCGCCAACTTGGATAATGACTAATAGCACATTATTCTCTAATTCTTCCGTCCAAATACTTTGAATATTACTTTCACAAGTCGCGACGGCTGTCATGAGACTACCTAATACATTTTGTTCATTAAGCATTTCAATGTGTAATTCGGCATCAAAATTGACCGCACTTTCAGCCTCTTCCCATTTTGCCGCGGTGAAATCTTTGGCATCGCTTGACGTTAAATTAGAACAAGCTTGATGATGTACAACCACACCTTTCTTCGCAGTACTTAATGCCACGATCGGATCACCCGGAATTGGATGACAACATTGAGCGAAAGACGCTTTCATTTCGCCATCTCGGCTCAATGTTAGTGTACTTTGAGTATTTTCAGACACACCATCCACATCAATTTCAATAGCTTCATCCATTAATTGATGCGCAATGACACTCGACATTTGATTGCCTACACCGATTTCCTCAAAAAGCTCATTGAGACTTGAGAGGTTCAATTCATTTAGTAACGCTTGGATTTTCTCTTCAGAAACTTCAGAGAGATAATGAGGTTTCAACGCCATTTCTAGCTGTTTTTTGCCCGTCTGAACCGCATCATCTGCACGCAATAATTTTAAGAAATGACGAATACGGGTTCTTGCGCGAGCCGTCACTACAAAGTTTAACCAGTTAACGCTTGGATGAGTATTTTCACTGGTCACAATCTCAACGGTTTGACCAGATTCTAAAGCTTGTGATAACGGATAAGGTTTATGCTCTACTACTGCAGCAACACAATGATTTCCCACATCAGAATGCACTGCATAAGCAAAATCAACAGCTGTTGCGCCCATTGGTAATTCAACGATACGACCTTTCGGCGTAAAGACATAGATTTCTTTCGGGAAAAACTCGGATTTTACATTTTCAATAAACTCAAAGGAGTTACCGACGTTTTGTTGAATATCTACTAGGCTTTGTAACCAACGTTGTGCACGTACTTGAGCGGTGGTGCTATCGTTTTTACCACCTTCTTTATACACCCAATGAGCAGTAATCCCCATTTCAGCAACCTGTTCCATTTCTTCAGTCTGAAGATGAACTTCTACGGGTACACCATGAGGGCCTATCATCGAGGTTTGTAAAGCTTGGTAGCCATTTGCACGTGGCACAGCAATATAATCTTTCACTTTACCAGGGCGAGGCTTATACAAACTATGCATTTGCCCTAATCCGCGATAGCAATCATCAACCGAATTCACAATAACGCGGAAAGCATAAATATCCATAATAGAATGGAATTTCTGATCTTTCATGCGCATTTTTTGATAGATTTTATAGAGATGTTTTTCACGTCCCCAAATACGACTTGGAATACCCGCATCCTCAAGACGTTGTGAAATATCATTAGAAATACGTTGGATTAATTCTTGACGAGAACCGCGCGCCTGTTCGACAAATTTTTTAAGTACTTCATAACGGCGAGGATGCATTGCTTCAAAAGATAAATCTTCTAATTCATTCTTGATATGCTCGATGCCTAAACGGTGGGCTAATGGACAGTAAATCTCTAGGGTTTCTTTTGCGATACGACGACGTTTATCCGGACGCAATGAGCCCAATGTTCGCATATTATGGGTACGGTCAGCCAGTTTGATTAAGACGACGCGAATATCTCGAGTCATCGCCAAAATCATTTTGCGGAAGTTTTCAACCTGTGCTTCTTGGCGGGTACGGAATTTCAATTTATCTAGTTTAGATACACCGTCAACAATTTCGGCTACGCTAGCGCCAAATTCATCTTTTAATTGGGATTCGGTATAAGGAGTATCTTCGATAACATCATGCAATAATGCGGCCATGATTGCTTCATGGTCTAAATGCATTTCCGCAATAATTGAAGCTACTGCAACAGGGTGAGTAATGTAAGGTTCGCCGCTTGAGCGAAATTGTCCTTCGTGAGCATCTCGCGCAATGACGAATGCACGTTTGATTAATTCAATTTTATCGGCGGGCAAATACCCCTGAATAATTCGATCTAAATCTGCAAACAATTCCAAAGGACACCTGACTTTTTTGTAGAGAGAAAGACTAGGCGATCAAAATAGCTTTAATTTTGACCGCACTTTAATGAGATTATTCTGCGATTAACGCTACAGCCACTTCTTCATTACGTTGAGAAGCTGCCGCATCTAAATACTCTTTTGCATCCATGATTTCTTGGTTGATTAACCCTTTTTCGATTTCACGTAATGCGATTACAGTTGGTTTATCGTTATCTTCCGGCACTAACGGCTCACTTTGATGTAACTCTAATTGTCTCGCACGACGAGCGGCGGTTAAAATTAAATCAAAACGGTTACCAATTTTTTCTACTGCATCTTGCACAGTCACTCGAGCCATGTTTTACTCCGATGTTAAAAATAATGTCTATAAAGGGAAAATATTGTACTCAATTCAAGCTTATTTTGCTAGTAGCTGATGAATTAAGTCTGCATTTTCTGTTTGTTGATAAGCTTTGGTCAAGCGTTCTGCCTGCAAAATGCTTTGTAAATCTGCCAATGCCTGCTCAAAATTATCATTCACAATAACGTAATCATATTCATCATAATGCGAAATTTCGCTGATTGCTTTTGACATTCGCTCAGCAATGACCTCTTTGCTATCCTGTCCACGTCCAACCAAGCGACGCTCTAATTCAGGCAACGATGGCGGCAAAATGAAAATACTTTTTACAGAAGGTACTTTTTGACGAATTTGCTGCGCGCCTTGCCAGTCAATATCCAAAAACACATCAATGCCCTTAGCCAAGTTTTCTTCAATTGCTGGCAATGAAGTGCCGTAATAATTACCACCAAACACTTTTGCATATTCTAAGAAGTGGCCTTTTTCAATTAAGGTTTCAAATTCTTCTACGGAAACAAAATAATAATGCACCCCATGACTTTCGCCTGGACGAGGAGAACGTGTCGTGTGTGAAATAGACACCATTTTTTTCGTGCCTTGATTTTTTTCTAATAATGCGGAAATTAATGATGACTTGCCCGCCCCACTTGGTGCAGAAAGAATGTATAAATTACCTTGAGACATAATTGAAACCTCTTCTTGTTGTTTGTTTTTATTATACAAAAAGAAAATGAAAAGTGCGGTCAAATTTTCATTTGTTTTACCAAATTGTTAAAAAGTGATCGAGATCACAAAAAAGTGGTATATACCCTTTTTTTTATCAAAATGCCCATGCTATAATCCACGGGAACTCGTTAGAGCAACGATTTTGTTTAACTTAAAAAAATAGAAGGTGAAAATCTTATGGCTATTAAAATTGGTATCAACGGTTTCGGCCGTATCGGTCGTATCGTATTCCGTGCAGCACAACATCGCGATGACATCGAAGTTGTAGGTATCAACGACTTAATCGACGTTGAATACATGGCTTACATGTTGAAATACGATTCAACTCACGGTCGTTTTGACGGTACTGTTGAAGTTAAAGACGGTAACTTAGTCGTGAACGGTAAAACTATCCGTGTTACTTCTGAACGTGATCCTGCAAACCTTAACTGGGGTGCGATCGGCGTTGATGTTGCAGTTGAAGCAACAGGTTTATTCTTAACTGACGAAACAGCACGCAAACACATCACTGCTGGTGCGAAAAAAGTCGTATTAACTGGTCCTTCTAAAGATAGCACACCAATGTTCGTACGTGGTGTAAACTTCGGTGCATACGCAGGTCAAGACATTGTGTCTAACGCTTCTTGTACTACAAACTGTTTAGCACCTTTAGCACGTGTTGTTCACGAAACTTTCGGTATCAAAGATGGTTTAATGACTACTGTTCACGCAACAACAGCGACTCAAAAAACTGTTGATGGTCCATCAGCTAAAGACTGGCGCGGTGGTCGTGGTGCATCACAAAACATCATCCCTTCATCTACCGGTGCTGCGAAAGCTGTGGGTAAAGTATTACCAGCATTAAACGGTAAATTAACTGGTATGGCGTTCCGTGTTCCTACTCCAAACGTTTCTGTAGTTGACTTAACTGTAAACTTAGAAAAACCAGCAACTTACGAACAAATCAAACAAGCAATCAAAGATGCAGCTGAAGGTAAAACTTTCAACGGCGAATTAAAAGGCGTTTTAGGCTACACTGAAGATGCAGTAGTTTCTACAGACTTCAACGGTTGTGCTTTAACTTCTGTATTTGATGCTGATGCGGGTATCGCATTAACTGACTCTTTCGTTAAATTAGTATCTTGGTACGATAACGAAACTGGTTACTCAAACAAAGTATTAGACTTAGTTGCACACGTATACAACTACAAAGGCTAATCAAAATAGCTAAAAAATTAACCGCTCTTTTTAGAGCGGTTTTTTATTTCTAATCAATTTAAATTTTCTCAATACTTTATATATTCTTTATTGCTCATTTCAATATAAAAATAGAAAAATAATATGTCTATTATTTATTCTATATTCACAAAATAATAACATTTTACTAGATTTTAAATTTATTTCGTTTATATTAGCGTACAGTTGTTCGCTCAAATAAGGCTTATATGAATTTAGAACGTCATTTCGTCAATCGAATTCGCCAGCAGGCAAAAACTCGTCAAAATGCAACCGCACTTCGTCATAAAATTAATGGCTTGTGGAAAGATATTTCGTGGAACTCATTCCAACAACAGCTTGATCAGCTTTCATTAGCTTTTCTTGCTTGCAATATTCAAGTACAAGATAAAATTGCGATTTTTGCACACAATATGTCACGTTGGACAATCGCTGATATTGCAGCGCTTCAAGTCCGAGCTATCACTGTTCCAATTTATGCAACCAATACGGCACAGCAAGCTGAATTTATTTTAAATCATGCCGATGTCAAAATTCTGTTTGTTGGTGATCAAGAACAATATGACCAAGCGTTAGAAATTGCACATCAGTGTCCACAATTACAAAAAATTGTGGCCATGAAAGAACAAATTCAACTGACAGAAACTACCCTTTCCTGCCATTGGGACGATTTAATTCAATTAGGTAAAGCCGAATTTCAGACTGAATTTGAAACTCGCTTAGCAAATAAAACGATGGATGATTTATTCACGATCATCTACACCTCTGGCACAACAGGTGAACCGAAAGGCGTAATGCTCGATTACAATAACTTGGCACATCAACTTGAAGCCCATGATATTGCATTAGATGTTAATCAAGATGAGGTTTCACTTTCTTTTTTACCATTTAGCCATATTTTTGAGCGTGCTTGGGTTGCCTATGTGTTACATCGCGGAGCAATCCTTTGTTATCTCGAAGATACCAATCAAGTACGTGAAGCATTAACGGAAGTGCGCCCGACCTTTATGTGTGCTGTACCGCGTTTCTATGAAAAAATTTATTCTGCCGTGCTTGATAAAGTACAAAAAGCCCCTTTTATTCGTCAGATGATTTTCCATTGGGCGATTGCAGTGGGGCAAAAACGTTTTGATCTTCTCTCTCAAAATAAAAAAGTCCCGTTCTTTTTGCAAAAACGTTATGCGCTTGCCGATAAACTGGTGCTGTCTAAGCTGCGTTCATTGTTAGGCGGACGTATCAAAATGATGCCTTGTGGTGGCGCAAAATTAGAACCAACCATTGGCCTTTTCTTCCATAGCATTGGGATTAATATCAAACTCGGTTATGGCATGACAGAAACCACGGCTACCGTTTCTTGCTGGGATGATCATCATTTTAATCCGAATTCTATTGGTAAATTAATGCCAAACGCAGAAGTTAAAATTGGTGAAAATAACGAGATTCTGGTGCGTGGTGGCATGGTAATGAAAGGCTACTATAAAAAGCCTGAAGAAACGGCTCAAGCCTTCACTGAAGATGGCTTCTTGAAAACGGGAGATGCTGGTGAATTTGATGCTGATGGTAATTTATTCATTACCGACCGTATTAAAGAGTTGATGAAAACGTCTAACGGCAAATACATTGCGCCACAATATATCGAAGGTAAAATTGGCAAAGATAAATTTATCGAACAAATTGCGATTATTGCTGATGCAAAAAAATATGTTTCAGCGTTGATCGTACCTTGTTTTGATAACGTAGAAGAATATGCGAAAAAACTGAATATTAAGTATCAAGATCGTATGGAATTACTCAAACACTCTGACATTATCAAAATGTTTGAACAACGTATCGAAAGTCTTCAAAAAGAACTGGCACACTTTGAGCAGGTGAAGAAATTTACGCTACTCTCTCAGGCATTTAGCGTCAAACTTGGTGAAATCACGCCTACGCTCAAATTACGCCGAAAAGTAATTATGGAACGTTATCGTCATATCATTGATTCGATGTATTCCAACAATAAAGAGAACAAGGAAAATAAAGAATAAAAAAAGTGCGGTGAATTTCACCGCACTTTTTATTTTAACGAAAATGACTTATTCGACTTCTACCAGCACACCTTCTTGGTGAGGTTTCAATACGCCAACCTCACTAAGCTCAATACCGGCTTTTTTCGCAATCTCTAAGATTTCCGCTTCACTTTCAGGTTTAACCGCAATCAACAAGCCACCTGAAGTTTGAGGATCGCAAAGTACCGCCTTTTGATAATCCGTAAGAGGACCAATTTTATGACCATAGCTTTCAAAGTTACGGTTGGTTCCACCTGGTACACAACCTTCTGCAATGTAATCTGCTACGCCATCTAATAATTTGATTTTATCAAAATGCACAACCGCATTAAGATTTGAGCCTTCACAGATTTCAGCTAAATGTCCTAATAAACCAAAGCCAGTGACATCCGTCATGGCAGTTACACCAGCAACTTCCGCAAATTGGCTACCAATCAGGTTCATTTGACACATGGCTGCCGTTGCCAATCCTTGATGTTCTGGTTTTAACTTGCCTTTTTTCTCAGCAGTAGTCAGCACACCGATACCTAATGGCTTGGTTAAATAAAGCTTACAATTTGCTTCCGCTGAGGCATTACGTTTTACACGATCCGTTGCTATAACGCCTGTTACGGCTAAACCAAAAATAGGTTCTGGCGCATCAATCGAGTGTCCACCAGCCAGTGAAATCCCCGCTTGATGACAAGCAAAACGGCCACCATCAACAATTTTCTGTGCCACTTCTGCCGGTAATTTATTAATAGGGAAACCTAAAATGGCAATTGCCATAATCGGCTTACCACCCATTGCAAAAATATCGCTAATGGCATTGGTTGCGGCAATACGTCCAAAATCAAAAGGATCGTCCACAATCGGCATAAAGAAATCCGTGGTACTGATAATTGCAGTACCATTACCAAGATCATAAACCGCTGCATCATCCGCTGTTTCATTTCCCACTAATAAATTGGGATCAGCAAATTTTTCGAGTTTAGTCTGTAAAATTGTCCCTAACACCTTAGGCGAAATTTTACAGCCTCAACCTGCGCCGTGGCTGTATTGTGTTAAACGAATCTCATCCGTCATATTCAATCCTTTGTTAAAATAACGTATTTCTTAAACAAAAAGAGCGGTCAGAAAAAGCCGTATTTAAGAGGCTAACTTCTCCACTTTTGCTTGCTTGATCATGTTATCGCTGACTTCTAAAATGGTAATTCTTAAGCCATTGATTTCACAAACAGTTCCTTCATCAGGAATATCTTCAAGATGCTCGAGAATCAAACCATTAAAGGTGCGTGCATCTTCTGTATCTAATTCCCAACTAAACATTTTATTCAAATCACGAAGATTTGCCGAACCTTCAATAATCATCGAACCATCAGATTGCTGAACAACTTCTTGTTCAATGGTCGGTGCTGTAGTGGTTGTAAAATCACCCACAATTTCTTCTAAAATATCTTCAAGCGTGACTAATCCTTTAATGTCACCATATTCGTCCACCACTAAACCGATACGTTCTTTTTTCGTACGGAAATTCGCTAATTGTGTTTTCAGTGGTGTCCCTTCTGGAATGAAGTACACTTCATCGACGGCACGTAATAAGGTTTCTTTGGTAAATTCATTTTTTTCTAATAACAAACGAAACGCTTCACGCACACGCAAAATCCCTAATACTTGTTCATCAAGGCTGCCTTTATACAACACAATTCGGTTATGTGGTGCATGATTAAGTTGGCGCATAATAGCTTTCCAATCATCATCGATATCAATCCCAGCAATTTCATTACGTGGTACCATGATATCGTCGACAGTCACCGTTTCCATATCTAAAATAGAGAGCAACATTTGTGGATGCTGTTCATCTGGAGTAGCTTCTCCCGCTTCCGATACAATACTACGAAGTTCTTCACGGCTAATCACTTGTTTTTGCATATCGGGTTTTAAACCCACCATTCGCATTAAGGTTTTCGTAAAAATATTCATTAACCAAACTAATGGATAGAACACTTTTAACAATAGCGACAAAATGTGACTTGAAAATAATCCCACTTTCTCTGGGTGCATCGCCGCAACGGTTTTAGGGAAAATTTCAGAAAAAACAAGCATAGCAAAGGTTAATAAACCTGTTGCGATTGCTACACCCGCATCACCATATAAACGCATACCAATCATGGTTGCAATAGCGGAAGCACTGATGTTAACAAGGTTATTAAAGATCAGAATAAAACTTAACAAGGTATCGGGCTTCTCGAGCAGTTTTTCTGCTTTTTGCGCGCCTTTATTGCCTTGTTCCGCCATAAAACGAAGGCGATATTTATTGAGAGAGAGTAATCCGGTTTCTGAGCCGGAAAAATAGGCTGATAAAACTAAACAAATAATGAGTGTAATAAATAAAGTACTAAGGGGGATACTGTCCAAGGGTAAATCCTTTTGTTCGTTAATCAACAAAAAGTGCGGTCATTTTCACCGCACTTTTTACCTGTTCTTTGATTTTAATTAAATCAAACGGCTACCAAAATAGCCAATCGTAAGCAGAATGATACCTGAAATTGCGTAAATAATCATCCTTTTTCCACGCCAGCCCAATCGCCAATGACCAAAACAAGCAATACCAAAACTAATCCAAGCTAGGAAAGAGAAAATTGCTTTGTGCAGATTTTCTGGGGTCACTGCTTGCAACACATGATAAGTGCCTGAAATTAACGTCAGCGTGAGTAAAACCTCCCCCATCGCAAATAAACAAAAGAAATGGCGTTCTACTGCCATCAATGGCGGAATTGCTGGCGAAAATTGAATTTTACGTTTTTTCAAATTACGGTCTAACCATACCAATTGGATCACATAAAGCGTTGCAATAAAACAAACTGCATAGGTAAATAGCGACAAGCCAATATGGAATAACATCAACGTATTTTGATTAAGCATTTGAATAATGTGGCTTGATAAGAATGTCGCAAAGATCAAGCTAATGATCGAAAACGCATACACTATCGGTAAAACAAACCACATTGTCGAAACGAGAAACATTGAAAGCGTCGCCAATGCCGCAATAATGACGCTCATTAAGGAAGCGATTTGCATTAGCGTAAAACTTTGCCCTGAAGCAAGATCCTCTAGCAGAGGGAACGTGCTGACTGCATGCAGAACAATTGCTGCAAGTGCGGTCAGAAAAAACGGAATTTTACTTTGACTCAACTTCCCTTCTGATGAATTCATCAAAAACGGGGCGATCAACAATAAACTAAGAATGTAAAAAATAATCGAAAAAAGGGCAAACCACATAATGCTTTCTCTTTACTAGGAATTATTCTTATTTTAACGGATCTTTTCTCTAGATCGCCATAATTTTATTTGAAATGATGAAAAACGCCCAAATTTCGGTATAATCACGGCAATTTTTTAAGAAAAAACAGGATTTAAAATGTTTGAGAATTTATCGGATCGCCTTTCCAAAACGCTACGCAACATTAGCGGTAAAGGGCGTTTAACTGAAGATAATATTAAAGAAACCCTACGCGAAGTGCGCATGGCGTTATTAGAAGCCGATGTTGCTTTGCCTGTCGTACGTGAATTTATCGCTAAAGTAAAAGAAAGCGCGTTAGGCGAAGAAGTCAATAAAAGCTTAACACCAGGCCAAGAGTTCTTAAAAATCGTTCAGCGCGAACTCGAAAAAGCCATGGGTGAAGCTAATGAAAGCTTAAACTTGGCGACACAGCCACCCGCAGTTATTTTAATGGCGGGTTTACAAGGTGCGGGTAAAACCACTAGCGTGGGTAAATTAGCAAAATTCTTACGCGAACGTCATAAAAAGAAAGTGCTTGTAGTATCTGCCGACGTATACCGTCCTGCAGCGATCAAACAACTTGAAACCTTAGCGCAATCTGTTGGCGTGGATTTCTTCCCATCTGATGTTAAACAAAAACCGGTAGAGATTGCCAAAGCGGCACTTGCTGACGCCAAACTCAAATTCTACGATGTGTTAATTGTGGATACCGCGGGTCGCTTACACGTTGATAGCGAGATGATGGATGAAATCAAGCAAGTTCATGCGACATTAAATCCAATTGAGACCCTCTTCACCGTTGATGCAATGACCGGTCAAGACGCAGCAAATACAGCAAAAGCCTTCAATGAAGCTTTGCCACTTACTGGGGTTATCTTAACCAAAGTGGATGGTGATGCACGTGGTGGTGCGGCCTTATCTATCCGTCAAATCACCGGCAAACCGATTAAATTCCTAGGTGTGGGCGAAAAAACAGAAGCCCTCGAGCCATTCCATCCTGATCGCGTAGCGTCGCGTATTTTAGGCATGGGTGATGTGCTTTCCCTTATCGAAGATCTTGAACGTTCAGTAGATCGCGAAAAAGCGGAAAAAATGGCACAGAAATTCAAGAAAGGTGATGATTTCACCCTAGACGATTTCCGTGAACAGCTCCGTGAGATGAAAAAAATGGGCGGCATGATGTCGATGCTTGAAAAATTACCAGGTGCGAAAAACTTACCGGATCATGTCAAAAATCAAGTAGATGACAAAATGTTTATCAAAATGGAAGCCATCATTAATTCCATGACCTTAAAAGAACGTGCCAATCCAGACATTATCAAAGGATCTCGCCGTCGTCGTATTGCATTAGGTTCTGGTACACAAGTGCAAGATGTGAATAAGTTGCTGAAACAATTTGATGAAATGCAACGTATGATGAAAAAAATGCGTAAAGGCGGAATGGCGAAAATGATGCGTGGTATGCAAGGCTTAATGGACGGAGGCAGCTTAGGTGGCCTTGGTGGTTTAGGCGGTATGTTTAAACGGTAGTTTCTTTATACAAGATCAACCTATAAAATCAAATAGATCAATTAATAATATTCTGAGTTCTGTATATTACAGAACTCAATTATTTTTACTCAAAATTAATTTATTTTTGATAGAAAGTGCGGTCAAAAAATTAAATGTTTTTTGCTATACTTTCCTACAAAATATTCATAATTACTCATTTCAATGAAACAAAAACGCCCTACTTTACAAGATATTGCCGACCATCTCGGGATGACTAAAATGACGGTAAGCCGTTATTTACGCAATCCTGATTCTGTTGCCAAAGATACCCAACAACGTATCGCTGCAGCCATTGAGCAGTTTGGTTATATACCTAATCGTGCACCAGAAATTTTGTCTAATGCAAAGAGTAAAGCTATTGGCGTGTTACTCCCTTCTTTAACTAATCATGTATTTGCTGATGTATTAAAAGGCATTGAACAAGTTGCTGATATTGCAGGTTATCAGACGATGCTTGCGCACTACGGATATAGTGTCAAAAAAGAAGAAGAACGTATTGAAAGTTTACTTTCTTACAATGTGGATGGATTAATTTTATCGGAAAACTACCACTCTTTACGCACGCTTAAAATGATTGAAATCGCCAATATTCCAGTCATTGAAATCATGGATAGCTCACAAGCAGGTATTCAACAAGTCATTGGTTTTGATAATGTTGCTGCAGCACAAGCTATGGTCGAAACCATGATTCAGCGTGGTTATAAAAATATCGTCTATTTCACGGCAAGAATGGATAAACGAACCCAATTAAAAATGCAAGGTTATGAGCAAGCCATGAAAAAATATGGGTTAGAACCTTATAGCTTGATTACAGAAGCCGCGTCTTCTTTCACATTGGGTGGAAAACAGCTACGTAAAATTTTAGAAGAACATCCAGAAACAAACGGGATCTTTTGTACAAATGATGACTTAGCAATTGGAGCATTATTTGAATGTCAGCGATTAGGGATTGCTGTGCCTAAACAGATTGCAATTGCAGGCTTCCATGGTCATGACGTAGGCTTTTCGGTCACACCTCAGCTCGCAACTGTTATGACCCCTCGTTTAGAAATTGGCAAACTTGCCGCACAAGAATTGTTAGCGAGACTGAATAACGAGCCACTAAAAGAAAAAATAATTGATCTAGGATTTAAAATCCATTTAGGTGAAAGCATATAAGCTGTGCGATCAAAAAATACTAATATTTTGACCGCACTTCTTTTATTTTAGATCAGTGGTTTTAATGCCTCCACACAGCGTTCAACCACTTGCTCAAAACTACCAGAAATATCAACATGAATAACATCTGGTTCATCTTGACCTGGTACTTCCAATGTCTCAAACTGACTTTTTAGCATATCGGTTTTCATATAATGCCCTTTACGCTGTTTCATTCGCTCAAGAACCAGTTCAAAAGTGCCTTCTAAAAATAAGAATTTTACGTTTCCATTCCCTTCACGAATGAGATCGCGATATTTTTTCTTTAATGAAGAACAAATAATGATCCCCACTTCACTTTTTCGCTCTAGACTAAATGCTGCATCACGAATACGCTCCAACCAAGGCGCGCGGTCTTCATCATTTAACGGATGTCCCTCTCCCATTTTAATGATATTCGCTCTAGGATGAAGATCATCACCATCAATTAATTTTATTCCTAAACGGTGAGCCACCTCTGTTCCTACGGAGGTTTTCCCTGTACTTGATACGCCCATTAGAATAAAACTTTTTCCCATCTGTTCTTGTTTATGATTCATCATACACCTCTTCAAATTTCCATTTACCATACTCTAATTACAAACAAAATGTTACTGGTAACATTTTATTTTGTGATCTTGATCACAAAATAAATTAATCACCATAATTAACCGCACTTTTAAAGATAAAAATAATGTGAATGAGATCACAATTTTGAAAAGTAATCGTTTACCAAATGTTAAATCAAGCGTATGTTACGGGTAACAATTCAACTCGGAGAACAACCATGCTCATTGCAATTATGATCGTAGCTATCTTATTGCTACTTTTACTCATTATTAAATTCAAAGTTCATGCTTTTGTAGCATTGATTATTGTGAGTTTACTTACCGCACTAGCCGCTCAGATTCCGGTAGAAAAAATCCTACCAACCTTGCTTGGCGGATTTGGTAACACGCTTGCAGCAGTTGCCTTATTGGTAGGTTTAGGGGCAATGATTGGTCGACTTCTTGAAATTACTGGCGGAGCCAAAGTCCTTGCAGATTCACTAATCAACAAATTTGGGGAGAAAAAAGCCCCCTTTGCATTAGGTGTTGCAGCATTACTTTTTGGCTTCCCAATTTTCTTTGATGCGGGGCTTGTCGTGATGTTACCTATCGTCTTTAGTGTCGCTAAACGTTTTGGTGGCTCCATTTTACGTTATGCCTTTCCTGTTGCAGGTGCATTTGCTGTAATGCACGCTTTTTTACCTCCGCATCCTGGTCCGGTAGCGTCTGGTGATTTATTAGGTGTGAATATTGGTTTATTAGTGATTGTGGGCTTAATTTGTGCAATCCCAACATGGTATATCGGTACTTATTTATTTAGCCTATTCATCAGCAAGAAGGTTCATATTGATTTACCCAAAGCATTTTTAAATGCCACTGCAATCAGTGAAACATCGGTACAAAATCCACCGAGCTTTGCCCGTGTAATAACAATATTATTACTGCCAATTCTGTTGATCTTATTAGACACTGGCTTAAATACATTAAGCGTGGCAAAAGTCATTGATGGATCACAAACCTGGATTGAAGCGCTTCGCTTAATTGGTAAAACGCCTGTTGCACTGTTAATCACCTTAATCGTCGCAATTCTGTTACTAAAAGACCAACGTAGTTATGAACAAATTGAAAAAATTTGTGATAATGCCCTGGGTCCTATCTGTTCTATCGTGCTTGTTACGGGGGCAGGCGGAATGTTTGGTGGTGTATTACGTGCCAGTGGTATTGGCGATGTGCTATCTGCGATGCTTTCCAATACAGGAATGCCGATCATTGTTGCCGCTTTCGTTATCGCTATGGTAATGCGTGTCGCACAAGGTTCAGCAACCGTTGCTTTAACCACAGCAGCTGCGCTGATTTCTCCTACCGTTGCTGCGGCAACTGACTTAAGCCAATTTGATCTTTGCTTCATTGTGATCGCTATTGCATCAGGTGCTACTGTGCTTTCTCACGTAAATGACTCAGGTTTCTGGCTAATCAGTCGTTTCTTAGAAATGGATACAAAAACGACTTTAAAAACATGGACATTACTCGAAACCTCAATCGGTGTCGTAGGTTTTATTATTGCATTAATTGGAAGTATCATTCTCTAGTCTCTAAATAAAACCTATTTTCTAAAAATTAATACCTTCCATTCTGAGCTTTACCATTGTAAAGCTCAGCTTTTTTAATAATCTGGTTGATTTTTCTTTACTCCTCCCCCTTTCGTTTTAAATTTAATAACGCATTAGTCTCCAAATAAACACATTATTTTCGCTCTGCATTCTCCATTACCCGATTAAATTACTCAATTTTAGGTAATTTCGGTAAAACATACCAGATATAATTGCTCAGGTATTCTACTTGGCGTAAAATCTAGGTTCTGATGATTATCTACGACATTTAATCATCAGGAAGTGATATTTTCTAATAATCTAGGAGTGATAAAATGGGACAGTATAAAAAGTTCTGGTACCTATTAGTCGCCGTATTGATTGGAGCCTTCTCCATTCTCGGCTACTACGGGTTCGAAGTTTATCGTGAAGCACCACCGATTCCGCAACAATATGTTTCTGAATCTGGCGAAAAAGTGATTACTCACGATGATATTTTACATGGTCAAACCGCTTGGCAAACCACTGGTGGTATGCAAGTGGGATCTGTTTGGGGTCATGGGGCATACCAAGCACCAGACTGGACAGCAGATTGGCTTCACCGTGAATTAACTAACTGGTTGGATATTACAGCGAACCAAGAATTTGGTAAAAACTTTGCTGATTTAAATGATGAACAGCAAACGTTATTAAAAGCGCGTTTAACCAAAGAATATCGTGGTAGCAAAGTTGAAAATGGTACTGTTGTGCTTTCAAACACCCGTTTAGCGGCAATGGAAAAAACAGCACAATACTACATTTCTTTATATGGTGATGATCCTGCAACCAAAGTGACTCGTGAACACTTTGCGATGAAGGATAATACTCTTCCTGATTTACAAGCTCGTAAAGACTTAGCTAAATTCTTCTTCTGGACAGCATGGACTGCATCAGCTGAACGTCCAAATACTCACGCAAGTTACACCAACAACTGGCCACATGAGCCGTTAATTAATAACGTACCAACACCAGAAAACGTGATTTGGTCTATTGCGAGTGTGGTATTCCTCATTGCAGGTATTGGTTTCGTGGTATGGATTTGGTCATTCAAAAAACGTGAAGATGAAAAAGAACCACCAATGCCTGAGTTCGATCCACTCACAAAATTACAACTTACTCCTTCTCAACGTGCGTTAGGTAAATACCTCTTTACTGTGCTTGCTCTTTTCGTATTGCAAGTCACATTAGGTGCGGTTGTAGCACACTATACGGTTGAAGGTCAGGAATTCTATGGTATTGATATTTCTCAATACTTCCCATATTCATTAGTGCGTACATGGCATATTCAAGCTGCCTTATTCTGGATTGCAATGGCATTCTTAGCCGGTGGTTTATTCCTTGCACCAATCATTAATGGCGGTAAAGATCCGAAATTCCAAAAATTGGGTGTGGATGTTCTATACTGGGCATTAGTGGTATTAGTCGTCGGTTCATTCACTGGTAGCTACTTAGCAATTGCTCATATTCTCCCTGAAGAATGGAGCTTCATGTTCGGTCACCAAGGCTATGAATTCATTGACTTAGGTCGTTTCTGGCAAGCAGTGAAATTCGCAGGCATCTTATTCTGGTTAGTCTTAATGCTTCGCGGTACAGTGAATGCATTCAAACAACCGGGTGATAAAAACTTATTGGCATTATTCTTCGCCTCAGTAATTGCGATCGGTTTATTCTATGGCCCTGCATTATTCTATGGCGAGCACACTCACATTTCTGTGATGGAATACTGGCGTTGGTGGGTAGTTCACCTATGGGTAGAAGGCTTCTTCGAAGTATTCTCTGTAGCGGCACTCTCATTCATCTTTGTAAGTTTAGGTTTAGTTTCACGTCGTACTGCAACTGTGGCAACCATTACTGAAGCGGCGTTATTCTTAATCGGTGGTATCCCTGGTACTTTCCACCACTTATACTTCGCAGGTGCAACCACTCCAATTATTGCTGTAGGTGCATCATTCTCTGCGCTTGAAGTGGTACCTTTAGTGTTACTAGGTCATGAAGCTTGGGAACACTGGGCAATGCAACAAAAAACACCTTGGATGGACCGTTTAAAATGGCCTCTTTACTGCTTTGTAGCCGTAGCGTTCTGGAATATGTTAGGTGCTGGCGTATTTGGTTTCTTAATCAATCCACCAATTTCGCTTTACTATATCCAAGGCTTGAACACCACTGCCGTTCATGCTCACGCCGCATTATTCGGTGTGTATGGTTTCTTAGCGTTAGGTTTCGTATTCTTAATCGCTCGTTATTTACGTCCGGATACACCATTTAACGATAAGTTAATGAAATGGGGCTTCTGGTTATTAAATGGCGGTTTAGTATTAATGATCGTATCAAGCTTATTACCAATCGGTATTATTCAAGGTTATGCAAGTATCTCTGAAGGCTTATGGTATGCTCGTAGTGAAGAATTTATGCAACAACCTCTATTCGATACCCTACGCTGGGTTCGTTTCGGTGGCGACGTGGTATTCATCTTCGGCGCACTCGCTTTCTTCTGGCAAATCTTTACGATGATTTTCTTTAAACCGAAAAAAGCAGCGTAACTAAATTTATTATCGTACAAAAGCGGCTAAGTAATTGGCCGCTTTTTATTTGTGAAAAATTCGTTAAATTTTCTGACTCTACTTTGATCTCCATCAAACCATTTACCTTCTTTTAAGTATGATTAAATTTGTCTTTAGATCTATACTTTCCATACTTTTCAACTTTTCTTATAACATTTCAACATGAGTGACAATCCATTCAACGCTAGTTGGTCATCAAAGGGCAATACGCTATGTCTAGGTCATTGGGATATTACTTATCTTGGTTTACCTGTGGTACTACCACTTGAACGCCGTGATAAAGATATGGGAACAAATAATATTTATAATTTCATGGATCCCGAAGATGAGCTTTATCGAGAAGGCTTAATCGAAGATGATTGGATTGTGGAAAACATCGATTGGCTTTCGGATGTTTTTATTGAGCACAATATCCCCTTAGAAGAAGAAACCATGCGTGCATTCTATCAAGCGGTGAATAAGGAAGATTGGCGATGTGGGAGCTGTGGTGGATGTATTTAATAGCAAAGTGCGGTCAATTTTACCCCCGTTTTTATACCGAACTGTCATAATAAAAGCACTAGGAAATTCAATATTTCTGATATAAAATTCTCCGATTTGTTTTTTAAAATGGAGAAAAAAGATGAAACTTGTTGAAGTTAAACATCCGCTAGTTAAACATAAATTAGGCGTGATGCGCGAAGCTGATATTGATACCAAAAAATTCCGTGAACTTGCAACTGAAGTGGGTAGCTTACTTACCTATGAAGCCACTGCCGATCTTGAAACAGAAAAAGTGATTATTGAAGGCTGGAATGGTCCTGTTGAAATTGAACGTATCAAAGGTAAAAAAGTCACTGTTGTGCCAATTTTACGTGCGGGTCTTGGCATGATGGACGGTGTATTAGAGCACGTTCCAAGCGCTCGTATCAGTGTAGTCGGGATTTATCGTAATGAAGAAACCCTTGAACCCGTCCCTTATTTCCAAAAACTAGCCAGTGACTTAGAAGAACGTTTAGCTATCGTTGTGGATCCAATGCTCGCAACGGGTGGTTCAATGATCTCCACAATTGATTTATTAAAAGCAAAAGGTTGCCAACACATCAAAGTATTAGTATTAGTCGCGGCACCAGAAGGAATCAAAGCATTAGAAAAAGCGCATCCGGATATCGAGCTTTATTGCGCATCTATTGATGATCACTTAAATGAACAAGGCTACATCATTCCAGGCTTGGGTGATGCAGGCGATAAGATTTTTGGGACGAAATAATTCCCTTTTAATAAGACGGCATTTATGGCCGTCTTTTTTCCGTGCGTGAAAACACAAAAGCTAAAAAAGCATTAAAACCGACCGCACTTTCAGTTAATTCAAACCGAGAGTTGAAACTAAATGAGTAATCAAACTACAACCGCGCCTGTTGAGGTGCAAAGCATGGGCAAACAAGCGTTTGTCGGTTTACAGATGTTATTTGTGGCCTTTGGCGCCTTAGTATTAGTTCCCTTAATCACCGGATTAAATTCTAATACAGCCCTTCTAACCGCAGGTATCGGTACACTACTTTTCCAACTTTGTACCGGTAAACAGGTTCCTATTTTCTTAGCCTCCTCTTTTGCCTTTATTGCGCCTATTCAATATGGTGTACAAACTTGGGGCATTCCAACCACAATGGGGGGACTTGCTTGCGCAGGCTTCGTCTATTTTGCGCTATCAACCTTAGTGAAATTACGTGGTAGTGCTGCGCTCGAACGAATCTTCCCGCCCGTTGTTGTGGGTCCCGTAATTATCATTATTGGTATGGGGCTTGCACCGGTTGCTGTAGATATGGCATTAGGTAAAAACAGTGCATATAGCTATGAGCATTCAGTATTGGTTTCGATGATTACCTTGGTCACCACCCTTTCTGTTGCAGTGTTTGCTAAAGGAATGATGAAACTGATTCCAATTATGTTTGGTATCGTTGCTGGCTATGTGGTTTGTTTATTCCTAGGATTAATTAACTTCCAACCAGTTTTAGATGCAAAATGGTTTGAATTACCTGAATTAACCAAACCAGAATTTAATTTAGAAGCGATTCTTTATATGCTACCAATTGCTATCGCACCAGCCGTTGAACACGTGGGTGGTATTATGGCAATCAGTTCTGTAACAGGTAAAGATTTCCTTAAAAAACCAGGCTTACATCGCACCTTATTAGGCGACGGTGTCGCAACGGCTGCAGCGTCATTAGTAGGAGGTCCTCCAAATACCACTTATGCAGAAGTAACAGGGGCTGTAATGCTAACTCGCAACTTCAATCCAAACATTATGACCTGGGCAGCGGTATGGGCAATTGCAATTTCCTTCTGTGGTAAAGTAGGCGCATTTCTTTCTACTATTCCAACCATCGTAATGGGTGGCATCATGATGTTGGTATTCGGCTCGATTGCTGTTGTCGGGATGAGTACCTTAATTAAAGGCAAAGTAGATGTAACTGAACCTCGCAACCTTTGTATCATTTCGGTAGTTATGACCTTCGGTATCGGTAATATGTTTGTCAACGTAGGCGATGTTGTTTCCCTAAAAGGAATTAGCCTTTGTGCCATCGTTGCCATTGTGCTGAACTTGATTTTGCCAAAAGCGAAAAATGAAGTAGAATAAAACTTCCCAAACAAAAGGGTTAAATGAAAATTTAGCCCTTTCTTTTTTATTTTAAATCAACTCGTTAATCCGTGAATCAGCAACTTTCTTTACCTATTCATCAAATTGATGATGAAACGCTTGAGAATTTTTATAGCGATAATAATGCATTATTGCTTAATTCTTTACGTCAAAACATGACTGATTTACAACAACAATTCTTCTACCTTTGGGGCAGCCAAAGCGTTGGGAAAACCCATCTTGTGCGCGCACTTTGTAATGAATATATTCAGCAACAACGAAGTGCCATCTATGTCCCGCTGAGTAAATCACAATATTTTTCCACAGCGGTTTTTGAGAATTTAGAACAGCAAGAACTGGTTTGCTTGGACGATTTGCAAACAATTATTGGAAATTCAGAATGGGAAATTGCCTTATTTGATCTTTTTAATCGCATTAAGGCTAATGGTAAAACCTTATTAGTTGTCAGTGCAGATCAATCTCCAACTGCCCTACCCGTTAAATTACCGGATCTTGCTTCTCGCTTAAAATGGGGAGAAAGTTATCAATTGACTCCACTCAGCGATGAACAAAAATTTGCAGTATTGAAACAGAATGCCCATCAACGAGGTATCATACTTTCAGATGATACTGCCAATTTTATATTCACGCGTTTAGATCGTGATATGGCGACACTAAAAGAAGCATTAGTGAAACTTGATGAAGCCTCACTACAAGCCAAACGAAATCTGACGATTCCTTTTGTGAAATCGATTTTAGGCCTATAAACAAGCAAAAAAATAACCGCACTTTTTCAAGCGCGGTTATTTTTTATCAATTTAATTACCAGCAATGGTGACAATAGCCAAATGCCGGCATAATGGCCACTGGATAACGAGAATAGCCTGTCATTTTTGGACGATGATCGCTTGCATTCACTTCATTTGGAACGCTATCTCTTTGTGCGACTCTCGCTTTTTCTCGAGCAGTAACAGTATTACCACTTGTTACCCGAGCATTATAATCTTGTACAGTATTCATATCATACGCAGCTGCGCCATTACCAATACTTGAAGCTTCCTGAGGTGCGGTACACGCAGTTAAAACAGCTAATGCTGCAATAGAGATTAATTTTTTCATAAATTTTACCTTTTGTTACAAACCACTTTATTAAGTGTTTCTCTGCCTTCTTTGATCCGTTCGTTCGCTTTTCTTCTAACATTCGGATCTTCGTTATTTTCAATGTATTTCGCTACATTGGCATTCTTTATAGCATAAACAGGCACATACTGCGAAGTTTTCGTTTCGCCTTGTTTATAAATTGTTGCCCCTAACACGCTTCCATAATATTCACTGGCATCATTTGGCTTAATGTAATAATTACTAGAATTTGTCACATCTACACCATCTGTGCTTTTAAAACCACTACAGATTCCCGCGGGTGACAGAAACGTTGTTTTGGATGCCGCAACTTCGTTAAATTTATATACTTCAAATTCAACACTATTGGCCAGCTCTTCCATATCTTTTTCAGATTTAGGATCTAAACTTCTTTGTCCTTTTCCATCAATATATTTCACTGTTTCAGAAATATTACTTTCAGAAACATTAACTGAAAGATTATTTTCAGGCGTTTTTACCTTTGTTGCATATACAACACTACTACCTTCGGCTGAAACAACTGACGATGCTAAAATACAAAAAGAGTAAATCCCAATTTTTTTCTTAATATGACTCATAATAATTTGATTTTCTACGTTAATAATTATTTTCGTATAACTCAATAGGTAAATAATCTGGGTCTCGAAAGAAAGTGTACTTCATTCCAGTTAATTCATCAACCCTAATCGGTTCACAATTAATACTGTTTTCCAGAAGATAAGCAACATTTTCATCAATATTATCGACTTTAAATGCCAAATGCCGTAAACCACAGGCTTCAGGGTTAGTGACTCTTTGAGGTGGAGGTGGATTTGGAAATGAAAACAACTCGATTTGGCTCCCATCAGGAAAACTTAAATCTAATTTATAACTATCTCGTTCTGCCCGATAAGTTTCATTCAGCTGTTTTGCCCCTAAAATCTCCATATAAAAATGCTTCGAACGTGCATAGTTCGAAGCAATAATTGCAATATGGTGAAAACCTAATAATTGAGGTTTCATTATTTCTCCGGTGTGACACTTTTTGCTTTTTCTTCTTCCTGTAAAGCAAGAGCGTCACGTGCCGCACGAATACTCTTTTCAAGCATTGGCACGCGAGGATCATCTGGTTCCAATAAACGTAGCATCATTGCCCAGGTGACGGCTGCCATTTTATAATCCTCGCCTTCAAAATAACTGAAAGCAAGTAAACTTAATGCTTCAGGATTAGAATGATCTTGACGAATAATCTCGCGTAAAAGCTGATTACCTTTCAGTTTATCCGTTTGATCTTCAGAAGACATTAACATACGCGCATAAGAAAGCTTATAATCTAAATTATCCGGCTCAAGTTTATTCGCTTGTTGATAACTATCAAAGGCTAATTTTCCATTACCTAAATTCATCCCTACCTGACCTAACAACCACCATTTTTTAGCATCCTTTGGTGTTTTTTGTAAATCCAAACGAAGTGCGGTCGAAAATTGCTGCATTTCTGCATCTGTCATTGGGTTTGTATCTTCTTCTTTGATCCGTTCAAAGAAATAAGGTAATTTTGCCAATGTCTTTTCCATCATATCTTCAGCTTTCCAAGATCCCAAAGGGAAATAAGCTCCGCCAGCAATAATGGCCAAACCTAATAAGCCAGACACAAACCACAACTTACCGTAATTTGGGGCATTTTTATCAATAGCTTGAGTTTCTTGTTGAGGAATATCTTCCAACAATGTTTTTTGTAGCTCTTGCTTGAGTTGTTCAACATTTTCAACTAAACCCTGTTGATTATCTTGCTCAATCTCTTGCAAACGAGAAAAATATAACGCTTTATTTAATTCATCACGCTTTTTATCTTCTTTCGCTTTAACAGAACGTAACAAGGGATAAAAACAAATCAATGCCACGACTAAAGTGAGCGCAATAATACTTAATGCAAAATTCATTATTTATCCTTTTCTTTGAGTAAAGCCGATAAACGTGCATTCTCTTCATCATCTAAAATCGCGTCAGAATTGACCGCACCTGGGCTTTTAGATTTACGTTTAAATACAAATAGAATGCCAATCAACACTAACAAAATTGGGGCAATCCATAGAACGATTGTTGACATCGTCATTGGTGGATCATAAGTCACGAAATTGCCATAGCGTTGGATCATATAATCCACCACTTCATTTCGATTTTTACCTTCTTGTAACAGCTCAAACACTTTACCACGCATATCTACTGCAATGGTTGCATTCGAATCGGCAATATTGTTATTTTGACATTGAGGACAACGCAATTCTTGTGTTAATTGATGATAGTCCTTTTCTTGCTCTGGTGAAGCAAAATTCAATGCATCAATAGAAGCTGTCGCCGAGATACTCACAAAAAGTGCGGTTAAAAAAAGCCATGATTTTTTCATTATGGTTTCTCCGCGAGTTTGTCATAAATCGGTTTTAAGGTCTCATTCCAAACGCGTTCATTCACATTACCCGCTAAGCGATAATGAATCACGCCTTTACCATCAACGATAAATGTTTCCGGGGCGCCGTAAACCCCCAAATCTAATGCAAAAGAACCTTTTTCATCTTTAAGCACAAGACTATAAGGATTGCCTAAATCTTTTAGCCATTTTACAGCTTTTGGCGATTCATCTTTATAGTCGATACCAATGATTGTTACGCCTTGTTTAGCCAATTGATTCAAATATTGATGCTCTGCATAACAAGTTGGACACCAAGTCGCCCACACATTCAAGAGAATCGGTTTACCTTGTTGGAAAATTTCATTACCGTAGGTTTTATTTTCCAATAAATCCGTTAATGTTTTCTGTGGCACAGGTTTTCCTACTAGGGCAGACTCTAACGCTTTCGGATCATCACCTTGCGCATTGCGTCCTAGCTGAACTAAAAAAGCTGCCGCCACGGCAAGAAAAACAATAAGTGGGATAAGTAGTTTTTTATTCATAACACTATCAATTTTACATCTATTTCTAGGGGCAATAGGCCCCTTATTACAATTAAGACTGTTTTACCAAACGACTAAAACGATAACGACGGTCAAACATACAGAGCAAGCCACCTAGCGCCATAAACAAGCCACCAATCCAAATCCAGCGGATAAACGGTTTATAGTAAAGGCGTAGCGCCCATGAGTTATCATCTATTTTTTCGCCCAAGGCAACATAAAGATCGCGAGTAAAGCCCCAATTAATTGCCGCTTCCGTCATTGGCATTTTACTGACGGTATAAAAGCGTTTTTCGGCAAATAATGTTGCTTCCGGTTTACCCGCTTTTGAAATATCAATTTGTGCTTTACCGCCCATATAGTTAGGACCATTTGCGTCACTCACACCTGCAAATTTGAAGTCATAGTTAGCAATCTGTACCGTATCGCCCACGGCCATTCGCACATCACGTTCTACACTAAAGTTTTGACTAAAGGCAATTCCCCAAACCGTCATCGCCACACCGAGGTGAGCCAAAATCATCCCCCAATGGGAACGGGAAAGTTTGGTCATACCTTTAAAGAACGATTCACGGTGTGTTGCACGTTGTTTCATTTCATAGAGACTGAGTAACACAATAATGACGGACATCATAGTGCCAAGCACAGCACTGACAGTGAGTTTATTTTGTAGGAAATACGGTAAAGCAAAACCTGTAATCGCCATCACAATCACACTCACAACAACCGGTGTGCGAATTTCAGAGAACTGGTCACGACGCCATTTTACTAACGGTCCAATACCCAGTAATAAGGCAAATGGAGTCATAATAATCAAGAACATCTGATCAAAGAACGGTGCACCGATCGAAATAGACCCCAAACCTAATTGTTTGTGAACTAACGGCAATAACGTTCCTAAGAACACCACACAAAGTGCGGTCATTAATAGGATGTTATTTAATAATAATAAGGTTTCACGAGAATAACGTTCCGCATTATCACGTGAACGAATTTGGTTGCCTTTATAAGCATACAAGGTTAACGAGCCACCTATAACTACAACCAAATAAGCAAGAATATACAAACCACGTGTTGGATCTGAAGCAAAGGCGTGTACTGACACCAAGATACCGGAACGAACTAAGAATGTACCCAGTAAGCAAAGGGAGAATGCCAAAATCGCTAAAAGCACAGTCCAAGCTTTAAAAGAGCCACGTTTTTCAGTCACCGCTAAAGAGTGGATTAATGCGGTTCCCGCAAGCCAAGGCATTAAAGAAGAGTTTTCTACTGGATCCCAAAACCACCAGCCGCCCCAGCCGAGCTCATAATATGCCCACCAAGAACCGAGCACAATCCCGAGTGTTAAAAACACCCAAGCTGCGATCGTCCAAGGACGTGACCATCTAGCCCAAGCTGAGTCTAATTTCCCCGTCATTAATGATGCGATCGCAAAGGCAAAAGCAACAGAAAAACCAACATATCCCATATAAAGTAATGGAGGATGGAAAATTAAGCCCACATCTTGCAACATAGGGTTGAGTTCTCTGCCATCCACTGGGAAATCAGGGAATGTACGGGTAAATGGATTCGAGGTAAATAATACGAAGAGTAAAAAGCCGATGCTAATAATCCCCATAATACCTAATACACGAGCTACTGCTTCTTGTGGCAAGTGTTTGCTAAATAAGGCTACTGCTGCACCCCAAAGTGTTAATAACCAAATCCAAAGTAATAATGAACCCTCATGTGAACCCCAAACTGCAGATAAACGATAATAAATCGGCAAGCTGCTGTTAGAGTTATTCACCACATATTGCACACTGAAATCATTAACAGCAAACAGATAGAACAATGCTGCAAACGCAATGGTTAAACTGAAAAATAAACCATAAGTCATTGGACGAGCCAATGACATAAGTTGAGGATGACCTTTTTCAGCCCCCCATAATGGGAGAATGGCTAAAAAGAATGAAACGGCAAGGCTTAAAGCAAGCGCATAATTTCCTAATTCAGCAATCATTAGCGACCTTCTTGCGATTTTTGCTGGGTTTCTTTATAACGACGATCGGCTTCACTCTCGCCTTTTAGTTCTGCCCCCATTGGTTTATGCATTTTCTGCATTTTCTCACCTAATTCTGGCGGCACATAATTTTCATCATGTTTAGCAAGCACTTCTGTTGCTTCTAATAAGGTTGGTTCTTTTAACACGCCTTGCGCAACAATACCCTGTCCCTCACGGAAAAGATCCGGCAGAATACCTTCGTATTCAACTGTAATTGATGGACCAATATCATTCACATCAAAGCGAACTTTGAGACTTTTCGGATCTCGACTAACAGAGCCTTCAACCACCATACCACCAACACGAATACGTTGCCCAACTTCAGGTTTTTGATCAGGATTTCCGTCTTTCCCTTCTACAACTTCCGAAGGGGTATAAAATAAATCAATATTTTGGCGAAGTGCATAAAGCACCAAACCTGTCGC
The DNA here is from genome assembly GCA_905214375.1 of uncultured bacterium. Lineage (GTDB taxonomy): Bacteria > Pseudomonadota > Gammaproteobacteria > Enterobacterales > Pasteurellaceae > Haemophilus_D. The sequence goes on along the minus strand of CAJMMG010000020.1, from coordinate 265 downwards.
AATCGAAATACCTAAAATCACAAAGATGATGATCGAGAGTCTTGATTTACGTCTTGGATTCATAGCGTATTCCCTTTATTTGCTTGGTTTAAACGAGCTTCACGTTGTTGCTCGCGTAACACTTCTTTTAATACTGCTTTACGACCCTTGACGCTTTGTATCGCCAAAATGATCATTGCCACAAGGCTAATGCCATAGGAAAGCCACACATAAAAACCGTAGCCTCCCATATTGATAAAATCACTCCAACTTTGGAAAAACATTT
>CAJMMG010000019.1:0-29744 GCA_905214375.1 uncultured bacterium | reverse complement strand
AAAGCGAACATAATGTTCGCTTTTTATTTATGAAAGTGCGGTCAAATTTTTAACCGTTTTTATTTAACCATTTTTATTTTTTGCCGCTTTATAAAGTTCCATCGCTTCAGGTAATAAGCGTTGTAAGTTTTCTTGGCGGGATTCATCACTTGGGTGAGTAGAAGCTAACACATCAAGTGCCCCTTTAGAACCACCTGAGGCTTTAGCCATTTTTTGCCATAAACCTGGTGCGACTTGAGGATTGTAACCTGAGCGAGCCATTAGCATTAATCCAACTTCATCCGCTTCAGTTTCTGCGCTACGAGAGTAAGGTTTATCTAAAGCAAAGTCTTTGGTCAGTGTGACTAAATCAGTCACGTCGGCTCCAACGACAACAGACAGAGCTGTTCCACCAATAGCGCCCGCAATCGCACTCATGGTGCCGAAGTTGGCTTTGGCTTTACCGTGCTCTTTTAAGGCGTGTGCCATTTCATGACCCATTACAACCGCGATTTCGTTATCGTTTAGTTGTAAAGTATCCACTAAACCTGTGTAGAAAGCCATTTTCCCCCCCGGCATAGCCCAAGCATTGAGCTCTTTAGATTTAATGACATTGATTTGCCAATTAAACTCCAAGCCTGTTTCATTCTCTTGGTTTGCATAAGGCACCATTTTGTTAAAGACATGATGAATACGTCTTGCAGTATTTGATGTAGTATCAATCGCACCTTGTGAGCGAATTTTCCCCATTTCTTGTGTATAGCTGCTTGCTGCCTCTTGATTAATTGAAGCAGAATCCGCACAAGACGTGATAACCGCCCCTGCTAATACAGCAAAAGCAAAACTTTTGAGTTGTTTTTTCATAAATTATCCTTTTGTTGAGATGGCTGATTATATGAATTTATTGCGTTTTGTCGATACAAAAAGATTGTCTTTTAAATTTGTACTATTATAATAGTGCAAATTTTTATTTTAGGACTTAACGATGACAATAAAAAAATCTCCTTCTTTATTAGGCGGCGCCATGATTATTGCGGGTACCGCAATTGGTGCAGGTATGCTCGCTAATCCAACTTCGACGGCGGGGGTATGGTTTATCGGCTCTATTCTGGCTTTGCTTTACACCTGGTTTTGTATGACCACATCAGGTTTGATGATCTTAGAAGCCAACCTACATTATCCTACCGGCTCAAGCTTTGACACCATCGTGAAAGATTTGTTAGGTAAAGGTTGGAATATTATCAATGGTCTTTCCGTTGCTTTTGTGTTGTATATTTTAACCTATGCCTATATCACCTCTGGCGGCGGTATTACACAAAACTTGCTCAATCAAGCCTTGGGTTCCGCTGAAAGTGCGGTCGATATTGGACGTACTTCTGGTTCCTTGATTTTCTGTTTTATTCTTGCAGCTTTCGTATGGCTTTCTACTAAAGCAGTGGATCGTTTCACAACCATTTTGATCGTTGGAATGGTGGTGGCTTTCTTCCTTTCTACCGCAGGCTTATTGAGCTCAGTAAAAACAGAGGTGTTATTCAATACCATTGCGGAAGGTGAACAAAGCTATTTGCCTTATTTATTGACCGCACTTCCAGTTTGCTTAGTGTCTTTTGGTTTCCACGGAAATGTACCGAGCCTCGTCAAATATTACGATCGTGATGGCCGTCGCGTGATGAAATCGATCTTTATCGGTACGGGCTTAGCCTTAGTGATTTACATCTTATGGCAGCTTGCGGTGCAAGGTAATTTACCGCGTACCGAATTTGCACCAGTAATTGAAAAAGGCGGCGATGTATCGGCATTATTAGAAGCATTACACAAATATATTGAAGTGGAATACATTGCGGTTGTATTGAATTTCTTTGCTTATATGGCTATTGCAACCTCATTCTTAGGGGTAACGTTAGGTTTATTTGATTATATTGCCGATTTATTTAAATTTGATGACAGCGTATTAGGCAGAACAAAAACCACATTGGTAACATTCTTACCTCCACTATTGTTAAGTTTACAATTCCCTTATGGCTTCGTGATTGCCATTGGTTATGCTGGATTAGCCGCAACCATTTGGGCAGCAATCGTGCCAGCACTGCTTGCTAGAGCAAGTCGCCAAAAATTCCCAGATGCAACTTATAAAGTCTATGGTGGTAATTTTATGATTGGCTTTGTGATCTTATTCGGTGTGTTAAATATTGTGGCACAAGTAGGCGCAAACTTAGGATGGTTTGCAAGTTTCGCAGGATAAGTTTTCGCGTTAATATTGTAGGGGCGTATCTTATACGCCCTTTTTAATTTTACATAGGAAACGAGATGAATAACAAAACGAGCGTTTACGATAAAGAAAACTTCTTTGTGCTTTATCAAAAACTTCGCTCTAACCCAATCAGTCTCAATGAAATAGTGGAAAAGCCAACTATGCTTTCCCTATTACCCGATTTACAAGGGAAAAAATTGCTCGATCTAGGTTGTGGAACTGGCGGACATTTGCAACTCTATTTAGAACGCAATGCGGAGAGAGTAGTAGGAACAGATCTTTCAGCTAAAATGCTAGAACAAGCTGAACAAGATCTGCAAAAGTGCGGTCAATTTTCAGGACGTTTTTCGTTATATCAGTTACCGATGGAAAAATTAACGGAATTGCCAGAAAGTGATTTTGATGTCATTACCAGCTCTTTTGCTTTTCATTATATTGAAGATTTTCCTGCTTTATTAGCGTCTATTGCCAACAAACTTAAGCCTAACGGTACATTAGTTTTTTCCCAAGAGCATCCGATTACGACTAGCCATAAAGAAGGGGAACGCTGGGAAAAAAATGAGCAAAAACAGCAAGTCGCTTATCGTTTAAATCATTACCGTGATGAAGGATTGAGAGAGCGGAATTGGTTTCAACAACCTTTTAAAACCTATCACCGCACGACGGCAACGATTATTAATGATTTAATTGCCGCAGGTTTTCAAATTGAACAAATGGCTGAACCAATGTTAGCCGAGCAGCCACAATGGCATGATGAATTTAAAGATTTGCGGCATCGTCCCCCTTTATTGTTTATTAAAGCAAGAAAAGTGATGAATTTAACAAAATAAACTGGTTTTTGACCGCACTTTATGGTATAAATCGCACCGCTGTTTTTGGGTTTCAAAAGCAGCGTTTTTAATTATTAACAACACACACATATCATTAAGGCTTAATCGGGGTGCCAAACGGTCGATTAGCTGATATGTGGAGGCTCAACCCCAACAAAAGGAAAATATTATGGCACAAGTTTCAATGCGCGACATGATCAACGCGGGCGTACACTTCGGACACCAAACTCGTTACTGGAACCCACAAATGAAACCTTTCATTTTTGGTGCTCGTAACGGTGTTCATATCATCAACTTAGAAAAAACTTTACCTTTATTCAATGAAGCTTTAGCGGAATTAACCCGTATTGCTAGCAACAACGGTAAAGTATTATTCGTTGGTACTAAACGCGCGGCTCAAGAAGCAGTACAAGCTGCAGCATTAGACTGTCAACAATATTACGTAAACCACCGTTGGTTAGGTGGTATGTTGACTAACTGGAAAACCGTTCGTCAATCAATTAAACGTTTAAAAGATTTAGAAACTCAATCTCAAGACGGTACTTTTGACAAATTAACCAAAAAAGAAGCGTTAATGCGTACCCGTGAGATGGAAAAACTTGAATTAAGCCTTGGCGGTATCAAAGATATGGGCGGCTTACCAGATGCGTTATTCGTTATCGGTGCAGACCACGAACATATCGCGGTTAAAGAAGCAAACAACCTAGGTATTCCTGTATTTGCTATCGTTGATACTAACTCAACTCCAGCAGGCGTAGATTTTGTTATCCCAGGTAACGATGATGCGACTCGTGCTATCCAACTTTACGTTTCTGCAGCTGCAGCAGCGGTTAAAGAAGGTCGTGGTAACGAAGCTCAAGTTGCTGAAGAATTAGCAGCTGACGCAGAATAATTTAAGTTTTGCAATAAGGCGAAGCCCTTAATAATCAAACGATTAATTGGCATAGGGGCTAAAATTTAGCCCCTATATTTTTATCTAAAAGTGCGGTCAAAATAAATCGTACTTTCGACAGAGGATTTTTAAAATGGCTGAAATCACAGCATCATTAGTAAAAGAACTTCGTGAACGTACCGGTGCCGGTATGATGGAATGTAAAAAAGCATTAGTTGAAGCAAACGGTGATATCGAGTTAGCAATCGACAATATGCGTAAATCTGGTCAAGCTAAAGCAGCTAAAAAAGCAGGCCGTGTTGCAGCTGAAGGTGTTATCCTTGCTCGTGTAGAAAATGGTTTCGGTGTATTAGTTGAAATGAACTGTGAAACTGACTTCGTAGCAAAAGATGCTGGCTTCTTAGGTTTAGCAAACGAAGTAGCTGATTTCGCAGCAGCACACAAAGGTACCACTATCGAAGCGTTACAAGCACAATTTGAAGAAAAACGTGCTGCATTAGTGGCTAAAATCGGTGAGAACATGAACATCCGTCGTGTTGCTTACTTAGATGGTCAAGTTATTGCTCAATACTTACACGGTGCGAAAATCGGTGTGTTAGTTGCGGGTGAAGGTTCAGCTGATGAACTTAAAAAAGTGGCGATGCACGTAGCGGCATCTAAACCAGAATTCGTGAACCCAGAAGATGTACCTGCAGATGTTGTTGAACACGAGCGTCAAATTCAAATTGATATCGCAGTTAACTCAGGTAAACCAAAAGAAATCGCAGAGAAAATGGTTGAAGGCCGTATGAAGAAATTCACTGGTGAAGTTTCATTAACAGGTCAACCATTCGTCATGGATCCTTCAGTATCTGTAGGCGACTTCTTAAAATCAGTAAATACTTCAGTGTCTAACTTCATCCGTTTAGAAGTAGGTGAAGGTATCGAGAAAAAAGAAGAAGATTTCGCAGCTGAAGTTGCAAAAATCACTGGCGGCAACGCTTAATTTTCTCTATTGAGATATAAAAAAGCCGATATTCAATATCGGCTTTTTTGTTGTCTTAGATTTGAGATATTTCTCTATTTATTCGGACGAATATCAATGGCAGGGTCTGCATCTTTACGATATTTTTCTTCAATCATTTTTTTCAGTCCATAGTCATCTTTGTCAGCTTGTTCAGAGAATAAATCTTCCTCTAATGTGAGCTTCGGATTTTTAATCCCTATCCAATTAGCAATACCTTCTAAGAAATTCAAACCAGATTTAAAGGCTTTGTATTCTTTACGTGCCGTATCATCAGATGAAATCTTAAAGAGCGGAATATTATGATGTAATTGGCTGTGACAGTTTTGGTTAAACAAGGTTACACCATGTTTATCATCTTCTTGGTGACATAAACCATGATCGGAGAAATAAATCATTGAGAAAGTGCGGTGCGTTTTTTGCTCGTTTTCTTTGAGGGTTTCATACACTTTCTTAATAAAATCATCGGTTTTCTTAATGGATGAAATATAGCAATTTAAGTACTCGTTCTTTTTCTCAATGTCATTATCATTGAAAATTTTTGGATAATCTTCAACACGATCGCAAGCAAGAGGATGTGAACCATAAATGTGCAACACGATAAAGCGTTTACCTTGTGTTGGATCTTCTAAAACTTGGGCAAATTTAGGAATTAAATCAAAATCGCTGTAGTTTGTAGAATTAAAACTCCCGCCTTTTTTCAGGAAAATGGTTTCATCAGATTTTGATGCAAGCGAAGCAACTGGCGTGTCATATTCACCTAAGAAGCCTTGATTAGACAACCAATAGGTTTTTACGCCCGCGGACTTAATCAGATCCACTAAGCTTAAATCATAGTTGGGTTCCCATTTTTCTTTATCAGGTAAAGTTAACATTAAGCGCAATGAGGCGACAGTGTTGGTTCCGGCAGATGTCATCCCATCAATAAGAGTGCCATTTGCTGATGACATAAATGGCGTGTCATTAATAGGATAGCCATAAGCATGTAAGTAGTCTTTTCGCGCACTTTCACCCAAAATAATCACATAATCTTGGTATTTCGAATTTTCTAATGTGGATTGTCCCCAGTTGCTTTCTTGTGACATTTTTTTCAATTTTTGCCATTCATCAACGATTTTAACAGTGGAATCAATGGTTTCTTTTAATGGTGCAGCAATTGGTAAGTTATAACCAATTAACAAGGTAGCCAAAGCGATAAATGTTTTATTGCGATAAAATTTCACGCCAAATTTGACCGCACTTTTGTAATGTAAAAAGACTAATAGTGGAATAGCCAATGCGGCTAAATAGCTACTTACTGGAATTTGTAGAAGAAATTCTTTGGTTTCCAACATATCTGTCGCAAGAACCGAAGCGATATATTGATAACTTGGTGCGCCAAAATTTAAACCTGTTGGTGTATAAAATGCATGTAAGCAAACTAATGGCAACAAAATTAAATAGAAGGATTTTCGGCTGCTACTTAACAAAATAATGAAAATAGCCGTGAGTAAAATCAGACTAATAGATGGCTCAGGAAACATCCCTGAGCCTCGTAAAATTAAATAACCAGCAGCAATGGCACAAGCCAAAGAAAAAAGTGCGGTTAAAATTTGTGAGGTTTTTGAAATCTTCATAAAGTTTACCTATAAAATCAAAACAGCGATATTTTATCGCACTTTTCTGACCAATTTCCATTTTTAACTTTTTCGCTCTTTTGCTAGAATAAGCCAAATTTTGTAACCGACAAAGGAAAAGACAAATGAGCCAACCAATTTACAAACGTATTTTATTGAAATTAAGTGGTGAAGCATTACAAGGTGATGAGGGCTTCGGTATCGATCCTTCTATTCTCGATCGTATGGCTTTAGAGATTAAAGAATTAATTGAAATGGGCGTGGAAGTTGGTGTTGTGCTCGGCGGTGGTAACTTATTCCGTGGCGCAAAATTAGCTAAAGCAGGAATGAATCGTGTCGTGGGCGACCATATGGGGATGCTTGCAACTGTGATGAATGGCTTGGCGATGCGTGATGCGCTTCACCGTGCAGATGTGAATGCAAAATTAATGTCTGCTTTCCAATTAAATGGTATTTGCGATACCTATAACTGGTCTGAAGCGATTAAAATGTTACGTGAAAAACGTGTAGTCATTTTCTCTGCAGGTACGGGGAGCCCGTTCTTTACCACAGATTCGGCGGCATGCTTACGCGGTATCGAAATTGAAGCGGATATCGTTTTAAAAGCGACTAAAGTTGATGGTGTGTATGATTGCGATCCAGCAAAGAATCCTAACGCAAAGCTATACCATAAATTATCTTATGCAGAAGTGATTGATAAAGAATTAAAAGTAATGGATTTAGCCGCATTCACACTTGCGCGTGACCACGGTATGCCAATTCGTGTATTTAATATGTGTAAACCAGGTGCGTTACGCAAAGTTGTACTCGGTACAGAAGAAGGTACAACGATTAGTTAATTTTTAAACGAATAAAACGGCGAGAAAGTATCTCGCCTTTTTTATGAATAAATTTATTCAAAACTCCCTAAAAATCCAGTAAAATCACTGTGTTTTATCTTTATTTATTGAAAAGGACAGATGAATGATTAATGAAATCAAACAAGATGCTGAAGCTCGTATGGAAAAAAGTCTCGAAGCGTTGCGTGGACATATTGCAAAAATCCGTACAGGTCGTGCACAACCTAGCTTATTAGACGCTATCCAAGTGGAATACTATGGTGCAGCGACACCACTTCGTCAATTGGCTAACGTTGTTGCAGAAGATGCGCGTACTTTAGCGGTAACAGTATTTGACCGTTCTTTAATCAGTGCAGTAGAAAAAGCAATTTTAACGTCTGATTTAGGTTTAAACCCATCTTCAGCAGGTACAACAATTCGCGTGCCTCTTCCTCCATTAACTGAAGAACGTCGTCGTGATTTAATCAAAATCGTAAAAAGCGAAGGTGAACAAGGTAAAGTCGCGATTCGTAACGTACGTCGTGATGCAAATGATAAAATCAAAGCATTATTAAAAGACAAAGAAATCAGTGAAAACGATCAACACAAAGCAGAAGAAATCATTCAAAAAGTCACTGATAGTTATATCAAAAAAGTGGATGAGATCTTAGCAGATAAAGAAAAAGAATTAATGGATTTCTAATTGTCGAGCCATGTTTTGGGGCAGACCAAGTGTCTGCCCTTGTTCTATTCTGATAAAAAAATAAAGCACAAAGTGCGGTCGAAATTTTATGCAAAAACAAAATCTTGTTATTTTAGGATCAACAGGTTCTATTGGTCATAGCACCCTTTCAGTTATCGAACATAACCCCGACAAATACCATGCCTTTGCGTTAGTGGGAGGCAAAAATGTTGAGACAATGTTTGAACAATGCGTGAAATTTCAACCGCACTTTGCCGCACTAGATGATGAAAATGCAGCAAAGGTATTGCGAGAAAAATTAGCTTCACACCACATTAAAACGGAAGTCTTAGCTGGGCAAAAAGCCATTTGTGAGCTAGCAGCACATCCTGATGCGGATCAAGTGATGGCGGCCATTGTTGGGGCAGCAGGATTACTACCAACTCTTTCAGCAGTAAAAGCGAGTAAGAGAGTCCTGCTTGCAAATAAAGAATCGTTGGTGACTTGTGGTCAGATCTTTATTGATGCGGTAAAACAGTCAAAAGCAAAATTATTGCCTGTTGATAGCGAGCATAACGCGATTTTTCAATCTTTACCGCCTGAAGCGCAAGAAAAAGTCGGATTCTGTCCTTTGAAAGAATTAGGGGTCAGTAAAATTGTCTTAACTGGTTCTGGTGGCCCTTTCCGTTATACGCCATTAAACGAGTTTGAACATATTACTCCAGAACAAGCCGTCGCTCACCCAAACTGGTCAATGGGTAAAAAAATCTCCGTGGATTCTGCCACGATGATGAATAAAGGTTTAGAGTACATTGAAGCCCGCTGGCTCTTCAATGCATCGGCTGATGAAATGGAAGTGATTATTCATCCTCAATCTATTATTCATTCAATGGTACGTTATGTAGATGGCTCGGTCATTGCTCAAATGGGCAATCCAGATATGCGCACGCCCATTGCGGAAACCATAGCTTATCCAAATCGTACAGTCAGTGGTGTGGAACCATTAGACTTCTTTAAAATCAAAGAATTGACATTTATCGAACCTGATTTTAATCGTTATCCAAATTTAAAATTAGCGATCGATGCTTTTGCAGAAGGGCAGTATGCGACAACCGCTATGAATGCAGCAAATGAAATTGCAGTACAAGCCTTTTTAGATGGATATATTAAATTTACAGATATTGCGAAAATTAACCAAGCAGCGGTTGAGCAAATGCCATCTTCTATAATTTCAAGCATTGATGATGTATTAGCCGTAGATAAGCAAGTACGTGAATTAGCAGCTTCGCTGATTAAAAAGTTAATGTAGAATACACCAAAGTGCGGTCATAAAATCCGAATATTTTAGAATGAAAGAACTTGATAACAATAATATTCCCGAACACGTTGCCATCATAATGGATGGTAATGGGCGCTGGGCGAAGCAACAAAATAAGCTGCGTATTTTTGGCCATACAAATGGGGTGGCAGCCGTGCGCCGTGCGGTGAGTTATGCACGACAAACTGGTGTTAAATTTTTGACGTTATATGCATTTAGCAGCGAAAACTGGAATCGCCCCGAGCAAGAAGTGAGCGCTTTAATGACACTCTTTATGCAAGCGCTTGATCGAGAAGTTAAAAAATTACATAAAAATAATATTCGTTTAAAGATTATCGGTGATGTTTCTCGTTTTAGTGAAAAATTGCAAGAGAAGATCGCAAAAGCAGAAAATTTAACGGAAAATAATACCGCACTGACTTTAAATATTGCAGCGAATTACGGTGGTTGTTGGGATATTGTTCAAGCGACTCAACAATTAGCTGAAAAAGTAAAAAATAATGAGATTTCGGTGAGTGATATTAATGAATCACTTTTCCAGCAACATTTAGTCACACAAGATGAGCCGCCGGTCGATTTGTTAATTCGGACGAGCGGTGAGCAACGCATTAGTAATTTCTTACTTTGGCAAATTGCGTATGCGGAATTGTGTTTTTTAGATGTGCTTTGGCCGGATTTTAGTGAAAAAGATTTTAATCAGGCAATTGCCTGCTATCAACAACGTCATCGCCGTTTTGGCGGGACAGAATAAGCGGAGAACTTATGCTTAAAGAACGTGTATTATCAGCCATTGTGTTGATTGCTTTGGTATTATGTGCCTTGTTCTTATTTACCCCATTTTATTTTGCCCTAGCCTTGGGCTTTGTGGCTACACTTGGTATTTGGGAGTGGGCTCAATTTGCTCGTTTTAAAAATCCTTTGGCACGCCTTTGTATCGCAGCATTTCTAGGCGCATTTATCTTCCTCTGGCTTTATAACGAAGGTAATTATTTAGATGCAGGTCGAGTATTTGAAAACTACTTGCCGCTTTTATTGCTAAATTCAGTCGGTTGGTGGGCGCTTGCATTAGTATTAGTGGTGACTTATCCAAGCTCAGCGAAGTTTTGGGGTAAAAATATCCCTTTACAAGTCTTGTTTGCTTTCTCTACGCTGATTCCTTTTATTGCCGCTGTCTTACGTTTACGTTTAGATAATTATGCTGCTGATCCTCATCATGGTTTATTCTTATTGCTTTATGTGTTTGTATTGGTATGGGCAGCGGACTCTGGTGCCTATTTTGCGGGGAGAGCCTTTGGTAAGCACAAGCTTGCGCCGAAAGTCTCACCAGGAAAAACATGGCAAGGCGTATTTGGAGGCATGATCACTGCGGCGGTATTGGCATTTGTATTTATCCATTTCTCTGGTGAAACCTTATTAGGTAGTCGTGCAATAAGTGGTTTTGTTGTGCTTTCTGTGGCAACAGTGGCTATTTCTGTATTGGGTGACTTAGCAGAAAGTATGTTTAAACGTGAATCAGGCATTAAAGACAGTAGTCAATTAATTCCAGGTCATGGCGGTATTTTAGATCGTATTGATAGTTTAACAGCCGCAGTACCATTCTTCACATACTTCTATTTCTTTGTGTTATAGGATAGAACATGTCATTTTTGTGGTCGCTTGGTTCATTTATTGTTGCAATTGCTGTGCTAGTTGCCGTACACGAATACGGCCATTTTTGGGCAGCAAGAAAGTGCGGTATTAAAGTTCATCGTTTTTCGATTGGCTTTGGTAAAGTGATTTGGCGACGCACAGATAAATTGGGCACCGAATTTGCGATTTCAGCTATTCCGCTTGGTGGTTATGTCAAAATGCTTGACGGGCGAAATGAAGAAGTTCCAGCAGAATTAAAATCGCAGGCATTTGAAAGTAAATCTGTCGCTCAACGTGCTTTTGTGATTGCTGCTGGCCCGCTTGCTAATTTTATTTTTGCGATTTTGGCATATTGGGTGATTTATTCTGTAGGGATTCCGAGTGTTAAACCGGTCATTGAAAACGTCACGTCAAATTCACCGGCAGCAATAGCTCAAATTGAACCGAATACCCAGATTTTGGCAATTGATGGGAAGAATACCCCTGATTGGGAAACCATTAATTTATTGCTCACTGATAAGTTAGGTTCTGATTCTGTTGAACTCACATTAACACCTTTTGGTGAAGACCAACCTTATCAACGAACCATTAATCTGCAAAATTGGACATTTGAGCCAGATAAAGAAACAGCATTTGAAACATTAGGGATCAATCCCGTTTCAAGTAAAGTGGAGATGACATTATCAAAAGTGGTGGAAAACTCACCAGCTGAAAAAGCAGGCTTATTGATTGGCGATAAAATTTTAGCAGAAAATTCGACCGCACTTGATTGGAAAGCTTTTGTTGCATTGGTACAACAAGGTCAACCTTTTACAATCAAGGTCGAACGTAATCACGAGATTTTTGACAAAACCTTGCAACCAGAGAAGAATCGAGATGGTAAATGGTTTGTTGGGTTAAGTCCGACGTTCTTAAAAGTTGGCGAACAGTATCGAACTGAATTAAAATATGGTATTCTTGATGCTCTACAAAAAGGTGTGGAAAAGACAGGCCAAATTTCTTGGTTTATTGTGAAGGCAATCGGGAAATTGTTTAGTGGTGAGCTTTCATTTTCCAGTTTAGCTGGGCCAATTTCAATTGCTCAAGGTGCAGGTGCATCTTCTAACGCTGGCGTGATTTATTTCTTAAGTTTTCTCGCGTTAATTAGTGTTAATTTAGGCATAATGAATTTATTTCCGTTGCCAGTTTTAGATGGTGGACATCTCGTATTTTTGGCGGCGGAAGCTATCAAAGGAAAACCTGTTTCAGAACGGGTACAAAATTTAAGTTATCGTATAGGGCTTACAATCTTGTTAATTCAAACAATTTTTGTGCTTTTTAATGATTTCTTACGTTTATAACTATTGTTTTTTATAGGATAAAGTCGATGAAAAAACTTCTAATCGCAAGTTTATTATTCGGTACTACAACGAGTGTATTTGCGGCACCATTTGTAGCAAAAGACATTCGTGTTGACGGTGCTCAAGGAGACTTAGAACAACAAATTCTAGCCAGTCTTCCTGTTCGTAGCGGTCAGCGTGTAACGGATAAAGATGTAGCCAATATTGTACGTTCATTATTCGTAAGTGGACAGTTTGATGATGTTAAAGCTTTCCAGGATGGCGATGCATTAGTTGTGAGCGTTATTGCGAAACCAATCATTTCTGAAGTGAATATTAAAGGTAATTCAGTTATTCCAACAGAAGCATTAAAACAAAACCTTGATGCAAATGGTTTCAAAAGTGGTGATGTCTTAAATCGTGCGAAATTAGAAGAGTTTGCGAAAACCTTAAGAGAACATTATAAGAGTGTAGGTCGTTATAATGCGAAAGTTGATCCGATCGTGACAACTTTACCAAATAACCGTGCAGAAATTACGCTTCAAATTGATGAAGATGATACAGCAAAACTTCGTTCAGTAACTTTTAATGGAAATGAAGCGATTTCTAGCAGTAAGTTACAAGAACAAATGGAGCTTCAACCAGATTCTTGGTGGAAACTTTGGGGGAATAAGTTTGATGGTTCCCAGTTTGACAAAGATATTCAAGCTATCCAAGACTACTACCAAAATAATGGTTATGCTAAAGCAAGAGTGACCAAAACAGATGTTCAGTTAAATGAAGAGCATACAAAGGCTGATGTCACTATTGATGTAAGTGAAGGTGAAAAATATAACTTAAGTTCTGCGCGTATTGTTGGTAACTTAGGTGGTATGGCTGATGAATTACAACCATTATTAGGTGAACTTCACTTAAACGATACATTCAGTCGTGCGGATGTGCAAAATGTTGAAAGCTTAATTAAAGATAAATTAGGTGAACGTGGTTACGGTAGTGCAACAGTGAATACCGTGCCAACTTTTGATGATGCGAATAAAACATTAGCATTAACCTTTGTTGTTGATGCGGGACGTCGTTTATCTGTACGTCAAGTTCGTTTTGAAGGTAATACGGTTTCTGCTGATAGTACATTACGTCAAGAAATGCGTCAGCAAGAAGGAACTTGGTATAATTCTCAATTAGTTGAATTAGGTAAGGTGCGTTTAGATAGAACGGGTTTCTTTGAGAGTGTAGAGAATCGTGTTGAACCAATTCAAGGTTCTAATGATGAAGTCGATGTTGTATATAAAGTAAGAGAACGTAATACCGGTAGTATTAACTTTGGTATCGGTTATGGTACAGAGAGTGGTATCAGCTATCAAGCAAGCGTGAAACAAGACAACTTCTTGGGAACAGGTGCAGCGGTAAGTTTAGCCGGTACACGTAATGACTATGGTACAAGTGTAAACTTGGGGTATACAGAACCATACTTTACTAAAGATGGGGTAAGTTTAGGTGGAAACGTATTCTATGAAACTTACGATAACTCGAAAAGTGATACTTCATCAACCTATAAACGTACAACTTACGGTGGTAATGTCACATTAGGATTCCCTGTTAATGAGAACAACTCATATTATGTGGGATTAGGTTATACTTATAATAAAATCAGTAACTTCGCGTATGAATACAACCGTGATTTATATATGAAGTCAATGAATTTAACTGGAAACTCAATCAAAACTAATGATTTTGATTTCTCATTTGGTTGGAACTACAACAGTCTAAACCGTGGCTATTTCCCAACTAAAGGGGTAAAAGCAAGTTTAGGTGGTCGTGTCACCATTCCAGGATCTGATAATAAATATTATAAATTAAGCGCTGAGCTTCAAGGTTTCTACCCATTAGATCGTGATCATCGTTGGGTATTATCTGGAAAAGCAACCGCTTCTTATGCAAATGGCTTAGGTGGCAAACGTGTACCGTTCTATCAACTTTATACGGCTGGTGGTATCGGTTCATTACGTGGCTTTGCTTACGGTGCGGTAGGCCCTAATGCGATTTATCAAGACAAATATGGCCAATGGTATCAAAGTACTGATGTCGTTGGTGGTAACGCAATGGCTACAGCAAGTGTCGAACTTATTGTTCCAACCCCATTTGTGGGAGATAAAAGCCAAAATAGCGTAAGAACCTCACTTTTCGTTGATGCAGCGAGCGTTTGGAATACAAAATGGAAATCAGATAAAGAAGGCTTAAAATCATCTCCGATTTATGCAACATTACCTGATTACAGTAAAGCAGGTCGAGTCCGAGCTTCAACTGGTGTTGCTTTCCAATGGCAATCACCAATTGGACCATTGGTATTCTCTTATGCGAAACCAATCAAAAAATATGAAAATGATGATGTAGAACAATTCCAATTCAGTATTGGTGGTTCTTTCTAATAAATTGAACTTTTACGTTCTATTTAAGTCAAAATCCACGTTCTGTGTCAGTGAGTTAGCTGGCACAGAAATATTTACTAAACTAATTTAAGGAAATTCAAACATGAAAAACGTAGTAAAAGTTACCGCACTTTCTTTAGGTCTTGCACTTGCATCAGGTTTTGCTGCTGCAGATGAAAATATCGCATTCATCAATGCGGGCTACTTATTCCAAAACCACCCAGATCGTCAAGCTGTAGCAGATAAGTTAGATGCAGAATTCAAACCAATGGCGGACAAACTTGCTGCAAGTAAGAAAGAAATTGATGACAAAATCGTAGCATCTCGTAAAAAAGTAGAAGCAAAAGTTGCAGCTTTACAAAAAGATGCACCTCGTTTACGTCAAGCTGAAATTCAAAAACGCCAAGAAGAAATCACTAAATTTGGTTCAGATGAAGAAGCTGCATTAAATAAATTAATGGAAGAGCAAGATAAAAAAGTGGCAGAGTTCCAAGAGTTAAACGAAAAACGTCAAACTGAAGAGCGTGGTAAATTATTAGAAAGCATTCAAGTTGCAACGAATAACTTAGCAAAAACAAAAGGTTATACTTATGTTTTAGATGCAAACTCTGTCGTATTTGCAGTAGATGGTAAAGATATTACTGAAGAAGTATTAAAATCTATTCCAACAACTGAAAAAGCCGCTCCAGCAAAAACTGAAGAGAAAAAATAATAGGTTCTCATAATGCAAAAATCCTATTCTTTACAGGAATTAGCAGCAAAAGTCGGCGGTACCCTTCGCGGTAACGCCGACGTTGTCGTTAATAATATTGCCGCATTGTCAAAAGCAGAACCTAACCAGCTTACCTTCATTTCTAATGCAAAATTCCGTCCTTTATTAGCCGAATCTAAAGCAGGTATTCTTGTCGTGTCAGAAGCAGATGTGGAATTTTGCTCACCTGAAAGTAATTTACTTATCGTTAAAGATCCTTATGTTGCTTATGCAGTATTAGCTCAATATATGGATACTACCCCGAAAGCGGCTCAAAATATCCACCCAAGTGCAGTTATTTCTGAAAAAGCTTCAATTGGTGAAAATGTATCAATTGGTGCAAATGCCGTTATTGAAGAAGGTGTTGTATTAGGCGATAACGTGATTATTGGCGCGGGTTGTTTTGTGGGTAAATTCACAAAAATTGGTGCGGGCACACAGCTTTGGGCAAATGTAAGCGTTTATCATGAAGTAGAAATTGGACAAAATTGCTTAATTCAATCAGGAGCAGTCATCGGTAGTGATGGCTTTGGTTATGCGAATGATCGTGGTCGCTGGGTAAAAATTCCACAAGTAGGTCAAGTGATCATTGGTAATAATGTCGAAATTGGTGCTTGTACCTGTATTGACCGTGGAGCCTTAGACGCGACAGTCATTGAAGATAACGTCATTATTGATAACCTTTGTCAAATTGCGCATAACGTTCATATCGGCACGGGTACAGCAGTAGCTGGCGGTGTCATTATGGCGGGTAGTCTAAAAGTGGGGCGTTATTGTTTAATTGGCGGAGCAAGTGTGATTAATGGTCACATGGAAATCTGTGATAAAGTAACTGTGACAGGCATGGGTATGGTGATGCGTCCAATTACTGAACCAGGCGTTTACTCATCGGGCATTCCATTACAAACCAATAAAGAGTGGCGAAAAACAGCCGCACTTACCTTAGGGATTGATGGTATGAATAAACGACTGAAAGCCCTTGAGAAAAAACTTGGCTAAGATTTTTAAAACGTACCTTAGGGTGCGTTTTATTTTTATACAGAAATATCGTATAATCTCAATGTTTTATTATTATTTATTTTAAAGGTATTAGACGTGTCAGAGAATCAAGTAAGTAAAGTGATTGAAGCAAAAGAAATTATGACCTTATTGCCACATCGTTATCCATTTTTATTAGTGGATCGCGTGTTAGACTACAAAGAAGGTGAGTGGTTAAAAGCAATTAAAAATATCAGTGTAAACGAACCTTGCTTTACGGGTCATTTCCCGAGTGAACCGATTTTACCAGGAGTGTTAATTCTTGAAGCTTTGGCACAAGCAATGGGATTACTTGCATTTAAAACCCATGAATTAAAAGGTGGTGAATTATTCTATTTCGCAGGTATTGATGAAGCGCGTTTCAAACGCCCAGTATTACCTGGAGATCAAATGGAATTGAACGTTCAAGTGATTAAAGAACGTCGTGGTATTACAGCATTCACGGGTATTGCAACCGTAAACGGTGAAGTAGCTTGTGAAGCCAAATTAATGTGTGCTCGTCGATAATTAAAGAAAATTAAGGGGTAAGTATGATCCACCCAAGTGCAAAAATTCACCCGACCGCGCTTGTCGCTGATGGCGCAGTTATTGGCGAAGATGTTGTTATCGGTCCTTTCTGTATTATTGAAGGGAGCGTTGAGATTAAAGCACGTACTGTTTTAAATTCTCACATTGTCGTGAAAGGCGATACCGTGATTGGTGAAGATAACCAGATTTATCAATTTGCCAGCATTGGTGAAGTAAACCAAGATTTAAAATATAAGGGCGAAGCAACAAAAACCATTATTGGTAATGGAAACCGTATTCGCGAGCATGTGACGATTCATCGCGGCACTATCCAAGGTGGTGGTGTAACACGTATTGGTAATAACAATTTACTCATGGTGAACGTACATGTTGCCCATGACTGCCAAATCAAGAATAACTGTATCTTAGCAAATAATGCAACACTTGCTGGTCATGTTGAATTAGATGATTTCGTAATTGTTGGTGGTATGTCTGCGATTCACCAATTTGTGATCGTAGGGGCACACGTTATGCTAGGCGGTGGTTCTATGGTTAGCCAAGATGTGCCGCCTTATGTGATGGCTCAAGGTAACCATGCACAACCTTTCGGTGTTAACCTTGAAGGATTAAAACGTCGTGGTTTTGATAAACCAACCATGCACGCGATTCGTAACGTCTATAAAATGATTTACCGCAGTGGTAAAACCCTTGAAGAAGTGTTGCCTGAAATTGAACAAATTGCGCAAACAGAATCTGCAATTAGTTTCTTTGTGGAATTCTTCAAACGTTCTACTCGTGGCATTATTCGTTAATTCACGTTTCTTTTCTCGTTAAGAGAAAATGATGAATAACAAAGAGACCGCACTATGATTTGTTCAAAGTGCGGTCGTTTTTTAGGGTAAATTTAATGATAAAAGAAAATCCGACTATTGCGATTATTGCCGGTGAAGTCTCTGGTGATATTCTTGGTGCAGGCCTCATTCAAGCGCTTAAACGCCACTATCCGCAAGCTAAGTTTGTCGGGATTGGCGGTGAGAGAATGATTGCTCAAGGTTTTGAAAGCTTTTTTGATATGGAAGAGCTCTCTGTTATGGGGTTAGTAGAAGTTCTCAAGCATTTGCCTCGATTGCTAAAAATTCGTCGCAGTGTCATCGAACAACTTTCTGCTATTAAACCGGATGTATTTATCGGTATTGATGCACCAGATTTTAATCTTACCGTTGAACTGAAATTAAAAGAAAAAGGGATTAAAACCATTCATTACGTGAGCCCATCTGTATGGGCTTGGCGTCAAAATCGTATTTATAAAATTGCTAAAGCAACCCATCAAGTATTAGCTTTTCTTCCTTTTGAAAAAGCCTTTTATGATCGTTTCAATGTGCCTTGCCGTTTTATTGGTCATACTATGGCAGATGCGATTCCATTAAAACCAAATAGAACGGAAGCTTGCCAGAACTTAGGTATTGATGAAAAAGGACGTTATCTTGCTATTTTAGTGGGGAGTCGTGGTAGCGAAGTTGGATTCCTCTCAGAACCATTTTTAAAAACCGCATTATTATTAAAAGAAAAATATCCAGACTTGCAGTTTTTAGTCCCTTTAGTGAATGAAAAACGTCGCCAGCAATTTGAGGAAATAAAGGCGCAGATTGCACCTGATCTCGATATGCATTTAATTGATGGTAAAGCACGCCAAGTGATGATTGCTGCCGAAGCCACTTTACTTGCTTCAGGTACGGCTGCACTTGAAGCGATGTTGTGTAAATCGCCAATGGTGGTAGGCTATCGAATGAAACCTTTCACCTATTTCTTGGCAAAACGATTAGTCAAAACAAAATATATTTCATTGCCTAATTTATTGGCAGATGAAATGCTTGTACCTGAAATGATTCAAGAAGACTGCGAACCGCAAAAATTAGCAGAACAACTTTCTCAGTATTTGGGCGATGACGAAAGTGCGGTCAAATCTCGCAGTGTTTTAATTCAACGTTTTACTGAATTACACAAATTAATTCAATGTGATGCGGATAGTCAAGCTGCACAAGCTGTAATTGATTTATTGGAGCAAAAGCATGACTGATTTTGTGTATCCTGAAGGTTATCAATTATTTGCAGGAGTGGATGAAGTTGGCCGAGGCCCTTTAGTGGGGGCAGTTGTCACAGCCGCAGTGATCTTAGATCCGAATAAGCCGATTGCTGGTTTGGCGGATTCTAAAAAACTCAGTGAGAAAAAACGTCTTGCACTCGCAGCAGAAATTAAAGAGAAAGCCTTAGCTTGGGCAATGGGACGAGCAGAGCCAGCCGAGATTGATGAATTGAATATTCTTCATGCCTCTATGTTAGCCATGGAACGAGCAGTAAAAGCCTTAAAAATTCAACCGCACTTTGTGTTGGTAGATGGCAATCGTGTTCCGCCTAATCTTGGTTTGCCAGCCCAAGCTGTGGTGAAAGGAGATTCACTTGTGGCTGAAATTAGTGCAGCCTCTATTTTGGCAAAAGTCGCGCGCGATCAGGAAATGGAAGCGTTAGATAAAAAGTATCCAGAATATGCTTTTGCTCAACATAAAGGGTATCCGACCAAATTACACTTAGAAAAATTAGCGGAACTGGGGCCTCTACCAGAGTATCGTCGAAGTTTTTCGCCTGTGAAGAAAGCATTAGGTATAGAAGACTAGTTAGCTTGAAAGATTTTAAGATTGAAGGATAGCGTATGAATACCATTTTTGAGCATGTACTTTGGGTGAGTCCATTGTTTTGGACATTAATACTGCTTGGTGCGGCCATTATTTTATTTGTACATAATAAAATTCGTATGGACGTGGTGGCCTTATTGGTGATGCTCTCTTTTTATCTAAGTGGTATTCTCAGCATTCAAGAGATTTTAGTTGGCTTTAGTGATCCCAATATTATCCTCATTGCTTTGCTCTTCATCGTCGGAGAAAGTTTAGTTCGTACAGGAATTGCTTATCGTGTAAGCGATGGCATCTTGAAAGTAGCAGGAAATAGCGAAGCCAAGGTACTCATTTTACTGATGCTTTCAGTGGCAGGATTAGGCGCATTTATGAGCTCGACAGGTGTGGTTGCTGTTTTTATTCCTGTTGTGATGATGATTTGCCGTCAAATGAATATTTCACCAAAACGATTAATGATGCCATTAAGTGTGGCAGGATTAATCAGCGGGATGATGACATTAATCGCGACAGCGCCGAACCTTGTGGTGAACGCGGAATTAGTAAAAGATACCAATCTTCGTCTTGAGTTTTTTGATTTCACGCCAATCGGATTGCTGATCCTAGTGCTTGGAATGGGCTATATGCTTATCGCTCGTCGATGGCTTTCGGATAATAGTGATGAAAGTAATCAAGATACGGCACAGAGATCCATGAATGAGTTAATTAATGAATATGGTTTGAAAGATCGTACCAAGCGTTTGGTGGTGAAAAGCCCGTCCCCTTTCGTGGGTAAAACCTTAGACCAACTTCATTTGCGTTCTAGTTACCAACTCAATGTATTGGCGATTGAGCGTTGGAAACATTTCCGACCAAGTTACATCATGCCTCTTGGTACGTCAGAGATAAAAGCAAAAGATATCCTCATGGTGGATTTGGAACGCTGTGATTTCAATTTTGATATGTTTTGCCAGGAATTTCATTTAGAACCTGCCGAAATTAAATCCCAATCGTTTGATCAGCAAGCTCGTTCTATTGGAATGGCCGAGTTAATTATTGTGCCAAACTCAGCCTGTATTGGTAAAACTACTGCAGAGTTACAATTCCGCACAAAATATGGCTTAAATGTGGTTGGGATTAAGCGAGATGGTGTGGTGTTGAGTGATGCTTTTAAAGAGAAATATCGCTCAGGTGATTTGCTTTTAGTGATTGGCGATTGGCGACTTATTCAAGCGATGCGTGATCGTCGAAAAGATTTCTTGGTATTGAATTATCCGAAAGAAATGGAGCGTGCCGTACCAGCTCAACGTCAAGCACCACTAGCCTTACTATCCATTTTAACTATGGTGGTATTGATGGTTTCAGGCGCTGTGCCGAATGTTGTGGCTGCCTTGATTGGTTGTTTAATGTTGGCTTATTTCCGTTGCGTGGATGCTAAAAGTGCTTATGACTCCATTCAATGGCCGAGTCTTATTCTGATTATCGGAATGATGCCATTTTCAACCGCACTTCAAAAAACAGGTGGAGTTGAGTTTGCGGTGAAATGGTTAACACAAATCATTGATGGATGGGGAATGTATCCGGTATTGATTGTGCTCTTTGTATTTTGTGCATTAGTCGGGTTGTTTATATCGAATACTGCTACTGCAATTTTGATGGCACCCATTGCGATTTCTCTTGCTCAGCAACTTAATGTTTCTCCCGTACCATTCGCAATGGTCGTCGCGATTGCAGCTTCAGCTGCATTTATGACCCCAGTCTCTTCTCCTGTGAATACCATGGTGGTGGGGCCGGGTGGCTATAAATTTGCTGACTTTATTAAAATCGGCGTACCTTTTACCTTAATTGTTATGTTGGTAACTGTTTTTATTGTGCCAATACTATTTCCATTTTAAATGAAAAGAGCGGTCAGTTTTGAGGTTAAATTTTTACTGCTTTCGTAATTTATAAAGCATTTGCATTATGTACTTGGAATAGAAAATGGATATTTATTGCCTTGTCTTTGATGACTATGAAACGTTAGATCTAATGGGACCTGTTGAGTTTTTAGCAAGAGTCCCTAATGTTAAACTTCACTATGTATCTCAAGTTGGTGGATTAATTCATAGTAAGCAAGAATTTCATATTGAAACAGAAAAACTAGAACATTTATTGCCTCATAGTGTGTTATTAGTTGTAGGAGGGCAAGGAACTCGTCAGTTAGTAAAAGATGAACAATTTATTAATCAGCTTGGTAAGTGGATTGATGAGTCAGAGGTTTGTTTAAGTGTTTGTACAGGTTCAGCATTATTGGCTTGTACGGGGCGATTAGATAGCTTAAAAGCGACTTCTAATAAAAAATCTTTTGAATGGGTAAAACAATGTCGTCCAGCTGTAAAATGGCAACCTATTGCAAGATGGGTGAAAGAGGGTAAGTTTTACACTTCATCAGGCGTTTCTGCTGGTATGGATATGGCGCTTGGTTTTATTGCTGATTATTATGGTAATGACTTGGCTCAAGACATTGCTAACCATACCGAATATCATTGGCAAAAAGATCCTAGTGTAGATAATTTTGCTCGAATTTATGGATATGAATAATAGATTTAGTTTTAGATTAAACAAAAGAGCGGTCAAAACTGACCGCTCTTTTTATCTCTCAGCGAGATTATTTATTTAATTTCGCTTTGTAAGTTGGATTCATTAAGTTTTCTACAGAAAGGATGTCATCCAATTGTTCTGCGGTTAATAAACCTTTTTCTAATACGACTTCACGTACGCCTTTACCGGTTTGAGCACAGATTTTACCCACTAAGTCGCCATTATGGTGACCGATAAATGGATTTAAGTAAGTCACGATACCGATTGAGTTAAATACGTAGTTTTCACAAATTTCTTTGTTTACAGTAATACCGTCTACACATTTATCGCGTAAGTTCACGCAAGCATTGGTTAAGATGTCGATAGATTCAAACATTGCTTGGCCAATCACTGGTTCCATTACGTTTAATTGTAATTGACCCGCTTCAGATGCGAAAGTAACGGTAGTATCGTTACCAATCACTTTAAAGCATACTTGGTTCACCACTTCTGGAATAACAGGATTCACTTTTGCAGGCATGATAGAAGAACCTGCTTGTAATTCAGGTAAGTTAATTTCTTTAATACCTGCACGTGGACCAGAAGAGAGTAAACGTAAGTCGTTACATACTTTAGATAGTTTTACTGCGGTACGTTTTAATGCACCGTGAACCATGACATAAGCACCACAGTCAGATGTTGCTTCGATTAGGTTTTCAGCCGGTACACAAGGTAATCCAGTTACTTCAGCAAGGTGTTTTACCACTAATTCTGTATAACCTTTTGGTGTATTTAAACCTGTACCGATTGCGGTTGCACCAAGGTTTACTTCAAGGAGTAACTCTGCGGTACGTTTTAAGTTACGTACTTCTTCTTCAAGTAATACGGCAAACGCTTTAAACTCTTGACCAACGGTCATAGGTACAGCATCTTGTAATTGGGTACGACCCATTTTTAAAATTTTAGCAAATTCTTTTGCTTTATTATCGAAACCATCATGTAAGTATTGGATTTTGTCGATAAGTTTCAAAATGCTGTTATATACCGCAATACGGAAACCGGTAGGATACGCATCGTTGGTAGATTGGCTAGCGTTCACGTGGTCCATTGGGTTAATAACATCATATTCACCTTTTTTATGACCAATTTTTTCAAGCGCGAGGTTAGCAACTACTTCGTTGGTATTCATATTGACAGAAGTACCCGCACCACCTTGATATACATCAGATGGGAACTGATCTAAGCATTTCCCCGTGGTAAGAATTTCATCACAAGCTGTCACAATCGCTTTTGCAATATCACTTGGAATTGCACCTAATTCACCATTCGCTAGGGCAGTTGCTTTTTTTACCATCACCATACCACGAACAAATTCCGGTACATCAGAAATGGTTACATTAGAAATATTGAAGTTTTCAACCGCTCTTAAGGTATGGATACCCCAGTATGCATCTGCTGGCACATCACGTTCACCTAATAAATCCACTTCTTTTCTGTATTGAGTCATTTTAATCACCTTTTTTGGTTGTTAATTAATTTGAGGTAATTATAGGAATTTACATCGAAAATAAATTTGATATGGATCACATTTCAAATAAAAGGTGTAAGAGATATTTTCATTTCTCACATAAGTTTTTTTAGGGCAAGAATTTTTTTATTTATCCCCTTGAAACCGAAAAAGTTATCCCCACATTTAAAACACTTTATTTTAATAAGAAGGAAATTAATCATGAATATTCGTCCTTTACACGATCGTGTAATCATTAAACGTGAAGAAGTAGAAACCCTTTCAGCTGGCGGTATTGTATTAACCGGTTCAGCAGCGACTAAATCAACCCGTGCAAAAGTATTAGCAGTAGGTAAAGGTCGTATTTTGGAAAATGGTACCGTTCAACCTTTAGATGTAAAAGTTGGTGATACGGTCATTTTCAATGATGGTTATGGCGTGAAAAGTGAAAAAATCGATGGTGAAGAAGTGTTAATCATTTCTGAAAACGATATTTTGGCGATTGTGGAATAATTTAAATTAAGGAAAAAAGAAAATGGCAGCAAAAGACGTAAAATTTGGTAACGATGCACGCGTAAAAATGCTTAAAGGTGTGAATGTACTAGCAGATGCGGTAAAAGTTACCCTTGGCCCTAAAGGTCGTAATGTAATTTTAGATAAATCATTTGGTGCACCAACCATCACTAAAGATGGTGTATCTGTTGCACGTGAAATTGAATTAGAAGATAAATTTGAAAACATGGGTGCACAAATGGTGAAAGAGGTTGCCTCTAAAGCCAATGATGCGGCGGGTGACGGTACAACGACTGCGACAGTTCTTGCTCAAGCTATCGTAAATGAAGGTTTAAAAGCAGTGGCTGCGGGCATGAATCCAATGGATTTAAAACGCGGTATTGATAAAGCGGTAAGTGCGGTTGTTTCTGAGCTTAAAAATTTATCTAAACCTTGCGAAACCTCTAAAGAAATTGAGCAAGTAGGGACAATTTCTGCTAACTCTGACAGCATTGTGGGTCAATTAATTGCTCAAGCAATGGAAAAAGTGGGTAAAGAAGGCGTGATCACCGTAGAAGACGGTACAGGTCTTGACGATGAATTAGCGGTTGTGGAAGGGATGCAATTCGATCGTGGTTACTTATCACCTTATTTCATCAACAAACCAGAAACGGCAACGGTTGAATTAGACAACCCATACATTCTTTTAGTGGATAAAAAAGTATCAAACATTCGTGAATTACTTCCAGTATTAGAAGGTGTAGCGAAAGCGGGTAAACCATTATTAATTATCGCTGAAGATATTGAAGGTGAAGCACTTGCAACCTTAGTAGTGAACACTATGCGTGGTATCGTGAAAGTTGCAGCAGTGAAAGCACCTGGTTTTGGTGATCGTCGTAAAGCAATGTTACAAGATATTGCGATCTTAACTGCTGGTACCGTGATTTCTGAAGAAATCGGTATGGAACTTGAAAAAGCGACATTAGAAGATTTAGGCCAAGCAAAACGTGTAGTCATCAACAAAGACAATACCACGATCATCGATGGTGTAGGTGATGAAGCTCAAATCAAAGGTCGTGTAGCGCAAATTCGTCAACAAATCGAAGAATCAACGTCTGATTATGACAAAGAAAAACTTCAAGAACGCGTGGCTAAACTTGCCGGCGGCGTGGCTGTAATCAAAGTTGGTGCAGCAACTGAAGTTGAAATGAAAGAGAAAAAAGATCGTGTGGATGATGCATTACACGCAACTCGTGCAGCCGTTGAAGAAGGTATCGTTGCGGGTGGTGGTGTTGCCTTAGTTCGTGCAGCAACCAAAGTCGCGGCAACCTTAAAAGGTGATAACGAAGAACAAGATGTAGGTATCAAACTTGCATTACGTGCAATGGAAGCGCCACTTCGTCAAATCGTCACTAATGCAGGTGAAGAAGCATCTGTTGTAGCAAGTGCGGTTAAAAATGGCGAAGGAAACTTTGGTTATAACGCGGGTACTGAACAGTACGGCGATATGATCGAAATGGGTATTCTAGATCCAACTAAAGTAACTCGTTCTGCGTTACAATTCGCGGCTTCTGTAGCGGGCTTAATGATCACTACAGAATGTATGGTTACCGATCTTCCAAAAGATGATAAAGCCGATTTAGGTGCTGCCGGAATGGGCGGTATGGGAGGCATGGGCGGAATGATGTAATTCTTCCCTTTGCGAAAGAAAGTGCGATCGTTTTTCTTTATAGAAATGCGATCGCATTTTTATTTGTGTGGTGCTACACTTTAACGGTTTTCGATGATTTTATAGGTATAACAATGACAATTTCCCAAACTGAACTTAATCAACAACTCAAATCTGCCGGTATTGGCATTAATGCAACAGAATTACATGGCTTTTTGAGCGGTTTAATTTGTGGTGGGCTAAAAGATCAAAGCTGGTTACCGCTTTTATATCAATTCAGTAACGATAACCACGCTTATCCAACCGCATTAATTCAGCCAATTACCGAAATCTATGAACAGATTGGTAAAACTTTAGGAGATGTAGAAGGGTTTGATTTTGAATTGGGCTTAACAGAAGATGAGAGTGTGTTTGCCCGTGCAGACAGTTTATCAGACTGGGCAAACCAATTTTTACTGGGTTTAGGTCTTGTTCAGACAGAATTGGATAAGGAAAAAGGCGAAGTTGGCGAAGCGGTAGATGATTTACAAGATATTTGTCAGCTTGGTTATGATGAAGAAGATGATGAAGAAGAGCTTGCTGAAGCTCTAGAAGAAATTATTGAATATGTTCGCACCATTGCGATGTTGTTTTACACCCATTTCAACGATGATGCGCAAGAAATAAAACCGATATTACATTAAAAGGAGCGAAACATGGATCTCGCATACATGGCGACATTACCGCAAGAAGAATTTACAGAACGTCGTCAAAAAGTGTTAGCACAAATGCAGACAAATTCTGCCTTGTTGCTATTTTCCGAAATTGAAAAACGTCGTAATAACGACTGTGATTTTCCTTTCCGTCAAGATAGTTACTTTTGGTATTTGACGGGTTTTAATGAGCCAAATGCAGCGTTGTTATTGATTAAAACGGAAGAGGCTGAAAAAACGGTTGTATTTCTTCGTCCACGAGATCCTTTGCTTGAAACGTGGAATGGCCGTCGATTGGGCGTTGAGCGCGCACCGCAAAAACTCAATGTTGATGAAGCGTATTCTATTGATGATTTCAAAACTGAATTTCCAAAATTAACGGAAAAATTGACCGCACTTTATCATGTGGCAGAGCGTCATCCTTGGGGTGATAAATTATTAGCCGAAAGTGCGGTGAAATTTTACGCTGTTTTTGATTGGCAGCCGATGTTAAGTGAAATGCGCTTAATCAAATCTCCAAACGAAATTCGCTTAATGCAGCAAGCGGGACAAATTACAGCATTTGGGCATATTAAAGCGATGCAAGTGACTCGTCCAAATCGTTTTGAATATGAAATTGAAAGCGAAATTCTGCATGAATTTAATCGTCATGGGGCAAGATTCCCATCTTACAATTCCATTATTGCCGGGGGCGATAATGCCTGTATTTTGCACTACACCGAAAATGATCAACCTTTGAAAGATGGCGATCTTGTGTTGATTGATGCAGGCTGTGAGTTTGCTATGTATGCAGGCGATATTACACGTACGTTCCCTGTAAATGGTCAATTTACCCAGCCTCAGCGTGATATTTATGAATTAGTGTTAAAAGCACAAAAACGTGCGATTGAGTTATTAGTGCCAGGTAATTCAATTAAACAGGCGAATGACGAAGTGATTCGTATTAAAACTCAAGGCTTGGTAGATTTAGGCATTCTGAAAGGGGATGTAGATAAGCTGATTGAAGAAAAAGCCTATCGCCAATTTTATATGCATGGTTTAGGCCATTGGCTTGGCTTGGATGTGCACGATGTTGGTCGCTATGATGATGAGCGTAGTCGCACACTTGAAGTGGGGATGATCATCACTGTTGAGCCGGGTATTTATATTTCAGAAGAGGCGGATGTGCCAGCGCAATATAAAGGTATCGGTGTGCGTATTGAGGATAACTTACTTATGACTGAATACGGCAACAAAAATCTGACAGCAGCGGCACCAAAAGAAATCGATGACATTGAGAATTTAATGAAAAATTGAGAAAAATTCTCAAATTTGTGATCTAGTGCAAGTTTTTCCTACAACCAAAGTGTTACTATGCAATTAGATAAAAAAAGGTCAATTAAATCAGTAAGGAGTTGATTATGTATAAACACGTTTTAGTTGCGGTAGATCTTTCTGATGAAAGTGAATTTCTACTCAAAAAAGCCGTGGGAATTGCAAAACGCAATGATGCGCAACTTTCCATTATCCACGTAGATGTAAACTTCTCGGATCTCTATACTGGTTTGATTGATGTCAATATGTCATCAATGCAAGATAGAATCTCGAGCGAAACCCAAAAAGCGCTAATTAATTTAGCGGAACATGCTGGTTATCCAATAAAAGAAAAATTGAGCGGTAGCGGTGATTTAGGTCAAGTTTTGACAGACGCTATTGATCAGTATGATGTAGATCTACTAGTGACAGGTCATCACCAAGATTTCTGGAGTAAATTGATGTCTTCAACACGTCAAGTGATGAATACCATTAAAATTGATATGTTGGTTGTGCCACTTCGCGACGAATAGTGATCAAAAATTATTTTAGCCCTATTAAAATAACGTAAATTTTGACCGCACTTCTCAATCAATGCAGTAGAGTGCGGTTTTCTTTTTTAAGATCAGTGAAAAAGCCTTTTTCTCTAGGTCAAAATATGCAAGAATAGTGAGCTTATTTTATATATCGTGATCGAGATAGAGACACAAGGTTTTATCAATGAAAACAACAGCAGAAATTAGACAGTCATTCCTTGATTTTTTTCATAGCAAGGGGCATCAGGTCGTCGCAAGTAGTTCACTTGTGCCTGAAAATGATCCGACATTGCTTTTTACCAATGCCGGGATGAACCAATTTAAAGACGTGTTCCTTGGTATGGACAAACGTCCTTACTCACGTGCGACAACTGCACAACGTTGTGTGCGCGCAGGTGGTAAGCATAATGACTTAGAAAATGTCGGTTATACAGCGCGTCACCATACTTTCTTTGAAATGCTCGGCAACTTCAGTTTTGGCGACTATTTCAAACATGATGCGATTAATTTTGCGTGGGAGTATTTGACTTCTCCACAATGGCTCGGGTTACCAAAAGAAAAATTATGGGTAACCGTGTATGAAACCGATAATGAAGCTTATGACATTTGGCATAAAGAAGTTGGTGTGCCAGCAGAACGTATTATTCGTATCGGTGATAACAAAGGTGCGCCTTATGCATCAGATAACTTCTGGGCAATGGGTGACACAGGCCCTTGTGGTCCATGTACTGAAATTTTCTACGATCACGGTGATCACATTTGGGGTGGCCCTCCAGGCTCACCAGAAGAAGATGGTGACCGCTATATCGAAATTTGGAACGTGGTATTCATGCAATTTAACCGTCAAGCAGACGGTACAATGGAAAAATTACCACGTCCATCGGTTGATACCGGGATGGGTTTAGAGCGTATTTCTGCTGTATTACAGCACGTAAACTCTAACTATGAGATCGATATTTTCCAAAAATTAATTGCAAAAACAGCAGAAATAGTAGGAACAACAGATTTAACTAATAAATCATTACGCGTAATTGCTGACCACATTCGTTCTTGTGCATATTTAATTGCAGATGGCGTGATTCCATCAAACGAAGGTCGTGGTTATGTATTACGTCGTATTATTCGTCGTGCAGTGCGTCATGGCCACTTGTTAGGGGCAAAAGAAGCCTTCTTCTATAAACTTGTGCCAACCTTAATTGAAGTCATGGCGGAAGCTGGCAAAGAAGTTAAAGAAAAACAAGCCAATGTAGAAAAATTACTTCGTTTAGAAG
>CAJMMG010000018.1:0-30934 GCA_905214375.1 uncultured bacterium | reverse complement strand
CGAGAATCCTGTCCTGTTTGTTTTAAGAACGCAATATATTCATACAAGCCTGAAATGGATAATGATGTTGGACGTAATGAAACTGCGCCTAATTTATCTGGTGTTAAGCTTGTTGCCCAATCTTCTGTTAAACGGTTTGTCGTGGTAATTTGCTCTTTTGATACTGCTGAATTATTGACTTGGCGTAACTGCCATTGATTATTTTCAGCTGAATATTGCGCTTGATTCGCATGCTTCAAATGAGTGAGATTACGCTGCTCATCAAAGGTATAAATATAAATATCTTCTAATTTTGCATCATCTTTTATTCGACGCACATACACGAAATTATTACCGTCTTTTGCCCATACACCATTTTTTACCGAAAGCATTGAACCACCGGAAAGTGCACGAGTACGCATATCACGAGCAAACTGTTCAGTTTGTGGAATCCCCCACTCACCAATAATCATGGTAAAAAGCACCAGTGGAAGTGCCGTTTTCATGACGGCTAATCCAATTTTAAAACGAGAAAAACCCGCAGATTGCATTACTACTAATTCACTGCGGCTGGCTAAATTACCTAACGCAATTAATGCCCCTAACAAAGCAGCCATTGGGAAAAAGGTTTCTACATCTTTTGGCATC
Organism: uncultured bacterium; assembly: GCA_905214375.1. Lineage (GTDB taxonomy): Bacteria > Pseudomonadota > Gammaproteobacteria > Enterobacterales > Pasteurellaceae > Haemophilus_D. The sequence continues at coordinate 30,307 of CAJMMG010000018.1, read as the reverse complement.
GTTAAACCTGTATAAGCCACAGCTTGCCAAATATCATAAGAACCTTTCCCGACGCTACGAAATTGTTCTACAAATTTGATGATGGCGGAAAGACCAACCAACGTAAATAGCGTAGCAAAAATTGCCCCTAAGATGCTTTTACCGATATAACGATCAAGAGTATTCATCAACATTGTTATTATCCTTTTCTGAATACACGACGGAATTTATGCATAGCGGTGCTATCCCAACTATTCAGCACAATTCCTAAAATTAAAAAGGCGATATTTACCAACGGCATTAATAAACCCGCATCAAGCTTACCTGCACCACCCGCAGATTTAAATGAGCTTTGTAATAAGAAGTAAATTAAATAAAGCAATAATGCTGGTAAGATCTTCGCAAAACGGCCTTGGCGAGGATTCACTTTACTCATTGGTACAGCAATAAGCGCCATTAAAGGCACCGCTAAAATTAAGGTAATTCGCCAATGTAATTCTGCCTTGGCTGCGTGACTCTTATCTTTTAATAATTGTTCAAAAGATAATTCAGCCGCTTCATCACTTTCTGTATTTGTCTCTTGATGGCCTAAATAGGCTTGGTAGTCATCAAAATGTGTAATACGGAAATCAGGAAGCACGGATGTACCTTCTACACGCAAGGTATTCTGTAAATTCAACACTTGATCGCCATTCGGTAACGCTTTTAATTCACCTTTTTCAGCCGTAACCACCGACGGTTTCGTTTGGCCTTTGGCTTTCATTTGGAAAAGATAAACATCACTGATTTGATTACCGTTAATCTTATCAATGAATAAGACGAAATTATTGTTGCTTGTGGACATGAATTGACCCGAAGTCAACGCACCCATGGTGGGATTTGCTTTAGCATCTTCAACAATGGCTGCTTGTTTTTGAATCGCCCATGGGGAAAGCCACAAAGCGTTGTAAGCCGCCAAGCCGGCTGTGAGTAAAGAAAGAATTAACGCCACGCGAACAAGAATACGTTGGCCTACACCACAGGCTCGCATAACAGTGATCTCACTTTCCGCGTAGAGACGACCGAAAGTTAGCAAAATGGCGATAAACAAACATAATGGCAACATTAATTGCGCCATTGTTGGCATCCCTAATCCGAGTAAAGAGAACACAAGATCGGCAGGTACTTTACCATTTGCCGCAGAACCAAGTACGCGAACAAGTTGTTGGCTGAAGAAAATTAAAAGCAAAATAAACAAAATTGCAATCTGGCTTTTAAAGACTTCCTTTGTTAAATATCGGGTTAATATCATTCTTTTTTTCTAACTAAAAAACACGGGAAACTGGCTAATTTAGATGGCGTATGATACCTTATTTTGACTGATTTAAATAGCAAATTAGCAACATAAGGAAATAACATGAAATATCAAGCAAACTCAACCGCACTTTCTCAATCAACCGATTGCCTTATCATCGGCATTTATGAGAACAATGAATTGACAAAAAGTTTCAATGAAATCGACCAAATCACAAAAGGCTACCTTAGTCAGTTAGCCCAAAGCCAAGATCTTTCAGGTAAAATTGGCCAAGCGACTCTGCTTCATTCGTTACCAAATCTTGAGGCTAAACGTGTATTAGTCGCAGGTTGTGGTAAAAAAGGCGAAACGACTGAACGCCAATTTAAACAAATCATCCAACGTGTGACCCAAACATTAAAAGAATTAAATATTCAACAAGCGGTGAATAATTTGACAGATGTGGAAATTAAAGATCGCGATCTATTTTGGAATGTACGTTTTACTGTTGAAACCATTGAACATAGCCTTTATCAATTTGATGAATTTAAAAGTAAAAAAGCGGATGCTATCTCACTTCAAGAAATCATTTTTAATACCGATGATTCACTAGCTCAACAAGCTATCGCAGAAGCACAAGCCATTGCAAATGGTGTAAAAGCCGCGCGTAATATCGCGAATATGCCGCCCAATATTTGTACACCGGCTTATTTAGCTGAACAAGCTAAAAATTTAGCCGAAACATCAACCGCACTTTCCTTAGATGTGATTGATGAAGAAGAAATGACAAAACTCGGCATGAATGCATATTTAGCAGTATCTGGTGGTTCTCAACACCCTGCCTACCTATCTATTTTACATTTCAATAATGCGCCTGATAAAAATGCGAAACCTATCGTATTAGTGGGCAAAGGCTTAACCTTTGATGCGGGCGGTATTTCTTTAAAACCAGCCGCAGATATGGATGAGATGAAATACGATATGTGTGGTGCTGCTTCAGTATTCGGTACAATGAAAGCCATTGCAGAATTAAATCTGCCATTAAATGTCATTGGTGTATTAGCGGGTTGTGAAAACTTGCCTGATGGCAATGCCTATCGCCCAGGCGATATTCTCACCACGATGAATGGTTTAACCGTAGAAGTGTTAAATACAGATGCTGAAGGCCGTTTAGTGCTTTGTGATACATTGACTTATGTAGAACGCTTTGAACCGCAATATGTGATTGATGTCGCGACCCTGACTGGCGCTTGTGTGGTTGCTTTAGGTCAACATAATAGTGGTTTAGTTTCAACTGATGATGCCTTAGCAGAACAGTTATTACAAGCTGCACAGCAAACCACTGACAAAGCTTGGCGTTTACCGTTAAGTGAAGAATATCAAGAGCAATTAAAATCCCCATTTGCCGATTTGGCTAATATTGGCGGTCGTTGGGGCGGTGCAATTACTGCGGGGGCATTCCTCTCTAACTTTACGAAAAAGTACACTTGGGCACATTTAGATATCGCTGGGACAGCTTGGCTTCAAGGTGCGAATAAAGGCGCAACAGGTCGTCCAGTGTCTCTATTAACACAATTTTTAATTAATCAAACCAAATAATTGATACATAGGGCTAACATTACGTTAGCCCTAAAATTTTCTCAAAATCTGACCGCACTTTATTCCAATTCAAACTCCACTAGCAACGGATTATGATCTGACGAAGTAACCACTTCTGATGTTGCACTCACCACTTTTACGCCTCGCGTAAAAATATAATCCAGTGGATAACCTAAAAATCTAACCCGCTCATCTTGAGAGAGCGCCACTGAATCTAAGCCATATTTTTGCATCAGATTCTTGACTAAATTCAAGCGATGTTCATTCCACGCATTAAAATCGCCAGACATGATAATGGGACCTTGATGATTTTCCACAAAAGAAAAGAGCTGCTCTAACTGAGTTTGATAAGCGGAAATCCCCCATTCAAAATTAATCAAATGGACATTAATAAGCAGCAAGCTATCGCCTTTTTCTAATGGAAAACTCATCACACTTGCCACTTTAGGTATTTGTATTAATGGTTCTGCAACACCACCACCGCAATACCATTCTGGTTGCGTTTTGGTGAATGTCTTGACACCCGATAAGAGATCGTTAAAAGAAAAAGAAGATACAAACAGTGCGGTCGAAAATGTGTTTAAATTTTGATGCTGCGTCGCCTCTTGTAATAACACAAAATCCGCTTGTTTAGAGAGGCGCGCTAAATCTTCTTGCCAGCCTTTATCTTGTCCTTTATGCACATTCCAAGTTATTAAATGAAAACGATAAGAGGCTAATTTAGGTACTGAATCGCCAGCCTTGTCACATTTAATATTTGACTTGTTTTCAAAAGGAATATAACTCGCTTTTTGTGACGTATTTAGTTGAATAAACGTACGGTCAAAAATCGTTAAATTCGTAAAAAAATATCCAGCACCTAAAACCACTAATACCAAGCCAATAGCCAAAAATCGATAGATTCGCTTCATTATTATCCCCTCTCTATGCTCGAATAATAACACTTCATCAAAACAATGCAACTTTCACTTTAATACGCATCAATACCTACCTACAACACGGTAACTTTAACTTTTAGCTTTGATTTAAATCATACTTTGCTAAGAAATCCGTTGCATTTTACTTTTATTATCTTAGTATTTTACTCAACTTCTAACTCTACCATTAATAAGGAGATTCATTATGTCTTTTGGAGATAAAAAATTAAGTGAAATCGCTGTCAGCGTACCCGGCTCAACTTCTCTACTTCGTGAATACGATTTGGATTTCTGCTGTGGTGGTTCCGATACACTTGCAAATGCAGCGGCAGAAAAAGGATTAAATTTAGCAGAAATTGAAACCCGTTTAACCGAGCTTCAAAACAGCAAAGCAGAAAACCCAGAGGAATATTGGGTTAATGCAACTTATCCTGAAATTATCGATCATATTTTAGTTCGCTACCACCAACGTCACCGTGAACAACTTCAAGAATTAATCGTCTTAGCGGATCGTGTAGAAAGTGTTCATGGCGATCGTGAAGATTGTCCAATGGGTGTGGCAGCTGAATTACGCAATGTCTATGAAGATTTAAGCAACCATATGATGAAAGAAGAGCACGTACTTTTCCCAATGATCAAAGCAGGCAACTATATGATGGCGCAAATGCCAATTCGTATGATGGAAATGGAACACGCAGAACACGGCGAACATTTAGATGTATTAAAATCATTAACAAATAATATGACGCCTCCAGCAGATGCTTGCAATACATGGCGTGCACTTTATAGTGGCATCCAAGAATTTGCAGACGATTTAATGATGCATATTCACCGTGAAAATAATATTTTATTCCCTCGTGTGATTGCTGAAAATCACTAAGAACAAATCATATAAAGAAAAAGGGCGAAATCATTCGCCCTTTAAAATTAGCCTAAAACTGACCGCACTTTACTTCTCTTCACTGCCTTTATATAAACGGTTTTTATACAAATAGCTGCCAAGTAAAGCATGTGCCAACGCTTCTTTTTTCATTTCTTCCGGCACCTCTTTTTCGGTCAATGTATCTTTTTCTTTATCATACACATAGCCTTTTGCTTTGCTATTTGGTGTTTGGATAACAACATCATGATTACCTTTCATTAAGGCTTGAGTTTGATCAAACTGCATAAAGGCACGATTTGGATTCACATCTTGCGTTAAATCAAAGCCAATCATCGGATAATTACCACTTACACCCGCAATAGAAAGTAAGGTCGTTGGCATATCAATTTGGCTCACTAAACGACTGTCTCGTCGTGGCTCAACATGATCACCTAAAATTAACGCAGGAATATGGAAATGCTTAATTGGTACTAAGCTTGCCCCTGCTGCACGGGAATCATGGTCTGCAATCACCAAGAACACGGTATCTTTCCAATAATTAGATTGTTTCGCTAATTTGAAGAAATAACCAATGGCATAATCCGCATATTTTGCACTGTTATTACGGGTTGCTTTTGGTTGTTCGTAAAGCTCAATTTTACCATCAGGAAATTCAAAAGGATCGTGATTGCTTGAACTGAACACTAAGCTAAAGAATGGTTTTCCTTCATTCTGTAATTGGGTAAAGGTTTCGTTCGCTTTATCAAATAAATCCTCATCACTCACGCCCCAAGTCGCAGTAAATTTTGGATTTTGATAATCCTTTTGATCGATAATATTTTGGAAACCGTTGCCATAGAAAAAGCTTGCCATATTATCAAAGTGTTTTTCACCGCCATAAATAAAAGACGTGTTATAACCTTGTTTAGCAAGTAAATCTGCAATGGTAAAGAAACCACTTTGACTATTATTTAATTTCACTACCGCACGTGCTGGAGTAGGTGTAAAACCAGCTGTCGTGGCTTCAATACCACGTACAGATCGTGTACCAGTTGCATAGAGATTTTCAAATAACCAGCCTTCTTTGGCTAATTTATCAAATTCAGGTGAAAGTGGTTTTCCGCCTAATGTACCGACAAATTGCGCGCCAAAACTTTCTTCCAAAATAATGACGATATTTTTCGGTTTACCTTGATAAGTGGCTTGGTTTTTCGTTAAGGTTGGAATCTTCTCTGAAATATAATCACTTTCAGGACGGCCACGGCTTGCTTTAACAATACGCAACATTTCATCGGTATCCATTTTGCCATAGGCTTCAGAAGATGCCCCTTCGTCTTTAAATTGTTGGGCGGCATAAAGAACAGAATAGCCTGAATTCAACACGAGCGAATTGACTAACCCATCGGAAGAAAAAGCCACCATTGCAGGGTTCACACCACGGTGCTGAAAACTCGAACGCGCCCCTAAAAAGGCAACTCCAATCACGAGTAATGCGACAACGGGGCGTAATTTCCAGCTCATTGAACGTAAGTTCTTCACCGCATAACCCGAGAGTTTCCAATAACAGAAGAAAGCCGTAACGGTAAAAATAAGGCTAAAAATGACCGCAGTTAAATGGCCTTCCATCAACATTGAAAAGACTTCTTTCGGATAAATTAAATATTCGATAAACAGACGGTTTGGACGGAAATCATAGGTTTCGATAAATGCCGGTGTAGCCAATTCCATAAATAGAATAAACACACTACCGAGAGTAAGCCAAATGCGTAAAATCATTTTCCAAATACGGCTATTATGAAATAACACCGTAAATAATGCTGGTACACCAAATAGGTAACACAAAGCCACGATATCCATGCGCAAGCCTTGTAAGAATAATTGTCCCCAGCCTGCTACCGCAGAAACACGGTCTGCCTGCCAAATCGCAAGCCCAAGGCGAGACAAGGTGAAAATGATCAGATTAATGATGACGAAGAGAAAAATCGGATATAAAGGAGAACGTGTTTGTTTCATTTTGACACTCATAAGTCCTAAGGGAATCGCTACCCTTTGATTAATTTAAGGCACGTGAATGTACCATTCCTTTCATAGACAGACAAAAAAACACAAAGTGCGGTTAAAAATATCATCATTTTTGACCGCACTTTGAAAGAGAAAGACTAAGCTGCAACTAACGCTTTTAATTGTTTTTCATAAGCCGCCCAATCGGTAATTGGACGTGTTGCCACACCGGTTTCCATCGCTTTTTTCGCTACCGCAGAAGAGACGGTAAATAATAAGCGTGGATCAAATGGTGTTGGAATCACATAATCCGGTCCAAAAGATAACGCACCGTAATTTGAAATAATTTCTAACGGAACCGGTTCTTTTGCCAAATCTGCAATCGCGTGAGAAGCCGCTAATTTCATTTCTTCATTAATGGCTGCTGCCCCTACATCTAATGCACCACGGAATAAGAATGGGAAGCAAAGTACGTTATTTACTTGGTTTGGAAAGTCTGAGCGACCAGTACAAACAATCGCATCTGGACGCACTGCTTTAGCTTCATCAGGTGTAATTTCAGGCACCGGGTTAGCCAATGCAAGGATTAATGGATTCTCCGCCATGGTTTTCACCATTTCAGGTTTTAATGCACCTGCTTTAGAGCAACCTAAGAAGACATCGGCTCCCTTAACGGCATCCGCTAATGTGCGCCAACCATTATCTTCAATCGCGTAGAATTGTTTGGTTTCATCCATGTTATCGCCACGCCCTTTAAAAATCACACCTTTAGAGTCACACATGGTGATATTTTCTTTTTTGAAACCTAATGCTCGAAGCAAGTTAGTACAAGCAATAGCAGAAGCACCTGCGCCATTTACCACTAAGCGAACATCTGCGATATTTTTACCAATAATTTCTAAACCGTTTAATGCTGCTGCACCGACAATAATGGCTGTACCGTGTTGGTCATCATGGAATACTGGAATTCCCATACGTTCACGCAACGCTTTTTCAATGTGGAAACATTCCGGTGCTTTGATATCTTCAAGGTTAATGCCACCAAACGTTGGTTCTAATGAAGCAATAATATCGATTAATTTATCTGGATCATGCTCATTGATTTCAATATCGAATACATTGATACCGGCAAATTTTTTGAACAATACCCCTTTCCCTTCCATAACAGGTTTTGAGGCAAGTGCACCAATATTTCCTAAACCTAATACCGCTGTACCATTTGAAATCACGGCAACTAAGTTAGCACGAGCGGTATAACGGCTTGCGGCTGAAGGATCTTTTTCAATTTCTAAGCAAGGCTCTGCAACACCTGGGGAATAAGCAAGGGCTAAATCATGTTGGGTTTCTAACGATTTGGTTGGGGTGACAGCAATTTTTCCTGGAATTGGGAATTCATGAAAATCTAATGCGGCTTGGCGTAATTGTTCGCTCATATAAAAATACTCCATTTTCACTTAGGCTAAATAAAATTTGCGCCATTATACTCTCTTTTTTAGAGAAATTTGTGATATACCGCAAAAATTTTACAAAATGATTACAAAATATGAGTGAAATCGACCGCACTTTTTGTCTTTTCTTCACATTTTGAACCAAAAACGTTACTATGTCGCAAAAAAACATGCAGGATGTAAATAATGAGTTTGTTTTCTAAATTTAGAAGTGCCATCAATAAATTACAACGGAAAGCGATTAACAAAACCTTTCAAAAACGGTTAACTAACCAAGGCATGTCAGTGATTTCAGCAAACTGTGTCGGTGCATTTATTTTGCACGACCTAAATCAGCCTTTTAATTCTCCGTTTGTTAACCTTTATTTAGACCCAAGCGATTTTGTTCGCTATCTACAGAACATCACATTCTATCAAGCACAACCGCTTCAATTTATACAAACAGAAAAACCATATCCTGTTGGTTTATTAAGTGATCTTAAGGTGCACTTTATGCACTACCACTCCGAACAAGAGGCTCGGGAAAAGTGGGAAGCACGCTCACAGCGTTTAAACCTCGATAACTTGTTTATTATGATGACTGATAAAGATGGTGGAAAGGGTGCAAAATATGAAGACTTGCAAGCCTTTGATAACTTGCCTTATCCAAACAAAGTTGTCTTTACCCACAAGCCATATCCTGAATTAAAATCCGCTTTCTACATTAAAGGCTTTGAAAACGAGGGCGAAGTGGGCGATTTATTTACTTTTTCCGGTTGGAATGGCAAAAAATATTATGATCAGTTTGATTACGTCAGCTGGTTCAATCAAAAATAAGAGTTTACAATGCGACTAGATAAATTTATTGCCGAGAATACAGGTTTAACCCGTTCACAAGCTACTAAAGCCATTCGCCAAAGTGCGGTCAAAATTAATGGTGAAATTGTGAAAAATGGTGCGACTAAAGTTAGCCAAGAAGATGAAATTTATTTTGAAGATGAATTATTGACTTGGGTGGAAGAAGGTCAATATTTTATGTTGCATAAGCCTCAGGGCTACGTTTGCTCTCATGATGACGGTGACTATCCAACTATTTATCAATTCTTTGAACCGCCTCTTTCTGGTAAGTTACACAGTGCAGGGCGATTAGATGTCGATACGACAGGACTCGTGCTATTAACGGATGATGGTCAATGGTCACATCGTATTACTTCACCAAAACATCAATGCGAAAAAACCTATTTAGTCACTTTAGCCGATCCGGTTGAAAACCATTATGCTTCAGCCTGTGAAGAAGGCATTCTGCTACGTGGTGAAAAAGAACCCACTAAGCCGGCGAAATTAGAAGTATTAGATGATTACAACGTGAATCTAACTATCTCTGAAGGACGCTATCATCAGGTGAAACGAATGTTTGCTGCACTTGGTAATAAAGTCGTTGCGCTACACCGTTGGAGAATAGGTAACGTTGAATTAGATGAAAGCTTAGAAGAAGGCGAATTTCGTCCACTCACTCAGGAAGAAATCGACAATTTAGTGAAATAATATGAGCCAAAATATTAAACCTACCTTTATTTTTATCGCCACGCTCGGCATCCTCTCGATGCTACCGCCTTTGGGCGTGGATATGTATATTCCGTCCTTTTTAAATATTGCTGAAGACTTAAATATCAACTCCGAGCAAGTACAGCACACGCTGACATTCTTCGCTTATGGTATGGCGGCAGGACAATTATTTTGGGGACCCTTTGGTGATAGCTTTGGTCGTAAACCGATTATTTTATTAGGGGTTATTATTGGTGCTATCACTGCCATTATTTTAACGGGCATTCATTCTATTGGCAGTTTCACTGTTCTGCGTTTCATTCAAGGTTTCTTTGGAGCAGCCCCTGTTGTGCTTTCAGGAGCTTTATTACGAGATTTATTTAGCAAAGATCAGCTCTCTCGAGTCATGTCCACCATTACACTTGTCTTTATGATTGCACCGCTTGTTGCACCAGTGATTGGTGGATATATTGTGAAATTTTTCCATTGGCACATGATCTTTTATGTGATTGGCGCGATGGGATTTCTTGCCGCATTGCTCGTCTTTTTCGTTATTCCCGAGACCCATAAACAAGAAAATCGTATTCCCCTGCGCCTAAATATCATTGCTCGTAACTTCATGATGCTTTCAAAACAAAAGGAAGTGTTAGGTTATATGGCTGCGGCCTCTTTTGGTTTTGGCGGTTTATTTGCTTTCGTCACCGCTGGGTCGATTGTCTATATCGGTATTTATGGCATCCCTGTCGATCAATTTGGCTATTTCTTTATGATCAATATCGCGATTATGACCGCTGCTTCTTATCTAAATGGAAAGTTTGTATTGAAGCTAGGTGCTGAAACCATGTTACGAATTGGTATTGCCGTACAATTTATTTCAGGAATCTGGCTATTTTTAACCGCACTTTTTGATTTTGGCTTTTGGTCAATGGCTATTGGTGTGGCCTTTTTTGTAGGACAAAACCCATTAATCTCATCCAATGCTACCGCCTCTATTCTAGAAAAATTCCCAACTATGGCGGGTACCGCCAACTCATTAATGGGAAGTGTCCGTTTTGGTGTTGGTGCTGTGATGGGTTCCCTTGTGGCGAGCTTTAAAATGGAAACCGCTGCGCCAATGCTTTATACAATGACGGCTTGCGTGGTGATTTCAGCCCTTTCTTATTATTTCCTGACTTATCGAAATGAACGATAAAGTGCGGTCAATTTAAAACAATAAAGGCGGGATATCCCGCCTTTATTGTGCCCATCAAAATTTATTTCCAAATTCGATGATCTAATACTCGTTTTTTAATTTCAGGATAAAGCTCGATTTTGAATTCTGGTTCTTTCCCTTCTTTTAATTGACGCTGATAGTCTTTCATTAACTTCCACACAATTGGGGAAAGTAAAACAATCGCGACTAAGTTAATAATTGCCATCACAGCCATCACGGTATCCGCGAAATTCCACACCACATTACCTGATTTTACTGAACCAAAATAAACGAAGAATAATACCGATAAGCGGAATGCCCATACAAACCAAGGTTTATTTTTAATAAAACGAATATTACTTTCCGCATAAGCATAGTTACCAATGATAGAGGAATAAGCAAAAAGCAATAAGATAAAAGCCAAGAAGTGTACGCCAAATTCACCGACATGATAACGCAATGCGTTTTGCGTTAAGGAAATACTTTTTAATGTTTCGCTACCATAATTATCAGAAAGCAGAATAATCACCGCAGTACAAGTACAGACGATCATAGTATCTACAAATACACCAAGCATTTGCACTAAACCTTGGCTAACCGGGTGTTTTACATGAGCGGCGGCGGCGGCATTTGGTGCAGACCCCATCCCCGCTTCATTAGAGAATAATCCGCGCTTAATCCCCATCATCATAGCTTTGGATACTAAAGCACCAAACATTCCACCAGCTGCAGATTGGAAAGTAAAGGCACTTTTGTAAATGTTGGCGATTACCGTCGGGATCATATCAATATGCATGCCCAAGATAATTACCGCCATAATTAAATAAAAGAGTGCCATCATCGGTACTACGCTACTAGAAATGGTCGCAATACGTTTCACACCACCAAAAATAATGGTGGCAGTTAATACCACTAAAACAAGACCAACATATTCACCTTGCCAATCCCAAGCGTTTTTAGTCGCTTCTACGATTGAGTTTGCTTGCACTGAATTAAATGCAAAACCAAAAGTAAAAATAAGTGATACTGCAAACGCTACCGCTAAGCAACGTGATTTTAAACCTTGTGTAATATAGTAAGCAGGGCCACCACGGAAAGAGCCATCTTTATCTTGAATTTTGAATACCTGTGCTAAGGTAGATTCCGCAAAAGCACTCGACATGCCAATAAATGCCGTTACCCACATCCAGAACACCGCACCTTCACCGCCAAGCGCAATGGCTGTTGCTACTCCACTGATATTACCTACGCCAACTCGACTGGCGAGCCCGGTTGCAAAAGCTTGGAATGGGGTTAAAGAATTACCTTCCGCCGCACGTCCAAACCACATTTCGCGTATACTTGTAGGGAAAAGACGTAGCTGTACTAAACCTGTAGTAATGGTAAAAAATAGACCTACACCTAATAAAATTACAATAGTGATGTTCCATAGTGGTTCATCTAAATGTTCTACAACCCATGTCAAACCTTGCTCGATCCAGTTACCAAATTCTGTCAGCATAAAAACCTCGCTAAAAAATTAATGCCATGATTGTAGAGAGACAAAAGAAAAAATCCAGCTTTCTTAAAGAAAAACTGGATTATTTTCCTACAATATAAAAGTTATTCAAATTTTTACTGCATTTTTTAGATTAAATCTATTCACGTTTTAAAAATAATGCGGCAGCACCACGCACTCCACCAGAATCACCATGTTTTGCTTTTTTGATTGGTGGCACTTTTGCACTACGCATTAAATGAGGTGGCAATGCTTTTGGTAACGCTTCATAGAGATAATCAAAATTCGATAAACCACCACCTAGCACAATCATATGCGGATCAAATGCAGTGATAATGTTGCCGATAGAAATAGCCGCTAATTCAACAAAAATACGAACAAAATCAACCGCACTTTCCTCTTTTGCATAAAAGCGATCGATAATATCTTTGGCTGATAACTCTTCCCCTTTTAAATCACGGTACAACATTTCAAAGCCGCGACCAGAAATATACGTATCTAAACAGGCCTGATTGCCACAACCACATTGGTAAATTGGCGCTTTATCCCAGCCTAATAATTTTAAGGCATGATAATTTAATTGAAGATGGCCTAACTCCCCTGCCATCCCGACTTGACCTGAGTGAATTTTGCCATTAATCACAAAACCACCACCAAAGCCCGTCCCCAAAATAAGCCCTAATACAGAAGGATATTGGGTATTTTCTTCATCACAGGCTTCAGAGAGAGCAAAACAATTTGCATCATTTTCTGCCCGCACTTCACGATCTAAAACTCGTTCAAGATCGGCTAAAATTGGCTTATTATCTGCAACACGAATATTCGTCACTTCAGCAAGCCCAGTTGTTAAATTAACAAATCCAGGCAAACCTAAACCTACTGTGCCTTTTTCACCAAAGTGGGCATCAGCACGTTCTACTAGCGTTTTGATCGCTTGTAACCAATCTTGATAATCTGTTTGTGGCGTTGGCACGCGCTCGGTATAAAGTTTTTCTAATTTTTCATTAAAAGCAGCCAATTCAATCTTTGTGCCACCGATATCAATACCGTAATACATATTGTCTCCTCAAAAGAGCGGTCAAAATTGTTGGAATGTCTGGACTGTATTTTCCTTGAAATCAAAATGAAAATCCATGATAAAAATCATATTTTCTACAAGCAATAAAAAAGACCGGCTTTATCGCTCAAACCGGTCTTTGATTCTATTTATTGTTAAATAAGCCTTTCTTCTGCAAGAAACCAAAAATAATCAAATGAACAATCCACGCCGAAATTATCGCCACAAATAAATCGATAGGATAATGCATTCCAAGGCGCACACGACTAATCAACATTAATACGCCCCAAATGGTCATGGCGCCAATAAGCAATTCAGTTTTAAAAGAACGCTTCCCTAATAATTGGCTAAACCCGACGGCTAACATTAGCCAAGTGGCTGCAAAAATAGAATGTCCTGATGGGAAAGAATAACCCGTTTCATCTTCATAATGCGCTTTTAACCAGGCTGGTGTATCCGCTTGTGTAGAATAAAATTTATCCACTAATTTTGCACGTTCTGAACGATCTTGATGATAAAAAGCGTCTGTCGTGCTTTCTGTTTTTTCCGCTAAGTAGACAGTGAAAGGACGTGGCTCGGCAAAAACCGTTTTTAAACCTGTTTTAATTACTTGTGTAGATAATACCGACAGGCCCATTACAATCACACCCATAATCCATTGTTTACGATTTTCAAAAAGAAAACGGAAAAGTAAAGCAAACACACCACAGGTAATTAAAGCATAAGGCACACTACCTGTTTCGGTTAAAAGATAAAGCCAATAATCCCATTCCATTAATTGGTTGTTTCCATGCCAATGATAAGCAAAACCCCAAACAAAAAATGGTACAAGACAAAGGAATAACGTATATAATGACAGCCTTTTAAACATTGTTGCCTCTTGATAATAAAAATAAAGTGCATATTTTAGCAGAATAAAGTTGAAAAAGGATAAGTTATGTCAAAAATCCAATTGGTTGCTCAAGCCAATTTGCCTACCGAATATGGCATATTTAAAATGGTCGGATTTGAATTTCCCGATACAAAAAAAGAACACGTTGCATTAGTAATGGGTGATATTTCAAACCAAGATGAGCCTGTGCTCGCCCGCATTCATTCTGAATGCTTAACGGGTGATGCATTACACAGTTTAAAATGCGATTGCGGTTTCCAGCTTGCAGCCGCATTACGTCAAATTAGCGAAGCGGGTCGAGGTGTATTGATCTATCATCGTGAAGAAGGTCGTGGCATTGGGTTAATTAATAAAATTCGTGCCTATGCATTACAAGATCAAGGCATGGATACGATTGAAGCCAATCTTGCATTAGGTTTTAAAGCCGATGAACGTAACTTTAATGTATGTGCCGATATGTTTGAATTATTAGGGGTGAAACAAGTGCGCTTGATGACAAACAACCCGCAAAAAGTAGAAACGATGAAAAAAGCGGGCATTAATATTGTAGAACGTGTACCGTTGAATGTAGGTGAAAACCGTTACAATACGAAATATCTTGATACTAAAGCGAAAAAAATGGGTCATTATATTGTGCATAATAATAATGAAGAGCATTTAATGACTTGCCCACATTGCCAAGAAGAAGTGATTTAATAAAAAAGCCATACAACTGTATGGCTTTTCTTTTGTCAAAACAATTATTGATTAACGCCCCAATGACGAGTGTCTTTATCAAATTTCATGCCAGAATGGGATCCTTCCGAACCATTAAAATAAACGTCTTTATTTGCGCAAGCTGAAATTACTAATGCACCAATAACAATAAGAATTAATTTTTTCATTGTGTCTACCTTTTTTAAAACTAAGTTGCCAAAATTGTATCACAATTCTCTCCGTATTTTCCTGCTTAAATTAGTCCTTTTCTTGCAAAATTTATCCTTGGCTTCTACAATACCACCTCATTTTTAACTTGTAGTTCGCAAACCTCCTACATAAAAAAACTAGGTATTCTATGAATATTTCAAATCCTAATCACAATCGTAAAGCCCTTGTGATCTTCTCAGGTGGACAAGATTCCACAACCTGTTTAATTCAAGCCATTGCTGAATATGGCGTGGAAAATGTGGAAACGGTCACCTTTCAATACGGCCAGCGCCATGCCATTGAATTAGAAAAGGCCCATTGGATCGCTCAGGATCTCGGTGTAAAACAAACGTTAATTGATACATCTGTTATCAAATCCATTACCCACAATGCCTTAATGGATGCAAATGCGGAAATTGAGCAAAAAGACGGCGAATTACCGAATACCTTTGTGGACGGTCGAAATGCACTCTTCTTATTGTATGCCGCGATTTATGCAAAAGGACAAGGTATCAATGACATCATCACAGGCGTATGTGAAACAGATTTCAGTGGCTATCCCGATTGTCGCGATGTGTTTATCAAATCCATGAATGTCACCCTTAATTTAGCCATGGATTATCCTTTCAATTTAAAAACACCGTTAATGTATCTTACAAAAGCACAAACTTGGGCATTAGCCGATGAATTAGGTGCGTTAGATTATATTCGTCAGCACACTCACACTTGCTACGAAGGTGTTGAAGGAGGCTGCGGAGAATGCCCGAGCTGCAAATTGAGAGATAAAGGCTTGCAGGAATATTTAGCCACAAAAGCAAAAGCTTAGTATCTCAACAACTCAATCTATAGCAGATTAAATAGGTTCAAATGAATCCAAAGTGCGGTCAAAATTCACATCAAATTTTGACCGCACTTTTACTTGATATAGTATCCTTCTCTTTTCTCATCTTTAATTTTATAAATGCGTCATTTTTTGATAAAATCACGCTAATTTTTTTATAAATAAGTAACTAATTTTAAAAATGACTACAAATTATTCTGCTCAAGAAATTACGGTTCTGAAAGATCTCGAACCGGTGCAAATTCGCCCCGGCATGTACACGGACACTACCCGTCCAAATCATCTTGCTCAAGAAGTTATTGATAACAGTGTGGATGAAGCCCTTGCGGGTTTTGCCACCAAAGTTGAAGTAATTTTACATGCTGATCAATCGCTTGAAGTTATTGATAATGGACGCGGGATGCCTGTGGATATTCACCCAACTGAAGGGGTTTCAGGTGTCGAAGTAATCTTAACCAAACTTCATGCTGGCGGTAAGTTCTCAAATAAAAACTATGAATTTGCCGGTGGTTTACACGGGGTAGGGATTTCTGTCGTCAATGCCCTTTCTGAACGCGTTGATATTCAAGTTAAACGTAACGGCGAAGTATATAAAATTGCCTTTGAAAATGGCGTAAAAGTAGAAGAATTAGAAGTCATCGGGACTTGTGGCAGACGTACGACCGGCACCACTGTTCACTTCAAACCAAACCCAAAATATTTCGATAGCAAGAATTTTTCTGTTAGTCGTTTACGCCACTTATTGCGTGCGAAAGCCGTGCTTTGTTCAGGCTTAGAGATTAAATTTGTCGATAAAGTGAATAACACCGAAGATGTGTGGTGTTATCAAGATGGTTTATCCGATTACTTAACCGAAGCAGTGAATGGTTTTGAAACCTTACCTGAAAAACCTTTTGTGGGTGAATTTAAAGGTTCCACCGAAGCGGTAAGCTGGGCATTATTATGGTTACCAGAAGGTGGTGAGCTTATTGCAGAAAGCTATGTAAACTTGATTCCAACGGTACAAGGCGGAACACACGTAAATGGTCTTCGCCAAGGCTTGCTCAATGCCATGACTGAATATTGTGAATTCCGCAATAAATTACCACGTGGGGTGAAATTAACGGCAGACGACATTTGGGATCGCTGTGCTTATATTCTTTCTCTGAAAATGCAAGATGCTCAATTTGCTGGCCAAACAAAAGAACGTTTATCTTCCCGTCAAAGTGCGGTCTTTGTTGCGGGTGTTTTAAAAGATGCCTTCAGTTTATGGTTGAATCAAAATGTACAAGATGCAGATCGCTTAGCTGAAATGGCGATCAGTTCTGCACAACGTCGTCTGAATGCAGCCAAAAAAGTCGTGCGTAAAAAATTAGTGAGTGGTCCTGCTCTACCGGGTAAATTAGCCGATTGTGCATCACAAAATTTAGAAAAAACCGAATTATTTTTAGTAGAGGGTGACTCTGCGGGCGGCTCGGCCAAACAGGCGCGAGATCGTGAATATCAAGCGATCCTACCGTTACGCGGAAAAATCTTAAATACTTGGGAAGTCGCCAGTGATCAAGTGCTTGGCTCAACGGAAATTCATGATATTGCTGTGGCGCTTGGTATCGATCCTGATAATGAAGACTTATCTCAACTTCGTTACGGGAAAGTCTGTATTTTAGCCGATGCGGACTCTGATGGTTTGCATATCGCCACCCTACTCTGTGCCCTCTTTTTACGTCACTTCCCTAAATTGGTTCAAGATGGACACGTTTATGTGGCAATGCCACCACTCTATCGTATCGACTTAGGTAAAGAAGTCTTTTATGCCCTCGATGAAAACGAAAAAGAAGCAATTTTAGAACGCTTAAAAGGTAAAAAAGGCACTTTAAACGTACAACGATTCAAAGGTTTAGGTGAAATGGATCCATCACAATTACGTGAAACCACCATGGATCCGAATACACGCCGTTTAGTTCAATTAACCTATGAGCTAGGCGAAGATCAAGGCGCGGAAACATTAGAATTAATGGATATGTTACTTGCCAAAAAACGAGCGGAAGATCGCAAAAATTGGTTACAAACCAATGGCGACCAAGTGGATTTAGCTGTTTAATTATTTGAGGTCAATCATGAACGAACAACGTCGAGATTTTTTTAAAAACAGTGCACTAGGCCTAGCAACAATTACATTAGGTGCTAGTTTAAGCCTTATTCCTTCTGCTCAAGCAGAAGAAAAAGCCTCAAATACAGCAACCACTGCAGTTGAGAATTTACCAGAGATTGAAGCTGAACTGACGCTTGCGCCCAATGTGCCAAAACCGATTGAGCGTAACTATCCAGCAAAAGTCGTGGTAAAACTGACCGCACTTGAGCAAATTATGGATTTAATGGATGGTGTGCAATTTAAATTTTGGACATTAAATGGTAGCGTGCCTGCGCCGTTTATTCGTGTGCGCGAAGGCGACATGGTGGAAGTGCAACTTTCCAACTCAGCGAGTTCAATGATGCCACACAGTATCGATTTCCATGCTGCAGCCGTACCAATGGGCGGAGCACTCGCAAGTGAAACACCACCAACGCGTACATCAACCTTCCAATTTAGAGCGTTACGTTCGGGAATTTATCTATACCACTGTGGCAGTCAGCCTGTGGATATTCACCTTGCCAAAGGGATGTATGGTTTAGTTTTAGTTGAGCCCAAAGAAGGCTTACCAAAAGTGGATCGCGAATTTTACATTATGCAAAGTGAATTCTATACCAAAGGTGAATTTGGCGAGCCTGGCTTGCAACCATTCAGTATGCAAAAAGCCATTGATGAACGCCCTGAATACGTCCTCTTCAACGGTAAAGTCGGTGCAACTATGGACGGAAATGCCTTAAAAGCGAAAACCGGTGAAAGCATTCGTCTATTTGTAGGAAATGCTGGACCAAATTTATGCTCTTCTTTCCACTTAATTGGTGCTGTATTTGATAATGTGTATGTGGAAGGCGGTACGCTTGTTAATCATAATGTTCAAACTACCCTGATTCCATCCGGCAGTGCCACCATGGTGGAAACACGAATTGATGTACCGGGCACTTATGTCTTTATGGATCACTCGATTTTCCGTGCTGTAAATAAAGGCACTATGGGACAAATCGTGGTCGAAGGCGAAAAAAATCCGAATATTTATTCCGGAAAACTAAAAGACGAAGCCTTTAAAGAAGCCAATCCACAAAAACCACAACCTGTTCCTTACGAAATTGACAGTCATAAAGGAATGGATATGGGGCATTCTCATCACGAACATTCTGATGCGAGTTCCGGTGCAACCAGAAAATAGATTAGAAGAATATGAGCAATATTAATTACGAAGGCATCGAGCAGATGCCACTTCGCACCTTTACAGAAAAGGCTTATCTTAATTATTCAATGTACGTCATCATGGATCGTGCATTGCCTTTTATTGGTGATGGCTTAAAGCCTGTCCAACGTCGTATTGTTTATGCGATGTCTGAACTGGGTTTAAATGCTGCAGCGAAATTTAAAAAATCTGCGCGTACCGTCGGTGATGTGTTAGGTAAATTCCATCCACACGGCGACTACGCTTGTTATGAAGCCATGGTATTAATGGCTCAGCCCTTTTCTTACCGTTATCCTTTAGTGGATGGGCAAGGAAACTGGGGGGCGCCAGATGATCCTAAATCATTCGCGGCGATGCGTTATACAGAATCTCGCTTGTCCAAAATCTCTGAAATTCTATTATCTGAATTAGGTCAAGGTACTGTTGATTTCCAACCGAACTTTGATGGTACTTTAGAAGAACCACAATATTTGCCTGCGCGTTTGCCTCATATTCTCTTAAACGGCACCACCGGGATTGCCGTCGGGATGGCAACCGATATTCCACCACACAATATTAATGAAGTGGCGGATGCCGCTGTCCTGCTATTAGATAATCCAAAAGCAGGATTAGATGATGTACTCAATATCATTCAAGGGCCTGATTTCCCAACTGAAGCGGAAATTATTTCGCCAAAAGATGATATTCGCAAAATGTACGAAACCGGTCGTGGCTCCATCAAGATGCGAGCAACATGGCATAAAGAAGACGGTGAAATCATCATCAGCGCACTTCCTCATCAATCTTCACCCTCTAAAATCATTGCACAAATTGCTGAGCAAATGACGGCGAAAAAATTGCCTATGGTAGAAGATATTCGTGATGAGGCGGATTATGAAAATCCCGTGCGTATTGTACTTGTACCTCGTTCAAATCGCGTTGACACGGATGCCTTGATGGCGCATTTATTTGCGACGACGGATCTCGAAAAAAGCTATCGTGTGAATATGAATATGATCGGGCTTGATCATAAACCAGCCGTGAAAGGCTTACTTCAAGTTCTTACCGAATGGCTGACATTCCGTCGCACAACAGTAACGCGTCGTTTACAACATCGTTTAGATAAAGTACTCGCTCGTTTACACATTTTAGATGGTTTGATGATTGCCTTCCTCAATATTGATGAAGTGATTGAGATTATTCGTACTGAAGATGAACCTAAACAAGTTTTAATGGCTCGTTTTAACTTAAGTGATGAACAGGCTGAAGCCATTTTAAACTTACGTTTGCGTCATTTAGCCAAATTAGAAGAACATCAATTACAAGCTGAAAAAGATAAACTCGAAGAAGAGCGGTCAAATTTAGAGTTAATTTTAGGATCTGAGCGTCGCTTAAATACCTTGATCAAAAAAGAAATTCAAGAAGATGCGAAAAAATACGCCAGCCCTAGAATGTCTCAATTAGTTGAGCGTGAAGAAGCGAAAGCCATTTCTGAAAGTGAAATGACTCCAGCAGAACCTGTTACCGTCATCTTATCTGAAATGGGCTGGGTACGCTGTGCAAAAGGTCATGACATTGATCCGATAGGATTAAGCTATAAAGCAGGTGATAAATATCTCGCGCACGCTTGCGGTAAAAGCAATCAACCGGTGATTTTTATTGATAGTACTGGTCGTAGCTATGCTTTAGATCCATTAAGCTTACCTTCTGCGCGTTCACAAGGTGAACCGCTCACCGGTAAACTCACATTACCGGCTGGTGCAACCATTGAACAGGTTATTATGGAACCTGAAAAACAAGAATTATTGATGGCATCAGATGCAGGATACGGTTTTATTTGCAAATTTGAAGATTTAATTGCACGTAATAAAGCTGGAAAAGCCTTGATTTCTTTGCCAGAAAATGCGAAAGTCTTGAAACCTGAGACACTTTCCGAGTCGGCCTCACTTCTTGTGTCCCTCACTTCAGCGGGTCGAATGCTGATTTTTCCGGTACGGGATTTGCCGGCATTATCAAAAGGGAAAGGCAACAAAATCATCAGTATTCCAGCAGCGAATGCAAAAGCGCGGTCAGAATTATTGGTGAAATTGTTCTTAATTTCAGAGCAAGCCAGCCTTGAGTTCCATTCCGGTAAACGAAAAATCACATTAAAACCGGAAGATCTGCAAAAATTCCGTGCGGAACGCGGCAGAAAAGGCTCCCAATTACCACGTGGATTACATAGTAATGTTGACATTGTGGTGGTTGAACCTGAACACAACTCATAAGAATTCTCGAAACCAAACTAAATAGGAGGATATTTCGTGAATATTGTTTTTGATACCTATCAAACACTTGCTTTAGCAAGTTTTGTATTATTACTCGGTTTTTTTCTAGTAAAACGCATTCGAGTTTTACAAACATTTAATATCCCTGAGCCTGTTGTTGGCGGCTTTATTGTGGCTATTGCATTAACCATTTTATACAAAGTAAATGGCACTTCATTCACTTTTGAGAAAAGCTTACAAACCTCTATGATGTTGGTATTCTTCTCCTCTATCGGTTTAAGTGCAAACTTTGCCCGCTTAATTAAAGGCGGAAAACCATTAGTTATCTTCCTATTGGCGGCAGCAATACTCATTGTTTGCCAAAATGTCATCGGTATTTTAGGTACTCAATTATTAGGCATTGATCCTGCTTACGGCTTACTTGCTGGTTCAGTTACCCTAACCGGTGGTCATGGTACAGGTGCAGCATGGGCAGAAACATTCACTAAAGAATTTAATCTACCGGCTGCGACAGAAATCGCCATGGCATGTGCTACATTCGGTTTAGTCTTTGGTGGTATCTTAGGTGGTCCAGTATCTCGTTATTTATTAAATCATCAAAAACAAGGTGAGAACCCAGAGAATGATGAAGTAGATGACGTACAAGAAGCATTTGAGCACCCTACTTACAAACGAAAAATCAATGCGCGTTCAATCATTGAAACCATCGCAATGCTTTCTTTATGTTTACTCATCGGTCAATACTTAGATGGCTTAACAAAAGGTACTCACATTCAATTACCAACCTTCGTATGGTGTTTATTTACAGGTGTAATCATTCGTAACAGCTTAACTCACTTATTCAAATTCCAAGTGGCTGATTCAGCGATTGACGTATTAGGTAGCGTAGGTTTATCTATCTTCTTAGCGATTGCGTTAATGTCTCTCAAACTTTGGGAGCTAGCAGGTCTTGCAACAGATGTATTGGTTATCTTAGCGGTTCAAGTTGTCTTCATGGCTTTCTTCGCTATCTACGTCACATACCGCATGATGGGTAAAGATTATGATGCGATTGTATTAAGTGCGGGTCACTGTGGTTTCGGTCTCGGTGCAACACCAACAGCCGTTGCTAACATGCAAGCGATTACTAGTCGTTTCGGACCTTCTCACAAAGCATTCTTAATCGTACCAATGGTAGGGGCATTCTTTATCGACTTATTAAATGCCGGTATCTTAAAAATGTTCTTAAGCGTTGTTGAAGCGCTTCACTAATAAAACGTAAAAAAGAAAGGCTGACATTTTGTCAGCCTTTTTATTTACTTGCTACTCAGTCAGCGTCTTGACTAAATCCATCACAAATTCTAACCGCTCTTTATTTTCTGGAAGCGCTTTCACAAACTTAAATTTTAATGGTCCATCAAAGCGATAAACAATTGGATTTTGTTGAATTAATTTGATGAATTTTTCTGGATCAACTTTTGCTGAAGGAGAGAATTCAATAAAGCCACCTTGAGCCCCTGCATCGATTTTCAGTACTTTTAATGGTTTCACCATTAAACGCATCTCAGCAATTTGTAAAAGATTTTTAGTTGCTTCAGGTAATAGGCCAAAGCGATCGATTAATTCAACTTTTAATTCATCTAACTCTTGTTTACTTTCCGCTGCTGCAATGCGTTTATAGAACGACAAACGCATATTCACATCACCAAGATAGTCATCTGGCAATAAAGCTGGAACACGTAACTCAATTTCAGCCTGCTGATGTGTAATCTCTTCTAATGAAGGTTCTCTTCCCTCTTTTAAGGCTTTAACTGCCGCATCAAGTAATTCCATATAAAGTGAAAAACCGATGCTCTCAATTTGTCCACTTTGTTCATTCCCTAATAATTCACCTGCACCGCGAATTTCTAAATCGTGAGTTGCAAGAATGAAACCTGCACCTAAGTTATCTAAACTTTCTAATGCCTCTAAACGGCGTTTTGCATCTTTCGTCATTAATTTTGGCGGCGGTGTAAGCAAATAAGCATAAGCTTGATGATGGGAACGCCCTACTCGACCACGCAGCTGGTGAAGCTGAGCTAAACCAAAATTATCTGCCCGTTCAATAATGATCGTATTTGCCGTTGGTACGTCAATTCCTGTTTCAATAATGGTGGAACAAACTAATACGTTATAACGTTGATGATAAAAATCACTCATCACGCGTTCAAGTTCTCGTTCTCGCATTTGACCATGTCCAATCACAACTCGTGCCTCTGGCACAAGTGCGGTCAGTTTTTCAGCCGTATTTTCAATACTCGCCACATCATTATGCAAATAATAAACTTGCCCACCACGCAAAATCTCACGCAGAATCGCTTCACGAATAATTAAATCATCTTTCTGGCGAACAAACGTTTTGATACTCACTCGACGAGCTGGTGGCGTCGCAATAATAGAAAGATCGCGAATACCATTCATCGCCATATTCAAAGTACGAGGAATTGGCGTTGCGGTCAGCGTTAAAATATCAATATTCGCTCGAAGTTGTTTAATTTTCTCTTTCTGTCCCACACCAAAGCGATGTTCTTCATCAATGATGAGTAAGCCAAGATCAGAAAACTTCACATCGGATTGAATTAATTTATGGGTTCCAATCAGAATATCGACTTTTCCTTCGGCTAAATTTTCTAAGATTTGTTTTTGCTCTTTGGCTGTTTTAAAGCGAGAAAGCACTTCCACATTAACTGGCAGATTAGCAAAACGATCTTTAAAATTCTCGTAATGCTGCTGAGCTAACAAGGTTGTTGGAACCAATACGGCGACTTGTTTATGGTTCATGACTGCCAAAAATGCGGCACGCATCGCCACTTCAGTCTTCCCAAAGCCCACATCACCACAAACCAAACGGTCCATCGCTTTAGGCTGGCACATATCCGAAATGACGGCATTAATCGCCATGGCTTGATCGTGCGTTTCTTCAAAAGGGAAGGTTGCAGCGAATTGCTGGAATTCCTCACGATCATATTTAAATTCAAAGCCTTTTTTCACTTCTCGTTGGGCATATACATCAAGTAATTCAGCTGCCACATCACGAATTTTTTCTGCAGCTTTTTGACGCGTTTTCGCCCATGATTCATTACCTAATTTATGTAATGGTGCAGTTTCATCCGAGCCACCGACATAGCGACTAATTAAATGAAGAGAACCAACAGGCACATAAAGTTTGGATTCATTCGCATAATTGATCAGCAAATATTCTGCTTTTAAGCCCCCAGTATCGAGTGTCACTAAGCCACCATAACGCCCAACACCATGATCTAAATGCACCACAGGCTGCCCAATTTTTAATTCAGCCAGATTACGCACTAAGGTATCTGGATTGACCGCCTTGCGTTTATCACGCTGACGTTGCTGTACTCGCTCGCCTAAAATTTCATGTTCAGTGATGACGGCGAGTTTAGCCTCATCAAGAATAAAACCTTGCTCAAGACGACTTACCCAAAGATTAAACTTGTCTTGATTGGCTTCAGATAAGGTTTTAATTTGTTTTGGTTTAATTTTTAATGGTGAAAGTAAATCCAGTAAAGTTTCACGTCGTCCTTCAGTCTCAACTGAAAATAAAACATTTCCTTTAAAATGCTCAATAAACTGACGAAGTTGCAATAACGGTTCTTTTTGCTGTGATTGAATGGTCACGGCTGGTAATGCAGACACCGCTAAGTTTTTCTGACGAACAGATGACCGCACTTTTTCTGCTTTAAAATTAATTTTAGGATAATTTTTTAATGCATGATTTACCGCATCAATACTTAGCCACAAACGTTCTGGCGGCAAAAGAGGGCGCATTGGATCAACTTTGCGATGCTCATAACGCTGTTTAGCATCAAGATAAAAACGTTCTCCTTGTGCTTGATTTGTTTCCATATCCACAAACAACGTTTTT
This sequence comes from uncultured bacterium, assembly GCA_905214375.1. Taxonomy (GTDB): domain Bacteria; phylum Pseudomonadota; class Gammaproteobacteria; order Enterobacterales; family Pasteurellaceae; genus Haemophilus_D. Next base: position 4,857 of record CAJMMG010000018.1, on the reverse strand, counting down.
TCGGGTAAGTAATCGAACAATGTTGCCATTTCATCAAAGAATAGCGGCTGCCAATATTCAATCCCTGAGATTAGTGTGCCTTTACTGATTTGCTGATAAATATGTTCTGGATCACGACGAATTTCACCAAAGGTTTCTCTAAATTGTGTGCGGAAAAACTCAATACCTTTCTCATCAGTTGGAAATTCGTGTGCAGGTAATAAATTAATAGATTGAATTTCATCTAACGTTCGCTGCGTATCGACATCAAAAGTACGAATCGAATCAATTTCATCATCAAAAAAATCTAAGCGAAATGGAACCGCACTTCCCATTGGGAAAAGATCTAAAAGTGATCCGCGCACAGCATATTCACCATGTTCTAGTACTTGCTCTACGGAACGATATCCTGCTGACTCTAATTGTAATCGCAATTTTTCAATGACAAGACGGTCGCCTTTTTTAATCAAAAGGACATTGTGCTGTAGATATTTCGGCGGGCACACACGTTGCATTAATGTGCTAATCGGTAAAACAAAGATACCTTTTTTAGTATTTTGCAAATGAAATAGCGCACTTAAACGAGAAGAAATAATTTCTTGATGAGGCGAAAAAGAATCGTAAGGCAACGTTTCCCAATCAGGAAAAAACTGAACGGGCTGAGAAGTTAAATCCGGTAAAACTTGTGATAAACGAACCGCACTTTTGGTATCCGGTGTCACAACCACCGTCAATCCATCATATTGCTCAGTAATTTCACTAACCGCAAGTGCATCTGCACTCGCCAATACATTGCCGAGAATTTTATGATCATTTGGCTGAGTCGGAATATCAAAATTAAAATAGGTTGTTTTCATAAGTGCGGCCAATTTTTATCTCATTTTTGCGTGAATAGCTTGCTAGTTTAGCAAATTCACTCTACTTTTCAATAATTATCTGTATAAAAAAACAGGGTTAAATTAACCCTGTTTTCTTTTATTTTTTGAGCGGTTCTAGTGGTTTTTCTTTTTTTACCTTACCATCATCATCAAATTCAATGCGTGGCATACAACCTCGACAACTACCTTTATCTAAACCAAGCTCACTGCAAAATTTATTGTATTCATCTACCGCTTTACGGAACCAACCTTTTTTTTCTTGTTCGCTCATCTTGCCTCCTTTTTTAATTTTTGTGCAATTTCCGAACGTAATAATTTTAACCCATTTTTCTTATTATAGGGTATCTGTTTTGTGATGAAATAATCTCTCATTAAAGGGCAATCTTTTTCATCTAAATTCATTAAAAATCGACGAATTGCCGGCAAAGTAGAAGCTAAAGTGCGGTGAAAATAAGCAAAAATTTTTAAGCTTAGCCAATCTTCGTCAATCAATTCCCAATCTACTGATGTGCTATTAAATTCCTGAACGAGCGGATGGAAAGACAAAGGCATATTCCGTTGAAAAGATTGCGTTGCTTCTTTTTCTAATTCAATCCCTTGTGCAGAAAGCCCTTTTAGAGCGATAGCTGAATAACAACCACTACTCGCCTCTAAATGCTCGCCTAAATGAACAAGAGAAAAACCACATTTCTGCCAAAATTGAGCTAGTTCTTTGGTATAACCGAAACTCACTGATAAATAATCTACATTGGCATTTTGCGTGATATATTCAATAAGTTGTGTACCAATACCATGTTGCTGCCACATAGGCTGAACCGCAATTCTCGAAATACGTAAAGAATGCAATTCACAAGCCTTTTGTTGTTGAGCATGAAAACAAAGTGCTTGCGGGACAAGATTACCTTTAGGGCGTCTAATGCCTAGATTAATGGCCTCTATAAGCGATGAATCTTCAATCCCGCCTTCTTTTAATGCCCAAACTGCGCCTAGTAAATTTTGCTCATTTTCAGCAGTAAAAAAACACTGTGAATTGGCATCAAATAATCGCCGTAGATCTAATGGTGATGTACGATAATGAGCTAATGTCATCAAGCCATAGAATTGGGGCAATGAAGAAAGTATTTCCTCTTGTGAGCGTTCAGTGATTTGGCATATTTTGCCTTTATCGTATGGCGTTTGTTTAAAATCATCCTCTATATTCAATAATAAAAGCTCATCAATAAATGCCTCTAAAACATCATCTTTAGACCAACGTAGCGGTTCAATAAGCTCAAAGTCAGAAAAAGTGCGGTTAATTTTTTGCTTAAATTTAAGCTCAAAGCCTCGCCCAGTTCCCTCATAACTATGGATGGTAGTCGTAAATAAAATATGCTTAAAATGGTGGGAAAAAGCAGTAAGTTGAGCAATCGGTAGCATTGCCGCCTCATCAACAAAAAGCCAAGCATTTTCAGAAAAAGAAGGAGCATTTTGCAAAGCAAGGAAAAGCTCATCTGGTGCAATAAAGATAATCTCTTTTTGTGAAAATTCTGCCAAAATTTTAACCGCACTTTTATTCGGTGCGGTGAGGTAAATTTTAGTATCCAGTTGATTCGTTAATAAACCTGCTAGAGCTGATTTCCCTCTTCCTCGTTTGGCAGTAAGAAAGTAGAGCTCAGATTCTTTTTGTAAGATTTGCTCAATGATTTTCTGCTGATCTAAGGTCGCGTTGTGATTGACAAATGATTGTTGAAAAGTGCGGTCAAATTTTAAATCATTTTGATGATAAAGGATGGAGAAGCCATATTTATGAATACAATGCTTAAAATATGTCATAAATCTTGGCGTAGCAATTGCCTCAAGCGAACCTGACCAACGAAGACTATCTTCATCTATTTGAGAATGAAGTTTCTCCCAATTTGATAGCAATACAATTAAGACGCCATTCATTTTCAATGTACCTGCCGCAATAGCGAGCGCCTCTAAATGGATGCCTTTTCGGGCATCAAACAAGATCGTCTCAAACTCTTGCCCAAGAAGATTTTGAATTTTAGAAAACTCATTAATGATCAAGGTATTTGCCGGCAAATTAGACGGCATATTCTCACTGATCAAAATTTGAAAATGACGGGTCATGAATTACTTTTCTAAATACGCTTCTAATTCAGCTACATTTTGAGGCCATTCATTACTGAGTTGCTTTATCCATGAAGCAATATCCAATGTCCAATTTGGCAATGAGGTATCTTGAGCCTGTTTTGCGATATTTTGAACATTAACAAGCCCTACCGAGGCAGCTGCACCTTTAATTTTATGTGCGACATCTGACACTGTTTGTTGCATATCTGAATTTGCAAGATAATCCTCATAAGCTGTTTCTAATTCATCTAAATAAATCGGCATCCATTGTTTAAATAACGCCACATTAGCTTTAGCTTGAGATTTTCCGATTAACTCAATAAGTGAAATATTGATACCTTCTTGAACGTGAGGAGTTTCTTCTTCATCAGAGATACATTCAATATCATCGCCTAAAAAAGTTTTAAAGCACTGACGTAATTCAACCAAAGAAAGTGGCTTACGTAATACACCATCCATTCCTTGCTCTTGATATTCTTCTTCGCTGTGCATCACGTTTGCTGTAAAGGCAATTAAAGGTGGAAGAAAATCATAAATTCCTTCTTCGTAGTTTTTACGTAGATAGTATGCAATATCAAAACCTGACATATCTGGTAACTTAATATCAAGAAAAACAATATCATAAGTATTTTTCTCAAATAATTGGATAGCCTGTTCACCATTCATCGCAACATCAACATAATGGCCTTGCTTTTCAAGAATACTTTTGGCCACAACCACATTCAATTCAACGTCTTCTACTAATAAAATAGAAAGATGCTGCATGGCTTTTTCAGCATTACCATCATGAGCCTGAGCTTTTTCTGCAATGATCGTTAAGTAAAAGGTTGAACCTTTTTCTAATTCACTTTCAACCGTTAAATCCCCTTGCATTAATTGAGCTAAATTCTTAGAAATTGCAAGACCAATGCCACTTCCTGCAGAACGATGAATATTATCTTTAACCTGATAATACATGGTAAAAATCTTATCTAATTCACAAGGTGCAATACCTGCCCCCGTATCAGTAACATTAAATTGATACTGATTATCTTGCATTTTCTGCACCCTTAGAATGACTTCACCTTTGTCAGTGAATTTGACGGCATTACTAATTAAATTCCAAAGAATTTGGCTAAGGCGAGCACGATCGAGATAAAGCCAATTAGGTAAATTATCATCCAGCTTTAAAGAGAATTTTAGCCCCTTTTGTTCTGCCATCAGGGTGCCAAAATTATAGAAATCATTAAGTAATGAATGGAAATCACAAGGCTGAATATTTAATTCAATACGCTTAGAATCAATCTTATCTAAATCAATAATATCACTAAAAATATGGCCTAAACTGACCGCACTTAGATTAATCGTATTCAGATAATTCTGTTGTTGTTCGGTTAATTTATCATCTAATAAAATTCGACTTAAGCCAATGATTCCATTTAAAGGCGTACGTAATTCATGGCTAATCGTTGCAAGTAAGGTACTTTTATCACGGCTATTTTTTTCTAATCTAGCAAGCGTTTTAGAGAGTTCTAAACGGGAACGTTCTAGTCGTTCAACAAGTAGCGTAAAGAAATAGATAACAAAAGGAGCAGTAAATAAACCAAAAGTGATCGACCGAGCTATGTCACTCCAGTGAATACCATCACTAAGGAGCGTGCTTAATAAGATTTGTATACAGATAGCTAAAATCGCAAGAATAGCGATACCAAGTAAAGAGAAACGAACTCGACCTAATCGAATAACCCAATCAACATAACGTTGCGCAAAATATCTAAAGTTTTTCATGGTTTATATTGAGAAATTAAAATTGAGATCATTCTATATAATTTTTAATAAAAATCTATAAACAAAAACCCCAAGCCATTCAGCTCGGGGTTCTACATTCAGTACCTGGCGGTGTCCT
>CAJMMG010000017.1:0-32639 GCA_905214375.1 uncultured bacterium | reverse complement strand
CCATGCCATCACCGCCCCATTGTTTAAAATCAACAATTAATCGACGAATCCATTTCCCTGTCATGTTATAGCGTATAGGATGGGCAATGACTGCTACTCCACCTGCCGTATGAATCGTATCAATCGCTGTTGGAATATCCACCCATTCAGCTTTGACAAAACACGATTTTCCACCGCCTAGATAACGCTTAAAGGCTTGCCCATCATTTGAAACCTTGCCGATTTGTACCAAATAACGCGCATAATGCGCACGAGTTACTTCCCCATTGGCTAACGCTTTCGCACCCTCATAGGCATTGGGGACGCCTGCTTTTTCTAATTTATGGCCAATTTCGACCGCTCTTTTTTCTCTCAGTGATTTTTGTTCGGCTAAAAGTGCGGTCATTTTAGGATGCGTTTTATCAAAATTTAATCCAACAATATGGATGCCACGACCTTCCCAATTCGTTGAAATTTCCACGCCATTAATTAGCTCAATACCTAATTTATCGGCTTCGAGTTTGGCTTCATCAATGCCTATCACCGTGTCGTGATCACATAAAGCGAGCACATTGATGCCTTGTTCATGAGCTCGTTGTACAAGCGCCGTAGGCGTTAAAACACCATCTGAAGCCGTACTATGGCAATGTAAGTCATATTTTTTTGTCATTTATTTAATCGCTTTCACTAATTCTTTAACTAAGCTTGGACCGTGATAAATCAAACCCGAATAAACTTGTAACAATTCAGCACCTGCTTCAATCTTCTCTTGTGCATTTTGTACACCATCAATGCCACCACTCCCAATAATCGGAATTTGACCTTTCAGCTCTTGATGCAATCTTCGAATAATTTCTGTACTTTTTTGCTGTAACGGTTTTCCACTTAAACCGCCTTGTTGTTCCGCATTTTTTAAACCTGTGACGTTGTCGCGTGAAATCGTCGTGTTAGTCGCAATTACCCCGTCCATTTGATGACGAAGTAACGTATCTGCAATTTGAACGAGCTCGCTCTCAGATAAATCAGGTGCAATTTTTACTGCAATCGGCACATATTTATTATATTGCTCAGCTAATACTTTTTGGCGCTGTTTTACACTTTGCAGTAAATCATCAAAATAATCACCATACTGCAATTGGCGCAAATCTGGAGTGTTCGGTGATGAAATATTTACCGTAATATAATCCGCATAGTTATAGGCTTTATTTAAGCAAAATAAGTAATCATCTTTCCCCTTTTCAAGGGGCGTGACTTTATTTTTGCCAATATTAATCCCAATTACACCATCAAATTTTGCTTTTTTAACATTCTCGACCACGTAATCAATGCCATAATTATTGAATCCATTACGGTTAATAATTCCTTCCGCTTCCACTAAACGGAATTGACGAGGTTTAGCATTTCCCTCTTGTGCCAAAGGCGTAACCGTACCGACTTCAATAAAACCAAATCCCATCGCACCAAAGCCATCAATCGCTTCGGCATTTTTATCTGCGCCCGCTGCTAATCCAATAGGATTTTTAAACGTAATGCCCATTACTTGCTTAGGCGAACCTTGTGGACAAGCCAAAAGCTGCTTTAATAAAAATTGGCAAGGTGATTTACCCGCTACGTGCAATGATTTAATCACTAAATCATGGGCGGTTTCAGGATCAAGGGAAAAGATGGCTTTACGGATCAAAGAATACATACTCGTTTATCTCTCAGGATAGTTCACTGTAAATGGAAAGTGCGGTCAAAATTAACCGCACTTTTTATTTTATTGCAAGGCTTTCTCAATCTTCTCGAATAAATCTTTTGAGAGATCTTCAACGGCACTTAATCGTTCTAAGGCACGTTTCATCAACGTTTGACGTTGTGCATCAAAACGTGAGAAACGAATTAATGGCTCAATTAAACGTGCAGCTACTTGTGGATTGCTTTCATTTAAACGGATTAGGACGTCTGTTAAGAAACGATAGCCTGAACCACTGATATGATGGAATGCTTTTAAGTTGTGATTTGCAAAGCTCCCCACTAATGAACGTAAACGGTTTGGATTGTTGAAGTTAAAGCTTGGGTGATCCATTAATACTTGTACAATTTCCAATACGTTTTCATCTGGGCGAGTTGCTTGTAAAGCAAACCACTTATCCATGACTAAGCCATCATGTTGCCATTTTTGTTCAAAATCGGCCAATAAGGCATCACGACAAGGTAATGCCGCTTTGGTTGCCATATTTAATGCGGCCAACGTATCCGTCATATTATTGGCATTATTGTAATGTTTTTGGACTACATTATTACCAAGATTGGTGTAAGCCAAATAACTTAAACAAAGATTACGCATTGCTCGTAAGGCAATATCTTCTTGTGTTACTCGATAATCTTCAAGACGAATATGGGTGTAAATACGCAATAAATCTTCTTTCAAGTATTCTGCAATTTGCACCAACATAAATTCTCTTGCGGCTGCAATGCCATCTGGATCAATCGTTTTAAAACTTTCTGCAAACTCAATGTCTTTTGGCAAGGTTAGAATTAATGTCGCTAATTCAATATCTTGTTCATAATTTTCCAATACATGCGCAAGTGCGGTCAAAACATCAGGTGAAATTTCAAAGGCTTCACCTTGTTGGAAATGCGCCACATTACGACGTAATTCTTGAGTAAACAGCATTTGTGCGGCATCCCAACGAGCAAATTGGTTATCAGCGAATTTAAGCAAACCTAATAACTGCTCTGTGGTGTAATCATAATCCAGTTTCACCGGTGCAGAGAAATCACATAATAACGCAGGAATTGGGCGACCATAAATACCATGAAACTCAAACACTTGGTCTTTTTCTGTTACATTTAATACATCACTTAACAATTCACCGTTATGCTGTAACATTTGTTTGGTGCCGTTGGCATCATAAAGCGCAATTTTCAATGGAATATGTAAGTTTACTTTTTCCATTTGGTCCGCTGTTGGCGGTGTAGATTGTGAAACGGTTAAACGATAAGTATGAGTTTGTTCATCATAGGCATCGCTAATCAATAATTCTGGTGTACCTGATTGACTATACCAACGACGGAATTGTGCTAAATCAACATCATTCGCACGTTCCATTGCAGAGACAAAATCTTCACAGGTTGCCGCTTTACCATCGTTTTCAGCAATATAGAGTTGCATCCCTTTTTGGAAACCTTGTTCACCTAATAAGGTGTGCAACATACGAATCACTTCTGCCCCTTTTTCATATACGGTCACTGTATAGAAGTTATTCATTTCAATGACTTTTTCAGGGCGAATTGGGTGTGACATTGGGCTTGCATCTTCGGCAAATTGCACCGTACGCAAGAATTTCACGTTATTAATGCGATTAACAGCACGAGAACCTGTGTCAGATGAAAACTCTTGATCACGGAAAACCGTTAAACCTTCTTTCAAACTTAGTTGGAACCAATCACGACAGGTTACACGGTTTCCTGTCCAGTTATGGAAATATTCGTGTGCAATCACGCTTTCAATAGCGAGATAATCATCATCGGTTGCTGTTTGTGGGTTTGCCAACACAAATTTAGAGTTAAAAATATTCAACCCTTTATTTTCCATGGCGCCCATATTGAAGAAGTCCACAGCAACAATCATGTAAATATCTAAGTCGTATTCTAAATTGAAACGCTCTTCATCCCATTTCATCGCTTTTTTCAGACTTTCCATTGCCCAAGAAGCGCGATCAAGATTACCACGGTCAACATAAAGCTCTAAGGCTACTTCACGACCACTTTTTGTCGTAAAGGTATCTTGTAATAAATCAAAATCACCAGCCACTAAAGCGAATAAATAGCTTGGTTTCGGGAATGGGTCATTCCACTCAACCCAATGACGACCATCCTCTAATTCACCACTTGCAATGCGGTTACCATTAGAAAGCAAGTAAGGATATTTAGTTTTATCAGCGGTAATTTTGGTTGTATAGCGAGCTAATACATCAGGACGATCAAGCATATAGGTAATTTGACGGAAACCTTCTGCTTCGCATTGAGTACAAATGCCTTCACCTGATTGATAAAGCCCTTGTAAAGAGGTGTTTTGTGCAGGCTCTAAATTCGTCACAATTTCAAGTTCAAAATTGACCGCACTTTGATTGGTTAAATCTAACGTTAAACTTTCGTGGTCTTGATGATAATGTTTAAAATCTTCGCCATTAAATTTGATGGAAGCAAATTGGAAACCATGACCATCTAATCGTAGGTGTGTTGCTTCGTCGTTTAAACGTTGGAAGGTTGTTTTTGCAGTGACAACGGTATGGTTAGGATCTAATTGAAAATCAAGGAAAATATCCGTAACTGTAAAATCAGGTTGTTTGTAATCTTTTCTATATTTCGCTTTAGCTAACATAATCTGCTCTATTTCTAAGAAAAAAACTCATATTAGGATAAGATTTTATGACAAAACTTGCAATGGAATTTTCAGTTTTTACCACATGGCAAACGTTTGCTTAAAAGTAGGCAAGTATGCTATTCTACGCATCGTTTTTTATCAGATAAATTTTTAAAAATATGTCAAATACCGCACAAATTGCTATTGTTATGGGCTCAAAAAGCGATTGGGCAACCATGCAAGAAGCCACTCAAATTTTAGATGGACTCAATGTGGCATATCATGTTGAAGTCGTTTCCGCACATCGAACCCCCGACAAGCTGTTTGAATTTGCCGAAAATGCACAAAAAAATGGTTACAAAGTGATTATTGCGGGTGCAGGTGGTGCAGCTCATTTACCCGGTATGATTGCGGCTAAAACGCTTGTGCCTGTATTGGGTGTCCCTGTTAAAAGCTCTATGTTAAGCGGTGTTGATAGCCTCTATTCTATCGTGCAAATGCCGAAAGGCATTCCTGTCGGTACGTTGGCAATTGGCCCTGCTGGCGCAGCGAATGCAGGATTACTCGCCGCACAAATTCTTGCGGGTTGGGATGATGCGTTATTCGCTCGCCTACAAGCATTCCGCGAAAATCAAACTAATATGGTATTGGATAATCCAGATCCACGTACATAAAACACCTTACAATTTGACCGCACTTTTCGAAGTGCGGTTGTTTTTTTAGCTAGATTTGATGAGAAATTTTATGCAAAACTCTACCCTATATCCTACTGTTTATGTGCTTGGTAACGGTCAACTCGGCAGAATGTTACGTTATGCCGGCGCACCTTTAGATATTCACGTTCAACCGCTTGAGTTCAATGCGCCCGTATTTGATTTACCTAAAGATGCCATCATCACCGCAGAAATTGAACGTTGGGAAAAAACACCTTTAACCGAATTATTAGGCCATCATAAGAATTTCGTTAATCAAAATGTTTTTGGCTTATTGGCTGATCGTTTTACCCAAAAATCTTTACTGGATGAACTCAATCTCTCTACCTCGCCATGGTGTTTATTAAAAAATAAAACTCAATGGTCTGAAGTATTTAAAAACGTAGGTGAAAAAGTCGTAGTGAAACGTCGCACCGGTGGTTATGACGGTCGAGGTCAATGGATTATCACTGAAAATAATCAACGTGATATTACGGACGATTTATTAGGTGAAGTTATCGCAGAAAAATTTATTCCTTTTGATTATGAAGTCTCTATTGTAGGCGCAAGATTTAAAAATGGTGAAAAACGTTTCTATCCAGTGACGCATAACCTACAGCAAAATGGCATTTTACGTTACAGCGTGACAGATATTTCATTCCCTCAACAACAAAGCCAACAAACTCAGGCTGAATCTATGCTTGGAAAAATCATGGACAAGCTTGAATATGTGGGAGTAATGGCGATGGAATGCTTTGTGGTGGGGAATAAATTATTAATTAATGAGCTTGCCCCTCGTGTGCATAACAGTGGGCATTGGACACAATTAGGTTGTGCTATTAGTCAATTTGAATTGCATCTACGTGCTTTACTAGATTTACCCACTCCATCGTTACAACCCATTGCACCAAGTGTCATGGTCAACTTGATTGGTACAGAACATAATTCACAATGGTTGAACACGCCTTTCTCTCAGTTACATTGGTATGGTAAGGAAGTTCGTCCTGGTCGGAAATTAGGTCATATCAATATTACGCATCCAGACAAAACGATCATTATTCAACAGCTTGAAAAACTTGGTCACGAGCTCCCAGAGGACTATCAATCAGGTTTAAATTGGGCGATTGAGAAATTAAAATAATCAAAAAACAACCGCACTTTTTGATGAATATCTAAAAACATCAAAGTGCGGTTGATTTTTATTAGGTTCTTCTTGATAAAATCCATTGACTGAAGTATAAAATTACTCATCTCACAACACATACATAAGGAAAAGCTATGTTTGAACATATCAAAGCGGCTCCGGCCGATCCTATCTTAGGCTTAGGCGAAGCATTCAAATCTGAAACGCGTGAAAATAAAATCAATTTAGGTATTGGCGTTTATAAAGATGCACAAGGTACAACACCGATTATGCGTGCGGTGAAAGAAGCGGAAAAACGCTTATTTGATCACGAAAAAACGAAAAACTACCTGACTATCGATGGTATTGCCGATTATAACGAACGCACAAAAGAGCTCCTTTTCGGTAAAGATTCTGATGTCATTAAAGCAAATCGAGCAAGAACGGTACAAAGTTTAGGTGGCACAGGTGCACTACGCATTGCGGCGGAATTTATCAAACGTCAAACCAAAGCACAAAATGTGTGGATTAGTACACCAACATGGCCAAACCACAATGCCATTTTCAATGCGGTTGGCATGACAATTCGTGAATATCGTTATTATGATGCAGAACGCAAAGCCCTTGACTGGGAACATTTGCTTGAAGATTTAAGCCAAGCAAGCGAAGGTGATGTCGTGCTTTTACACGGTTGCTGCCATAACCCAACCGGTATTGACCCAACCCCTGAGCAATGGCAAGAGTTAGCTGCGCTTTCAGCGAAAAACGGCTGGTTACCACTCTTTGACTTTGCTTATCAAGGTTTAGCCAATGGTTTAGACCAAGATGCTTACGGTTTACGTGCTTTTGCAGCAAATCATAAAGAATTATTAGTGGCAAGTTCATTCTCTAAAAACTTTGGTTTATACAATGAGCGTGTCGGTGCCTTTACCCTTTTGGCTGAAAATGCAGAAATTGCTTCAACCGCTTTAACACAGGTGAAATCAATTATTCGTACCCTCTACTCTAACCCAGCATCTCACGGTGGGGCGACTGTAGCAACGGTGTTAAATGATCCACAACTTCGTCAAGAATGGGAAAATGAATTGACTGAAATGCGTGAACGTATCAAAAAAATGCGTCATTTATTCGTTCAGTTATTAAAAGAATATGGTGCAGAACAAGATTTCAGCTTTATCATGGAACAAAACGGTATGTTCTCTTTCAGCGGCTTATCACCTGAACAAGTTGATCGCTTAAAAGAAGAATTTGCGATTTATGCTGTTCGTTCTGGTCGTATCAATGTGGCTGGTATCACTGAAGACAATATTCGTTATTTGTGTGAAAGTATTGTGAAAGTGCTTTAATCAATAAAAACAAAAAGTGCGGTTAAATTTGACCGCACTTTTTTTCATCTCAACATAACAAAAGAAAAGGCAGATTTTACTCTGCCTTTTTATCAAATAATTACCATTGGTAACCGATGCTTCCGCCCCAGTTCACATCACTGCGGGAATTAATACTTGCACCAACTTTAATCGAAACTTTGTTGTTGTCAGAATTTCGACCATAACCAACCGCTAATGCATTTTCGTTGCGATAACCACCAACACCAACAGAAACTAGGCTTTTACCCGCTTCATTTGGTCGTTGTAAGAAAGAAATCGCGGTTGCACCTGCAATACCTGCTCGTAATTTACGATCAACGTGATCAATTTTGTTGTCTAAACGATTGATGTTGTTATTAATGTTTTTCACTGCATTATCAACATAACGTTTATTTACTGCATCTGTTGGGTCTTTAGGATCGGCCACATTCACAATACGATTATTATGAACATCCAAGCCACCGTGTGCATGGAGAGTTCCACCAACGTTAAGATCACCCGTTGTTGTCACATTTTTAAATGTCGGTGTATCAGACACAGCAACGCTTAACACTTTGCCTTTTTTGTGGGTTAATTTAATATTTTTACCCGCATCAAGTGTTAACTTATCCATTTTTGTTGCAGTAGACTGAACTGTTTCTTCTGTCACTTCATTTACAACAGTACCTTCAGATGCACTTGCAGTCACGTTAAATCCACGACCACCTGCATTTTTGATTTCATCTTTGGTTTTTTGTGAAAGATCCACTTTGTAATTGGTTACTGTGGTAACAGAAATACCATTTTTAACTTCTGTTTTTTCACCAACTGTTACTGTAACAGCATCAGAAGCAGCTTCAACAGAAGCTGAAGTGTCTTTTGCATTAACGGTGTAAATCGTTTGATTATTCGCACCAGTTTCAGAAGTAACCTCTACATTTGTTCCAGCTTTTACTTCTGTTTTAGCTGCTGCAGCGGCTTTAGTAATATTGGTATTAAGCTCGTTCTTCGCTGCATATAATTGGCTACCATTCACAGCTTCTTTACTATCTGCTGAAATTGTACCATTTGATACATTCGTGATTTTTTTATCACCTGCATTAATACCATTTTGATTAATTGTAACAGGCCCTACGGTAACATTATTAGCTGTAACACTCTTAACATTAATATCATCTTTTAAATTCACTGTGATATTAGCTGCATTATCACCGTCTGTAACAACCACTTCGGTATTCTTACCATTCACAAAATTTACTTTGCCATTGGTATTAATACGTGATGTGTCAGTTTTATTGTTTTGAATATTAAAGCCTGCATTGTAATAGGCTTGATACAACTGGCTACCATTTACTGCGTCGGTTGATTTATCAGTAATTCGACCTGCACCCACATTTTGGATCTGGCGAACAAGAGAGCCATCACCTACAGATACTGCGCCTTTTTGAGTTGAAGAAGTACCATTGTAGTTAACTGTTGTGACTTTCGCATTATCGTCAAAAGAAGATAAAGCTTTTGCTGTCGGATCAAAATTATTGGCTGCACTACTTGAATAAGAACCTAATGTCACAGAGTTTTCATGCGTACCTTTTGCTTGAGTACCAATCACAACAGCACTAACCGCAGAGACGTTACTAGATGTACCAAGAGCAATAGCATTAACAGCAGAAGAATTACTATCTTTACCAACCGCAACGGCATTCATTGATGAAGCATTAGCATTAGAGCCAGATGCCAATGCATCCACACCTGAAGCTTTAGATGCATAACCGAAAGCCATTGAACCTCTACCACTAGCATCTGCAGTATTACCTAATGCTGAAGCTCCTAAAGCACTCGCTTTAGCCCCATTACCTACAGCGGTCGAAACAACCCCACTTGCATTAGCTCCGGTACCTAGAGCCGCAGCACTTTGAGCGCCAGCGTAAGAACGACGTCCCAATGCTGTAGATTCTCGTCCTTCTGTCACTGCTTCTGAGCCCACAGCAATAGAATTATCTGCTCTAGCCGATGCACCACGACCTAATGCAGTTGCACCCCATGCTGAAGCTGATGCACTATCACCAAAAGCAGAAGCACTTAGTGCGAGAGCTTTTGAGTTTCTACCAACAGCGGTTGCTAGAGCGCCTGTTGCATTTGCTGTTGCACCAAAGGCTGAAGCTGCTTCACCATCAGCATAAGATGCCGCCCCTACAGCAGTTTGGCTATTTCCACCCGCTTTCTCATTAGAGGTTTTTGCCATTAAACCGATAGCAATTGCGTTTCCGCCTTTACCTGTTGATGCACGATCACCAATCGTCACGCCGTATTGAGAATTACCATTAGCTTTATCACCCAAAGTTACTGACCAACGTCCTGTATTTGTAGTATTACCACCAATTACTACGCTCTCAGTTGTTTCAGATTTAGCTTTATTACCTAAAACAACAGAATTCCCTGTTGTACCAGTTCCACCAAGAGCGCTCGCACCAATACCACCAACGATATTTCCCTGATCATTTGATACCACATTGGTTTCAGCCATTGCGGTTGTGCTTACACCCGCTAAAACTGCAGCTCCAATAATTACATTTAATGCTTTACGTTTGTCTATTTGAGATGATTTACCCACAGATTTGCTTAGTTCTGAAACAGCAATCCAGCATTGGTTTACTGTATTCCAAATAATTTTAAAAACATGATTCATAATAACCTTTCCTATAATCTAAAAATAACTAGTCAAGACAAACAAAATCTTGATTACGAATAAGTATAATACATAGTTCAGCAATTAACAGATAATTTACAAGATTTTACAAAAGCTGACAAAGAATAGTTTTTTATGGAGAAGTTAAATGTAATGCAAAGATAAATTAAAGATAAATTAAAGATAAATTAATAACTTAAAACATATATAATTATATACTTATTCTGCTGATAAAAGTAAAAAAGGCCATAAATATGACCATTTTTTATATTGAATTACCACTTATTTAACGCTTCTTTATCGCTTTCTCTTGCTTCAATCCAGCGTTCACCTTGATTGGTTTGTTCTTTTTTCCAGAACGGCGCTTTGGATTTTAAAAAGTCCATAATAAATTCATTAGCATGGTAAGCATCGCCTCGGTGAGCAGAACTGATACCGACTAAAACAATTTCATCGCCAGTATGTAAAAGTCCCACACGATGAATCACTGACACTCGCTGGATATCCCAACGGGCTTTCGCCTGTTCTACAATTTCACGTAAGGCTTTTTCTGTCATCGCGGGATAATGTTCTAAGTATAAGCTGGATACCTCATCACCTAAATTAAGATCGCGTACTTTCCCCACAAAAATAACCGTTGCGCCAACTGAATGTTGCTCAGAAAGCCATTGGTAAACGGCATTTTGATCGAAAGGCTGTTCTTGTACTGAAATTTGAATATCCGTCATTTAGCCCCCCGTTACAGGTGGGAAAAATGCAATTTCATCCCCATTTTTGACCGCACTTTCTAGTGGCATCAAGGTTTGATTAATGGCGACTAAAAGCTTCCCTTTTTCTAACGCTAACGCCCATCTATCACCTTTTTGAGCGAGATGTTCACGTACCGCTTCCGCTGTCGCAAAATCGCCTTCAAGCTGAATAGAATCGACGCCAATTAATTCACGAGTTTGAGCAAAAAATAAAACATTTAACATCTTATTTTTCCTCCGCAATAAAATGACCGGATTTTCCACCGCTCTTTTCTAACAGGCGAACATGCTCAATCACCATGTCTTTTTGTACGGCTTTACACATATCGTAAATGGTTAAGGCTGCTACGCTTGCTGCCGTTAATGCTTCCATTTCTACGCCGGTTTTTCCGGTTAATTTACAAAGAGATTGAATACGAACTTGATTTGTTTCAAGTAACGGTTCTAAATTCACTTCTACTTTAGAAAGTAACAATGGATGGCAAAGTGGGATAAGTTCCCAAGTACGTTTTGCCGCTTGAATACCTGCAATACGTGCTGTAGCAAATACATCGCCTTTGTGATGTTTGCCTTCCACGATCATGGAAAGCGTTTCTTTTGACATAGTCACAATGGCTTCAGCACGAGCTTCACGAACGGTCTCTGCCTTTGCAGAAACATCCACCATATTGGCTTCGCCTTGAGAATTGATATGCGTAAATGTAGTCATAATAAAATAAAGTGCGGTTAAAATATTGAATGTTTTACATGTGTGACAAAAGCAAAATAAGTGAATAGCTAAATTCACCTATTTTCTTTTAGCCACCGATAGAGGCTAAATGATTTCTTACGCCACTATCACCGATATGCAAATAATGATGTTCACGTTTGCCTTGCAGTGCAGAAAAAATACGTGCTTGCAAAATATCTTGCTGTTCATGGGATTGCAATAAATCACGTAATTCAATGCCTTCTTCGCCGAATAAACAGAGATGAAGTTTGCCCTTCGCTGATACTCTGAGACGATTACAGCTTGCGCAGAAATTCTTCTCATAAGGCATGATTAAGCCAATTTCGCCTGCATAATCAGGATGCGTGAATACTTTAGCAGGACCATCAGTATGGGATTTGTGTTGTAATTGCCAACCGTTTTGCAGCAATTTATCCGCTAATACTTGTCCTGAAAGATGGAATTTATCAAAGAAACTATCCATTTCGCCCGTTTGCATGAGTTCGATAAAGCGCATTTGAATTGGGCGATCTTTCACCCAAACAAGGAATTGCTCAAACTCTTTGTCATTCAAATTTTTCATCAAAACTGAATTGACTTTGACTTTGTTGTAGCCCACTTCAAATGCACGATCGATACCGCGCATCACGTCATCAAATTTATTGATACCCGTAATTTGATGGAACATTTTCGGATCTAAGCTATCAACACTGACATTAATAGACGTAATCCCTGCCTTCTTCCAATCAGCCACATCTTTTGCCATGCGATAGCCATTTGTCGTGACGGCTAATTGACGGATTCCATCAATATTAGCAATGCTTTCAGCAATAGAAATAAAATCTTTGCGTAAAGTCGGTTCGCCACCCGTTAAACGGATTTTCTCTGTGCCCATTTCAGCAAACGCTTGAGCAAGATGGGTAATTTCTTTTAAGGTTAAGAAACTTGGTTTGTTAGCTTCGGGTTGATAACCATCAGGTAAACAATAGGTACAACGAAAATTACACTGATCGGTAATCGACAGTCGTAGATAGTAATATTGGCGTTGGAAAGGATCGACTAAGCGAGACTCTCCTACGTTCTTGATAGGAATGGATTGCATTTTACACCTTTCTAAATATGGAGAGGATAAACCGTTTCCAGCGTATCCCTGAATAACGTACCGCGTTATTGGCTTGCCACCGTATTTCTTGTGAAACTTAGGCTAAACAAGCTCGGAGTTATGCGTTAAAAATAAATTGTGTTGGTATTGTAATAAAAGCAAGCGGTTAATAGCAATAATTTGGTAGAATAACCCGACTATATTAATAAAAATAACAGCATTAACTTATATAAAAAAATATATAACATTATTTTTTATAATTATTTATAGGTAAAAAAGGAAGAAAAATGTCTGATTTATCTCGTCACAGCCGTCATGAACATTTAGACGAAATCAAACATATTGTTGCCATTGGTGGTGGTCATGGATTAGGGCGTGTATTATCGGCGCTTAGTTTTATGAAAGAACGTTTAACCGGTATTGTCACCACCACAGATAACGGCGGTTCAACTGGCCGAATTCGCCAAGAACGAGGTGGTATCGCATGGGGCGATCTACGTAATTGCTTAAACCAAATCATCATTGAGCCAAGCACGGCATCTGCATTATTTGAATACCGCTTTACTGGTGAAGGTGAACTTTCTGGGCATAATTTAGGCAATTTAATGCTCAAAGCTTTAGAAGATATGCATATTCGCCCTATTGAAGCCATTAACTTAATTCGTGAATTACTCAAAGTAAAATCTCACATTATTCCCATGTCAGAAGAACCTGTTCATCTTGCCGCGAGTTTAGGTTCCGGCTCCAGTATTGTGGGGGAAGTGAGCATTGATAATTTAACAGAATTACCCCAATCACTTTTCTTAGTGCCCATGGTTAAAGCCGCACAAGAAGCCATCCAAGCATTGGAGCAAGCGGAAGTCATTTTACTTGGTCCAGGAAGTTTCATGACGAGCATTATGCCACCATTATTATTACCTGAATTAGCTACTGCCCTGCGTAATAGCAAAGCGAAAGTAATTTTTATTGATAATTTAGGAGTAGAAATTGGCGCAGCCTCTCAGCTTTCACTGGCTGATCGTATTCAGAAAATTAATGAAATCGTCGGTGCCCCCGTTATTGATGGTGCTATAACCCCTTATCGTGAACAAAGTGTGGTCGATTTGTCTGCGATTTCTTCCGTTAAAATCTTAGCTAAACGCTTGAATGCGGATGATATTAGCTATCGTCATGACAGAACATTACTTGTCAAAGCTATCGATGAATTAGTGGGTGAATTAGATTACGAATAAAAAAACCGCACATTAAAGTGCGGTCATTTTTTGCTTATTTTTTCCCAAAAACTCTCACATTCGTGAAACCATTTTCTTTTAAATAAAGCGCTTGCAATTTACTCATCACGCCTCGTTCACAATAAAGCACATAATTTTTACTTTGATCTAATGAGCAGAATTGTGAAGATAATTTGTAAAACGGCAATTGCATCACTTGATGCTCGTCTGATTCAAATGGATTTTCATCTGTCTCTTCTGGGCTACGAATATCTAAAATAATATCGTTTTCACCAAGCACTGAAATGGTATCCACTTCTACCACTTCTTTCTCCGTTTCTTCTGCAATTTGGCGAATATCTAAATATTGTGCATTTTCAACCGCACTTTCCAACACGCCAAAATCAAAGTGATTTTCTTCTTCAAGAATTTTTTCACGTACCGCTTTAATCGTTGGATTTTTAGAAATCACCCCACAGAATTCCGGCATTGATTTGGCAATATCATCTGTGCCGATCTCTTTCGCCATCGCGATAATTTGTTCTTTATCATGGGTAATAAGTGGACGTAATACTAATGCATCGGATGCTTCATCAATTAAGCGTAAATTGGTTAAAGTTTGGCTTGAAACTTGTCCGAGTGCTTCGCCAGTAACAATGGCTTGAATATCAAAGCGTTGTGCGACTTTACTTGCAGCTCGTACCATCATTCGTTTTAACACGACGCCCATTTGGCCGTTATCGACTTTCTCTAAAATCTCGCCCACTACGCCTTCAAAAGGAATGGCAATAAAACGGACTTTATGGGATGAGCTATAGCGATTCCAAATATGGTAAGCCATTTGTTTCACGCCAATTTCATGGGCTGCACCACCTAAATTGAAGAAACAATAATGCACACGTGAACCACGGCGAATGAGCATATAACTGGATACGCCTGAGTCAAAGCCACCTGAAATCAATGAAAGCACATCTTCTTGAGTACCAATTGGATAACCACCAAGACCAACATGACGAGCTCTCACCAGCATCATTTTGTCATCTTCAATATCAATACGCACCGTCACATCAGGATTTTTTAAGCGTACTTTTGCACTTTCAATATGCTGATTTAAACCACCACCGATATAACGTTCTGCTTCAATGGAACTGAAATCATGTTTCCCTTTACGTTTTACACGCACGCAAAAGGTTTTGTTTTCAAGTTGAGCTGCAACATCCGCTAAGGTCAACTCAAAGATATGATGTAAATCGGTAAACGGTTTTTCTTCCACTTCTAAAAAATGATGAATCCCGGGAATGCGTTGTAAAAGCGCAATTAATTCTTCACGGTTTGCTTCATTTTTTGACCGCACTTCGATGTAATCCCAATGACGAACAACCGCTGTTTCTTCATCATATTTCTGTAAAATATTGCGGATATTAGAGGTCAAAATTTTCGCGAAACGCTTACGCACGGTTTCGCTTTTAATCATAATTTCAGGAAAAAGTTTAACGATAAATTTCATAATAATCTGTGAATAATAAAAAATGGCCGTATTGTACGCTAAATTCCAGATCCCACAAAGTTCAAATTCTCACGAAAAACTGACCGCACTTTGAAATAAGTTTTTAACATCCCTATAAAAATCAAGTACAATACGGAGCAATTTATTCATCTGAAAAGGATAATTTAATGGCGCGTAAACCAGCAAATGCTGAACCTGATTTTGAAACAACACTTGCACAGTTAGAAACAATTGTGACAAAACTTGAAAGCGGTGAATTACCATTGGAGGATGCGCTGAAAGAATTTGAGAACGGCATTAAATTGGCTCAACTTGGTCAAGAGCGCTTGCAACAAGCAGAACAACGTATTCAAATTTTGTTACAAAAAAGCGAAACCGCCCCATTAAGTGATTATCAAGGGGACGAGTAATCCATGAGTTATCAATTCGGCACTGAACTTAAACAAGTTCAAGATCGCATTAATCAGTTTTTAGCCAATCAATTTGAAGAAATTGACTCTTATAATGCCCCTTTGCGTGATGCCATGAAATATGGCTTATTACTAGGCGGCAAACGCGTTCGTCCTTTCCTTGTCTATGCAACGGGTAAAATGCTGGGGGCAGAAATGCCTGCTTTAGATTATGCGGCGGCAGCCATTGAATCTATTCACGCTTATTCTTTAATCCATGATGATTTGCCTGCAATGGATAACGATGAACTTCGTCGTGGTCAACCAACATGTCATATTGCTTTTGATGAAGCGACGGCCATTTTAGCCGGCGATGCGTTACAAACTTTTGCCTTTGAAATTCTTACTGAAGCCCCTTCTCTTTCTGCGGAACAAAAATTGCAATTAGTGAAAGTCTTAGCTCAAGCATCTGGCGTACAAGGCATGTGTTTGGGGCAAAGTTTAGATTTAATTTCTGAGCATAAACAAGTTAATTTAACCGAATTAGAGCTTATTCATCGCAACAAAACTGGTGCATTGCTAACGGCCGCATTAAAACTGGGTTTTATTTGCTCTCCTCACTTTGAAAACAAAGAATTAGGGCAACAACTAGAACGTTATTCACAAGCTATTGGTTTAGCTTTCCAAGTACAAGATGACATTTTAGATATTGAAGGTGACAGTGCGGAAATCGGTAAACCGGTGGGATCTGATTTAGGCTTAGATAAAAGCACTTATCCAAAGCTGTTAGGATTAGAGGGCGCGAAACAAAAAGCGCAAGAACTCTATCAAACTGCCTTACATGAATTAGACAATTTACCTTTTGATACCACTGCATTGCGTGCATTAGCTGAATTTATTGTCAATCGTAAAAGTTAATGGTGACAGCACTGACTTTAATTTCTCAAAGTGCGGTCACTTTTTTCACATTTTAGGACTAACGAATATATGAACAACTATCCTCTTTTATCCTTAATTAATTCGCCGGAAGATTTGCGTCTGTTGAATAAAGAGCAGCTTCCGCAGCTTTGTCAGGAATTACGGAGTTATCTGTTGGAGTCCGTTAGTCAAAGCAGTGGTCATTTGGCATCTGGTCTTGGTACCGTTGAATTGACGGTTGCACTACACTACATTTTCAAAACTCCTTTTGATCAATTAATTTGGGATGTGGGACATCAAGCTTACCCACACAAAATTTTGACGGGTCGTCGTGATCAAATGTCCACCATTCGCCAAAAAGGCGGAATTCATCCTTTCCCTTGGCGCGAAGAAAGTGAGTTTGATGTATTAAGTGTTGGTCACTCTTCCACTTCTATCAGTGCTGGACTAGGTATTGCTGTTGCGGCAGAACGTGAAAATGCAGGTCGTAAAACCGTTTGTGTGATTGGTGACGGTGCTATCACTGCGGGGATGGCATTTGAAGCCTTAAACCATGCGGGTTCTTTGCATACTGATATGTTGGTCATTTTAAATGACAATGAAATGTCTATTTCTGAAAATGTGGGGGCATTGAATAATCACCTTGCTCGCATTTTCTCTGGTTCATTATATTCAACGGTTCGTGACGGCAGTAAGAAAATTTTAGATAAAGTGCCAACTGTTAAAAACTTTATGAAGAAAACTGAAGAGCACATGAAAGGTGTGATGTTCTCTCCAGAAAGTACGCTTTTTGAAGAGCTCGGTTTTAACTATATTGGACCAATTGACGGGCATAATATTGATGAATTAATTGCCACCTTAAGCAATATGCGTGATCTCAAAGGACCGCAATTCTTACACATCAAAACCAAAAAAGGAAAAGGTTACGAGCCTGCAGAAAAAGACCCAATTGGTTTCCATGGCGTACCAAAATTTGACCCAACAAGTGGTCAATTGCCTAAATCAAATGCTAAACCGACCTATTCAAAAATCTTTGGTGATTGGTTATGTGAAATGGCGGAACAAGACGATAAATTAGTCGGTATTACACCTGCAATGCGTGAAGGTTCTGGCATGGTAGAATTTTCAGAACGATTCCCGCAACAATATTTTGATGTTGCTATTGCAGAGCAACATGCTGTCACTTTTGCAGCTGGTCTTGCAATTGGCGGTTATAAACCTGTTGTGGCAATTTATTCTACCTTCTTACAACGTGCTTATGATCAACTTATTCACGATGTCGCCATTCAAAACTTACCAGTTCTCTTTGCCATCGATCGTGCAGGTATCGTTGGTGCTGATGGTCAAACTCACCAAGGTGCTTTTGATTTAAGTTTTATGCGCTGCATTCCGAATATGATCATTATGACACCAAGTGATGAAAATGAATGTCGCCAAATGCTTTATACGGGTTATAAATGTGGTAAACCTGCTGCGGTACGTTATCCGCGTGGAAATGCAATCGGCGTAGAATTAACCCCACTTGCAGAATTAGAAATTGGTCGTTCAAAAATGGTTCGTCAAGGTGAAAAAATCGCGATTCTGAATTTTGGTACTCTCTTACCTGCTGCTTTATCTGTGGCAGAAAAACTCAATGCGACTGTTGTCGATATGCGCTTTGTGAAACCAATTGATGAAGCTCGTATTCTAGAAGTGGCAAATACCCATGATGTCATTGTGACATTAGAAGAAAATGCAATTCAAGGTGGTGCAGGTTCTGCTGTTTCAGAAGTGCTAAATTCTCATGGAAAAACAACCGCACTTTTACAACTTGGTTTACCTGATACTTTTATTCCGCAAGGCACACAACAAGAAGCCCTTGCTGAAATTAAATTAGATGAAAAAGGGATTGAAGAGCAAATTATTGCCTTTATAAAGGGCTAAATTCGTTCATTTTGGTTTAATTTTGATATTTTTAAAAATTTTTTCAAAAATATCGAACTATTTCAAAAACACACAGTCTGATACATTGCTAGTGCACTGCATATTGCAGTTATCTTTTTGAAGTTTCTTATAAATTAAGACCTCCCCGCTATTCAAGTTTTGAGTAGCGGTTTTTTCTTTTTGGGAGATAATAAAAAAGGACGCTTTTCAGCGTCCTAATTTTTTGAATCTAAACTTTAAAAAATTAAAGTGCAGATTTTGCTTTCTCAACTAATGCAGCGAACGCCACTTTGTCGAATACAGCGATATCAGCAAGGATCTTACGGTCGATTTCAACAGACGCTTTTTTCAAGCCGTTGATGAATTTGCTGTAAGATAAACCATTTTGACGAGCCGCAGCGTTGATACGTGCAATCCATAATTGACGGAATTGACGTTTACGTTGACGACGGTCACGATATGCGTATTGACCAGCTTTGATCACCGCTTGGAAAGCAACGCGATACACGCGTGAACGTGCACCATAATAACCTTTAGCAGCCTTAAGAACTTTCTTATGGCGTGCTCTTGCAATAACACCACGTTTTACACGAGCCATTATTTAATCTCCTATGTAATATTTTTAACTAATTTAACTAATCGTACGTTTTGCTTAAATAACGGCTTATGCGTATGGTAAGCAAGCTACTACTAAAACTTGGTCTGCTTTCGCAACCATTGATTTATGACGTAAATGACGTTTACGTTTAGTTGTCTTTTTAGTCAAAATATGACGTAAGTGAGATTGTTTACGTTTAAAACCGCCAGAAGCTGTTTTTTTGAAACGCTTAGCAGCACCACGTACTGTTTTAATTTTAGGCATTGTTAAAATAACTCCGCATTTTAAGTTAAACACATAATTAGGCGAATCCGAAGATTACTTGTAGGCACTAATTATTCCAATATGGCAAATTGAATTGCCCTTCTCCAAAAGCAATTAGGCTGCGTAGTTTGCCCAATATGCAGTTGTATTCTCACCGAAGTGAAAATTCGATTATCTAGATTAGATCTAAATAAAAAATTATTTTTTCTTAGGTGCTAACACCATTACTGCTTGGCGACCTTCTAATTTACCCGGTGCAGATTCCACAACAGAAATATCAGCTAAGTCATTTTTAACGCGTTCTAACACGTCTAAACCGATATCTTGGTGAGCCATTTCACGACCACGGAAA
The DNA here is from genome assembly GCA_905214375.1 of uncultured bacterium. GTDB lineage: Bacteria > Pseudomonadota > Gammaproteobacteria > Enterobacterales > Pasteurellaceae > Haemophilus_D. Next base: position 12,740 of record CAJMMG010000017.1, on the reverse strand, counting down.
CGTACAGTAATTTTCGCTTTATCTCCATCTTCTAAGAAACGGATTAAGCTACGTAATTTAACTTGGTAGTCACCCTCATCAGTACCTGGACGGAATTTAATTTCCTTCACTTGTACAACTTTTTGCTTTTTCTTCTGTTCTTTTGCAGTTTTACTCTTTTCATAGAGGAACTTGCCGTAGTTCATAATACGACAAACCGGTGGTTCGGCATTCGGACTGATCTCAACTAAATCAAGCGCTGCTTGTTCTGCCATATCTAAGGCCTGTTGAATTGATACAATCCCCGCTTGTTCACCATCTTGGTCAATCAAACGAACTTCTTTTACTCGAATTTCATCGTTAATGCGATTCGGGCGGTTAGCTGCCGGAGCTTTTTTTACGGTTTTGATAATGTTATTCCTTCTATTTATTTAAGAAAAAACCTACTGTTTTCAAACAGAAGATTTATTAAATCATTTGCTATAAAAACAAACAAAAAACGGGCAAAATTTTATAGTATTTGCCACGTTTATGCAACAAGGATTTCTATTCCTTTAAATATCAGCGGGTAAAGCACTTATTTCAGCAGAAATACTTTCACCAAATTGAAGTAATTTCTCTAATCTTGCGGTTTCAATACACACCATATTTCGATATCCATCTGCTTTCATTGCACTTGGCGTTTTTTCCCAAGGATTCCATAGCACAATTGAATCTGCATAATGATGGGTAATTTGAATACGTCGATTAAATGCTTTATCCACCAACAATGTTTTATTTTCTTCTAATGAATAAATACAATCGACGCCCTGTTCAATTCTGCGTGTTGAAGGAACGTCTGTATGTTTACCTTGTAATGAGTCATAGCAACGATTTGGTAAATTTTGGACTTCAATTTTTGAAATATCACCGATATTAAAATAGCTGTGCAATGCTGCTTGAGCCGGTTCTTGCCCTAAATGAGTTAAAGTCATTGTGCATTTATCGGTAAATTCCATTTTCATTTTGGCTTCAATCACACCATATTCAGAAAAGAGCGAAAATTCTAACCGCACTTTATTAGCTTGGAGATCATAATCACTTAATTGCCACAAACGTAAACGCGCTGTACCGTGTGAAGGCTGTTTAACACCTCCAAACCAAGGGTAACAAAGTGGTACACCGCCTCGAATAGCGATACCTTTCGTAAAAGGTTCTATATCACTTAACCAAAAGATATCCTGCTCTGCCCCTTTAGGTTGCCAATTTAATAATTGCGCCCCTTGTAATGCAATTCGAGCTGAACCTACAGAGTGATTTAAGATTAAAACAGGAATTTCATTGATACGTTCTAAAGTTAATTCTGGTGTTAATTGTTGAATTTGAGCTGTCATATTCGTCTCCTTGTGATAAAGCTATTATATAGAAGAAAGAGAGACTTGAGTTTATTTTTATACCGTGAATATAAAAAAACCGCACATCAAAGTGCGGTCATTTTTAATTAAGATTTTAAAGAGTCAATTACTCTTCACCCAACAATTTCAACTCACGTTGTCTTACTTGGGATTTTAAGATTTCAGCAAACTCTTCAATCGTGAAAGTACCTAAATCTGCACCTTTACGGGTACGTACAGCCACTTTGCCTTCTGCGATTTCTTTATCACCGCAAACAAGCATATAAGGTACGCGACGTAAGGTATGTTCGCGGATCTTAAAGCCGACTTTCTCATTACGTAAATCAGCTTTAACGCGTAATCCAGCATCAGAAAGTTGTTTCACTACTTTTTGCACGTAATCCGCTTGGCTATCTGTAATGTTCATCACAATCGCTTGAACTGGTGCTAACCATGCAGGGAAGAAACCCGCATATTCTTCAGTAATGATACCGATAAAACGTTCAATTGAACCTAAAATCGCACGGTGAATCATAACCGGAGTACGACGATCATTGTCTTCTGCAACATAAGATGCGTTTAAACGGCCTGGTAATGCAAAGTCTAATTGGATAGTACCGCATTGCCATTCACGATCTAAACAGTCACGTAATGCAAACTCAATTTTCGGACCGTAGAATGCACCTTCACCTTCTTGAATTTCATATTCAAGACCGTTATGCGCTAATGCTGCTGCAAGACCTGCTTCTGCACGATCCCACATATCATCAGCACCGATACGTTTTTCAGGACGAGTAGATAATTTCACCTGAATATTTTGGAAACCGAACGTGCTGTAAATGTCGTAAACCATTTTAATACAGCTGGTTACTTCGCTTTCAATTTGATCTTCAGTACAGAAAATGTGTGCATCATCTTGAGTAAAGCCACGTACACGCATTAAACCGTGTAAAGAACCTGATGGTTCGTTACGGTGACAAGAACCAAACTCCGCCATACGGATTGGTAAATCACGGTAAGATTTTAAACCTTGGTTAAAGATTTGAACGTGTCCTGGGCAGTTCATTGGTTTAATCGCATACTCACGGTTTTCTGATTGTGTAGTAAACATCAAATCGCCGTAGTTTTGCCAGTGACCTGTTTTTTCCCATAACACGCGGTCCATCATGAACGGACCTTTCACTTCTTGATAATCGTATTCTTTTAATTTTGTACGTACGAAAGTTTCCAATTCACGGAAAATTGTCCAACCATCGTTATGCCAGAACACCATACCCGGTGCTTCTTCTTGCATATGATATAAATCTAACGCTTTACCGATTTTACGGTGGTCACGTTTTGCCGCTTCTTCTAAGCGAGTTAAGTATTCCGCTAATTGTTTTTTATCAGCCCAAGCCGTACCATAGATACGTTGTAACATTTTATTTTTGCTATCGCCACGCCAATAAGCACCTGCAACTTTCATTAATTTGAAGTTGTGGCAGAAACGCATATTTGGCACATGTGGTCCACGACACATATCAATGTATTCTTCGTGATGATAAAGCGCAGGCGTTGCGGTACGTTCGATATTTTCATCTAAGATAGCCATTTTGTATGGCTCACCGCGTTTTTCAAAAGTATCTCTTGCTTCTTGCCAGCTTACCGGAGTTTTGATGACATCATAATTGGTTTTCGCCAATTCAAGCATACGTTTTTCGATAGCATCAATGTCTTCTTGCGTTAAAGAACGGTCTAAATCCACGTCATAATAGAAGCCATTTTCAATCGTTGGACCGATTGCCATTTTGACATCTGGGAATAATTGTTTGATTGCGTGACCTAGCAAGTGTGCGCAAGAGTGACGAATAATTTCTAAACCGTCTTCATCTTTTGCTGTAATAATTTCAAGGTTGGCATCTTCATTGATGATGTCACACGCATCACGACGTTCACCGTTTACACGGCCAGCAATGGTTGCTTTGGCAAGACCGGCTCCGATATCTTGAGCCACTTCTAACACAGAAACTGGACGATCAAATTCGCGTTTAGAACCGTCCGGTAAAGTAATAATAGGCATAATTTTTCCTTATACAGTGGTCGCCCATACGAAAGGCAACATGCAAATAATGATTAAAAACAAACCGCACTTTCATTCACTCCCACTATCGAGCAAACCAAGTGCGGCGGAGAATTTTAGCACTTTCCACCACACTTGTTAATATCTCGCTGAATTCTTTACAATGAGTAAATAATGATTTTCCTGATAGCTACTTTATCTATTCAAAATTTCCGATAAAATGACCGCACTTTTGATAAACACCAATTAAAGGAAACTCTATGAACGTATTAGTATTGAAATCAAGCATCCTTGCAGATAACTCTCAAAGTAATAAATTAGCCGATTACACCATTGAAAAATTAAAAGACCACAACATTGTGGTACGTGATTTAGCAGCGCAACAACTTCCCCATTTTGATGCAACGGCGGCAACTGCGGTACGTGGCGAACCTAAAACTGCAGAAGAAAATGCACTTTTAGCCTTATCTGATGAGTTAGTGGCTGAATTAAAAGCCGCTGATATTATTGTAATTGGTGCACCTATGTATAACTTAGGCATCCCAACACAACTTAAATCTTATTTTGATTTTATCACTCGCCCTCGTGTAACTTTCCAATACACCGCAAATGGTCCTGAAGGTTTACTTCAAGGTAAAAAAGCGATTGTGTTAGCAAGCTTTGGTGGCATGTATGATGAAAACAATAATGTGACAAATTACTTAAAAGCGATTTTAGGTTTTGTTGGCATTACCGATGTTCAGTTTGCTTATGCAAAAGGTATCGGATTAGGTGCAGAGGCAATTGAAAAAGCACAACGTTCCGCAAGAAATAAAATTGATGAGATCGTTGCTTCTCTTTAATCACTGAATCAACCTCTTCTGTTAAGCCATTTTGAGAGATGCCTCGAAATGGCTTTTTTCTAATCAACTTCCTCTATTTTTAATATCTTTGGTTAAAAATTAAAAAAATTTTGTAAAATCACACCAATTTTTTGATTATTTTCTTGACTTATGCGTCATGTACTAGTTTAATAGTGCAAAAGTTCAAAATACAGGATTGATTATGAAAAATACCCCTTTTATTGCGGTGACCTCTCAACCGGTTCCCTATCATGCCGACACCACCGCAATTTTTAATACATTATGCCAACAGAACTCAAATTCTCTTCTCCTCGACTCTGCCGAAATTGGTAGTAAAAATAGCTTACAAAGTCTTATTTTAATTAATGCTGTCGTTAAAATTACTTGTTTAGGCAATCAGGTGACCTTTAGAGCACTGAATGCGAACGGAAAACAAGTCTTAAAAGAAATTCATCCCGTATTAAGCCAACTCGGTACCGTAAGTGCGGTCAATTTTGAGAATGAATTTTCTGTGCAATTTGCGTCACTTGATAATCAATTAGATGAAGACAGCAAATTACAAACTGCAACCATTTTTGATGGACTTCGTGTAATTTCTAACCATTATCAACATAGCAGCACACCTGTCTTTTTAGGTGGTTTATTTGCTTATGATTTGGTGGCAAATTTTATTCCAATGCAAGGTGTTGAATTAAAAGATGATGGCATTAACTGCCCGGATTACAGTTTCTATCTCGCAGAAAACTTAATCACCATCGATCATCAAAGCCAACAAGCCACATTAAAAAGCTTTTGCTTTAGCCAAGAAGAACAAGTGGAAGTCGCAAAAACAGCACTTTCTATTGCCCAAAAATTAAAAAATATTGATGGCGTATTTTCCATTAAAGCAGCAAGTGATGAGGTCAGCACCAACTTTGAAGATCCTGAATTTATCGGTATTGTCAAAGCATTAAAACATCATATTAATATTGGTGATGTGTTCCAAATCGTGCCATCTCGCCGTTTTTCATTAGCATGCCCGAATACCCTTGCGAGCTATGCGCAATTAAAACATAACAATCCAAGCCCTTACATGTTCTACATGAACGATGAGGATTTCATTTTATTCGGTGCGTCACCAGAAAGTGCGCTGAAATATGCGCCAGATAATCGTCAATTAGAAATCTATCCAATTGCAGGTTCTCGCCCGCGTGGTTTTGATGCGCATGGCAATATTGACCCTGAATTGGATGCGCGTTTGGAATTAGAATTACGTCTTGATCATAAAGAGCAAGCTGAACATTTAATGTTAGTGGATTTAGCCCGTAATGACATTGCTCGCGTTTGCCAAAGCGGGACACGTAAAGTGGCAGAATTAATGCAAGTGGATCGCTATTCGCACATCATGCATTTGGTTTCTCGCGTGGTGGGTAAACTTCGTCCTGAACTTGATGCCTTACACGCTTATCAAGCTTGTATGAATATGGGGACGTTAACTGGTGCGCCTAAAATTAAAGCGATGCAGTTAATCTATCAATTTGAACAGCAAAAACGTCACAGCTACGGTGGTGCGGTCGGTTATCTCACCTCTGATGGTCATTTTGATACCTGTATCGTGATTCGTTCTGCTTTTGTACAAAATGGCATTGCTCATATTCAAGCGGGTTGTGGTGAAGTGTTGGATTCTGATCCTCAAATGGAAGCGGATGAAACTCGCCATAAAGCGGCTGCAGTGCTTAAAGCAATCAAACAAATCAATACCCAAGCAAAATAAGGACGATAAATTATGGCTAATATTCTCTTTTTAGATAATTTTGATTCATTCACTTATAACTTAGTGGATCAATTCCGTGTGCTTGGGCATAACGTAAAAATTTATCGTAATGACACTAATTTAGAGCAAGTGGTACAAGAGGCATTAAATACACCGGATACGATTCTTGCGCTCTCTCCAGGACCAGGTACTCCGGCTGAAGCAGGCATCTTACTCCCACTTATTGAACGTTTAAAAAATGATGTGCCAATTATTGGTATTTGCTTAGGCCATCAAGCGCTTATTCAAGCCTTTGGTGGAGAGGTTGTACATGCAGGCGAAGTATTACATGGTAAAGTATCGCGCATTCAACACGATAACCAAGCCATGTTTAGAGATATTGCCAACCCAATGCCTGTGGCTCGTTATCACTCTTTAATGGGTAAAAATCTACCTGACGAATTTATTGTCAATGCCGATTATAATGGTATCGTGATGGCAATTCGTCATAAAACCTTGCCAATTTGTGCTTTCCAATTCCACCCAGAAAGCATCCTTACTGTACAAGGTTCCAAATTATTACAACAATCAGTGGAATGGTTATTAAACAGAGATTAAGGAAGAAAAATGATTACCGTATATGGATTAAAAGAAGTGCTTGCACCTCGTCGTCAATATATTGCTGAAGTAATTTATAACTGTTTAAACCTTGGTTTAGACATTCCTCGTGGAAAGCATGCGATTCGTTTTTTATGTTTAGATAAAGAAGATTTCCTTTATCCTATCGATCGTAACGATGATTACACCGTTATTGAAATTAACCTCATGCAAGGTCGTATGGAAGGTACGAAAAAACGTTTAATCAAAATGCTCTTCAGCGAACTCGAATACAAAATTGGTATTAAATCTCACAACGTTGAAATTACGATTAAAGAACAACCAGCGCATTGTTGGGGTTTCCGTGGTATGACTGGCGATGAAGCTCGCGATTTAGATTACGATATTTACGTATAAGGGATGAGATTATGCAAACGGCTCAATTATTAGAACAACTTTACAGCGGGAAAACACTTAACAAAGAAGAAAGTGCGGTCATTTTTAATGCCATTATGCAAGGCGAACTGAATAACGAACAAATCGCTGCCATGCTGATTGCGTTAAAAGTACGTGGTGCCACTATTGAGGAATTAAGTGGTGCGGTATCGGCATCCTTGCAAAATGCCAAATCATTCCCTCGACCTGGCTACCCTTTTGCGGATATTGTAGGAACGGGTGGCGATGGTCAAAACACAATTAATATTTCTACTGCGAGTGCCATTGTTGCAGCCTCTATGGGTGCAAAAGTAGCAAAACACGGTAACCGAAGCGTATCAAGCAAATCAGGTGCCAGTGATGTATTAACCGCACTCGGTGTGAATGTCAACGTTACACCAGAACAAGCTCGTCAAGCGCTTGACGATATTGGCGTATGTTTCTTATTTGCTCAACAATATCACAGCGGTTTTAAACATGTCGCCCCTGTTCGCGCGGCATTAAAAACACGTACGCTTTTTAATATTTTAGGTCCATTAATTAACCCTGCTCGCCCAACTTATCATTTGCTTGGCGTGTATGCCCCTGAATTAGTGAAAACCTATGCTGAAACCGCTGTCGCATTAGGCCATCAACATACTTTTGTGGTTCATGGTGCCGGTCTTGATGAAGTCGCCGTACATGGTGAAACGCAAGTGGCAGAAATTAAAAATGGTAAAATTGACTACTTCACCTTAACACCAGAAGATTTTGGTTTAAAAACACAATCTTTAGAAAGTTTACGTGGTGGCGAACCGCAAGAAAATGCCCAATATCTGACCGCACTTTTACAAGGTAAAGGTAAAACTGAACATGCTAATGCGGTAGCCGCAAATGTGGCATTATTACTGAAATTATTTGGTCATGATGACTTAAAACAAAATGTTCAAAATGTATTGGCTCATCTTGCATCAGGCAAAGCGTTTGAGACACTACAACATTTAACAAAATATTAAGATAAAGGCTGATTTGATAAGCCACAATAAGAAGAAAGATTATGATCACGCAAGATTTCACTAAACCAATTGACTCTGCGACGGTACTGCAAAAAATCGTCTTAGACAAAGCGCAATGGGTTAAAGCAAAGGAAGCTGAATTTCCGCTTTCACAATTTAAAGAAAACATTCAAAAATCTGACCGCTCTTTTTATGATGCATTGGCTAAAGGCACCCATCAAAAACCGGCTTATATTTTGGAATGTAAGAAAGCGTCCCCTTCTAAAGGATTAATTCGTGATGAATTTAATTTAGACGAAATCGCCAATGTGTATAAACATTATGCGTCAGCTGTTTCTGTGCTAACAGATGAGAAATACTTCCAAGGTAAATTTGACTATTTGCCGCAAGTACGTGACGTTGTCTCACAACCTGTATTGTGCAAAGATTTTATGATTAGCGAATATCAGGTTTATCTCGCACGCTACTATCAAGCTGATGCTATTTTATTAATGCTTTCGGTAGTAAATGACGAAACCTATCGCGTATTGGCTGATCTGGCGCATTTTCTCGGTATGGGCGTATTGACAGAAACCAGCAATGACGCAGAGTTTGAGCGTGCCCTTGCATTAGGTGCAAAAATTATCGGCGTCAACAATCGTAATCTTCACGATCTCACCGTTGATTTAAACCGCGTGGTAGAACTCACACAAAAATATGCCGAGCGTATCCCCGCTGATGCACGTATTATCAGCGAATCGGGTATTTATAATCACAGCCAAATTCGTGATTTGCAAAAAGTGGCACATGGCTTTTTAATCGGTAGCAGCCTAATGGGCAATGCTGATTTAAATAATGCTGTGCGTGAAGTGATTTTTGGAGAAAATAAAGTATGCGGTTTAACTCGCACGCAAGATGTCAAAGAGGTTTACGCAAACGGGGCATTATACGGCGGCTTAATTTTCGTCGAACATTCAAAACGCTGTGTGAGCCTACGTCAAGCCCAAGAATTAGTGACAGCATCACCACTTCGTTTTGTGGGCGTATTCCAGAATCAAGAAATTGATTTTATTGTAAAAATCGCTAAACAATTGCAGCTTTATGCGGTTCAGCTACACGGTTCAGAAACTCCTGAATTTATTACCGCACTTCGTCACCAACTGCCTGAGAAAACTCAAATTTGGAAAGCCATTTCAATAGATACTGAAGCACAAAGTGCGGTTGATTTTACTGATGATTTAAATATTGCTCGCTATATTTTCGATAGCCAATCCGCTAATCAACAAGGTGGCACAGGAAAAACCTTTAATTGGTCACTCATTCCTGAAAACTTGAAACACAAAATTATTTTGGCTGGTGGCATTTCACCTGACAATATTGAACAAGCCATTAAGCAAGGTTGCCTAGGGGTTGATCTCAATTCTGGTGTAGAAACTGCCGCAGGCGTAAAAGACAGCGAAAAAGTGCGGTCAGTTTTTAAGACGATTTTGTCAAATTAATCTGATTGCTAAGGGGAAGCATTATGCAAAGAACAGCGTTAGTAACCGGCGCAACTGCCGGATTTGGTGCGGCAATTTGTCGCACACTTATTGAAAATGGTTATCGTGTGATTGGCACAGGGCGCCGCGTAGCTCGTTTAGAACAATTACAACAAGAATTAGGTAAAAACTTCCACTTTCTTGCCTTTGATATTTCAGATCGCCAAGCAACAGAAGATGCTTTCCATTCCCTTCCCGCTACTTGGCAATCCATTGATTTATTGGTGAATAATGCCGGTTTAGGATTAGGTTTAGAAAGTGCAGATAAAGCGAGTTTAGACGATTGGATGCAAATGATTGATACCAATATTAAAGGTCTCGTCACCATCACTCGTCTTGTGTTACCACAAATGGTTGAACGCAATTCAGGTCATATTATTAATTTAGGCTCAATTGCAGGTACTTATCCTTATCCAGGTGGCAATGTATACGGTGGCACTAAAGCTTTTATAAAACAATTTAGTTTAAATCTTCGAGCCGATCTTGCTGGTACACAAATTCGCGTGTCCAATATTGAACCCGGTCTTTGTGGTGGAACTGAATTTTCTAATATCCGCTTTAAAGGTGATGATGCCCGAGCAAAAAAACTCTATGAAAATGTGGAATATGTCAGTCCACAAGATATTGCTAATATTGTGTTATGGCTCAATCAACAACCAGAACATGTCAATATTAATCGCATTGAAGTGATGCCTACCGCACAAACCTTTGCACCACTTAATGTCGCAAGAATTCAAAAATAACAAGGAAATATTATGTCAGAAACCCTTTTAAATCCTTATTTCGGTGAATTTGGCGGAATGTATGTACCGGAAATTCTCGTACCGGTACTACAACAGCTAGAAAAAGCCTTTGTTGAAGCAAAAGACGATCCTGAATTCCAACGTGAATTTCAAGATTTACTTAAAAATTATGCAGGCAGACCAACCGCCCTTACCCTTTGCCGTAATTTAACCAAAGGGACAAAAGCAAAAATTTATTTAAAACGTGAAGATTTACTTCACGGTGGTGCCCATAAAACCAACCAAGTGTTAGGTCAAATTTTATTAGCAAAACGCATGGGTAAAACACGTATTATCGCAGAAACCGGTGCAGGCCAACATGGTGTAGCTACAGCTCTTGCTTGTGCAATGTTAGATATGCCTTGTCGTGTTTATATGGGTGCAAAAGACGTAGAACGTCAATCACCAAACGTATTCCGTATGCGTTTGATGGGTGCAGAAGTGATTCCTGTACAAAAAGGTTCTTGCTCATTGAAAGATGCATGCTGTGAAGCAATGCGTGATTGGTCAGCCAACTATGAAAACACCCATTATTTATTGGGTACAGCTGCAGGCCCTCATCCATTCCCAACCATTGTACGTGAATTCCAAAAAATGATTGGTGAAGAAACTAAACGTCAAATTTTAGAAAAAGAAGGCCGTTTACCGGATGCTGTCATCGCGGCAGTTGGTGGTGGTTCCAATGCGATTGGTATGTTTACTGATTTTATTGATGAAAAAGGCGTACGCTTAATTGGTGTGGAACCTGCTGGTCATGGTATCGAAAGTGGTGAACATGGTGCACCATTAGGCCATGCAAAAGTGGGTATTTATTTCGGTATGAAATCACCTTTAATGCAAACTGAAGATGGTCAAGTGGAAGAATCCTACTCTATTTCTGCTGGATTAGACTTCCCTTCTGTTGGGCCTCAACATGCTTACTTGCAAAGTATTGGTCGTGCAGAATACCCAAGTATTACAGATGATGAAGCATTAAACGCTTTCCAAGAATTAGCAAAACATGAAGGAATTATTCCTGCATTGGAAAGTTCTCATGCATTAGCACATGCGCTAAAAATGATTCATCAAGAACCGAATAAAGAACAAATTTTAGTGGTGAATCTCTCTGGTCGTGGTGATAAAGATATTTTCACCGTTGATAAAGTTTTAAAAGAAAAAGGAATGCAATAATGAGCCGTTTTGAAACTAAATTTGCAGAACTTGCAGCGAAAAAAGAAGGGGCTTTTGTACCTTTCGTTACATTATGCGATCCAACATTTGATCGCTCTTTTGAGATTATTTGCACGTTAGTCGAAAATGGCGCAGATGCTTTAGAACTCGGCTTTCCATTTTCTGATCCACTATTAGATGGTCCCGTTATCCAAGCGGCTAATAACCGTGCACTCAATGCTGGCCATAGCACTGAAGATAGCTTTAAATTACTCGCTAAAGTGCGGTCAAAATATCCAGAAATTCCGATTAGTTTACTCCTTTGTGCAAATTTAATTTTTGCGAAAGGCTTAGATAATTTCTATCAACGTTGTGCAGAAGTCGGCGTAGATGCGGTTTTAGTGGCAGATATTCCACTATTAGCAAAAGAAGACTATGTTCAAGCTGCTAAAAAGCATGGCATTCAACCTGTCTTTATTTGCCCACCAAATGCGGATGCCAAAACCGTACAAGGTGTTGCTGAAAACAGCGAAGGCTATACCTATTTAGTTTCTCGTGCGGGTATAACAAGTGCAGAGAATCAAGCTCATGCCGCAAACTTAGATACACTTGTAGAACAACTTAAAGCCCATAAGGCTCCACCAATTCTACAAGGTTTTGGTATTGCTCAACCAGCTCAAGTGAAAGAAGCCCTTCAACTAGGTGCAGCGGGAGCTATTTCAGGCTCTGCAACGGTAAAAATCATCGAGCGAAATTTAGATAATCAAGCTCAATGCTTAACTGAACTCTCTGAGTTTGTTCGTGATATGAAAGCTGCAACCAAATAATAAATAAAAAAGTGCGGTTAATTTTAACCGCACTTTTGTTTTTCTTTCATTAATCTACTATTCGTAAATGAGATGCTGATTTCTGTGGTTTCTTTTCAGCTTTAGGTTTGTCTACCGCTTCTGCAAAGCTTAATGGCTGTTCGGATGTTGGCTCACGATTGAGCTCATCGTAAATTTCTTCTGGCTCAAACATCACGCCATCACCATTTTCACGTGCATAAATAGCTAAAGCTGCGCCCATCGGAATATATAACTCACGAGCCACACCTTGGAAACGTGCATTAAACTGAATAAAATCATTCGTTAATTGCAAATTCCCAGTCGCCCCCGCTGAAAGATTTAAAACGATTTGCCCATCTTTCACGTATTCCACTGGCACATTGGTACCATAATAATTGGCATCCACCACCAAATATGGGGTGAAATCGTTATCCACTAGCCAATCATAATAGG
>CAJMMG010000016.1:0-35963 GCA_905214375.1 uncultured bacterium | reverse complement strand
TCCCCATGTGAGAGTAGGACACCGCCAGGTAGTGAATGTAGAACCCCGAGCTGAAGAGCTTGGGGTTTTTGTTTTTAGATTTGATTTTAATAAAGTAAAAGTGCGGTCAAAATCAAAATAGTTTTATTAAAGATGTTTAAATCTTTTAATGAGAAAATATAGGTGGAATGGTACAATCACCAAAATTTTTTATAGGATAAATAACACAAATGGCTCGTAAAAAGAAAAGTCGTAAAATTAGCGATGTTATGCCAATTCGTAAATCAGATAAGAAACCTGAAGCACCGAAGCTATCAGGTAAGAAATTAACACGTTATGAATTAGACGCTAAGGCAAGAGAAGATAAGAAAAAACGTAAACATAAAGGTTTAGCATCTGGTTCTCGTCATAGTAACGCAGAGCAAAATAAAAATAACCAAGTTGTTGAACAAAAAGATCCGCGTATTGGTAGCCGTAAAAAGGTCCCACTGATTGTTGAATTTGTGAATAAGCCGGAGAAAGGAATGACAATTCCAGCGGTAAAAGAACCGAAAAAACTTTTACCTGAAATTGAGTTAGAGCGATTAGAAAATAATGAAATTCTAAATGAATTGTTGGATGCCTTAGATGAAGGCAAAACGATTAGTAAAGCTGATCAACAATTTGTGGATGAATGTTTAGATCGTATTGCTCAGTTAATGGAAGAATTAGGTATTCAAGATGAAGAAGAGACAGAGGATGACCTCTATCGAACCTTCGAGAAAATTGATATCAACCAATTCAGATAATTGTCATGTGGCCGATTATTTTAAGTATCATTGCTTTGGGAATTATTGCTGGCGTATCATTTTATGCTTTCAAATTACTTAGGAAGTTACGCCATCAAAACACTCTCATCAAACAGGCTAAAATAGCGCGTACAAAACGCCTAAAAGAGAGTATGGTAATTATCGCTAAAGCGATGCAAAATGGAGATTGCAACCATTCAGAAGGGGTGATTCGTTTATCAATGCTTTTACTCCCTTTTGGACAATCTTTAAAGCCATATCAAGCTATGTATGCACTTTATAATATTGTAAAAGAAATGCCTACGCATGAAGCTCGGAAAGCATTGTTAAAAAAAGAAAGAATGAAACTCGATCTTGAGCGAGAAAGTGCAGAAGCAAAATTTGAAGAAGAAATTATGTTGGAGTTACGTCAGTTTTTAAATGACGTAGAAAAATTTGGGGAAGCTTAATGTCTGAAATTATTTGGGATCTTGCGTTAATTCAAAAATATAACCAATCAGGACCTCGTTATACATCTTATCCAACTGCATTAGAATTTAATGAAAGTTACACAAACGAAGATTTTATTGCAGCGGCTAATCGTTATCCGGAAAGACCACTTTCCCTTTACGTACACATTCCGTTTTGTCACAAACTTTGCTATTTCTGTGGCTGTAATAAGGTGATTACTCGTCATCAACATAAGGCGGATATTTATCTTGATTACCTTGAAAAAGAAATCAAAGCGCGTTCAGAATTATTCAAAAATCGTGTTGCGACTCAAGTGCATTGGGGCGGCGGTACACCGACTTATTTGACAGAAGAGCAATCTGCTCGTTTGATGAAGATGCTTAAAGATCATTTTACGATTGCGGATAATGCAGAAGTCAGTATTGAAATGGACCCACGCGAGATTGAACTCGACATGCTTGATCATTTACGCAATATTGGTTTTAACCGAATCAGTATGGGCGTACAAGATTTCAATAAAGCGGTTCAAAAAGCGGTAAACCGTGAACAAGATGAAGAGTTTGTGAATGCATTACTTGTTCGTGCTCGTGAGTTAGGTTTCCAATCGACCAACCTTGATTTAATTTATGGATTGCCACTTCAAAATGTGGAAAGTTTTATGTTTACATTACATAAAGTGATTGAATTAAATCCAGATCGTTTGAGTATCTTTAACTATGCCCATTTGCCAAGTCGATTTGCAGGACAAGCAAAAATTAAAGAAGAGCAATTACCGCCACCGGAAACTAAATTAGAGATCTTACAAAAAACGATCGAAACCTTAGGTAATGCAGGCTATAAGTTTATCGGTATGGATCATTTTGCTAAACCTGATGACGAATTAGCGGTTGCTCAAGAGAAAGGTGTATTACACCGAAATTTCCAAGGCTATACCACACAAGAAGAATGTGATTTGCTTGGTTTAGGTGTGTCAGCGATTAGTTTATTGGGTGATACATACGCTCAAAACCAAAAAGAGTTAAAACATTATTATCATGATGTAGAAAATTCAGGTATTGCACTGCATAAAGGTTTAGCAATGACAGAAGAAGATTGCTTACGTCGTGATGTGATTAAGCAATTGATTTGTAACTTTAAGCTTGATTTTGCACCAATTGAAAAACAATATAATATTGATTTCAAAAAGCACTTTGCTGAAGATTTACAGTTATTACAGCCATTACTTGAAGATGGATTAATTTCTGAAACAGAAACAGGCTTACAAGTTTCGCCTAAAGGTCGATTATTAATCCGTAATATTTGCTTATGCTTTGATACTTATTCAAGAGCAGCGGCAAAACGACAACAATTCTCTCGAATTATTTAGTCATACAAAAACGGTCAAGACTTATATCTTGACCGTTTTTCTTTCAATCTATTTATTTCGCGATGCTTTCTAGTGCCCATAACTCACTAAGATTTTCTCTGCGGCGAATTAAATGAGCCTTGTCCCCATCTACTAACACTTCTGCTGTACGTGGACGAGAATTATAGTTTGAAGACATACTTGCACCATAGGCGCCGGCAGAGCGTTGAGCAATATAATCCCCTTCAGCAATGGCGAGCTCGCGCTGTTTACCTAAGAAATCAGAGGTTTCACATACCGGGCCAACAACATCATAAATCGTTTTTTCACGCTCTAAAGTGCGGTCAATTTCAATGATGTTCATATAAGCCTCATAGAGTGCAGGGCGAATCATATCGTTCATGCCAGTATCGGTAATTGCGAAGTTACGGCTTTCATTGCTTTTTAGGTATTGCACTTTAGCCACTAAAATCCCCGCATTCGCCGTAATCGCTCGACCTGGTTCTAGAATAATTTCGAGATCTTCATAATCTTTTAATTTATTCAGTAACGCAGCAGCATAATCACTTGGATGCGGCGGCGTTTCATCAGTATAAGTTACGCCTAAACCGCCACCGAGATCTAAATGTTTTAACGTAATACCATCTTCTTTTAACTGTTCTATTAAACGAATGAGGCGATCCGTTGCATCTAAGAAGGGTTGTAATTCTGTAAGCTGAGAGCCAATATGGCAATCCATACCCGTAATTTTCACATGAGGTAAGGTTGCTGCTAATTTATATACCTCACGCGCTTCATCTACGCTCACACCAAATTTATTTTCTTTTAATCCAGTGGAGATGTAGGGATGTGTATGGGCATCGACATCGGGGTTTACGCGTAAAGAAATAGGGGCTACTTTACCCATTTCACCCGCAATTTGGTTGATGTGATGTAATTCCGCAACAGATTCCACATTAAAACAACGAATACCTACTTCTAACGCTCGCATAATTTCGGCACGAGATTTTGCTACACCAGAAAAGACTACTTTTGAAGCCTCTCCACCAGCCGCTAAGACACGTTCTAATTCGCCTTGCGAAACGATATCAAAACCAGAACCTAATTTTGCCATGACATTCAAGATACCAATATTAGAATTGGCTTTAACGGCATAACAAATCAAGTGCGGATGCTCTCCTAAGGCTGAATCAAAGGCATGCCAATGGCGCTCAAGCGTAGCGCGCGAATAAATATAAAGCGGTGTGCCGAATTCTTCAGCGAGTTGTTTGACGGGCAAATCTTCAACATAAAGTTGCTCGTTTTTATATTGGAAAAAATCCATGACGAATCCTTTAAGTGCGGTCAGTTTTTATTGTGTTTTTTGTGTGTTTTGCGGCTGTTCTTTTTCAGGAAAATATAATGGCCCTTTTACACCGCAACCTGTAGCCAAAGTGCAGAATGCACCTAATAACAAAATAGAAAGTACTTTTTTCATTTTTCAATCTCTCTAATAAGTAAAATCTGCCTTTGCCAACGAGGCGAAAGGCTTTATAATTCACGGCATTCTATCAGATTTAATCGGAAAATTTTATGAATGTTGCAGAATTTCACCAAAATATTGAACAGGTTTGGCAAAAAATTGAAGAAACGTTAGAGAATCAAGATTGTGATGTGGATTGCGAAACACAAGGTTCGGTATTCACGATCACATTTGATGACCGCTCACAAATCGTTATCAATAAGCAAGAACCGCTTCTTGAGCTTTGGCTTGCGAGCCGCTTGGGTGGATTTCATTTTGCCTATAAAAATAATGATTGGGTGGCAAATGATGGCAAACGCTTTTGGGATTGTTTAACCGAGGCGGTTGCCGCTCACGGAGAAACGGTAACATTCTAATGACCGAACTCGCGGAACATGCCCCGCAAAAAACAGACTTAAAAACGACCGCACTTCATACGTTGCGGTCTGTTTTTGGTTACCAATATTTCCGAAAAGGGCAGGAAGAAGTGATTCATGCTGCGTTAAGCGGTCAGGATGCCTTAGTGGTGATGGCCACAGGAAATGGTAAATCCTTGTGTTATCAAATTCCAGCACTTTGTTTTCCTGGTCTCACATTAGTGATTTCGCCTTTGATTTCTTTAATGAAAGATCAGGTGGATCAACTCCAAGCAAACGGCATTGAAGCCGATTTTCTAAACTCTAGTCAGACGCCAGAACAACAACAGCTAGTTGAAAATAAGCTGATTTCAGGTCAATTAAAATTGTTGTATGTTTCGCCTGAAAAAGTGATGACAAACAGCTTTTTTCAGCTGATTTCTTATGCTCAAATTTCCTTTATCGCCATTGATGAAGCACACTGTATTTCGCAATGGGGGCATGATTTTCGTCCTGAATATACCCAACTTGGTGGCTTAAAAGCGGCGTTTCCAAATGCGCCAATTATGGCATTAACGGCAACAGCGGATTACGCGACGAGACAGGATATTCTCACTCATCTTAAATTAGATAATCCTCATAAATACATTGGTAGTTTTGACCGTCCGAATATTCGTTATACGTTGGAAGAAAAGTTTAAGCCGATGGAACAGCTTACGCGTTTTGTGTTAGCTCAAAAAGGCAAAAGTGGCATTGTGTATTGCAATAGTCGTTCGAAGGTGGAACGTATAGCAGAAACTTTGCGAAATAAAGGCGTCTCGGCTGCAGCGTATCATGCGGGAATGGAAACTGCACTACGCGAACGTGTCCAACAAGATTTCCAACGAGATAATGTTCAAGTTGTGGTTGCGACGATAGCGTTTGGCATGGGCATTAATAAATCCAATGTGCGTTTTGTCGCTCATTTTGATTTGCCGAGAAGCATTGAATCATATTATCAAGAGACCGGTCGTGCGGGGCGAGATGATTTACCTGCGGAAGCGGTACTTTTCTACGAACCGGCTGATTATGCTTGGTTACAGAAAATTTTGCTGGAGAAACCAGAGACGCCACAACGTCAAATTGAGCAACATAAATTGGAAGCTATCGGTGAATTTGCCGAAAGTCAAACTTGCCGCCGTTTGGTATTACTCAATTATTTTGGCGAACATCGTCAAACACCTTGTCAAAACTGCGATATTTGTCTTGACCCGCCCAAGAAATATGACGGTTTAATTGATGCACAAAAAGTGATGTCGACGATTTATCGTGTGGGGCAGTGTTTCGGTGTGCAATATGTGATTGCGGTATTGCGAGGGATGCATAATCAAAAAATTGTAGAACGCCAGCATGATAAGTTAAGTGTTTATGGCATTGGCAAAGATAAAAGCAAAGAACATTGGCAATCCGTGATTCGCCAGCTTATCCACCTTGGTTTTATTCAACAAGTGATCGGTGAGTTTAATAGTGCCACGCTTCAGCTCACAGAAAGCGCTCGCCCTGTTTTAAAAGGCGAAGTGCCGCTTGAATTAGCGATGCCACGCATTTCATCTATTAATAAAATTGTGCATACATCCCACAAAAATACAGTGGCAAATTACGATAAAGATCTGTTTGCTCGTTTGCGTTTTCTACGGAAACAACTCGCGGATAAGGAAAATATTCCGCCTTATATTGTCTTTAATGATGCGACATTGCAGGAAATGGCGCAATATATGCCAACAAGTAATATTGAAATGTTACAAATTAATGGGGTAGGTGCGATCAAATTAGAACGCTTTGGACAGCCATTTATGGCTTTGATTCGAGAGCATAAAGCAATTTTAGAAAAGGCAGAAAAAGAATAAGTGCGGTCAAAAAACAGAAGATTTTTCGACCGCACTTTTTTCTAGCTTGCACTTACATCTTGTTCATCGCGTAATTGACGGTCAAAGACTTGTGCACAATCATCGGTACCCGAACCATACCAAGTGGTATCACGTAATGCCACTTCACCTTTACGGTATTTTTCCACTTCGCTTTTCTTCACCAAATAACCCGTTACACGAATCAAATCGGTATTTTTAAGGTAAGTGGTGATATAGCGGTAACCTTGTGAAAATGAACCATCAATAATATCAACAACGGCATCTAAATGATCCACATAGGTTTGGTCAAAGGCAAACAAATCTCCCGTACCTGATGGAAAGTACTTATGGAATGGCGCGGATTGTTTTAAATGAGCTAATAATGTTGGTTCTTCACCTACACGAATGCGATGTGCTGGTGCATTACGTTTATCTTCTTCATGATTGCTAGCGCCTACTTGAGCATGTAATAAATAACGGTTGCCCGTGCGTTCAGCATACACGCCGTCATGGTTATCCGTGACTTCTTTTAATTTATCCATAATCAAGGTCGCAATTTCATCACCGCGTTGGCTTTTACCAAAGGTTTCATTTAATCCTTCCTGTTGCAATAAATGATTTGCCGCATCTGCGAGGCCAACAATGGCAAACATTCCTGTAAAATTAGTACGTTTGATAAAACCTTCTTTTTCGAGGAATGAGGTATTGAAGAAGTTGCTTTCTTCCACGACAAATTTATGGCGTTTATCCATGGTGGAAAGTGCACATTTTGCTACACGAGGTAAAAGCTCATTGACCATTTCATCCACGGTTTTACAGGCGCGCGCGATAGTCCCTAAGCGCAAGCGAGTGAGGGTATAAGCTCCGCCGCATTCAGGCAGTGCGTTATAGCAGCTTGCAATACCATATTGTTCGCCTAAGTCAGAAATGTAGTAAGCATCGTTGGCAAAAGACGGTTTAGAAACCAATAAGCACGCTTTTGCTGCTAATTCTGCAAATTCACGACTTGTTTTACTATTATCGTAACGAATGGTCATATTTGGTGTTGGTGCTTCTAGCTCAATTACCGCTTTTAAAATCAAACGCCCTGCTTTGGTGTCATAAGGCCCAATATTGGCATGACAGAATGAATCCGGCACAGTTTTATCCACATGATTTAAGAAGCGTTTAATTTTGATGTAGTCTTGTTTTTCATCGGTAATAAACGGATCAAGTAGCATGTCTAAACGCCCAATGTAAACCGGGAATGTGGTAATGGAGGGCACATGGGAATATAAAATCAATAAGCCATCTAATACTTCATCAAGATCTTTTGGTGGTGGCAATTCAAGGAATTCACAGCCTTTTTTAATATACACATTGTAATCCGGCAAAATATAGCGAGGGCGATAAATCGCATAGCCTTCATTTAAATCACAGATCATTTGATTCTGAAGGAATTGCCATTCTTCATCTGTGTAGCCTAATAATTCACGAGGATCAAATAATCGCTCAGCGATATTGCCTAAACACATGAGTTTTTGTTGATAGGTGAGTGTATTGGATTTTACGGTATCCAAAATATCTTGAAGAGATGCAAGCATAATCATGTCCTAATTTAAAAGGGTAACCTATTTTAAGTCAGTGATTGGATGATGACAATTTTGACAATGTGATCTACATCACATTTATGATATTTATCAGTCAATTCGGTTATATCATATGACGTTAAAATGTTTGGGTTTTATAGTGTTTACCATTATGATGTCGGCGTTAAACATAAACAGGAATAATATGAAAAAAGCACGGGTGATTCCCCACACCAGTTGGGCAGCCAAATCGCTATGGTCAGTCGAAGGTAAAACGATGTCGATGCTCTTATTTGCATTGGCAATACTGGGCATTGGAGATGGCTTGATTGTGCTCGCTAATTTGGGTTCTTCACCTTGGACCGTACTTTCTCAAGGCGTAGCATTACAAGCTGGAGTTAGTATTGGTTGGGCATCATTTTGGATTAGCTGTTTGGTGATGTTAGCTTGGATTCCCCTTAAGTTAAGATTTGGGCTTGGCACGATTTTGAATATTATCGTGATTGCTTTTTTTCTTGGTTTAACTGTGAAAATTGTACCTGAACCAACCGCACTTTTGAGTCGAATCTTATTCGGCGGAATTGGGCTTTTGCTTTATGGGCTTGGAACAGCATTATATTTAACCTGTCATCAAGGCGCTGGCCCGCGGGATGGATTAATGGTAGGGTTTTGTCAACGCCTTCATTTAAAAGTAGGCATTGTGAGAACAAGCCTTGAAGTGTCGGTTTGTGTGCTAGGTTATCTCCTCGGCGGCACAGTTGGCATAGGTACCGTTGTTTTTGCCGCCGCAATAGGTTGGATTGTACAGTTATGCCTAAACTCAATTGCCCGTTTGCCACATCTTCCGTACGAAGGGAATAATCTCAATTAAGGCATCATCAATCGAAATTAAGCCTAAATTCATTTCCTCTTTTCCTTTTGGCGGGCAGAAAGCAAGATGTTTATCTGCATCATTAATCGGCTTCCAACGACGAGGCTGAGATGAGCGACTGTTTGGATAGAATCCAATTGTAGGTACATTAAATGCACTGCTTAAATGCAATGGTCCAGTGGAACCCGCAATGAATAAATCCGCACAAGCCAGAGAGTGTGCAAAATCCACTAACCCTTTATTCTTATCGTAAACAATCACATTTTGGCTATCGATTTTTGCTGCTAACTCATGGGTTTTTTCACTTTCACCTGGTCCTGCCGTTAAGATAATCTGACAATCAAATTCGCTTAATAAGCCTTGTATTAATTGAGCATATTGCGACAATGAGAGACTTGTTGCTGAGCCACCTGTTCCACTATGCACAAATACCCATTTTTTATCTGCCAATAAACCGAATTGTTCTTGAAGAAAAACACGTTGATTTTTAACCGCACTTTCAGGAAGTGAAAGGTAAGGTGGTTTGGGTTCCACAATCGGCATGTTATGTTTCTTTAAGAACGCTCGAGCCAAATCTTGATTGTATTCTGCTTCAGATTTTTCTGAGCGTGAACGGCGTTGTGTTAAACGATGGTTATAAAGGATTTGCACCCATTTTGTCGCAGGTGCAAGACGATAAGGAATCCCACTTTTCCATGCTAATTTACCATTATGGGTATTGGAAAAGAAGCTAATCATGCCATCAAATTGCTGATCTTTGATTTCTTTAACAAGGCGATTGAAATCCACTTTGTCGTTCTTAACACTATCAATGATGACATCATCTAAATAGGGACAAATTTGAGCCAATGGGGCTGTATAAGCTGGCACAAGTGCGGTCAGTTTTAGCTCGGGATTTGAGGCTTTCAACATCGCAAAAGCCGGAAATGCCTGAACAAAATCGCCCAGTTTATCGTTACGAATGACTAAAATTTTCATTATTCTGCCTTTTGCCGTGTTCGTATTGCGGTATAAAACACAATCGTTAAGAAAAAGTAAAAAATAGTACCTGAATTATGTACCAAGAAACCTTGGCTTAAGCCATAAATCATCACAGATAAAATATGGACAACACCTAAAGTGGCTATCAGCTTAACCTCATCGTTCGTGGTGTTTAGCTTTTTCATAAAGGCACGTAGAGGAATAAATAAAACAGCAAGCAAAGCAAGTAATCCGACAATTCCTCGTTTGGATAGGTCGTCTAAATATTGATTATGAGCATGAGTAAATTGTCCAATATTACCCGTAGCAACTTTTTCTTTCGTTTCTTGCTTACGTTTTTCTGTTGCGCCTTGAATACCCCAACCAAATAACGGCTTTTCTTTCGCCATTGCAATTGCACTTTTCCACATTTCAAAACGAGCACCTAGAGAGGTGTTGCCATTATTTTTGTCTAGATAAAGTTGGATATCTTTTTGAGCAACATTAATTCGTTCCATGATACGGTTATTTGGCATTTGACTAATGCCAATGCTCGCGACCACAATAATTCCAAAGAAAGTCAGGAAAAAACGTTTTGAAAGAGAATGGCGATAAATATAAAGGATAACAATAAGTAAGACGGGTAATGCAACCCATCCACCTCGAGCGGTGGAAAGCAAACTTCCTACGATGCCACATAAACCACTAATAACACTAAGAGTGGTTAACTTTATGTCTTTTTTCTGATGGGCATAGAGGGCAATTATTAGGCTAAATATACCTAATGACATAGAAATATCACCCCCTTGAATATGCATAATTCGAGGATTTTGCTCGGGGCGTAGATTCAAGATAAATTTATCATAAAGTGCTACGCAAAGGGAAATAATACTACCAAGCGGAATAGAGTAACTCAAAACGCAAGTTTTGATAGGGTATTTTAATAATAAAAGTAAAACAGGAACAAAGAAAATGACGCGGCTTGCAGTATCAAGATCGCGCATTTTCCCCCCATTAATACTGAGAGAAAGCACAAAGGTAACAAAATAAAAAAGGTAGCTATAAATTAAGTATTTATCAACTTTTGATAAGTTTAAAAGCGGTTTCTTGATTAAAGCATAAACGCCATAACCTAAACCGATTAACATCAGTAGAGCAGGTGCAGCATTATATCCCCCCTTGACAATAAATATCGAAAGGAAGAAAAGCGTTACCGCGAAGTTTATTAGGGTGACTAACCAATTTTGTTTTGTTATTTGCATAGATAAGAGCCAACATTCGGGTTATGTAAAACTAAAAAACCGCACTAACAAAGTGCGGTTTCATTTTAGTCTATTTTTATGGATTATAAAACATCAACGCAGTTTAAGTCTTCGAAAGATTGCTCTAAGCGTTTAGACATTGATTCTTCCATTTTACGTAACCAAACACGTGGGTCATAGTATTTTTTGTTTGGTGCATCAGGACCCTCAGGGTTACCCAATTGACCTTGCAGATAAGCTTCATTTGCTTTATAGAAGTTTAAGATACCATTCCATGCAGCCCATTGAGTATCCGTATCGATATTCATTTTGATTGCACCATAGCTAATTGCTTCGCGGATTTCTTCGCGGCTAGAACCTGAACCACCGTGGAAGACGAAGTTGATTGGTTTAGCAGGAAGATTGCGTTCTTTTGCAACGAACTCTTGTGATGCACCTAAAATAGAGGGTTTTAATTTTACGTTACCTGGTTTGTAAACACCGTGTACGTTACCGAATGCTGCAGCAACGGTAAAGTTAGGGCTTACAGGATGTAATTGGTCGTAAACGTAAAGCACATCAGACGGTTGAGTGTATAAACGAGATTCATCTACATCTGAGTTATCCACGCCATCTTCTTCACCACCAGTAATACCGATTTCGATTTCGAGGGTCATACCTAATTTGTCCATACGAGCAAGGTATTCACGGCAGATTGCCATGTTTTCTTCCATTGGCTCTTC
This sequence comes from uncultured bacterium, assembly GCA_905214375.1. Taxonomy (GTDB): domain Bacteria; phylum Pseudomonadota; class Gammaproteobacteria; order Enterobacterales; family Pasteurellaceae; genus Haemophilus_D. The sequence goes on along the minus strand of CAJMMG010000016.1, from coordinate 24,275 downwards.
AGATAAGTCAAGCATGTGAGAAGAGAATAATGGACGGCCAGTTTCTGCAAAGTGTTTTTCACCCGCTTCAAGTAAGCCATCAATCCATGGAAGTAATTTTTTCGCCGCGTGGTCAGTATGAAGAATAACTGGAACACCGTATTCTTTGGCTAAAGTATGAACATGTTTCGCACCTGCGATTGCACCTAAAACGTCTGGACGTGCACCGCTTGTTGGTTTGATACCTTTACCTGCGTAGAAAGCTGCACCACCGTTTGAGAATTGGATAATTACTGGCGCTTTCACACGTGCAGCGGTTTCCAATACAGCGTTTACGGAGTCAGAGCCCACGCAGTTTACTGCTGGGATCGCGAAGTTGTTTGCTTTGGCATAAGCAAAGATTTTTTGTACATCTTCACCTGTTACTACGCCAGGTTTTACGATATCTAATAATTTAGCCATAGTTGTGTTTCCTTTTGTTTTGGAGGATTTATTCCTCCGTTTGAAGAATCAATATTTATCCCCTCTGTGCAGAGGGGATAGAAGCCATTTAATTAACCGTTCGCACGTTTTTCAAGAATTTCTACTGCGGGTAATACTTTACCTTCAACGAATTCTAAGAATGCACCACCACCGGTAGAGATGTAAGAGATTTTATCTGCAATACCGAATAAATCGATAGCCGCTAAAGTATCACCACCCCCTGCGATAGAGAATGCATCGCTGTTTGCAATCGCGTGAGAAATGATTTCAGTCCCTTTACGGAAGTTAGGGAATTCAAATACGCCAACCGGACCATTCCATAAAACAGTTTTTGCATTTTTGATGATTTCTGCTAATTGTTCTGCAGATTTATCACCGATATCGAAGATAGATTCATCATCTTTCACTTCGGTTACTGATTTTTCTGTTGCTGCTGCAGTTTCAGAGAACTCCAAACCAACACGTACATCAACTGGAACAGGAATATCTGTGCTTGCGGCTAATTCTTTTGCTACAGGGATTAAATCTGCTTCATATAACGATTTACCCACATTGTGGCCAGCTGCCGCGATGAAAGTATTTGCAATACCACCGCCCACGATAATTTGGTCAGCAATTTTTGAAAGAGAGTTTAATACTTCTAATTTAGTGGATACTTTAGAACCGCCTACGATCGCAACCATCGGACGAGCAGGCTCTTTTAATGCTTTACCTAATGCATCTAATTCTGCTGCAAGTAATGGACCTGCACAAGCAACCGGTGCAAACTCTGCTACACCGTAAGTTGATGCTTGCGCACGGTGAGCGGTACCGAATGCATCCATTACGAAGACATCGCAAAGTGCGGCATATTTTTTACCTAATTCAGGATCGTTTTTCTTCTCACCTTTGTTTACACGTACGTTTTCTAAAACAACGATTTCGCCTTCTTTAACATCCACACCGTTTAAGTAGTCTTGTACTAAACGCACATTGAAACCTGCGTCTTTTAAGTAATCAACAACTGGTTGTAAAGAATCTTCAGGTTTGAATTCACCTTCAGTTGGACGACCTAAGTGAGAGGTAACCATCACTTTTGCGCCTTTCTCTAAAGCCAGTTTTAACGTCGGGATAGTCGCACGAATACGCGCATCAGATGTCACTTTGCCATCTTTTACTGGTACGTTTAAGTCCGCGCGAATAAATACACGTTTACCTTTTAAATCTAAGTCGGTCATTTTGATTACTGACATAATCTTTCCTCTTGGGTTAGTTAAAATTAAACTCAAACATTATACCTAGTTCTGACTAGGTTGTAACGATGTAGATCAAATAAAAAAGTGAATTATGCTTATTTTTGGCAATCGATTACTTCCCATTGGCGATTGTAACAAATGAATAGTTCATTATGGCTCGCCCCTAAATAAGCGCCTTTTAATTGCGGATTATGTTGCTTCATCCATTGAAATAATTCTTTACGGCTTAATTGTTCGTTTGGCAAGGAAAGCGATTCAAATAATGCTTTCTCTTGTTTGAAATAAGCTTCTGCTGAATCAAACGCACAGCTACCGTGTTTTTCCCATTCGCCTTGCAATAATTTTGCGCCTGGCGAGATTGAAAGGTAAGGCTCGAGGGTTTCAATTGGAAGTGGTGCTAAATCACCTTTACAAAAACGTGGATGATCCGTAACAGAACGCGCATTGGCATTTTGTGGCCATAAGCCATGTACTACCCAGCCAAATTGATTTTTTGTACTACATTGATATTGTGCTGAATCTGGCAAATTATTGCCATATTGCGCGCGTTGTTTTTCACAGAATGCAGGCGACCAAGATAAGGCCAACATATAGTAATCAACAGGGGCATTTTTGTTTTGCCCAATAGCATCATCACGCATGATGACATCATAATTCCCAAAATCTTTGGTATTTTTGACTGCACTTTGACTTTGCTGTTGTGTGGCTGTTGGGGCGGGTTTTGTGTCTTTTTTGTGTTCAGTGAAATATTGCCAAATACTAAATGCGGCAAGGGCAATAAGGGAAAGAGTAGAAACCTGTTTTTTCATAAAAATCCTGTTTAAATTTTGTCAATTTTGCTTTTGTCGGCTATAATTCGCCGCTTTCTCATATAAAGGAATGGTATGGCGTTACTGATCACAAACAAATGCACAAACTGCGATATGTGTCTCCCCGAATGCCCGAATGAAGCAATTTCAATCGGCGAGGAGATCTATGTGATCGATCCTGTGCTTTGTACGGAATGTGTTGGTCATTATGACACGCCAACCTGCCAAAAAGTTTGCCCGATTACCAACTGCATCAAGCCAGATCCTGAGCATCAAGAAAGCGAAGAGCAGCTTTGGGAACGTTTTGTGATGATTCACCATTCGGATAAGTTGTAGAATTTACCTGATCTTTTTCTTTTCGTCCAATGACTATGAATAAAACGAAGTTAATTAAAATCGCCATCATTCTGATTTATCTGTTCAGTCCGATTGATATTTTGCCTGAAGCGGTGCTTGGCCCATTAGGTTTAGTGGATGATGCGGCTGCGATTGCCTTATTGATTCGAATTTTATTGAAAAAATAAAAACTTGAATAAAATTAACCGCACTTTGCTTTTCTCATTCTTGCAAAATTCTGTCAATTTCTCTAAACTACGCGTCGGAAAATTTCTTTCCTCATCATTTCACTTTAAACGCTACCCGTGAGTAGCAAAAGGGACCTCAATCATGACAAACGTCAATCAATATGGCTGGAAAGCCTTGATTGGATCAGCTGTCGGCTACGCGATGGATGGATTCGATCTTCTTATTCTTGGATTTATGCTTAGTGCCATTTCGGCCGATCTTAATTTAACTCCCGCACAATCTGGCTCATTAGTTACCTGGACACTTATTGGTGCTGTGGTGGGCGGTATTGTATTTGGTGCATTAAGCGATCGTTATGGCCGTGTACGCGTGCTGACTTGGACAATCGTACTTTTCGCTGTATTTACTGGTTTATGTGCAATCGCACAAGGCTATTGGGATTTATTAATTTATCGCACCATCGCGGGTATCGGTTTAGGCGGTGAATTTGGTATCGGTATGGCATTAGCCATTGAAGCTTGGCCAGCCAAGCACCGCGCAAAAGCGGCTTCTTATGTGGCGTTAGGTTGGCAAGTTGGTGTGTTAGCCGCTGCGTTACTCACCCCAGTATTGCTTCCACATATCGGCTGGCGCGGCATGTTCGTTGTCGGTATCTTTCCAGCGTTTGTGGCTTGGTATTTACGTACCCGCTTACACGAACCTGAAATTTTCTCACGAAAACAGACCGCACTTTCTACCCAAAAAACATCCAAACTGGAATCTTTCAAACTCTTAATTAAAGACAAAGCAACCACAAAAGTGAGCCTTGGTGTGGTAGTGTTAACTTCCGTACAAAACTTCGGTTACTACGGCATTATGATTTGGATGCCAAACTTCTTATCTAAACAACTTGGCTTTAGTTTAACGAAATCGGGTTTATGGACGGCTGTTACCGTATGCGGCATGATGGCAGGGATTTGGATTTTTGGTCGTCTAGCCGATAGAATCGGACGTAAACCAAGTTTCTTATTATTCCAACTTGGTGCCGTGATCAGCATCATCACTTACTCTCAATTAACTGATCCAACTGCGATGTTGGTGGCTGGCGCATTCTTAGGGATGTTTGTCAACGGCATGATGGGCGGTTATGGGGCGTTAATGGCAGAAGCTTATCCAACAGAAGCACGTGCAACGGCACAAAATGTGTTGTTTAACTTAGGTCGTGCTGTTGGTGGTTTTGGACCTGTTGTTGTCGGGGCGATTGTCTCTGCGTATTCATTCAGCATTGCGATTGCTTTCTTAGCAGTGATTTATGTGATCGACATGGTGGCGACAGTCTTCTTAGTGCCAGAATTAAAAGGCAAAGAATTGAGCTAAGTGCGGTCAAAAAAATTCAAGTTTTTGAAAACATCGGTGTCAAAGCCGATGTTTTTTATTTGTGAAAAATCAGCCAATTTCAACCGCACTTTGTGCTAAACTATGGTCACTTTTTCCAATTTTGAAGAATTATCGTGTACGCTAAACGTTCAGTTTCTACCCGTATTGCTAAATATTTATTTGTGGTCATTATCTTCATGGGCATTATTAGCTCATTGAGTTTGATTGTGATGGCCAGTAATAAGTCGGATGCGGAAGCTATTAATATTTCTGGTTCTTTGCGTATGCAAAGTTATCGGCTATTAACGGAAATGGAACGTTCGCCGGATACGGTTGAACAGAATTTAGTGCGTTACCAAGATAGTCTCAACGCTCACGTCTTGCTTACTGTGCAGAATCAGCTTTTTGCGCCTTCAGGGATAAAAGCGTCTTATCAAAAAATCCTTCAACGCTGGATGATGATGTCTGATTTAGCGAGTAGCCATCAAATCGAGAAATATCATGCTGAACTAAAAAGTTATGTGCAAGATGTGGATGATTTCGTGTTGGAATTACAACGTTTTGCTGAAAAGAAATGGATCATTGCGGTTTCGGTGCTGTGTATTTCTATGTTGCTTATTTTAGCCATGGTGTCTTATGTCATTTGGTATATGAAGCGTGAAGTCGTGAAACCGCTAGAGCTGATGACCAAAGCCAGTATGCAAGTACAAATGGGGCAGTTTAATCATATTCCGCTAGATACCGCGAGCAATAATGAACTGGGGGTTTTAGCGAAAGTGTTTACGCAAATGTCCTCGGAGTTAGGGCGACTTTACTCACGTTTAGAAGATGCCGTTAATGAGAAAACCCAAAAGTTGCGTCAAACGAACCGCTCTTTAACCACATTGTATCAAAGTTCACAGTTACTTACGCCCACGAAGATTAATGATAAAATTCTCAGCCAAGTGCTCAATCATATTCGTGTCAGCGAACATTTACGCTACATTGAGTTAGAAATTTTCGGATCAGAACATTGGGAAATTTCTTTTGGTCAAAAAGATCCTAAACAATCACTTCAAGTTGAAGAACTTTCTATTGAAAATGAAAACTTGGCGGTGCTCTCGTGGCAAGCCGGTTTGCCTTGTCCTGATCCACGCATGATGAAAAATTTAGGGCAAATGGTGGCAAAAGCGTTGTATTCACATAAAACGCAACGCCAACAAGAGCAACTTTTGCTGATGGAAGAGCGGTCAATTATTGCGAGAGAATTACATGACTCATTGGCGCAAGTGCTGTCTTTCTTACAAATTCAATTAACGCTATTAAAGCATAATTTGAAGAAAGAAGACGAGGAATCAAAAGAGAAAAGCATTGCGATCATTAGAGAATTTGAGCAAGCCTTATCAGATGGTTATTCTCAATTACGAGAATTATTAGCGACCTTCCGTTTAACGGTACAAGAAGCCAACCTACAGGTTGCTTTGGAGCAAGTTATCGAAAGCTTGCGTTCGCAAACGAAGATGCAAATGACTGTGGACTGCAGTTTGCCATCGCAAAGTTTAAATCCACAAGAATTAGTGCACGTTCTGCAAATTGTGCGTGAAGCAACATTGAATGCGATCAAACACTCAAAAGGTACGTTGATTGAGGTGAAAGCGCATATCAATGCAGAAGGGGAATACGAGATTCTTGTGCAAGATAATGGCGTTGGGATTCCAACGTTAGACGAGCCAGAAGGGCATTATGGTTTAAATATCATGACTGAACGCAGTCGCCAATTAAATGCTCAGCTTACAATTTCAAAAAGGGAGCAAGGTGGTACGATGGTTAAAATCACGCTTCCTCACACGTTTTTTTAAGGAAAGTTAATGCAAAGTTTACAACCGTTTCACACCTTCAATATTCCGGCAAATGCACGTGAAATCATTGAAGCTACATCGATTGAACAAATCCAACAAGCTTGGCAAAAAGCGCAAGCTGAAAATCTCCCTGTCTTATTTTTAGGTCAAGGCAGCAATATGCTGTTTTTAGAAGATTTTCAAGGGATGGTGATTATTAATCGTTTATCGGGTATTCAGCATACAGAAGATAGCGATTACCATTATTTGCATGTTAATGGTGGTGAAAATTGGCACCAGTTGGTGGAGTGGTCGCTTTCACAAGGCATTAATGGTTTAGAAAACCTTGCACTCATTCCAGGCTGTGCCGGTTCAGCACCGATTCAAAATATTGGTGCGTATGGCGTAGAGTTTAAAGATGTGTGCGATTATGTAGATGTGCTAAATCTCAACACAGGCGAAGAATTCCGCTTACAGGCGAACGAATGTGAATTCGGTTATCGTGAAAGTATTTTTAAACATCGCTATGCGCAAGGTTATGTGATTACGGCAGTGGGATTGAAATTAGCAAAAAATTGGCAACCAATTTTAAAATATGGCTCATTAGTGAATTTTGATCCTCAAACGGTAACAGCAAAGCAAGTGTTTGATGAAGTGTGTCATATTCGCCGCAGCAAATTGCCTGATCCAAAAGAATTTGGCAATGCGGGCAGTTTCTTCAAAAATCCTGTGGTGAGTGCAGCGCAATTTGCGAAAATCCAAAAACAAGTTGAAAATCTACCGCACTTTCCACAACCGGATGGTTCTGTGAAACTTGCTGCGGGTTGGTTAATCGATCAGTGCCATTTAAAAGGTTTTCAAATCGGTGGTGCAGCTGTTCATCAACAACAAGCGTTAGTACTGATTAATAAAGGTCATGCTACGGGACAGGATGTTGTGAAGCTTGCACATCATATCCGTCAAACTGTAGCAGATAAATTTGGTGTGTATTTACAGCCTGAAGTGCGCTTTATGGGTGCAAATGGCGAAGTGAATTCAGAGCAAGCCATCAGTTAATTTATAGAGGAAAGCAATCATGAACTTTAAAGACATTTTAGAGACTTTACCAAGCATTGATCATCTAACAGGTTTAGACGTATTAAACGGTGAAACAGTGATTCATCATATTCCCGCTGCGCCAGGTAAGTTAGGTTCGCTTCGTCTTTATCATGCGTTAGCAGAAAAATTTAATGGGAAATTAGACCGCACTTCTGCACAACAAGGCATTGAGTGGTTTGCTGAACACGTTGAAGATGCGAAGCAAAATCCTGGAAAACACCCGAATATTGATTTATTGTTTAAGGTAGCGGCGGAGGATGTAATTTATTCGCTTGTACCATTAAAATAATTCAAAAATTTTTAGTGATTAATCTGAACTTTCAATCGTTAAAAACTGTCAAATAAAACAAATTGAGGTATAATGACAATAGTTGTTATACAATAACAAATAAGTAATGAGTCGGGGCCTAGCTCCGCATGCTGTGAGGAGAAGAATGAATAAAGAAACTCAAATGATGTTAGTACCTCAAGGTAGCATCGAAGCTTATATTCGAGCAGCAAACGAATATCCGATGCTGACTGCAGAGGAAGAAAAAAGCTTAGCAGAACGTTTGTATTATGACGGTGATATTGAAGCAGCGAAAAAGTTAGTTTTATCACACTTACGTTTTGTTATTCATGTTGCGCGTGGTTATTCAGGTTATGGATTACCGCAAGCAGATTTAATTCAAGAAGGTAATATTGGATTAATGAAAGCGGTAAAACGTTTTAATCCGGAAGTGGGTGTTCGCCTTGTGTCCTTTGCGGTGCATTGGATCAAAGCAGAAATCCATGAATATGTCCTTCGCAACTGGCGTATTGTGAAAGTCGCTACCACGAAAGCACAACGTAAATTGTTCTTTAACCTACGTAAAACTAAACAACGTTTAGGTTGGTTCAATGAAAACGAAGTGGATATGGTGGCGAATGAGCTTGGCGTGTCAAAAGAAGATGTCATCGAAATGGAATCCCGTATGACAGGGGCTGATGTCGGCTTTGATTTGCCAACAGACGATGACGATGAGGCTTATGTACCTTCTTTATATTTAGAAGATAAAAGCTCAAACTTTGCGGCAGAACTTGAAAGTGAAAACTTTGAAGAGCAAGCCACAGAAAAATTAGGTACAGCATTAGCTAACCTTGATGAACGTAGCCAAGAGATTATCAAAGCACGTTGGTTAGATGATGAAAAAGCGACCCTTCACGATCTTGCAGCAAAATATAATGTGTCTGCAGAACGTATTCGTCAGCTTGAAGCCAACGCATTGAAAAAACTTAAAAGTGCGGTTGATTTCTAAGCCGTTTTGATAAAAAGAAAACCTGTCGATAATCGACAGGTTTTTTTATTTATTTCTTTTTGGATTTTCCCCACATTTTATCTTCTTGACCTCGCCATAAGCGCTGAATATTGTCGTGGTGGCGATAAATCAGCAAGCAGCAAACTAAGGCAACGGGGAAGGTGAATTCTGGTTTAAGCCACCAAACGTAGAATGGTACAAGAAGTGCCGTAACGACAGCACTTAATGAAGAATAACGGCTAATTAAGAAGACCAACAACCAAGTGCCTAGCGTTGAACCAGCTACGCCCCAAGAGATGGGTGCAATGGCACCGAATGCGGTCGCTACACCTTTCCCGCCTTTAAACTGAAAGAAAATAGGGAAGATATGTCCTAAACACGCACCCAAGGCAACCATGCCTAATTCAAATTGTGTGAGCCCTAAATAATAACCCGCCCAAACAGGTAACATCCCTTTTAAAATATCGCAAATTAATACTGCAAGCGCCGCCCAACGTCCGCCAATACGCAATACATTGGTCGCACCAGGGTTATGAGAGCCATTTTTTCGCGGGTCAGGCAAGCTTGCTACCTTACAAATCAAAATTGCACTGGAAATCGAACCCAGTAAATAAGCAAAAATCATATAAAAAAGGGCAAATAGGCTCATTTTGTGCTCCACAATCTTGATTGTATTTGAAAAACTTGTTCGTTATTTTAACCAAACTTGATAGCATAAGCCCACTATATTTTTACAGGAATGAGAGATGGATCGTATTTTTATTGAAGAATTAGTGGTCTTCGCACAAATTGGCGTGTATGACTGGGAACAGCAAATTAAACAAAAGCTTATTTTTGATTTGGAAATGGCATGGGATTGTCAAAAAGCCGCGGAAATGGATGATGTGCAATACTGTCTCAATTATGCCGAAGTAAGCCAATTTATTTTAGATTATGTTCAAGCTAAGCCATTTTTATTGATTGAGCGAGTGGCTTATGAGGTAGCAGAGCAATTACAGCAACGTTTTGGAATTTCATGGTTACGCCTCAAATTAAGCAAACCCAAAGCGGTTGCTCAAGCAAATAATGTCGGAATTATTGTAGAACGAGGCGAGTTGAAATAATCGCTGAAAATTGACCGCACTTTGGAAATATCAAAACAAAGTACGGTTCATTTTTTAGATGTTTTTAAGCGCCAAACGGAACGCACTCATCCCACTTTTTAATACCAGTACGCTTAATATCATGCTTGCTAGCGGATCAACCCATAACCATCCCAGAAAATAGGCACTGAGCCCTGAAAGTATCGCAATAATGGAACCGAATAAATCGGTCAGTACATGTAGATAAGCTGCTTTGATATTGAGATTATCATGATCGCTGTTCAACATGATCTTTGCCACGAGAAGGTTTATCAATAATCCGAGAGATGCCACGCCAAGCATCGATAATGCCATCATTTCGATGGGATTTTGCCAGCGTTGAATCGCCTCAAATAAAATCATCAATGCCACGATAATCAATGAGCCGCTATTAAGTAAGGCAATGTATCGTTGTTTTTGAGCGGATAAAAACAATGCTAGCAAGGCTAAAAATAACGATAAACTATCATTTGCCATGTGTCCCGCATCAGCCATAAGTGCCAAGCTGTTAAACCAATAGCCGCCAACAAATTCGACAACCATAAAGCCGGTAATGATGGCAAAACTGAGCGCTAAGATTTTTTTATCTTGTGGAATATGTTCATGAGATGAATGGTCATGATATTCATGGGAATGATGTTCGGACATACGGCTCCTTATTGTCTATTTGATTAACTTGGGATAAAGTATAAAGTCCGTAGTAACTACAAGGTCAAGGCTTGATTTTAACAAGATGAAGATTCACGAATTGAGCAAACAAAGCGGTATTCATTTAGAAACCATTCGTTATTATGAAAAAATGGGTTTAATGCCGGAGCCTAAACGGCTGGCAAATGGTTATCGAGATTATGATGAAGCCAGTTTGAAGCAATTAAAATTTATTAAAACCTGCCGGGCATTAGATTTTAGCTTGGCCGAAATTAAATTTTTTAATGAGATGAAAACGCAGCAATCTCAACATTGTGAAGTGGATAGTATGTTGGCAAAACATTTGGTTTCAGTCGAAGAAAAAATTGCCGAACTGACTGAAATTAAACATTTCCTGCAAAGTTTAATTACCGAAGATGATCATCAAGCCGCAGATTGTAAAGCAATGGCCCAATTAAAAGCCTATTAAGTGCGGTCTAAAAAATATCAAAAATCCGCACATTGATGTGCGGATTGGTCATTACTCCGGATCATCCGTAAAGGCATTGTTTCGGAATATCGGTACAAAGGTTGCAAGATATAGCACAAACACGATGGCAATTAAAATAGCGGGAATCGTGATAAAAAAGAGCTCGTCCACATACATCAAACAGGCTCGCGAAAGCGCTGCGGTAAAAAGACAAAGCATGGCAAGGCGACAGAGTTTTGGATAATCCAGTTTCGTAAAGCCACTATGCCATAATCCTGCAGTGAGCCAAATCATCATCATACTGCCGAGAATGCCGCCGAGTGTCACCATGTGTAATGGATCGGCAGTCGGTTCATCAATTAATTTATTGATGCCGATCCACAAATAACCAATCGCGGCAAACAGTTGAAGGAAATAATAAGTGCGTACGTAATGTTTGCGTAGTAGTTCGTGATGATGTAATTCGCGTAATTTAGCAAGCAAAATAAATCCAACCGCAAAGGCAGTAAAAGCGGTAGTTTGCGCTGGTAACCATAATTCCGCAGCGGTATGGATCAGCAAGAATGTAATCGCGATATTTTTATACACGACATTTGGGATAAATACGGGATCTTTCAATGTGGTTTCTTTCAGTGCCTCTGCGCCTAATAGAATGCTGACTCGAATTGATACAAACATCACTGCTGCCATATTCAAATGCACCTGTGCCCGCAATAATTTCAGACTATCAGTCATGGCGTAAACAGTCTGACAAACCATAAATGCAGCAAGTAACATCAGTAAAGTAAAATTGTCGGTATTGCGATCCAACCAAAATAGCCAAGCACAAAAGAGTAACAACGCGAGCCAATAAGCTGCCACTAAAAACGAGGCGGTTTGCGGGGAAAATGGCAATAATACCAATCCTGCAAGCAAGAGCACCGCTAAAATCGTTGCAATAGGTTTTAAATTACCTTTGTAATTTGTCCACTCAAGCATGGAAGCCGTCAGAAAGCCGCCGTATGCGGCTGGCAGCATAAATTCTAAGAAAATTTTGCGGTGTAGGATGAGATCATCGGGGCTGATGAAAAAGCTCAAGGCGCCAACAATTGCTAGAATGGCTGCACCAACAAAGAAGGGTCGCATCGGATGGGTAAAGAAATTATTCATAGTAATGGATTCCTTGAAATTCGCGTGCGACTACGGTTTCTTCAAAGGCTGAATTACGTTCGGATAATGGCGTTGGCAAAGTAATCACATTTTGCACATCCATCCCTTTTGGAGAAAGTTGCATGATTTCTCGACTTAATCGAGCCGCTTCAAAACGATCGTGCGTCACTAAAATGCAAGCCATGCTTTGCTGTTCAATTTTTTCCACTAACATGGCGGCTAAAATATCCCGTAAATCGCGATCCAAACCGACAAAAGGTTCGTCCAATAAGGCTAAATCACAGCCACATAGCAATAGACGCAAAAATGCCACGCGTTTTGCCATACCACCCGATAATTCGGTTGGGTATTTATTCAAATCACCCGAAGAAAGCCCAATCTTTTCTGCCAGCGCAATGATTTCATTTTCATTAGGATTATCCATAAAAATGGCGATATTCTGCATAGCAGTGAGATTTTCTAATAGACGATTTTCTTGAAACAGAAATCCGGTTTTACGGAATGTATTCTTGATTTCGCCTGATTTTGGTGTTTCTAAACCTGAAATTAAACGCAGTACCGTAGTTTTGCCACAGCCACTAGGGCCGAATAAGGTTTTCACTTCGCCCGGTTGTAAATCCATACTGAAATCGCGCACGATGGGATCGCGGAGAATTTCAAAACGCACATTTTTTAAACTCAGCATTATCGTCTCCACGGCATAAACAGGATTTCTAATGGCTTGGTAATCAAATATTCAAAGAGAGAAACAAACACAATCACCAACAGCACATAAGCCATGACCGTTGATGTATCTAACATGGCTCTGGCATCGGCAATTTTTGCACCTACCCCCTCATTAGCACCCAAAAGCTCTGCCATAATCACCACTTTCACGCCCATCGCAACTGCGACGCCAATGCTGGAAATCACATAGCCCGTGAGATGGGGAACATACAAATAGCGGATTTTTTTCCACAATCCGAGTTTGTACGCATCAAACAATTCTTCATGTTGTTTGTTTACACTTGCCATGCCCATGGCTGCACTGGCAAAGGTCAGCGGGGCGACTAATACGATAATGGTAAATAGCACGCTAGGATTGCCAAAGCCAAACCAAAATAATGCCATCACGACCCAAATAATTGGCGGCATGGCTAACAAAATCGTAATGACGGGTTTGAGCAATGCCATCGCGGTTTTAAAGCTGCCCGCAATCAGCCCTGCCGCTAAGCCCGCGACTAATGCAATGGCAATGCCCACCACGGAACGCCATAGTGAAATACCGATTTCGTTTTGTTGGAAATGATCGAGCAGCTCAAGGGCTTTTTGAAAAACATCCGCGGGAGCAGGCAGCATAAATTCACCAAATGCTGCGCTGCCCCAAGCCCACAAGGCAACCACCATCATCGCCACACTCAAGCCAGTAAAGCCGCTCCAGAGATAGTCGATGATGTACAACAGAACAGGTTGTGGTTTACGGATTTTGTCAGTTTTAATCATGTTATGTGATTCAGTTTCAAATTAAGCCAAGAAGAATTTATCATCTGGTAATTTACCACCTAAGAGTTTTGGATTGAACTCCATCAAGGTTTCATAGAATTGCATGATTTCATTTTTCAGTTCACTGGCTTTAGTCACCGTTAAGCGCGCACCGTCTAAGCCCATTTCAATAGCGGCTTCTGGAGCAGGAAGATAATTAGAGCCAATTTCAGCCGCACTTTTGCGGTTAGCCATAATCCAGTTTAACGCATCACTTAAATCTTGGTGAAGTAGATCAAACTCTGCCTTGTGTGCATGGAAATATTCTTCGTTAGCAATAATGCCCGCCATTGGAATAAGTGGTTTGGTATTAAATGCTTGACCCCATTCTTTCACTAAATCAAAGCCGCGTACAATCTCCGTACCAACAATTTTAGCTTTCAGCACAACGGCACTCGCCATCGGTTCTGGCAAGATGGCCGCATGGAAATCTTTAAGCAAGAACAAACCAATTGCTTCAGTTGGTGTGGCCGCATAGGTGATATCCACTTTATTAATATCAATATTCAGTTTTTTCAGTAAAGCTTGCAATACGATGTCTGGCATATCGTTTTTAAATGGCACAAGGATTTTTTTACCCACCAATTCTTGCGGTGAAGTAATAGCACCACCTTTACACATCAACTGCGTAATCCCATTGGTGAGAATATCCACCATGCCAACTTTTTGCCCTTGATTACGTAAATTCACGCCCACATTACTCGGGCTCATCATCACTTTAAATTGTCCACTTGCCACGCCTGCACGCAACTGATCAGGCGAACGCCAAATCTCTAATGCGACATCTGCTTGTTTGGCTAATTTACCTTGTGCTGCCGCCACCGCAATGGTCACACTTGGCATCGCGGGTGCGCCATAAATGGTAAATTGCTCTTTTGTTGCCGCAAAGAGCGAAGGCGACATGCCTGCTGCCGTAAGTGCTGCGCTCATTCTTAAAAAATCACGTCTATTCATTGTCATGGTTATCTCCTTATAATGAAACAAGTCTAATACTTGTATTTTGATAATAGTTTTCATTAATTATCTTACTAGCCGTGACTAAAGTAAAGAAAGACAAAAGTGCGGTCAGATTTTTAGGTGTTTTTAAATTCTTCTACTTTGTTAAGTCGTAACTCCAATCCAACAACTTAAAGATTTCTTCGGTTTCTACGCCATGATCTAACACAATCGTTAGCCAATGGGTTTTGTTCATATGGTAAGCGGGTAAGAAATTAGGTGATTGCTGTAAGATGCTTACCATATCGGGTGGACATTTGAGATTGATGAAATCTGTTGTGCCTTCTTCTTGTAAACCCAATCTAATCTTCGTAATTTTGCCGATAAGTGCATACCATTTTCCTTTACCATTGCCATGACGCAAGATTGCATATTCTGGAAATTTCGACCAAAGATATTCTGGCTGCGTAGCATATTGTTTGGCAGCATAATCAAATATTTGTTGTACTTGATTCAAGTTTTGCTCCTTGAATAATGAGTTGGTTTGTCATCGTTCTTAGAATAAACAAAGACCGCCTGAAAATTGAATTTCAGGCGGCTTTTTAGACTTAAGTTACCAAATATTACCATTTAAAGTGCAGTCATTTTTGGATATTTTTAATTACTCAGTTACATAGAAAACTTGTTTTTCAAATTCATGTTTTCCAATTTTTACAGTAAGTACATATTTACCGGTAGGGTCCCATCGACCGAATTCCCAGCAATTTGTTACATATTTCCCATTTTCTAACGGTTTGGCAGTATAAGTAATGCTGTGAGTTTTTTTATTAGGGGATGATGTTATTTGCCCATTAGGCGCCTCGTTGAACTCCATTTGACTTTTAGCCTGCGCTTTGAATGTTTCCGTCACATTGACTTTTTTTCTGAAATGTCCTGTTGCAATCCAACATACTTTCTCATTTTTATTAGAACGAGAAATTTCTTTTTTATGTAAATCGACTGAGGGCATTTGGGTTCTATCAAAGATAGAAAGATAAATATGAGGCTAGTCAGCTTGTTGTTTAGTGTCTTTTGATTGTTCGGTTACAGCGAGGGCCGCGATTGGAAATATTGTTGCTAAGAAGAAGGTTAGTTTTTTCATTTTTGATTCCTTTTTATGTAATAAGTTGGTTTTATTGAATAACCATCATTCCGATACACCCCATATCAGCTAACATCAAATTTGATGCACCAAATAAAAAAGGATGGCTATTTGATGAAGGTTGCTCAAATTTTACTAAAATTTGTACTTTCTTTTTCACCCAAACCGTGTCTTTCCAAACAAGTTCAGTTGGACTGATATTGACGTCATCTTGATTTTCAATAACAAATTTTGCACCCTGAATGGTGAAACCTACTGGTAGCGAGCTGTTGATGACCCAACGTTCGACGGTGCCGACTTTCGCTGAAACATCAACACGGCGCGGGTCAAAGCGTTGTTTATTGATTAAGCCATTCGTGACATCCAATTCAAAGGTACGTTCTTGGGTGATTTTACTCTCGAGCATAGCCGTGGCATCAGTATTGAATGACTCATTCATTTTTTTGTTGAATGCAGAGATTTCACCAAGTGGACGAAGTTCTAAAACAGTGTTATCGGCAAAATCATTACCTGAACTGAAGACATTTTTGATTTTATCGAAGAAACCACGTTTAGCCCCAGAGATGAGCGATACGCCTTCTCTTTCGCTTAAATTGACTAACACTTCGGCACGTTCACCTGGTGCAAGAATAAGAGAATTAATCGCTTTACCTTGAGGTAGAAAACCTAAATCTCTCGCAATGAGCAACATGTCTTGTTCGTTATCTAAACGGAGATCATAGGCTCTTGCTAATGAAGCATTGAGTAAGCGTAAACGTATCCAACCGCGAGGGACGTCAAGATAAGGCGCTTCTTGTCCATTAACAAGAAGACGATTACCGACAAAGTGCGGTTGATTTTGCTTAAATAATTGTAATCCGTCACCATTAAATTCCATGTCTTGTAAGATTAATGGAATATCGTCCACACCGTATTTATGAGGTAGCTGTGACTTTAAGCTTTGATCATCTTCAATCAACCACATCCCCACAATGCCACGATAGGTTTGATAAGCCGAGTTAGCTAGGGTTGCAGAGCGATACCAGCAAGTCGCGGCAGGTTGTTCTATCGGGATAATCGGTGCCCAAGATTCTCCTTTCTTTAAGACTTTTGCGGCGCCACCAAATAATTCGCCACTGGCTTGCAATCCTTGAATGGAGAGGGCAATGTTTTGTGGCAAATTGTTGTGATAATTGAGTTTTGCAAAAGAACCCGATTTGATGCGAATAGTGGGCCCAAGATAATTGCCGTTAAAGCCCCAGACACTGACACTATGGGAGCCATCTAATTTGTAGCCGGTTTCTTCCATATTAAGAATAATTGGGCGACCACGTTTCGCTTCCATCAACGGCGGAATGGTTAATTTTTCACGAGACGCTGCCAATACCGATTGAGGTGTGGCAACAAGTGCGGTTGAAATTGCGGTAGTTTTTAATAATTGGCGACGAGAAAGACGCAACATATTATTTTCCTTGTGCAACTTCAGCATCGAGTTCGGCGATGCGTTTTTCCATTAAATCGTGGCAGTAAGAGGCGAGTTCGCGCACATTGTCTTTTGTGTATTCTGACACATCAATTGGCTCCATCATTTCACAAATCACTTTACCGTTATCCCAACGATTTAAATCAATTTTGTTATGCGTTGTCGAACACACAACAGGCACGATTGGTACGCCAGCTGCAATCGCTGCATGGAATGCACCTGTTTTGAATGGCAATAAACCACGACCACGGCTACGTGTACCTTCAGGGAACATCCAAATTGACAGGTTGTCTTTATTGATACGGCGAGCAAGCTCTGTCATGGTGCTGTGTGCTTTAGAGCGATTTTCACGGTCTAGGAAAATATTGCCGGTTACCCAATATAAAATACCGAAGAAAGGAATCCAAATTAGGCTTTTTTTACCTACACTTACCGTGCGAGGCAATACCATGTAAGAGATGGTTACCATATCGAAATTATTTTGGTGGTTACCAATGTAAATACAACGTGGCATATTCTCTTTATTTTTTGGGAAGCGGTGTTCTACATTTAAGCCAAATAAAGGGTATAGACGACCAAACCAGCGAGCCATAACGCCCACATTGCTTGGATTTTTGAAACGAATAAAGGAATAGATTGTACCGAGCACACAAATTAAAATACAACAAAGTGCAACGATAAGAATTCTAGCGATTTTTAACATAGAAAATACCTAATTAAAATTTTTGGAAAGTATAGCAAATTACACAAAAATGTGTGCTAATCTAATGAAAAAAATGACGGAATAGTTATGAAACCCATTTATTTTATTGCAGATCTTCATTTGAGCGAAACGCATCCGGAATTAACCGCACTTTTTAACGATTTTATGCAAAACAAAGCGCAAGAAGCGCAAGCGGTTTATATTTTGGGAGATCTTTTTGATTTTTGGATTGGTGACGATGAAACTTCACTTTTAATCTCACAAGTAAAACAGTTGATTAAAAACCTGACAGAAAAGGGCATTGCTTGTTATTTCATTCACGGTAATCGAGATTTTCTGCTGGAGAAAAAATTTGCACAAGATTGTGGTTTAACGTTATTGCCTGATTACTATTGTGTTGATCTTGGTGGCGTGAAAACCTTAATTTGTCATGGTGATACCTTATGTATTGATGATGTGAAATATCAACAATTTCGCCGAAAAGTACATCAAAAATGGCGACAAAAATTGTTTTTATGTTTGCCATTAAAAGTGCGGTTAAAAATTGCAGAGAAAATTCGCGCAAAAAGCAAAGAAGATAAGCAATATAAGTCGCTGGATATCATGGATGTGAATTTAGCGTTTACGGCACAAACAGTGAAAGAATTTGGCGTAGAACGGTTAATTCACGGTCATACGCATCGAGAAGCCATCCATCAGGAAAAAGAGTACACGCGAATTGTGTTAGGCGATTGGCGAAAGGATTATGCCTCAATTTTGGAAGTGACAGAAAACGGTTATCGGTTTATTTAAACAAAAAGCACAGGATTAAACCTGTGCTTTTTTGTATTAAAACGTGCTGATTTTCAACCGCACTTTATTCTACGGTTACCGATTTCGCTAAGTTACGAGGTTGGTCCACGTCAGTTCCTTTAATTAATGCTACATGGTATGACAATAATTGCATCGGAACGGTGTAGAAAATTGGCGCAATAATTTCATTCACTTTTGGCATAGTGATAATTTTCATACCTTCGCTTGGTGTGAAGCCCGCTTCTTTATCGGCGAACACATAAAGTTGACCACCACGCGCACGCACTTCTTCAATGTTTGATTTCACTTTTTCAAGTAATTCATTGTTTGGTGCGACCACGATAACCGGCATATCTGCATCGATTAAGGCTAATGGACCGTGTTTTAATTCACCCGCCGCATAAGCTTCAGCATGAATATAAGAAATTTCTTTTAATTTCAATGAAGCTTCCATTGCGATAGGGTAGAACTCACCACGACCTAAGAAAAGTGCATGGTTTTTCTCTGCGAAGTCTTCTGCTAATGCTTCGATGTCTTTATCAAATGCAAGGGCTTTTTCAACTTCAGCCGGAAGTGATTGTAACGCTTTTACAATTTCCACTTCTTGTTCGTTTGAGATATTGCCTTTTACTTTACCAATTGCAGTTACTAACATTAATAATGCGGCCAACTGAGTGGTAAACGCTTTGGTTGATGCCACACCGACTTCAACGCCTGCACGTGTCATGAAGGCAAGATCAGATTCGCGTACTAAAGATGAACTTGATACGTTACAGATCGTTAAGGCTGCCATGTAACCTTTTTCTTTTGCAAGACGAAGTGCGGCAAGAGTATCCGCTGTTTCACCTGATTGAGAGATAGTCACTAACAAGCTATTTGGGCGAGTGACAAATTTGCGATAGCGGAATTCAGATGCGATTTCGACATCACAACTCACGCCAGCAAGTGCTTCAAACCAGTAACGAGCGGTCATCCCTGCATTGTAAGAGGTACCACAAGCCACAATTTGAATGTGTTCAACTTTTTCTAAGATTTCTGCTGCGCCATTACCAATAGCATCCACAATCACGTTATTGTGAAGAATACGACCTTCCATCGTGTTGATTAATGCATTTGGTTGCTCATAGATTTCTTTTTGCATGAAATGGCGGAATTTACCTTTTTCTGCTGCATCATTTTCAAGGTTAGACTCGTGTACTTCACGTTCTACTTTTTGACCATTTGCATCATAAATATCCACTGTACGACGTGTGATTTCTGCAATATCGCCTTCCTCTAAATAGATGAAACGACGAGTTACGCTTAATAACGCAAGTTGGTCAGAAGCTAGGAAGTTTTCACCAATCCCTAAACCAATCACCAATGGGCTGCCTGAACGCGCAGCCACTAAATGTTCTGGATGCTCACGATCTAGTACAACCATGCCGTATGCACCAGTAAGTTGTTTTACGGTTTTTTGGACAGCTTCAAGAAGATTTGAGGCTGTACGCATTTCCCAATTAACAAGGTGAGCAATTACTTCGGTATCAGTTTGAGAATTAAACACATAACCACGTGATTTAAGTAATTCACGTAATTCTTCGTGATTTTCGATGATACCGTTATGGACAACAGCAAAGTTACCTGAAGTATGCGGGTGAGCATTGGCTTCAGATGGTTCACCATGAGTTGCCCAACGTGTGTGCGCAATCCCTGTACCACCGATTAATGGTTTTACTGCAACGGCTTCATCAAGGGCTTTTACTTTACCTAAGCAGCGCACGCGGTGTAATTCATGGTTTGGATCCACAACAGCAACACCTGCAGAGTCATAACCACGATACTCTAAGCGGTGTAAACCATTAATTAAAATTTCTGCTACATCACGTTGTGCTACCGCACCAACAATACCACACATAGTTTTTCCTTATTTACTAAAATTAAAAGTCTTATTTTTCTGACCGCACTTTATGCCACATCTACACAAATTACTTCTACGCCTTGCGCCATTATGGCTTCTTTGTCGGCCTGAGATAATTTGTTATCTGTAATCAGCACATCAATTTGCTGCCAGGTTAATTCCACATTTGGCATTTTTCTGCCAATTTTTTGTGATTCCACCATCACGATCACTTCGCGAGATACTTCAGCCATCACTTGGCTTAAGCGAACCAACTCATTAAATGTCGTTGTACCACGTTCTAAATCAATGCCATCGGCACCAATAAATAATTGGTCAAAATCATAAGAACGTAGCACTTGCTCGGCAATATTGCCTTGGAAGGATTCGGAACGTGTGTCCCA
Source organism: uncultured bacterium (assembly GCA_905214375.1). Taxonomy (GTDB): domain Bacteria; phylum Pseudomonadota; class Gammaproteobacteria; order Enterobacterales; family Pasteurellaceae; genus Haemophilus_D. The sequence continues at coordinate 3,471 of CAJMMG010000016.1, read as the reverse complement.
AGTGCCTCCCGTCATTAAGAGCGTCGGTTCATTTTCGAGTGAACGTAATGCGGTGGCCACCGAAAGCGAATTCGTCATCACAACCAAGCCTTGCTTGCGATTAAGTTGTTTAATCAAGGCGGCGGTCGTGCTGCCACTATCCACAATAATTCGATTGTGATCACGAATACGTTCTGCAGCCGCTTTAGCTAAGACTAACTTTCGTTGCGAAAGTTCATCATCTTGTTCTTCTTCGATGATTTCTTGTGGCATTAAAATGGCACCACCATATTTACGAAGAAGGAAACCATTACTTTCCAATGCAGTGAGATCTTTTCGAATCGTCACTTCAGAGGTATCAAATAACTGTACAAGCTGTTCTACACTGACTTCACCTTGTTCTTGCAGTAGCTGCATAATGGCATGTCTGCGTTGTTGGGTATTTCGGTGTTGAATGTTTCGTTTCATTATTTATATCCCGTAATAAGTTTCGGTTCGGAATTATATAAGCAAAATGATGATTGTAAAGCTAAAATTTAGGCAACAAAAAACCCTGACAAAGCAGGGTTCAATTAAAATTCGTTTTAAGACCAATTATTTGATTGCGTCTTTTAATGCTTTACCAGATACGAATGCTGGAACTTTAGATGCTGCAATTTTGATTTCTGCACCAGTTTGTGGGTTACGGCCAGTACGTGCTGCACGTTTGTTCACTTTGAATGTACCGAAACCGATTAATTGAACAGGTTCACCTTTTTTAAGGCTACCAGTGATAGCGGCTAAAGTAGCTTCTAATGCAGCTTTAGCTTGTTTTTTGTTTAATTCAGCTGCACTTGCAATTGCATCGATTAAATCTGTTTTGTTCATAAATTTGTACCTTCTGTTAAATTAAAATTGACTCTATTCAAATAAGCGTAGCTTTTAACTGCTACGGCTTGGGCAAGTCTAATCGAACTTGACAGGAAATAAAAGCCCGATTTGCAAAAATTGTGACAAATCTCACGTTATTGCTCAATTTTTATACCAATGTTGGAGATTCCCTCCTGTTTAATCTCGTTTCGGAGGGATAAAATCAAGTCTATATCGCGTTTTTCACAGTCTTTGAGTAAACGATAGATTTGCCATTGAAGGTCTAGTTCTTCTTCAATTTCTTCACTGCTTTTCAGTTCAGTTTCAGAAAGCTCACGATCTTCTTGTGTTTCTAACAAAGAACAAACCGTGCCTAATGAAATTTGGCTGATTTGAATTGCTTTTTCAAGTGTCTCGCCCGCGATAATCGCGTGCAATAATTCACCTAACGCTTCACAAGCATCGAGAGCGGGTACCACACCAAAGAAGTCATATTCATTCACATCAGGAATAATTTCTTCAAGTTTCTCTAATTGGTTCTCGAAATTAATCTTTGCCTCTTTAACCGTTAGAAACTCCCACACTAAATTTAAAATATTGTGATAGGTCTTTTCTGCTTGCTTCTGTTCGGTCATTTGACAAAACAGGGCAAAGTTCGGTGCCATGCGTTCGCATAAGCAAGCCATAAAGGTCAGATGTTGCCAGCTTTCAACATTTTCCAGGCGCTTGTGAATTGGATTTCGCATTTTTTTCTCGCTTATTTATGATAGGCTTTTGAGAATTCATGAATGGCATCCACGAAGATTTTTGGTGCACTTTCTGGCACATCTTGGTGGATTCCATGACCTAAGTTAAATACATGGCCGCTGCCTTGTCCAAAATCAGCTAAAATTGACCGCACTTCTTGCTCAATACGCTCTGCAGGTGCATATAACACACTTGGATCCATATTGCCTTGTAGCGCCACTTTATGACCCACACGCGATTTCGCATCAGCCAAATTAACTGTCCAGTCTAATCCTAGCGCATCACAGCCTGTATTTGCCATCGCTTCTAACCATAACCCGCCGCCTTTAGTAAATAAGGTTACCGGTGCTTTACGACCATCGTGTTCACGAATTAAACCATCAACGATTTTATGCATATATTGCAGAGAGAAGTCTAAATATTCACGATGACCTAACACACCGCCCCAAGTATCAAATACCATGACGGCTTGTGCACCTGCTTTGATTTGCGCGTTTAAGTATAAAATCACGGAATCCGCTACTTTATCTAATAAAAGATGCAAAGTTTGCGGTTCGGCATACATCATTTTTTTGATTTTATTGAAGGTTTTGCTGCTACCACCTTCAACCATATACGTTGCCAGTGTCCACGGGCTACCAGAGAAACCAATCAGTGGCACTTCGCCTTTTAGTTCGCGACGAATTGTGCGAACAGCATTCATCACATATTGAAGTTCGCCTTCAGGGTCAGGAATCGGTAAATTTTCGACCGCACTTTTATTTTCAATTGGATGAGCAAATTTGGGGCCTTCACCTGCACCAAAACTTAAGCCTAAGCCCATCGCATCAGGAATGGTCAGAATATCTGAGAACAAAATAGCCGCATCTAAAGCATAGCGACGAAGTGGCTGTAAGGTAACTTCACAAGCTAAATCCGCATTGCGGCAAAGAGACATAAAATCGCCTGCTTCTGCACGTGTTGCTTTATATTCAGGCAAATAGCGTCCCGCTTGGCGCATCATCCATACGGGGGTCATATCCACAGGTTCACGTAATAAGGCTTTTAAATAACGATCATTTTTTAATTCAGACATGGACTTTCCTTTATTTATTTTGTTCCGCTTTACAAAGCTCAAGCGTCGCATTAATTAATTTGAGTGCGATAGTACCTGTTGGCGGTAATTCTGGCAAGGGGGCAGTACTAGAAAACCATTGTGCATCATGCAGTTCTGTTTCTTGCAGTTGAATTTCTCCGCTGTCGTAATCAGCTAAAAAGCCCACCATTTGTGAATTAGGGAATGCCCAAGGTTGGCTACCGAAATAGCGAATATTCTTCACGCGAATACCAGTTTCTTCAAACACTTCACGATGAACGGCATCTTCGAAGGTTTCACCCACTTCTACAAAACCGGCTAGCGTGGTGTAAATACCTGCTTTGCCTGGCGTGTAATGGCGTTTATGGTTGGCTAATAAAATCTCTGTGCCACGGCGAACGGCGACAATAATCGAAGGGCAAATAACTGGATAAGTACGATAGCCACAACTTGTACATTGAACCGCAAGTTCATCGTGAGTTTGTTCCGCTTTTTGACCGCACTTTCCGCAGAATTGGTGAGTTTTCAAAAAATGATTGATTTCTACGCCTCGGCTTAACAAATGAAAATCTTCAGTCGGTAAGGACAACAAACTCCGTAAGGAAAGGTATTCTCGCTCATCTTGATCATTTTCTGCCACAAGCCATAAAGGTCGTGATTTCCATTTCCCGAGCAACATTGCTTTTTGCGTTGTGAGGCCGAGTTCTTTTGCTGATCCAAAAGGCAGATCATTTTCCTGCCAATAAAGTGTCGATCCTTTGGTGAACAGCCAATATCCCTGATCTTCGGGCTGAATTGCATTCATATTTTTCTCTTTTTGT
>CAJMMG010000015.1:0-37494 GCA_905214375.1 uncultured bacterium | reverse complement strand
TATCGATTTCGATAATATCGTCATCATGTACTAAGCCGATCGCACCGCCAGAAGCCGCTTCAGGTGAAGCGTGACCGATAGATAAACCAGATGTACCACCAGAGAAACGACCATCTGTTAATAAAGCACATTTTTTACCTAAGCCCATGGATTTTAAATAGCTGGTTGGGTATAACATTTCTTGCATACCTGGGCCGCCTTTTGGACCTTCGTAGCGAATGACTACTACATGACCTTCTTTCACTTTGCTACCTAAAATACCGGCTACCGCATCTTCTTGGCTTTCAAATACGATTGCTCGACCGGTAAATTTCCAGATAGACTCATCTACACCCGCCGTTTTTACGATACAACCATCTTTAGCGATGTTACCGAACAATACCGCTAGACCACCTTCTTGAGAAATGGCATTTTCTTTGTTACGGATACATCCACTTACACGGTCATCATCTACGCTATCCCAACGACAATCTTGTGAGAAGGCTTGCGTGGTACGAATACCTGCAGGTCCGGCACGGAAGAATTTGTGTAATTCCTCGTCTTTATTGCGAATAATATCGTATTGATTTAATTGTTCTTCTAGTGTTGTTCCTAATACGGTTTTGGTATCGCGATGGATTAAACCTGCACGATCTAATTCACCTAATAAGCCCATAATGCCACCTGCACGGTGCACATCTTCCATGTGGTATTTATTGGTGTTTGGTGCAATTTTGCTTAAGCAAGGCACAACGCGTGATAAGCGGTCAATATCTGCCATTTTGAAATCTACGCCAGCTTCTTGAGCAGCCGCTAATAAGTGTAAAACGGTATTACTTGAACCACCCATCGCAATATCTAAGCTCATAGCATTTTCAAAGGCCTCAAAGGTGCCAATTGAACGAGGTAATACGCTTTTATCATCTTGTTCATAATAGCGTTTGCAAAGCTCAACAATTTGACGACCTGCTTTTAAGAATAATTCTTTACGGTCAGCATGGGTCGCTAACATCGAGCCATTACCCGGTAAAGATAAACCTAATGCTTCGGTTAAGCAGTTCATTGAGTTAGCGGTAAACATTCCTGAGCAAGAACCACAAGTAGGGCAAGCACTTCGCTCAATTGCATCAATACGCTCATCACTTACATTTGGATCTGCTGCCTCAATCATCGCATCCACTAAATCTAAGCGAATAAGTTGATCAGATAATTTTGTTTTACCCGCTTCCATTGGGCCGCCTGAAACGAAGATAGTTGGAATGTTCAAACGCATTGCCGCCATTAACATTCCCGGGGTAATTTTGTCACAGTTGGAAATACACACCATCGCATCAGCACAGTGTGCATTAACCATATATTCCACGCTATCTGCGATTAAATCACGGCTTGGTAAGGAATAAAGCATCCCACCGTGGCCCATAGCGATACCATCATCTACCGCAATGGTATTGAATTCTTTTGCTACGCCGCCAGCTTTTTCAATTTCAGCTGCAACCAGTTGTCCCATATCTTTTAAATGAACATGCCCAGGTACGAATTGGGTGAAAGAGTTCACCACTGCAATAATCGGTTTACCAAAGTCATTTTCTTTCATCCCTGTTGCACGCCATAAGGCACGTGCACCCGCCATATTACGACCTTGTGTACTGGTCGCTGAACGTAGTTTTGGCATAAATAATCTCTCCAAGTAGTAAATTTATTGCTAAATATAGCTTCTGTATTTCACAGTGTAGGGACAAATCACATACATTTGCCTCTACAGATATCACATTGTTTTGTTTATATTAAAAATCCATGTACCTTACGGAGACGTAACAGTCGTAAGAACTTTTTCAACGATTGCAAATGGTAGTCCTATAATGGCAAAAGGAATAATAATAGCTGAAAGTGCAGCCTCTTCTTTGTTCAATTTATTAATACTAATTTCTTTTTCATTGCTAAACTCTACATATTTTGTTTCTAATGGCTGAATAAGTTTAGCCTTTTGTAAAATCTCATTTTTATTTTTTATATCAACAAGATTTCCATTATTCATTGAAAAAAACATTCTACGTCCATCTCTATAAGGAGAATTTATATTATAAAGTTCATCAAGTTGAGCTTTTGTTAAATTTTGGTGGTTAAAATATATTGATAAGAATGCCTCTACTTCATTGGTTTTAACATTTTTTCTTATCTCATCAATCTTCACAGAAGAAATATTTTTAGTATAAGGTGACTCAAGTAATTTAATTAATTGAGCTGTATTCCCATTATCTTTACTATTAAATTGATAACTATTAAGTTGCCCAATAGCATAAATCTGATTGTCAGCAATAAAGAAAGATTTGATCACTTCTTTTTTTGATGATAATTCTTTATATTGTTGATCTGCTGTTACACAGCCCAATAAAAACGTAGCTATCAACATCCCAATAAATAAACGCATTTTTTTCATTTTTTTACCTTCATAATCTTCAGTTATTTTCCCAACCGCTTCACTAATAAATCCAAAGTGTGGTTGTTTTTCACTATGAATTTTAACCGCACTTTATTGCTATTTAACGGAATGGGCAAGGATCAAACAATGCACCGAATCCAGTGCTTGAATCTTTGTCACCCAAACAAGTTAACATCGCAACCGGAAACCATAATGGTGCGGTTAAAATAGTCAGTGGGTTAATAGTTTTATCATCATCAGAATACGAAGAGGTATTAACTTTACTACCATAATATCGGTTCACTGTTGCCATAATCGGTTTTGCAAGTTTATATTTTGCCAGCAGTTCATTTCGATGTTCATATTGTCGGCTAACACCTTCTGCCTCGTAAGTTATACTATAAATATTAAACTGAGGTGAAATACTATAACGTTCCTGCAATTTCTTTTTAACCGTTTCGGTTATCTCTTGGAACATAAATTTCTTTAATAACTCATTACGTTGTTTTTCCGTTAAGTTATCTGCTCGCACATACAATGTTAAACTTGCAGAAACCTTTTTGTCTTCTTCATCGATAAGGAAAACTGGTATGACTTTTTCAATCGCTTTGGCATAGGGGCTATTCAAAAATGTCGATAAATCAGAGACGCTAGAGCTACAGAGTTCAAAACTTTCTTTATCGGTAAAGACAAAAAGCTTGCAATCTTGACCAAACATAAACATCTCAATGGGCTCTTGTGTTGTTGATGACGAACGTGACGAGCAAGCAGCCAAAACGATTGTTGACAACAGAAAAATAAAAGTAAATAGCTTTTTCATTTTTAAGTTCCTTTACTTAATTTCAATCACATCCGGCAATTTCGCCAACTGATTTACCAACAAATCAAAAGTGCGGTCAGATTTTACAGTGATTTTTAACTGCACTTGGGTGTCTACCAAGATCATATCCATGTTAGTTACAGTAAAGCCACGTAAACGAATAACGCGTAATACACGTTCTAAAACCTCTGGGCGATGTTGAGCGATCAAGTCAAAAGTATATTGGTTCATCTTAAATTTCCTCCAACATATCGGCATTACACGCACCCGGTGGCACTAACGGCCATACACATTCATCAGGTGGAATGCATACTTGTAGCAAATAAGCAGTTTCGCTATTTAATAAACGATTAAGCGCTGTATCCACCTCATCAGCACGCTCAATGCGTTCAGCTGGAATATCAAAGGCTTTCGCTAACATCACGAAATCAGGGTTATCTTCTAGAATGGTTTCTGAACGGCGTTTGTTCCAGAAAAGGTCTTGCCATTGACGCACCATACCAAGGCGTTGGTTATCTAACAGCAAAATTTTCACTGGTAATTTGCCGCGTTTGATTGAACCTAATTCTTGAATGTTCATCATCAATGAACCATCACCCGTCACTAAAATCACTTCATCATGAGGGCGTGCTTTTTTCGCGCCTACCGCTGCAGGTAAACCAAATCCCATGGTGCCGAAACCCGCGGAGGTAATATAGTTTTCTGGTGCAAAATGGCGCATATGTTGCGCAGACCACATTTGGTGTTGGCCCACATCGGTGCAAATCACCGCATTTTGAGGTTTACGTTGAGAAAGCGTGTTGAGCAACGACCAAGGGTCAATAGGTCGGTTGCCTGCATTGTCAATATAAGTGAAATCGAGTTTGGCTTTCAATGCTTGAATGTGTGCGAGCCAATCATTAATCTCAAGCGGGATACTTAAAGCCTCTAAAGCTTGAATTAAATCACCTTGAAGGGCGACATTGGCTACACGAAGCTTGTTGATTTCTGCTGCATCAATATCACAATGAATAACCTTCGCGTGTGGTGCAAAACTGTCTAATTTACCGGTCACACGGTCATCAAAACGTGCACCGCACACTAACAATAAATCACATTCTTGTACGGCAATATTTGCGGCTCTTGTGCCATGCATACCAATCATGCCCATATAAACGGGATCGGTTGGGTCAATTGAGCCTAAACCTTTCAATGTTGAAACGGATGGCATTTTGGTGATTTGTAGGAATTTTTTGACCGCTTGTGTGGCTTTCGCCATACCTACACCACCACCTACATAAAGCACGGGTTTTTTCGCTTGTGCCAATAATGCTTTTGCTTCAGTTAATTTTAATTCTGAAAGCGCGGTTGGTTTTACGGTTGGTTTGACAATAGGTTTTACATGTTCAGGTACATCGCTCACTTGGATGTTACGAGGCACATCAATTAACACAGGACCTGGTCTGCCACTTTGTGCAATTTGGAAAGCAGAGGCAATAATTTCGGGGAGTTCTTCAATGGATTGCACAATGTAGCTGTGCTTGGTGCAAGCAAGAGATAAACCTAAAACATCGGCTTCTTGGAAAGCATCGGTACCGATAAGTGGGGCGGCCACTTGGCCAGTAAATGCCACGATTGGTACAGAGTCAGCAAAGGCATCGCCTAAACCGGTAATTAAATTGGTGGCGCCAGGGCCTGAAGTTGCGACACATACGCCGACTTTGCCAGTAGAGCGCGCATAACCAATCGCAGCTATCGCGGCACCTTGTTCGTTACGACAAAGGAGATGGTCAAGACCTGAGTCATAGATGGCATCATAGGTTGGCATGATTGCCCCGCCTGGGTAGCCGAAAAGATCGGTTACGCCATGCGCTTTTAAACATTGGATAATGAGTTGTGCGCCTGTCATGTTGCTTCCCGTTTTTATGATTATTGAATAATTTTATAAACACTGAAGTTCAGCATTGTAGCGGAATTTTTCGCCTTTGGTTAGGTTTTCGCGAAAAAACAAATGAAAAAAACACGATAACTAAGATTATCGTGTTTTTTGATAAGAAGTGCGGTCAGAAAACGCGATGTTTTCTACACAAAATTAGAAGCCTGCTTGTTTTTCTAATTGTTCAACAAGCGCATCATCTAAACCTAACGCTTGAGCTAAATCTGCTAAGAAAATGATTTCTTTGCGAGATAAATCTTTGCTTACTAAACGTGCAGCTAAGTATACATTGCTTGCAAGTGCAGTATCATTGCCTACAAGACGTGCAATCTCGTTGATAGAAATTGGATTTTGGATTTCTTGTTCAAGCCATTGCGCTAATTCAGGGTTGTTACCCGCTTCATTTGCGATAGTTTGTTTTTCATCTTCAGTGATTTCACCATCTGCAGCCGCTGCAGCAATCATAGTACGTAAAATCAATTCACCCGCATCAACATGGCTTGATGAATTTAATACATCAAACGCATTTTCTGAAATGTTTGGTTGGCTGCTTTGTTGGGATTTTTGATAGTTTTGGTACGCTTGGTAAGCAAGATTACCTAATACAGCAAGTGAGCCTAATTTTGCTAAGCTTGCACCGCCGCTACGGCCTAAAATCATTGATAAAATACCGCCTAATGCTGCACCACCGCCTACTTTGGTGAGAGAGTCGATTGTTTGGTTGCCGGTTTCAAGTTTGCTTGCAGAGTTTTTAGCGACATCTAAAACTTGATTTAAAATGCTGTTGAGATCCATAAATGTTTCCTTTTGGTTGTTAATAGAGATTAAATTCGACCCTTAGACAGTGAAATCTAAAAAAAATTCATTATTTTTGACCGCTCTTTAAACCAAGTTCTTGACTCGGTTTTAGAATTCATTATATTGAAACCTTTCTTCACTAAAAAGGAACTTAATATGACGCAGTCAAACGCAAAGCGTGAGACCTTCTCTGGTCGGAAAGCATTTATTATGGCGGCGATTGGATCCGCTGTTGGCTTAGGAAACATCTGGCGTTTCCCTTATACCACTTATGAAAACGGTGGCGGTGCATTTATTATCCCTTATCTTATTGCACTTTTAACCGCTGGTATTCCATTGCTTTTCTTAGATTACGCAATCGGTCATCGCCATCGTGGTGGTGCACCGCTTTCTTATCGTCGCTTTAACCCACACTTTGAAGTGTTTGGTTGGTGGCAAGTAATGGTGAACGTCATCATCGGTCTTTATTACGCCGTGGTATTAGGTTGGGCAGCCAGCTATACCTATTTCTCACTTAATTCAGCTTGGGGCGACCAACCGATTGATTTCTTCCTACATGAATTCTTAAAAATGGGTGAGATCAGTAACGGCGTGAGCTTCGAGTTTGTCGGCATGGTAACTGGCCCATTAATTGCTGTATGGTTAGTGGCGTTAGGCGTGCTTTCTTTAGGTATTCAAAAAGGGATTTCTAAATCTTCAGATATCTTAATGCCTGTTTTAGTGGTGATGTTTGTGGCGTTGGTAGTTTATTCTTTATTCTTACCAGGTGCAGAAAAAGGCTTGAACGCGTTATTTACACCAGACTGGTCAAAACTCTCTAATCCGAGCGTGTGGATTGCGGCTTACGGTCAAATCTTCTTCTCTCTTTCCATCTGTTTCGGGATAATGATCACGTATGCATCGTACTTGAAAAAAGATTCAGATTTAACAGGTAGCGGTTTAGTTGTTGGTTTTGCGAACTCAAGTTTTGAAGTGCTTGCTGGTATCGGTGTATTTGCGGCATTAGGTTTCATCGCAACCGCACAAGGTGTAGAAGTGAGCGAAGTGGCAAAAGGTGGTATTGGTTTAGCTTTCTTTGCATTCCCAACTATTATTAATAAAGCACCATTCGGTGAAGTATTAGGGGTATTGTTCTTTGGTTCATTAACCTTTGCGGCATTAACCTCATTTATCTCTGTTATTGAAGTAATCATTTCAGCGATTCAAGATAAACTCCGTTTGCGTCGAGCAAAAGCGACCTTTGTTGTTGGTTTACCAATGATGGTGGTGTCAGTCATTTTATTTGGTACCACAACCGGCTTACCAATGCTTGATGTATTCGATAAATTTGTGAACTACTTCGGTATTGTAGCAGTGGCATTTGTTTCATTAATTGTGATTGTAGCAAATGAAAAATTAGGCTTATTAGGCAACCACTTAAATCAAAGCTCTTCATTCAAAGTCGGTTTCTTATGGCGTTTATGCATTGTCATCACCACCGGTATTCTTGCCTTTATGTTATTCAGTGAAGGTGCGAAAGTATTTACAGAAGGTTATGAAGGCTATCCAAGCTGGTTTGTAAATATCTTTGGTTGGGGCATGGCAATTTCGCTAGTGGTGGTTTCATTCATTCTTTCTCGTTTAAAATGGAAAAATGAAGACAACTTCAAGCTTGAAGAAAAAGGAGAATAAAGATGACAAGTATTGCAATTTCAATGATGATTGTGGCGCTTTTAGTTATTTGGGGCGGCTTGATCTTTTCCTTAATCAGACTTCCAAAAGAAGAAAAATAAGGTCAAAATTGACCGCACTTTGAAATAAGTAGGGCGTGCTGAGCACGCCCTTTTTTGTTATTTCGATAAATCGATTTGATATACCGCAAATCCCACTTCATCGGTGCCGACTTTCTTCATTGGGTATTGCGCATTGTCTTGAATAAATTTCGCCGCTTGTTCGCTTGGCGAGGTTTCAAAACGTACGTCTAATTTATCGTTACCTTTAATCGGTGCAAAACGCCAGTTTTTATCCGCACTAGGGTTTACATGGCCATTTTTTTCGCTTTCTGCTTTGATATAATCCGCAAGAATTTGGCGGTTTTCATCAGGAGAAGCGTAAACGATATGCGCATCGCCTGTGCCTGGGAATTTATTACCGTAAGCACGATAGTTGTTAGTTGCAATTAAGAATTCTGTTTTTGGATCAACCGGTTTACCTTGGTAAGTTAAATTCACCACACGGTGTGAGTTCGGGTTAATCAATTTACATTCACCGTCATAACGCGGTGGTTGAGTCAGGTCGAATTCATAATTTACGCCGTCAATCACATCGTAGTTATAAGTACGGAAACCGTCCCAATCAAGTAAAGATTGTGGTTTGTCACTTGTTGGATCGATTTGTTTAAACATACCTGCGCTACATTCTAACCATTCTTTCAGTTCTTCACCCGTTGCTTTCACTACAACTAAGGTATTTGGATAGAGGTATAAATCTGCTGCATTACGGAAGGTTAATTCACCTTTGTTCACTTCAGTATAGCCAGTAGGGTCATTTTTACGTCCGCCTGCTTTAAATGGTGCGCCTGCACTTAAAATTGGTAAGCCCGCCATTGCTGCAACACTTGGTGCTACTTTTTCAACGTAAGCTTTTTGTGCTTGGTTCACAATTTGAATGGTTGGGTCATCTTGCACTAGGGCTAAGTAGCTATACATGTTATCGGTCGCTTTACCGATTGGCTGTGCCACGAATTCACGGGTGGCTTCATGCACAGGTTTTAAAAGTGCGGTCAATTCTGCATCACTTTCTGTGGTCGCTTTTTTGTTTTCTGCATCGTAAATTGGATGAAGAGCCGCTTTACCATCAGCCACTAACCATTTGCCGTTGTGTTGAGCAAGGGTTAAGTCAATCACACTGATGTTGTTTGCCCAGTAACCTGCCATACTTTCAGGCACGCCTTTCACAGTACCTTTAGCAATATCCGCATTTGGTGATTTGGCGAACTCTTTATTCGGGAATAAACGGTGAGAATGACCGAATACAATCGCATCAATGTGTGGTACATCAGCAAGGTAGAATGCTGAGTTTTCTGCACCTTCTTGATATGGTTCGTCAGATGGCCCAGTGTGTGCAAGTGCCACAATAATATCGGCACCTTTTTGTTTCATTTCTGGCACATATTTTTGTGCGGTTTTCACGATATCGCGCGTTTCAACTTTGCCTTGTAAATTTGCTTTATCCCACACCATAATTTGTGGTGGCACAAAACCGATATAACCAATGTTTAGTTTGTGCGTTTTACCTTGGCTATCCACCACTTCTTTCGTTTGAATTACATAAGGTGTGAAATAGGGCTCTTCAGTGCCTACTTTCACTACGTTGGCATTGATGATAGGAAATTTAGCTTGTTTAATCGCATCCGCTAAATAGTCTAAGCCATAGTTAAATTCGTGGTTACCTAATGTGCCTACTTCATAGTGCATCGCATTTAAGCAATCTACGGCTGGGTTTGGTTTGCCTTCTTTATAACCTTTAGCTGCTTGATAGTCAGCAATTGGGTTACCTTGGATTAAGTCACCGTTATCAACTAAAACGCTGTTTTTCACCTCTTGACGAGCTTGACGAATCAAGCTTGCTGCACGGGTAAAACCGAATTTCTCAGTCGGTGCATCTTTGTAGTAATCGAAGTCAGTTAAAAAACTGTGAATATCGGTTGTTGCCACAATACGTAAATCGACTTGTGTGTCGCTTTTCGCAAAAGCAAAACGGCTAGCACTTAACGCTAAGATGCTGCTTGCGCCAAGTTGGATGAAATTTCTTCTGTTGATCATATGAGCTCCTGTTGTATAAGAATCGGCAAGATTTTAAAGCTCTTTTATATATAAAGAAAGCGCAATATAAAGTTATGAAATGAAGTGTGATATGCATCACAAAATAAGGAATTGAATTTGGTTGCAAAACTTCACGTTTGGGACAAAAATAGAACATTCAATCCTCTAAAAATTAAGTCATTCACAGTAAGGTAGCCTGCATTTATTGATGGCATCCGATAAGGAGATCGCTATGGCTTTTAATCTTAAAAATAGACACCTATTGAGTCTTGTTCATCATTCAGAACGCGAAATTAATTACTTGTTAGATTTATCTCGTGATTTGAAACGAGCAAAGTATGCAGGAACAGAACAACCTCAACTTAAAGGTAAAAATATTGCACTGATTTTTGAAAAGACCTCAACGCGAACCCGTTGTGCTTTTGAAGTAGCGGCTCATGATCAAGGTGCACAAGTGACTTACATTGATCCAAATTCATCTCAGATTGGGCATAAAGAAAGTATGAAAGACACTGCGAGAGTCCTTGGGCGAATGTATGATGCGATTGAGTATCGAGGCTTTAAACAAAGTACTGTTCAAGAACTTGCGGATTATGCAGGTGTGCCTGTGTTTAATGGTTTAACGGATGAATTTCATCCAACACAAATGCTTGCGGATGTTCTTACGATGATTGAACATTGTGACAAGCCACTTCGTCAAATTAGTTATGTGTATATTGGTGATGCGCGTAATAACATGGGGAATTCTCTTTTATTGATTGGGTCTAAACTTGGGATGGATGTGCGTATTTGCGGCCCTAAAGCCTTATTGCCAGAAGCCGGTTTTGTTGAAATGTGTGAAGGTTTTGCTAAAGAAAGTGGTGCGCAGATTACTGTCACTGAAGATATCGACACAGCCGTAAGAGGTGTTGATTTTGTGCATACCGATGTTTGGGTTTCAATGGGCGAACCATTAGACGCTTGGGCAGAGCGCATTAAGTTATTGCTTCCTTATCAAGTCACGCCAGAACTCATGAAGCGTACGGGTAATCCAAAAGTAAAATTCATGCATTGTTTACCTGCATTCCATAACAGTGAAACCCAAATGGGTCGTCAAATTGCAGAAAAATATCCTGAATTAGCAAATGGTATTGAAGTCACAGAAGATGTTTTTGAGTCTCCGATGAATATTGCATTTGAACAAGCTGAAAACCGTATGCATACCATTAAGGCGCTAATGGTGGCAAGTTTAGCTTAGGAAAGCTCTCGTTAAATTGATAACGTTATTCATCATCTAATTTTAATAATAATTTATTTCCGTACTTTTTGTGGTTTTATTTTATATGAAATTTAAATTTATTTTTTGATAACGATCACATTTTTTGAAAAATATTATTGACATAATCTTTGCACGAGAAGAGAATATACCTAACAAAGGTTAGTTTAGATAAAAAGAGGGATTTTTTCTATGCTACTGCGTACATATATACACAGATACGTCCATACGAAAGTATTGAGACTTTTACGGTTTAATCCGATAAAAGGTCGTTCTTTGATGGCGCATATCCGTCGTACACGCCATATTATGATGCCATCGCATCGCTCTTGCTTCTCATATTCAGTATTTGCTTCTCAAAACAAACCATCCAATACGACTCTCTAAACAGAGTTGTTCTCTCTGTTTAGAGAGTCTCCACAGATTAATTTCTGAATATTTTTGTATTGTCTAGAACAGGCAAGAAATATTTTGTGAAATTAACTTAATCTTATTTGATTTAAAATAAAAAATTCTTACTTTAGTTTTTTCATATAAAAAACTAGAGCGGGTTGTTTTATTCTAAATAAATCTATTGCGTTATTAATTTTAATAACGCAGGGTAACTTTACGTCAATAAAATAAATAAAAGGAGTTTATTATGCCAAACTTAAAAATTGCATATAGTCCAAAAGTTGAACAATATTTCTCTACAAATAGAGAATTAGTTGAAATTACCAAAACAGACTTTACTGATGTTGCCGCTATTGTGTTGACATCAGGGGATGTAGGTGAATACCTTGAACGTATTCAAGCAACAAATTTTGGTATCCCAGTATTTGTTGTTCAAACAGAAGAAGAACAAGTTGATCCGAAATTCTATGATGCTATTTATCATATTCAAGATTTAAATGGTTATGACATTAAGCTTTATAGCCGTCAAATCGAAACTGCTGCAAGATTTTATGAAGAAAAAATGTTACCTCCATTCTTCAAAATGTTAAGTGAATATGTAGAAATGGGTAATATTGCTTTTGACTGTCCAGGACATCAAGGTGGTCAATACTATCGTAAACATCCAGCAGGTCGTTTCCTTTATGACTTCTACGGTGAAAATATTTTCCGTTCAGATATTTGTAATGCTGACGTGAAATTAGGTGACTTGTTAATTCACGAAGGTGCAGCTTGTGATGCACAAAAATACGCAGCTCAAGTATTCAATGCGGATAAAACTTACTTCGTATTAAATGGTACTTCTTCTTCAAACAAAGTTGCGTTAAATGCTGTACTTGCTCCGGGCGATTTAGTGTTATTTGACCGTAATAACCATAAATCAAATCACCATGGTGCATTAATTCAAGCAGGTGCAACCCCAATTTACTTAGAAACAGCACGTAATCCATTTGGTTTCATTGGTGGTATTGATAGTCACTGCTTCGAAGAAGATTATTTGAAATCATTAATTAAAGAAGTCGCACCTGAAAAATTAAACCAAAAACGTCCATTCCGTTTAGCCGTTATTCAATTAGGTACTTATGACGGTACAATTTATAACGCACGTCAAGTGGTAGATAAAATTGGTCATCTTTGTGACTATATCTTATTCGACTCTGCATGGGTAGGTTATGAACAATTCATTCCAATGATGAAAGACTGCTCTCCATTATTGCTTGAATTAAATGAAAATGACCCTGGTATTTTAGTGACTCAATCTGTTCATAAACAACAAGCAGGTTTCTCACAAACTTCACAAATTCACAAAAAAGATAAACACATTAAAGGTCAAGATCGTTATGTAAACCACAAACGTTTTAATAATGCCTTTATGTTACATGCGTCAACCAGTCCGTTCTATCCATTATTTGCGGCGTTAGATGTGAATGCAAAAATTCAAGGTAGCGAAGCAGGTCGTCGTTTATGGCATGAATGTGTGAAAGTCGGTATCGAAGCACGTAAATTAGTATTAAATCACTGTGAATTAATTCGTCCATTTATTCCAACCACAATTAAAGGTAAAAAATGGCAAGATTATGACACAGAAGAAATCGCAACTAATCTCGAATTCTTCAAATTCCACCCAACAGATACATGGCATAAATTTGAAGGCTATGCTGATGAACAATACTTCGTTGACCCATGTAAATTCTTGCTTACCACGCCAGGTATTAGCTTAGAAACAGGCGAATATGAAAAATTTGGTGTACCAGCAACTATTCTTGCTAACTACTTACGTGAAAACGGTATTATTCCGGAAAAATGTGACTTGAACTCAATCTTATTCTTGCTCACTCCGGCAGAAACCCTCACCAAAATGCAAACTTTGGTCGCTCAAATCGCCTTGTTTGAAAAACACATTAAACAAGACTCTTTATTAAAAGATGTATTGCCAACTGTGTATAAAAACAATGAAGACCGTTACAAAGGCTACACCATCCGTCAATTATGCCAAGAAATGCATGACCTTTATGTAAGCCGTAATGTAAAACAACTTCAAAAAGACCTATTCCGCAAAGCAACATTACCGGAATATGCGTTAAATCCACACGATGCGAATATTGAATTCGTTCGTAACAAAGTTGAACTTGTTCCATTAACAGACATTGTTGGCCGTGTAGCTGCGGAAGGTGCGTTACCTTATCCTCCAGGTGTGTTATGTGTAGTTCCAGGGGAAAGATGGAGTTCAACTGCACAAAAATACTTCCTTGCATTAGAAGAAGGTATCAACACATTACCTGGCTTCGCACCTGAAATCCAAGGGGTTTACTTACAAAAAGACCCTGATGGACGTACTCGTGCATATGGCTATGTTTTAACTGATTATTAATAAAGTGAGGTTGTGAGATTCCCTCATAACCTTCTCAGCACAAACAAAAAGTGCGGTTAAAAACATCTGGTTTTTTGACCGCACTTGTAGGAGTATAAATTATGAGTGCTAAAAGTAATAAAATTGGTGTGGTACAACTCACCATTCTTACTATGGTTAATATGATGGGTTCTGGTATCATTATGTTACCGACCAAATTAGCCGAAATTGGGACTATTTCCATCGTTTCTTGGCTTGTAACAGCTGTAGGTTCAACAGCTTTAGCTTACGCATTTGCCCAATGTGGTATGTTCAGTAAAAAATCTGGTGGTATGGGCGGTTATGCGGAATACTCTTTCGGCAAAGCCGGTAACTTCATGGCAAACTACACTTACGGTGTGTCGTTAGTTATTGCGAATACAGCAATCGCGATTTCTGCTGTGGGTTATGGTTCCGAGTTCCTTGGTGCAACCCTTTCTCCACTTTCTATTGCATTATGGACAATCTTTACACTGTGGCTTGCGACCATTCTTAACTTTGGTGGTGCAAGAATTACCGGTAACATCAGTTCATTCACCATTTGGGGGGTAATTATTCCTGTGGTCGGTATTTCAATCATTGGTTGGAAATGGTTTGATAGTTCAATGTATGTGAATTCTTGGAACCCACACAATGTGCCTACCTTTGAAGCGATCGGCGTCTCTATTTCAATGACATTATGGGCGTTCTTAGGGTTAGAATCAGCTTGTGCGAATGCAGATGCTGTTGAAAACCCAGAGAAAAACGTACCAATCGCAGTACTTGGTGGTACTTTAGGGGCAGCGGTAATTTATATCGTTTCAACTAACGTGATCGCAGGTATTGTACCTAACCTTGAACTTGCTAATTCAACAGCGCCATTCGGTTTAGCTTTTGCTCATATGTTTGATGAAACAATCGGTAAAGTCATCATGGGCTTAATGGTGATGTCTTGCTTTGGTTCATTATTAGGCTGGCAGTTCACTATTGCTCAAGTATTTAAATCTTCAGCGGAAGAAGGCTATTTCCCAGCATTCTTCAAAAAAGTTACCAGTAAAGATGCACCAATCGTTGGTATGGTAACTATCACTGCGTTACAAACATTACTCTCATTAATGACAATTAGCCCATCATTAAATAAACAATTCAATGTGTTAGTGGACTTAGCGGTGGTCACAAACGTCATTCCATACTTGCTCTCAATGGCTGCTCTTGCAGTGTTATTGAAAGCGGAAAATGTTGCGCCACAAAAATATAAAACAACCGTTTTTGTTGCCTTTATTGGTTCTCTCTATAGTATCTATGCACTTTATGCAGCCGGTGAACAAGCGATGTTATATGGTTCAATTGTGACCTTTATTGGTTGGACATTGTATGGCTTTGTTTCTTACAAATTTGATCTTAAAAAATCACAAGCTAATTAAAAAAGAAAAGCCTACATTTTCGTGTAGGCCTTTCAAGTAATAAGTTGCAATAAGCTAAGTACAAAAGAGCGGTTGAAAATTTAATTGTTTTTAGCCGTTCTTTTTATTTAGGACAATACTCTCAACAAAACAGGCTGAAATTCTGTTTGTCGGCCTAGTTTGTGGGTGTAACGTTTAACCATCACAAAGGAAAGTGCGGTCAAAATAAAGATTAAAATCGCACGCATAAGTTCATTTTCACTGATATAGCTAGAAAGCAATGTTGCAACTAATAAAGTGAAAAGCGGTACGATATACATCAATAATGCAGAAAATAACATGGATTTTTCTTCTAGACCGATTTCTACCATTTGGCCTGCACGGAGTGGCGTGATGGTTTCTAGCGTAAAGATATGTTCACCTCGTTTTCCGTTAAGCTCAGAAAGAGAAGCTGTTCCACAGGCTTCTCTAGCCGAACAAGCTCCACAGGCGCTTTGTGACTGACATTTCACTTTAGCAAGACCGGTTTCTGCATCATAGCTCATCACAATGGCACTTTCTTTTAGCATCGTGCTTCTCCCATATAAATATCAAAGCGGTGATTTTTGGTTTCACGACTAACATGGGGCGCTTTTTGCGCTAAGAATTCCGCATAATCAGGACGTTTTACCACCACGCGTTTACGGGCTAATTGTAGCGCAGGTGTCAAGAGTTCATCGGCATCCAAATCGGCACCAACCAAATGTTGGAATACACGCATTTCTTTTTTGACTAGGGCGGATTTTTGCTTGTGCGGATACATTGGATCCAAATACACCACATCAGCACTATCGATTTGTGGATTAAGTTCGGCAATATGATGAACATTTAGTAAGCGTATATTTTGTTGCATCATTTCACCTATTTCTGCATCCTGATAAGCGCGGTTGAGGCCATCCTGCAATAGTAAATATACTACCGGATGACGCTCCACTAAACGCACTTGGCAACCGATAGAAGCTAAAATAAAGGCATCTCGACCAAGTCCTGCTGTGGCATCAATCACGCTCGGCAATTCTGCACCCTTAATACCTACAGCTTTGGCAATAGCTTCGCCACGTCCACCACCAAATTTACGACGATGCGCCATCGCACCAGCTACGAAATCTACAAACACATCGCCCAGCTTAGGCTCGTCTAGTTTACGCAGGGCAAGATGGGTTTCTGTTCGCACCAATGCAAGTGGACTTTCAGTACAATGCTCGATACCAAGAGGGGAACAAAGTGCGGTCAATTCTGACAATGTTCCCGCTTCGGCAAGCAGTTGAATTTTTATTTTCTCGCCAGCCATACGCCGCTTTCCATATGATCTGTGTAAGGGAATTGATCAAACAGCGCCGCTTTTTCAATGCGGTGGGTTTGGCTT
The DNA here is from genome assembly GCA_905214375.1 of uncultured bacterium. Taxonomy (GTDB): domain Bacteria; phylum Pseudomonadota; class Gammaproteobacteria; order Enterobacterales; family Pasteurellaceae; genus Haemophilus_D. The sequence continues at coordinate 20,897 of CAJMMG010000015.1, read as the reverse complement.
AGGGTTTGCAAATTCTCACAAAGGGTATGAGGATTGCAGGAAATATACAAAATACGATCGTAATTCTGCACCAGTTTTACCGTGTCAGGGTCAAGCCCTGCTCGTGGTGGATCAACAAAAATTGTATTGCATTGATAGGCTTTTAAATCAATGCCTTTTAAGCGATTAAACTCACGTACACCATTCATGGCTTGGGTAAATTCTTCTGCGGACATACGAATAATTTGCAGATTATCTATACCATTTTCCGCAATATTAAATTGTGCAGCTGCAACAGATGGCTTGGCGATTTCGGTAGCAAGGACTTTACGGAAGTTTTGTGCAAGGGCGATAGAGAAATTGCCGTTGCCGCAGTACAGCTCTAATAAATCGCCCTGAGAACCTTGAGTGCAATCAATCGCCCATTCCAACATCTTGCAATTCACGGCTGCATTTGGCTGAGTGAAACTATTTTCTACTTGGCGATAAACATAATTGCGTCCTTTTATCGGTAACACTTCATCGACAAAATCTTGCTCTAAACAGATTTTTTGTTTACTCGCACGACCAATCAGTTGCACATCAAAACCAAGTTGTTGTAATTCGCCTTTCAAGTTTTCGGCAGCATTTTGCCATTCTTCCGTAAGTTGCTTGTGGTAAAGCAGGCTTACAATAATTTTATTGCTAAGCGTGCTCAAATAATCAATTTGAAACAGTTTTTTATGCAATACTTCCTGCGTTTTTAACAACGGTAGTAAGGCTTTCATCATGCGATTTATCAGTTCACTGGCAATCGGGAATTCATCTACTCGATAGCGCTGCAAGGTGCTTTGATCAAACATGATGTGATAAAAATCGCCTTTATCATGCCAAATACGAAATTCTGAACGCATCCGATAATGGCTAGTTGGCGAATCAAACACGGCTATTTCTGGGGCGTTAAAGGGCTGCAAAAGTGCGGTCAGCTTTTCGGTCTTTTTTTGCAGGAGTTCGGTATATTGGGAAATGGGTAGTTGCATTGATGTTTACGTTTGAATGATAAATATCCCACAGCCCTTGGCAAGCATGGGGATTGAGTAAAAAAGCAAAAGGCAAGCTTCTGCCTGCCTTTTAAAATGTATTATTCGCCAGAATAATCTTCGCCGCCAGAAGCCGCTTCGCTGACATCACCTGATAAGGTGTAAACACGTTTTGTTGTGTTAATGCGAGTACGATATTTATTCCACGTTTTTTCGAAGAAAGTTTCCGGTGCACGCTCACCACGGCAAAATGCAACAAATTCTTTTTCTTCTTTTGTTGCTGGCTTGCGCTCGCCTGAATCTAATGCTTTAAACGCTTGACCATATTGCTCTAATACTTGGGATTCTTTGATTGTATAATCACCGTGACGGGAAAATCCGCGTGGGTAGTTTTTGTCGTCAAAAAAACGACGAGTAACACTGAAACTAGCAGCCATAATATCATCTCTCTTCTTTATATTTAAAAACGGCAGGCATTAAACCAATTTTTTTTTATTTTTGCAATAAACCTTTCACGGTTTCTACATAATCTTTGACGAAATCGTCGTAATTTAAGCCTTCAGGGTTTACACGGTATTTGCCATTGACATAGAAATCAGGTACGCCACGTACTTGAAACTGTTCCGCTGCATTTACTTGCTTATTCACTAAACCGTTTACAGCAAAGCTGTTGATGTTGTTATCAAATTGTTCAGCTGTAACCCCGTTATCAATGAAGATTTTGCGAATATCGTCCATTGAGCTTAATTTATCTTGTTGTGCGGCTTCAAATAAAGGCGCTTTCACTTTGCTTTCTGCACCAAGCGCCATCGCTAATGCCCATGCACGAGTGAGGTTTTCAGATTGACGACCTAAGAAGTTAACATGATATTGTTTAAATTCAGTGCCTTGTGGTAAGCCTTCTGCAACTTGTTTTGGAATGTGGTATTCCATTTCAAAGGCATAGCAATGCGGGCAGTAGAAAGAGAAAAATTCAATCACTTCCGGTTGTGCGGAAGCTGTTTGACTCACTTGAACGTATTGTTTGCCTTCTTCTAGGTTGGCTGCGAATGCATTAAATGAAAATAAAGCACCGAGTAAAAATAAAACTTTTTTCATTTGTTTTCCTTATTTAATAATTCCGCGCGCTTTTAACAATGCGGTTTTAAAATCTTCTTCATAATCTTTTTTGATACCTGGAATCGGCTCAAACTTATCTGTGTCGTGCATTTTTAAATGATAAATAATCACTTCATCAGATAATTCTGCCACGGGCTTATCGAAACCTGCTTCATCAGCAATTTTTTGCAAAATTTGTAGCAAGCTAAGATCTGGGTCTTTAGACCAGTAAGGTTGTAAAAGTTCCAAAACTTCATTTAAACGCTTACATTTCATTGCTATTTCCTTTTAAATGGAGAAAAATAAGGCTAGATCATACTTCAAATAAGGCAATAAGAAAATATGGAATACACAATAAGTGCGGTTATTTTGGCTGGCGGAAAAGCACGGAGAATGAATGGGGCGGATAAAGGCTTACAGCTTTTACAAAATAAACCGTTAATTAGTCATGTGATTGAGCGCTTACAACCCCAAGTAGTTGATATATCGATTAATGCTAATCGTCACCATACGGAGTATGCTCAATGGGGGTTTCCCGTATTTTCAGATGAATTGCCTGATTTTCAGGGACCGTTGAGTGGTATGCTAACATCACTCGAACAAGCTAAAACAGATTTTGTACTTTTTGTGCCTTGTGATAGTCCGTATTTTCCACAAAACTTATTAGAAAAACTAAAAAGCGCGGTTAAAAATGACCGCACTTTAATTGCTTATGCAAAAGATAAGGAGCGTGAACACCCGACATTTTGTTTGATGTCCGTTCAGCTTAAAGAGAAGTTACGCGCTTATTTAAACGAAGGCGAACGTCGTTTATTACAATTTATGAACAAAAATGGCGCGGTTGCTGTCCAATTTGACGAACAAGAAGGACGATTTGTAAATTTTAATACCTTAGAAGATTTACAATAAATTATTTGTTTAGCCTTGAATTTTGCAAAAAATTCTCCATTATTGCAGTGTTTACTTTCTATTTTATTGAGGAACTTTATTATGATGCGAATCCTTTTATTTTTAGCGACTAACTTTGCTGTGATGCTTGTGTTAGGGATTATTTTAAATGTGACCGGTATTGCAGGAAATAGTACAGGTGGCATTTTAATTATGGCGATGCTTTTCGGTTTTGCGGGATCATTGATTTCGTTATTTTTATCAAAAACTATGGCATTGCGCTCTGTGGGTGCGGAAGTGATTACTGAACCGCGTAATCAAGCGGAGCGTTGGTTGGTAGAAACGGTACGCCGTCAAGCGCAGCAAGCCGGCATCCCGATGCCAGATGTCGCGATTTATCATTCCAATGATGCGAATGCCTTTGCTACCGGTGCAACCAAAAACAATTCTTTAGTGGCGATTAGTACGGGTTTATTAAACTCCATGACGGAAGAAGAAGCAGAGGCGGTATTGGCTCATGAGGTATCACACATTGCGAACGGCGATATGGTGACCATGACTTTATTGCAGGGCGTATTGAATACCTTCGTGATTTTCTTATCTCGCGTGATCGCCAATGTGGTAGCAAGTTCTCGTAATGGCGATGAAGAAAGCCGTAGTTCAGGCATTTATTTCTTGGTTTCAATGGTGTTAGAAATTGTATTTGGTATTTTAGCGAGTATTATCGCAATGTGGTTCTCACGCTATCGCGAATACCGCGCAGATGCAGGTTCTGCACAGCTTGTAGGTAAAGAAAAAATGATTGCGGCATTGCAACGTTTACAACAAATTCATGAGCCGCAAGAGATGGAAGGTTCACTTAATGCCTTTATGATTAACGGCAAACGTAGCGAACTCTTTATGAGCCACCCTCCACTTGAAAAACGTATCGAAGCATTACGTAGTTTATAAAAGATAAAAAAAACAAAGGGCTAAATGTAATATTTAGCCCTTTTTATTCATAGATTATTTAATATCCGCTAAGACATTAGTGAGTAATTCCCAGTATGTTTGTACTGTTGAAATTTGGACTTTTTCATCTGGCGAATGCGCATTGCGAATAGTTGGCCCCACAGAAATCATATCAATATTTGGATAATGTTCTTTCAATAAGCCACATTCAAGCCCCGCGTGAATCACTTTAATCTCAGGCTCTTTGTCAAGCACTTCTGCATAATGTTTTTTCATTAATGTCAAAATTGCGGTGTCATTTACTGGTTTCCAACCTGGGTAAGAACCTGAAAATTCAACTGTCGCGCCCGTGAGTTTTGCGAGTGAAGTTAAGGTTTCTTCTACATACTCTTTACCGCTTTCAATCAATGAGCGAATAAGAATAGTACCTTCGATTTTATCTTCAAGGGTTTTTAACACACCAATACTTAACGAGCTTTCCACGACATTTTTAATCACATCGCTATTGCGGATGACACCGTTTGGTAACACATTCAGCAAATTAATCACTTTTTGGGTGCTTTCAAGCGTGAAGGTTTGTTGTGGATTTTCAACTTGCTCAGCGGTTAAGGTTAAGTTCGGCTCAGCGATAGCAAGCTCTTCTTTCAATAAAACTTCAAAATTTTTGACCGCACTTTTTACGCTTTCTACATCATGATTGAAGCAAATGGTTGCAGAGGCTTCACGTGGAATCGCATTACGAATTGAGCCACCACGAATTTCTGCAAGGGCAAAGTGCGGTTGATTTTGTGTAAGTTTTGCTAATAAGCGTGCTAATACTTTAATTGCATTCGCACGTGTGGTGTGAATATCGCAACCAGAGTGACCGCCTCGTAAACCTTTTAAGTTAATTTGTAGGGCGTGGCTAAATGGATTGTTTTCACGGTGAACAGGTAACTCAACATTAGCATTTACCCCACCAGCACAACCAATATAGATTTCACCGATTTCTTCGGTGTCGGTATTAATTAAGATTTCCGATTTTAACCAGTTACGACGAAGGTGTACGGCACCATCCATGCCTGTTTCTTCAGTCATGGTGAGTAACACTTCAAGTGGTGGGTGTGCAATATCGGTACTTTCTAATACCGCTAAGGTCGAGGCTAAACCAATACCGTTATCCGCGCCAAGTGTCGTACCTTGCGCTTTTACCCAATCACCGTCGATATAAGGGCGAATCGGGTCTTGGGTAAAATTATGCGGATTGCCTTCATTGGCTTGTGGCACCATATCTAAATGTGCTTGTAAGACAACAGGTTGGCTGTTTTCCATTCCTGCAGTAGCGGGTTTACGAATTAATACATTGCCGGCTTCATCACGTTCTGCAAAGAATTGTTTTTCTTTTGCCCAGTTGACAATAAAAGTGGCGAGTGCATCTTCATGATGTGAAGGATGTGGAATTGCACAAATTTGATCAAACCATTTCCAAAGTAATTTCGGTTGTAATGTGGTAATTTCTGACATAATGAACTCCTTTTTTCATTAAAATTTTTGCGGAAATCATAGCATAAAACGCCATTTCAGGTTAAAATTCCGCAATTTTTTTATTTAGCGACAAAGTTTAAGGTATTTGTTATGAGCGAAAAATATGTTGTGACTTGGGATATGTTCCAAATGCATGCCCGCAAATTAGCGGAACGTTTACTTCCTGCCACTCAGTGGAAAGGTATCATCGCAGTAAGCCGTGGTGGTTTATTCCCAGCAGCGGTACTTGCTCGCGAATTAAATATTCGTTTCGTGGAAACCGTGTGTATTGCCAGTTATGATCACGATGAACAAGGTGCATTAAAAGTGTTACACCGCGCAGGTGGTGATGGTGAAGGAATGATCGTGGTAGACGATTTAGTGGATACCGGCAACACTGCTCGTGCAATTCGTGAAATGTATCCAAAAGCAAAATTTGTCACAGTATTCGCAAAACCTGCGGGTGCGGAGTTAGTGGATGATTACGTGATTGATATTCCACAAAATACTTGGATTGAACAACCTTGGGATTTAGGTTTAACTTTCGTGCCACCATTGGCAAGAAAATAATCATAAATGTAAGTTGGAAATGCGGGGTTTGGCCTCGCATTTTGTTTTATTGAGCCAATTGCAAAATCCCGTTAGAATTAACCGCACTTTTACTTAACAAGGAATTTGAATGTCAGCCAAACCACGTTTTGTGCATCTTCGTACGCACACTGATTTTTCTATGATTGATGGAATCGCGAAAGTGAAACCATTAGTCAAGGCGTGTGCAGCAGATAACATGGTCGCGTTGGCATTAACAGATTTTACGAATTTTTGCGGTGTGGTGCGTTTTTATGGTGAAACCCTTTCTTCAGGGATTAAACCGATTATTGGTGCAGATGTTCATGTTAAAAGCGAGCTATGCGGTGAGGAATTATTCACCCTCACTTTACTTGCCAAGAACAATGAAGGCTATAAAAACATCACATTATTACTTTCAAAAGCCTATCAACGCGGCTATGTGGACTTGCCTTATATCGACCAGGAATGGTTGATTGAACACCGTGAGGGTGTAATTGTTTTATCAGGTGGCACACAAGGCGATATCGCGAAAAAACTCCTTAAAGAAAATATTTCCGAAGCGGAAAGTACGGTCAGTTTTTATCAAGAATTTTTTCCTGACCATTTTTATCTTTCGCTGTCTAGAACGGGTCGTCCGGATGAAGAGCGTTATATTCAAGCCGCATTAAAATTGGCTGAGGAACATGATTTACCGCTTGTTGCAACCAATGATGTTGTCTTCCTCGCACCTGATGATTTTGAGGCACACGAAATTCGAGTTGCTATTCATGATGGCTATACCCTTGACGATCCGAAACGTCCAAAACGTTATACTGAGCAACAATATTTCCGCTCAGAAGAAGAGATGTGCGACTTATTTGCGGACATTCCTTCTGCACTTGAAAATACGGTATTAATAGCTCAACGCTGTAATGTGACTTTGCGTTTGGGGCAATATTTCCTCCCTCAATTTCCAACTGGCGAACTAAGTACGGAAGATTATTTGGTGATGAAAGCCAAAGAAGGCTTGGAAGAGCGGTTGGCGTTTTTATTCCCCGATGAAAAAGTGCGGTCAGAAAGACGACCGGAATATGATGAGCGTCTTCAAGTCGAACTCGATGTGATCAACCAAATGGGTTTTCCGGGTTACTTCTTAATCGTCATGGAGTTTATCCAGTGGTCAAAAGACAATGATATTCCAGTAGGGCCGGGACGTGGTTCGGGTGCGGGTTCATTGGTGGCTTATGCACTAAAAATCACCGATTTGGATCCCCTTGAATTCGATCTTCTTTTTGAGCGTTTCCTCAACCCAGAACGTGTTTCCATGCCTGATTTCGACGTGGATTTCTGTATGGATGGACGCGATCGCGTTATCGATCATGTGGCAGACACCTATGGTCGTGGTGCGGTATCACAAATTATTACTTTCGGTACCATGGCAGCGAAAGCAGTAATTCGAGATGTAGGTCGCGTATTAGGGCATCCTTATGGCTTTGTGGATCGTATTTCGAAAATGATTCCACCTGATCCCGGCATGACTTTAGCCAAGGCTTTTGAGGCTGAACCACAGTTACAAGTGGCATATGATTCAGATGAAGAGATCAAAGCCCTAATTGATATGGCGCGTAAGCTAGAAGGTGTCACTCGAAATGCGGGTAAACACGCGGGTGGCGTGGTGATTTCGCCTTCTTTGATTACAGATTTTGCACCACTTTATTGTGACAATGAGGGGCTTCATCCTGTTACTCACTTTGATAAAAATGATGTGGAATATGCGGGTTTAGTGAAGTTTGACTTCTTAGGTTTGCGTACACTCACCATTATCAAATGGGCGTTGGATATGATTAACGCTCGCCTTGCTCGTGAAGGCAAACCGCCAGTCGATATTGCTGCTATCCCATTGGATGATCCCGAATCCTTTGATTTGCTGAAACGGTCTGAAACGACCGCTGTATTCCAGTTGGAATCTCGCGGGATGAAAGATTTGATTAAACGCCTTCAACCAGACTGTTTTGAAGATATTATCGCGTTGGTGGCGTTATTCCGACCAGGTCCATTACAATCGGGCATGGTGGATAACTTTATTGACCGTAAACATGGTCGAGAAGAAGTCTCTTATCCTGACGCAAACTATCAACATGAAAGCCTTAAACCGATTTTAGAGCCAACTTACGGTATTATTTTGTACCAAGAACAAGTTATGCAGATTGCTCAGGTGTTAGCGGGTTATACTCTTGGTGGTGCGGACTTATTACGCCGTGCGATGGGTAAGAAAAAACCGGAAGAAATGGCGAAACAGCGCTCTGTGTTTAAAGAAGGTGCTGAAAAAAATGGTGTTGATGGCGAGCTTTCCATGAAGATTTTCGACCTAGTGGAAAAATTTGCCGGCTATGGTTTTAATAAATCACACTCAGCAGCTTATGCGTTAGTATCTTATCAAACCCTTTGGCTGAAAACCCATTTCCCTGCTGAGTTTATGGCAGCAGTAATGACCTCGGAAATGGATAATACGGATAAAATTGTTGGCTTGTACGATGAATGTTTACGTATGGGCTTAAAAGTTACCCCACCGGATATCAATGTAGGGAAACATCATTTCAGTGTGAATGAAAATGGTGAAATTGTTTACGGTATTGGCGCCATTAAAGGTGTGGGGGAAGGTCCGATTGAGGCATTGATTACTGCACGTAATGAAGGTGGGATTTTCAGAGATTTATTTGATTTATGTGCTCGCGTTGATTTGAAGAAAATTAACCGTCGTACCTTTGAAAGTCTGATCATGTCGGGCGCATTTGATAAGCTAGGACCACACCGAGCGGCGTTATCTAAGAATCTCGAAGATGCACTCAAAGCTTCAGATCAGCATGCAAAAGATGAGGCCATGGGGCAAGCCGATATGTTTGGTGTGCTGACAGAAACACACGAAGAAGTGGAAAATGCTTACGCCCATACGCCACCTTACACAGAAAAACAAATTTTAGATGGTGAACGTGAAACCCTTGGTTTGTATTTAAGCAGCCATCCGGTAAGTCGTTATTTAAAAGAGCTTTCTCATTACAGTTCCACTCGATTAAAAGATCTCACACCAAACCGCCGAGGACAGATTAGCACGGCAGCCGGTTTGTTGGTGTCAACTCGCTTTGCTACAACGAAAAAAGGCAATCGAATTGGTATCGCAACCATTGATGACCGCTCTGGACGTTTGGATTTAACACTATTCGGCGAAAGCTTAGACCAATTTGGTGAGAAACTGCAAAAAGACACGGTTGTGGTGGTATCTGGTCAGGTGAGTTTTGACGATTTTTCAGGTGGATTAAAAATGTCAGTACGGGATTTGATGACCTTAGATGAGGCTCGCTCCCGTTATGCGAAATCTTTGGCTATTAGTTTGTCTGAGGAACAGATTAGCCCAAGTTTTATCAAGAAACTGAAAGAAATGTTAGAACCTGTTAGTGGCGGTACTTTACCAATTAACGTATATTATCAAAGCGCAAAAGGTCGTGCGTTATTGCGTTTAGGGATTCAATGGTCTATTACACCAACGGATGAGATTCTAACAGAATTGGTGAATTTGCTCGGCGAAAATGCGGTAGAGCTAGAATTCGGTTAATATTCCAGTAAAAGTGCGGTCAAAAAATCAGTGTTTTTTCAACCGCACTTAGTCTATGTAAACAAAGTGAGAGATAAAATGGAAAAAATTATTATTGATGCAGACAGATTTTTACGCACCATTTCACGTATTTCCCATGAAATTATTGAAAAGCACCAAGATTTCAATAATGTGATTTTAGTTGGGGTGAAACGTCGTGGTGCCGAAATTGCTGAATTGATTCAACGTCGCATTGAAGAGTTGAATGGTGTAAGTCTTCCAATGATGGAATTGGATATCACGTTTTACCGTGATGACTTAGAGTATGTTGAACCTGAAAATCCAACGCCTGTGTATAGCGGTGCCTCCAGTTATATGAATATTCAGGGTAAAGAAGTCATTTTGATTGATGATGTATTATTCACTGGAAGAACCATTCGTGCTGCGATGGATGCGTTAACAGATTTTGGACGAGCAGCTAAAATTGAATTGGTCATCTTTGTAGATCGTGGACATCGTGAATTACCAATTCGGGCAGACTATGTAGGTAAAAATGTGCCGACTTCCCGTGATGAACAAGTTCAGGTACGTACATTAAAATACGATGGTTGTTATGAAGTGGTATTATTGTCTAAATAACGATCAGCCTATTGTGAACCTTTGATAAAATTGATAATCTAACGAGCATTATCCTATTATTTTTTAAGATAACTAAAATGAAAAAATCAATGTTAAAATCTTTTTTATTTGCCATGATCGGTCTGTTTACTTTTTCTCAAGTACAAGCAGAGGAACGTGTAGTGGCGACTGTAAATGGTACCCCAATTTTACAAAGCCAAGTGAATGCTGTGATGGGCAAAAAAGGTAGCCAACGTGCTGCGCTAGATAAAATTATTGACGACATGCTAACAGAGAAGGCCATCAAAGAATCCGGTGTAAAAGTCAACCAAGCAGAAGTAAACCGTATCGTAGAAGATATTGCAGCGAAAAATGGTTTAACTTATGGTCAATTCTTAGATGCGTTGGATTATCAAGGTATTTCCTTAAATGCATTTAAACAACAAATTTCTCGCCAAATGTTAATGGCGGGCGTGCGTAATCATGCCATTCAAAACAGCGTAGATGTCACTCGTGAGCAAGTGGAGGCATTGGGTAAACAAATGCTTGATGAAGCGAAAGCAAAAGGTACGGCGCAAAAAGTGATGGGCAAAGAGTATGAAGTTCGTCATATTTTATTAAAATTAAACCCATTACTGAATGATGCACAAGCTAAAGCAGAATTAGAGCGTATTCGTAGCGAGATTATTTCTGGCAAAATGACATTTGCTGATGCGGCATTAAAATACTCTAAAGATTATTTATCAGGTGCGAATGGTGGAAGTTTAGGCTATGCTTTCCCTGAAGCTTATGTAGGTCCATTTGCAAAAATGGTTGAAACAACCCCACAAGGTACTGTTTCTGCTCCATTTAAATCTGAATTTGGTTGGCATATTCTCGAAGTAACCGGTAGTCGTGATGGTGATAAAACAGAAGATGCCTATCGTCAAAAAGCTTACGAACAAATCGTGAATAGCCAATTACAAGATGCAACCAAAGACTGGGTAAAAGCATTACGTAAAAATGCTGATATTCAATATTTCGATAAATAACAGAAACCGTTAGAATAAGGGGGCATTTTGCCCCTTTTGTCGTTTTTATAAATTGAGTGATACATGAAAAAATTTTTTATCTTTTTACTGATTCTTCTGCTAATTCTTGGCGGCGTTGGTTTTTGGGGTTATCAAAAACTAACAAGTTTTGTTCATACGCCAGTGAATGTCACACAAGATCAATTGCTTACGATTGAGCGAGGAACCACTGGCAGTAAACTTGCAGCTTTATTAGAGCAAGAAAATATTCTTGAGCATGCAGATTTATTGCCTTGGTTATTGAAATTACAACCCCAGCTAAACAAAGTGAAAGCGGGGACTTATTCTTTAACGGGCGTGAAAACGTTGCAAGATTTATTGGATATGATTAATTCCGGCAAGGAAGCACAATTTAGTGTGAAGTTTATTGAAGGTAAAACGTTCAAGGAATGGCGTAAAAACCTTGAAAACGCACCACACTTAAAACAAACCTTGCAAGGTAAAACGGATAAAGAGATCATGGCGTTATTGGATATTCCAGCCGTTGCAAAAGCCGTTTACGAATGGAATAACATGGAGGGGTGGTTGTATCCGGATACCTATAATTACACGCCTAACTCGACGGATCTTGAATTATTAAAACGTTCAGCTACTCGCTTACAAAAAGCCTTGGATAAAGCTTGGAATGAACGTGATGAAAATCTCCCATTAGCGGATCCATATCAGATGCTCATTTTGGCTTCTATCGTAGAGAAAGAAACAGGAATTGCGGCGGAGCGACCACAAGTGGCTTCCGTATTTATTAATCGTTTAAAAGCCAATATGAAACTGCAAACTGACCCAACCGTGATTTATGGAATGGGTGAGAGTTACACCGGTAATATTCGTAAGAAAGATTTGGAAACGATAACCCCATACAATACCTATATGATTGAAGGTTTACCGCCGACACCAATTGCCATGGTGAGTGAGAGCGCTTTGCAGGCGGTGGCTCATCCAGCAAAAACAGACTTTTATTATTTTGTTGCAGATGGAAGTGGCGGTCACAAATTTACTCGTAATCTGAACGAGCATAATAAAGCGGTCCAAGAATATTTACGTTGGTATCGTAACCAACAAAAAGGAGCCAACTAATGCAAGGCAAATTTATCGTCATTGAAGGGCTGGAAGGTGCAGGTAAAAGTACCGCCATGCAAACGGTGGTGGATACATTAAAATCTCTTGGTGTAAATGATATCGTGTTTACTCGTGAGCCAGGTGGTACACCGTTAGCGGAGAAATTACGCCATTTAATCAAGCATGAAACAGAAGAACCTGTTACGGATAAAGCAGAATTATTAATGCTTTATGCGGCACGAATTCAATTGGTAGAAAATGTGATTAAGCCAGCATTGGCAGAAGGTAAAATTGTGCTTGGCGATCGACATGATATGTCTTCACAAGCCTATCAAGGTGGTGGGCGTCAGTTTGACCAAACGCTTATGGCGAATTTAAAAAATATGGTATTAGGCGATTTTGAGCCTGATTTTGTACTGTATTTAGACATTGATCCTGCAGAAGGGCTTGCTCGTGCTAGAGGTCGTGGTGAATTAGACCGCATTGAACAACAAGGACTCGATTTCTTCCATCGTACCCGCCAACGTTATTTGGAATTGGTACAGAACAATCCGAAAGCCGCCATTATTAATGCGGGCCAGCCTTTGGCGCAAGTACAAGCAGACATACAAAGTGTGGTCAAAAATTGGTGGGTTTCACAAACAAGATGAGCGAACTTTATCCTTGGGTAGTGCCTACTTATCACAAAATTAGCCAAACTTTTAGCGAAGGTTTGGGGCATCATGCGTTGTTAATTAAAGCCGATCAAGGGCTAGGGGCAGAACGTTTATTTGATGCTTTGACAAAACGCATTATGTGTCAAACGCCAGATAATGTAGCTTGTGGTCATTGTCATGCTTGCTACTTAATGGCTGCGCAAAGTCACCCAGATTTTCATGTTTTAGCCTCTCAAGAAGGCAAAGACATTGGCGTTGATCAGGTACGGGCGATTAATGAAGTTGTTAGCCAACACGCACAACAAAACGGCAATAAATTAGTGTATATTCAAGATGCAGAACGTCTTACGGAAGCGGCAGCGAATGCGTTGCTCAAAACTTTGGAAGAGCCGCGTCCGAATACGTATTTCTTATTACAAACAGAACCCTCATCTTCATTGTTAGCGACTATTTACAGCCGTTGCCAAGTGTGGAATGTGCCTTTGCCAACAGAGGCGGAAGCCCTAAATTGGCTTTCTTCTCAATTTCAGGCAGAAACATCAGAATTATTGACCGCACTTGCGATGAATTTGGGTCGTCCATTGTTAGCATTGGAAACACTCCAGCAAGGATTAATTGAACAACGGAAGAATTTCCTACGCCAATTTTGGCTGTTTTATCGTCGTCGTTCGCCTTTGGAAATTTTGCCTTTCTTTGAAAAAGAACGCACCGTACAGCAAGTAGATTGGATTTTAGCGTTTTTAAGCGATGCCATTAAATACAAACTCGAAATACAAAGTGGCTGGCAAACACTCGATCTTAAAACAGGTGTAACTCAATTTGCAGACGAGCAAACAGCGCTTGGGTTATTAACCGCGAATAAAATTATGCAAAAAGTACGCTCGGATTTACTTACCATTAATGGTGTTAATACAGAATTAATGTTACTAGATGGTTTGACGAAATTAATTACCGATGTATTTAAGGACTAAATAAATTATGTTTATCGTAGATTCCCATTGTCATTTAGATGCATTGGATTATGAAAATTTACACAAAGATATTGCTGATGTAGTGACCAAAGCCAATGCACGAGATGTGAAGCATTTATTGGCGATTGGCGTAACATTAAGCCGTTTTGAAAAAGCTTACCCTGAGTTAGCAAAATTTCCGAATGTGTCTTTGGCTTGCGGTGTGCATCCACTAGATCTTGAAGAAGAACCTTACGATGCCGATCGTTTATTACGTTTATCCCAAGATAAAAAAGTGATCGCAATTGGCGAAATTGGTTTGGATTATTATTACAGCGCGGATAATAAAGCGTTGCAGCAAACGGTTTTTGCGGATCAAATCAGAATTGCTAATGAAGTGGATAAACCCGTGATTATTCATACTCGTTCAGCACCAGAAGATACTATTGCTATGCTACGTGAGAACCATGCAGAAAAATGCGGCGGATTAATTCATTGTTTTACGGAAACCCTAGATTTTGCGAAAAAGGCACTTGATTTAGGTTTTTATATCTCTTGTTCAGGCATTATTACCTTTAAAAATGCGGAAAGTATCCGCGAAGCTATTCGTTATGTGCCAGCTGATCGCTTATTGGTTGAAACCGATTCGCCTTACTTAGCCCCAGTGCCTTATCGTGGTAAAGAGAACCAACCTGCCTATACGCGTGAAGTGTGCGAGTATGTGGCGACGTTAAAAGGGCTATCAGTAGAAGAATTTGCGCAAATTAGTACACAAAACTTCGAGCGTTTATTTAAAATTAATGTACAATAAATCATCGATTTAAATGAGAGAGTGTTATGCGTAAGTTTTTTAAGTACTTTTTATTTTTAGTGGTCTTTGTTTTCCACGGCTTTATGTTCGCTGTGGTGGACTACGTTTTCCCACACTATGATGTGACGCGAGTAACGGGTGTGGAAGTGAAACGTGTGGATAAAGATGGCCCGATTACAAAATCGAATCCGGCTGATGGTCCAACGCGCGATGTGTATTTTATCAATACACAAAATGATGATGGCAAAATCATGGTGTATCGTAATGAAGATACCCGTTGGAGTTTTCCATTTTATTTTAAATTTGGTTCAGCTAATTTACAGGCTCAAGCTCAGGCTTTCGGCAATGAAAATAAATTAGTACAAATCAAATATTATGGTTGGCGAATGACGATGTTTGATGAATATCGTAATGCCGTTTCGGTGAAAGAAATTAGCGGTGATATTACACCAAGCCATCCAATTTTATCTTGGGTATTCTATGCATTCCTATTAGTTACCCTTTTCCTTTCAGTACAATTTGTGCGCGGCTGGTTCGACAGCGAAAATTAGCGTTTCTCAAATGGGGCGTCATAGAACGCCCTCACAATTTAATAATAACATTTCTAACCTAAAAACCAGCGGTAAATTGACCGCACTTTAAAACCAATAAAGAGAACATTATGAGCTTATCTGCAGCGATTTTTATTTTAATCGTATTAATTATTGTCAGTGCAATCTTGTCATCAGCTGAGATTTCTCTTGCGGGTGCGAGACGCATTAAATTACAAACGTTGGCTAATGAAGGTAATATCCAAGCGGAGAAAGTCTTAAAGTTACAGGAGCAGCCAGGACGTTTTATTACTGTGGTCCAAATTGGACTCAATATGGTCGCTGTACTTGGAGGGGTGATTGGTGAGGCAACAATTAGTCTTCACTTACAGAGTTTTTTACATGAATACACCAAGGCAGAATGGGTTGAGCCAGCCTCCTCTTGGATTGCTTTCTTCATGGTAACAACAACATTTGTTTTATTAGCCGATTTAATTCCGAAACGTCTCGCATTGATTAATCCTGAAGGTGTGGCTTTACGGACTATTGGCATTATGCAAGTCTTCATTTTCTTCTTAAAACCTATTGTATGGTTTTTTGATGGTCTTTCTAATATCTTCTTTCATTTAATGGGGATATCCACTAAGCGTGAAGATAATATGACACCAGAGGATATCGTGGCAATAGTGGAAGCTGGGGCTGAAGCGGGGGTGTTAAAAACACAAGAGCATTATTTAATTGAGAATATCTTTGATATGCAAGAGCGGACAGTCTCTTCCACGATGACAACCCGTGAAAATATCGTGTTTTTAGACCGCACTTTCTCCCGTCAGGAAGTGTTGAATACCTTATCAGCAGACTCTCATTCTAAATTAGTGATTTGTGATAATGGTTTGGATAAGATCTTAGGTTATGTGGAATCTCATACTTTATTAACACTCTATCTTCAACAGGAAGTAGTGGATTTAACCGATAGCCGTTTATTGCGTAAAGCGTTATTTATTCCAGACACGCTTTCGTTATACGAGGTATTGGAGTTATTTAAATCTACGGGTGAAGATTTTGCCATTATCGTCAATGAATATGCACTTGTGATGGGTTTAATTACCTTGAACGATGTGATGAGTATTGTGATGGGCGAATTGGTTTCCAACGAAGAAGAGCAAATCGTCAGTCGCGATGAAAACTCTTGGTTGATTGATGGTGCAACGCCGCTCGAAGATGTTATGCGTGCTTTAGATATTGAATCTTTCCCTGATTCAGAAAATTACGAAACTATCAGTGGCTTTATGATGTATATGTTACGCAAAATCCCGAAAAAAACCGATTTTGTGTTATACGATAAATATAAATTTGAAGTTATTGATACTGAAAACTTCAAAATTGATCAAATTTTAGTTTCTATTGTCAAAGACAGCAGTGTAAGCAAAGAGTCGGCGTAGTACTAGGCGTCGCCTTGCTTAATCCCTCATTCTAAGTATAATTAACAGCAGTTTTAACTGCTTATAATAAGGAAAATTTAATGTTTAAAAAAATCTCGGTATTCTTTGTAGCAATAATGCTTGCAGGTTGTTCTTCAATTTCAGATATAACCTCTTACATTCCGTTTATGGGTAAAGACAAAAAGGTCATTGATTTAGATAAAGATAAAATCGATCAAAAATCTTATGCGGCAGCTTATGAAGCCACTGTGGCAACGTATAAAGATCGTGTAACAAAAAATTTCTTTGTGGATAATTTTGCAAGTGGTGCAAATGACTGGTATCTCGGTCGTATTGTTGTACCAATCAAACAAATTCAAGATAAACTCTACACGGGTGGTCATGACTCTGATGTGTATGCTTACTACAGTGGTGTGTTGCATGCAGAAGCATTACAAACCAACTTCAGCCGCTTAAGCGCGAATTGTTGGCAAAAAGTGGATTCACCAAGTGTGACACAAGGGATCTACGATGCAATGCGTGATTTGCAAAAAGGCAAAGAGCGCGGTGAAAATGACGCTTACATTTCCCAAGGTAGCGAAATGCTACTCAAAGCCTGTACCGGCCAATAATCAATTTGAGCTGTTGATGAGCGATCTCATCAGCAGCTTTTCTTTTTTTAAATCATCAATGTGAAGGAGCAAGAATGTTAGAACTTTCGGAAAGCAACATTCATTTAAATGCTACGGCAACAAATAAGCTGCAAGCTATTGAAATGGCTGCAAGTGCGTTGGAGCAAGCTGGTAATGTTGAACAAGGCTATTTACAAGGCATGCTTGGACGTGAACAACAAACCTCCACTTTTTTAGGCAATGGGATTGCGATTCCACACGGTACATTAGAAACCCGTTCGATGGTGAAAAAAACCGGTGTGCAAGTTTTCCAATTTCCACAAGGTATTGAGTGGGGAGAAGGAAATATTGCTTATGTTGTGATTGGTATTGCTGCCCGTTCTGATGAGCATCTTGCTTTACTTCGTCAATTAACGCATGTTTTAGGTGATGAAGACACTGCGGTACAGTTAGCGACATTAACCGATGTTGAAAAATTCCGTGCGATTTTATTAGGTGAAAGCGATTCTTTTAGCATGACTGAAGAAACATTAAGTTTAGATATTGAAACGCAAAGTTTGCTCACCCTTACCGCCATCAATGCAGGCAAATTACAACAGCAAAGTGCGGTTGAAAATAGCTTTGTTTCTGAAGTAGTCTCCAATTCTGCTCTGCCACTTGGCAAAGGGTTATGGGTAACAGATGCCGTATCTGGTAACGTGAAAAATGCGTTGGCATTCAGTCGTGCGAAAACCATTTTTAATCATAATGGCAAAGCGGTGAAAGGTGTATTGACGATTTCGGCTGTCAGTGACCAAATCAATGAGACGTTAGCACGTTTATTGGATGATGAAGTCCAAAATATTTTATTAAGTGGTAATACGCAGCAAATTTTGACCGCACTTAATGGCGGTAAAGTGCCGGCTTCGCCAGCTACTCAATCTGAAGACCAAATCGCGACAGGTACAGTGATTGGTACCTTTACGATTCGTAATGAACATGGCTTGCATGCTCGCCCAAGTGCCGTACTTGTTAATGAAGTGAAAAAATTCGCCTCCAAGATTACCGTACAAAATCTTACTCGAGAAACCGCTCTGGTTAGTGCAAAAAGTTTAATGAAAATCGTGGCATTGGGTGTGACTCAAGGTCATCGCTTACGTTTTGTGGCAGAAGGTGATGATGCAAAACAAGCCATTGAAGCCTTAGGTAAGATTATTGCGAGTGGGCTTGGCGAAGCGGTCTCTACCGTGCCACCAGCTGAACCGGATACCATTGAAGTAAGCAGTGAGCACGCACCACAAATTCACGAAGAAAAAACAGGTTTACCAGCCGATGCCATTGAAGCCGTATTTATGATTCGTAATGAACATGGTTTACATGCTCGTCCAAGTGCGGTACTGGTTAATGAAGTGAAAAAATACAATGCGTCTGTTGCGGTACAAAACTTAGATCGTGATAGCCAATTAGTCAGCGCAAAAAGTCTGATGAAAATTGTGGCGCTCGGTGTCGTGAAAGGTCATCGCTTACGTTTTGTGGCGAGCGGTGAAGAAGCTCAACAAGCGATTGACGGTATCGGCGCAGTCATTGAAAGCGGTTTAGGTGAAGGTAAGGAGTAGGTGATGGCAAAAGTAGCAACAATTACCTTAAATGCCGCTTACGATTTAGTCGGGCGTTTGTCGCGTATTGAAATCGGCGAAGTGAATACTGTTGAAACACTTGGTCTTTTCCCTGCCGGAAAAGGCATTAATGTTGCCAAGGTGTTGAAAGACTTGGGCGTAGATGTCGCGGTTGGTGGCTTCTTAGGTGAAGACAACGTGGGTGATTTCGAAACCCTATTTAAAAAACAAGGCTTAGAAGATAAATTTCATCGCGTAGCAGGTAAAACTCGCATTAACGTAAAAATTACGGAAACCGAAGCCGATGTGACAGACCTAAATTTCTTAGGTTATCAAATCACCCCAGAAGCTTGGCAGCAATTTACAGTAGATTCATTAGCGTATTGCCAAAACTTTGACATCGTTGCGGTTTGCGGCAGTTTACCGCGTGGTGTCAGTCCTGAATTATTTGCAGATTGGCTTAATCAGTTACATCAAGCTGGTGTGAAAGTCGTATTAGATAGCAGTAATGCTGCACTCACAGCAGGTTTGAAAGCCCATCCTTGGTTGGTGAAACCAAATCATCGTGAATTGGAAGCGTGGATTGGTCACCCACTAAATTCTCTTGATGAAATTATTGCTGCAGCTAAAAAACTTAAAGCAGAAGGCATTGCTAATGTGATTATTTCGATGGGCGAGAATGGTTCTTTATGGCTGAATGATCAAGCTGTTATTCAAGCTCAACCACCTAAATGTGAAAATGTGGTGAGCACTGTAGGCGCAGGCGATTCTATGGTGGCTGGCTTAATTTACGGTATTGAAAAAGGCTTATCTCAAGCGGAAACCTTAGCGTTTGCAAGTGCAGTTTCCGCCTTTGCAGTTTCACAAAGTAATGTGGGCGTGAGCGATATCGCCTTGCTTGAGCCAATTCTGGCGAATGTCAAAATTTCTGTGATTGAAGGATAATGTAATGAATTTGTTTTTAACTCAATCTCCGCAAATTGGTGCGGCAAAAGCCTATTTACTTCGCCAAGCATTGAGCGTGGCAGCGAAAAAAGCCAATCATACTGTGGTTGAACAAGCCAAAGAGGCGGATTTAGTGATTGTTTTCGGATCTAGTTTGCCAAACTCTGCTGATCTTGTGGGCAAAAAAGTATTTTTAGCTAATGAAGACGCGGCAATTGCTTCTCCTGAAGTAATGCTTACGAATGCACTCAATCAAGCCGTGGACTATGTTCAACCTACTCAAAGTGCGGTTGGATTCGACGGCATTTCTGGCGTTAAAAATATCGTCGCGGTGACAGCTTGCCCGACGGGGGTTGCGCATACCTTTATGTCTGCTGAAGCCATCGAAACCTATGCGAAAAAACAAGGTTGGCAGGTAAAAGTCGAAACGCGTGGCCAAGTGGGCGCCGGTAATGAAATTACCCCTGAAGAAGTCGCTGCGGCAGATTTAGTCTTTGTTGCGGCGGATATTGATGTGCCGTTAGATAAATTCCAAGGAAAACTGATGTATCGTACGTCGACTGGTTTAGCGTTAAAGAAAACGGCACAGGAATTTGATAAGGCATTTAAAGAAGCGAAAATTTATGAAGGTGGCGCAGCAAAATCTTCTGCTAAATCAGAAGAAAGCGGCGAGAAAAAAGGCGTCTATAAACATTTGATGACAGGTGTATCACACATGTTGCCGTTGGTGGTTGCTGGTGGTTTGTTAATCGCGATTTCCTTTATGTTTGGTATCGAAGCCTTCAAAGATGAAACGATTTTCCATGGTATTCCAAAAGCCTTAATGGATATCGGTGGTGGTGCAGCATTCCATCTAATGATTGCAGTATTTGCCGGCTATGTGGCTTTTTCTATCGCAGACCGTCCAGGGCTTGCGGTAGGTCTCATTGGCGGTATGTTAGCCACCACAGCAGGTGCAGGGATTTTAGGTGGGATTATCGCCGGTTTCTTAGCGGGTTATGTGGTGAAAGGATTAAATGCAACCATTAAATTGCCGG
>CAJMMG010000014.1:0-38535 GCA_905214375.1 uncultured bacterium | reverse complement strand
CAGGTGACAACGCTCCAATGGCATACATTGAGTTAGTTGATCGTCCAGAAGTTGCTGAAGCAGCAGCGGAATAATAATTTGTTATAAAATAAAAAGGCTCACATTAGTGAGCCTTTTTTATATTTCATTTCTAGAATTCAGCTTCAGCTCTGAATGTCATTTTTTCACCTGTGATGGGGTGCGTAATCGTAAGTTCTTCTGCATGTAAGCATAGGCGAGGTGACATCGCTTTAGCTTGTGGGTGAGAATAAAATTTGTCACCTAAAATAGGATGTCCTAGTGCGAGTGTATGTAAACGTAGTTGATGTGAACGTCCTGTGATTGGTGTCAGTTTTACTCGAGTGCAGTTAGTCGGTAATCTTTCTAGAACTTCATAAAACGTGACCGCTCTTTTACCAAATACAAAATCAATGCGTTGACGCGGGCGATTTTCCCAATCACAAATCATAGGAAGATTAATTTCCCCACTATCTTGTTCTAAGTGTCCCCATATTAAAGCTTGATAATATTTCTTTGGCTCACGTTCACGGAATTGACGTTTCAACTCTTTATCTGCCGCTTTACTTAATGCAAATAGAATAATCCCACTTGTGGCCATATCTAAACGGTGTGCAGGTTCACAAAATCCAAATTTCTCTTTTACCCGACTCATTGCACTATCGTAGTATTCAGGTTGATTGCCAGGAACTGAAAGTAAACCGCTTGGTTTATTTACCACGCAGATATGATTATCTTGGTAGATAATATCTAAATACGGTTCTAAAGGGGGATGGTATTCAATAAGTGCCATATTATTCCTTGTTTGTTATTATTACCCGAAGGCTATCTAACCGCCAACTTGCTTTACTTAACTCTTCCAGAGAAAGCACACGTTGTTTTTCTAATACATTAATTTCCGCTTGGCGAATATTTTTATTTACTGCTTTCAAGGCTATAAGTCTATTGAGCTCAGCGCTCAATGTTTGATCTGCCAATCTACTGGCTTCTTGAATTTTAGCTTGTGCGATTTCAGTCATTTTTTGAACGCCTATTTTTATTAATTGCTCAATATTTGGACGAGCCATTTTGACCATTTTATTCGCAATGTCTTTGCTTAGCGGCTTAAGTTTATTTTGCAACGTATTAAAGTTGACTTGTTCGGCAAGATTGTTTCCTTTGCTATCCAGTAATAATCGAACAGGTGTAGGCGGAAGAAAACGATTTAGTTGTAAACCTTTTGGTGATTGGCTTTCAATCACATAAATCAATTCAACCAAAAGAGTGCCTGCAGGTAGCTGTTTATTAACTAATAATGCCATCGACGCTTTGCCAATGTCACTAGAAGCGATTAAATCAATGCCTTGACGTATCATTGGATGATCCCAGGTAAGAAATTCTAATTCCTCACGAGCAAGGGCAAATTGTCGGTCAAAGGTTACTGTAACACCTTCTTCTTTTAGTCCTGGAAAATCAGGAACAAGCATGGTGCCCGTTGGGGTGATAACAATGCTGTTTTCACCTAAATCATCTTGTTCTACACCAATAATATCAAATAAATTCAGTGCAAAATCGACTAATTGTGGCGAATTATCTGTTTGAGCAATTTCTGCCGCAAGTCGCTGTGCCTTTTCTCCACCATTAGAATTTAATTCTAACAAACGATCACGTCCTTTCTCTAAGGCTAAACGCAATGCTTTTGCTTGTTTTTGCGTTTGGAGAATAAGTTGCTCAAAATCCGCTTTATTTTCTGACCGCACTTTTAGTAACGATTCATATTGTTCAAACAATGTCATGCCAATAGGGCAAGTTTGTTCAAAAGCATTTAAACCTTCATGATACCAACGTGCTAAATCTTGCTGCTCAGAGTTTGCGAGGCAAGGTACATAAATTTGTACATCTCGCGTTTGTCCAATACGATCTAAACGGCCAATACATTGCTCAAGTAAGTCAGGATTTTCTGGTAAATCGAAGAGTACGAGATGACAAGCAAATTGGAAGTTTCGCCCTTCAGAACCAATGCTAGAACTCAGTAAAACTTGTGCGCCATTATCGATATCGGCAAAATAAGCCGCCGCGCGATCTCGTTCAATGATTGACATCCTTTCATGGAAAACAGCACTGCGGATGGCTTCTTTTTCTCGTAAGATTTGCTCAAGTTGAATTGTCGTTTGTGCTGTTTTACAAATGACTAAGATTTTTTCATTTCGGTGTGATTTTAGAAAATCAATTAACCAATGAATTTTTTCGTCTACTTCAGCCGCATCAATTGTTACTTGGTGATAAACCCTGTGCGGGAAACCTTTTATACCTTGGCGTGTATTGCGAAATAAAATACGGCTTGTGCCATGTCGGTCGATAAGATTTTGAATGAGTTCTTGCCGTGCCGCTTGCTTTTCATCGTCATTATGACAGTCTAAGGCTTTAAATAATGGTTCGACATCTTGCTCATTGAGCAAATCAGAAATATGATTTTTTTCGACCGCACTTAGCGGCTTCTCTGAAAGCAATGATTGCACGGCATCGGCCACAGGTTGGTAATTTTCCTGCTCTTTTAAAAAGGCTTGGTAATCATAAAAACGCTCAGGATCAAGCAAGTGTAAGCGTGCAAAATGGCTTTCCAAACCTAGTTGTTCAGGCGTTGCGGTGAGTAATAAAACAGACGGAATAGCGTTGGCTAATTGTTCCACCAATAAATAAGCGGTACTCGGCGCATTTTCTGACCAAGCCAAATGATGCGCTTCATCGACAATTAAACAGTCAAATTCAGCTTCAATGGCTTGTTGTACGCGATGAGGGTGAGCTTTCAACCAATCTAATGCACAGATAATTAAGCTTTCCGTGCTAAATGGATTGATGGCTTGTTCGGCAAAATCTTCACAACGTTCTTCATCAAATAATGAAAAATGTAAATTAAAACGACGAAGCATTTCGACAAGCCATTGGTGCTGCAAGGTTTCCGGTACAATAATTAACACACGTTGTACTTTTTCAGCAAAAAGCTGGTTTTGCAAAATCATGCCTGCTTCAATGGTTTTACCTAACCCCACTTCGTCCGCTAAGAGCACGCGAGGATTGATACGATTTCCCACTTCTTGCGCAATATGAAGCTGGTGAGGAATTAAACCCGCACGATTACCTCGTAAGCCTCGCAAAGGCGATTGAAATTGAGCTTGTTGATGCAGAAGGGTTTGATAGCGCAACGCAAAATGTTCACTGCGGTCAATTTGCGATGAAAAGAGGCGATCTTTCGCTTGGCTAAAGGAGATAATCGGAGAAAGTTCTTTTTCATTGACGATAATCTCTTCGCCTTGCATATTTTTGACTAAATAAAATAAGAGACCATTCATTTCTTGAATATCGAGGACTTTACCTTGCCAACCAGCTTGGTGATGAAGTTGTTCTCCTTTATTTAATGCAATTCGGGTTAATGGCGCTTGTGCCACCGCATAAATTCGGGTTTCATCCGAGGCAGGAAAGTGAAGGGTTACAGAACGGAAATCTAAGGCGGTAATCATCCCTAATCCGAGGCTATTTTCTGTTTCGCTAATCCAACGTTGACCGATTGCAAATGACATCATCTTCCTCTTAATGAATCTCTTAAAATGGGGCGATATTGTAGTCTGATTATAAGGGAAAGCAAGGCATGGACATCTAAAAGCATGAAAAATAAAGTGTGATTTTTCTCACAATAATTAAATTAAATGTCACCTAAGCTTTACTTTAAAAAAGTGCGGTGTAAAAATGGCATACTTTTTCATAAAACAGGAGTGTTCCATGAATTGGACAGAACGACTTAAAGAAGAATTTTTATCCGGTTGGAAACCTTTTGAAGTGGCATGGGTAGTTATTTTCCTTGCTGCACAAATTATTGCTTATGTTCTTATGCCGGATAGCCCATTAGGCATGATTTCGGGTATTGCAGGTATTCTCTGTGTAGTATTTGTGAGTAAAGGAAAAATTAGTAACTATTTCTTTGGGCTTATTTTTGCTTATACCTATTTTTATGTCTCCTGGGGAAACAATTTCCTTGGTGAAATGAATACGGTGCTCTATGTGTATATCCCCTCACAATTTATCGGCTATTTTATGTGGAAACAACACATGCAAAATGATAATGGTGGTGAAAGTGTAATTGCAAAAGCCTTGACGCCAAAAGGTTGGGCAATGTTACTCGTGAGTGTTGGGATTGGTACATTCTGCTTTGTGCAGGCTTTAAAAGCAGCGGGTGGGAGCTCTACAGGATTAGATGGTTTAACCACAATTATCACTGTAGCGGCGCAATTATTGATGATTTTGCGTTATCGTGAGCAATGGTTATTATGGATTGTCTTAAATGTGCTTTCCATTTTGCTTTGGCAAGGGCAGCCAGCGATGTATTTAATGTATAGTGCTTACTTACTTAACTCATTATACGGTTATTACAACTGGACGAAACTCGTCAAAGTGGAAAGCCACTAATCACATCAATAAAAAAGGGCATAGTAATATGCCCTTACATTTTTAAATAAAATGCCTTCGTCAACGCAATAAATGCTTCGGTGTACTGATTGTTTTCATCATAAATCACCAAGCTATCTTTTACCTGTAGTAAATGCTCTCGGCTAAACGTGAGTAACATCCGTTGTGGCTCTTTTCCTATTTTTGTAATGACATCAGTCTGCTTAATGCAATAAAGTGCGGTTGAATTTATCAATGTTTTCCCCGCCTCATAAGGCAAGACAAAACTGATTTTTCCTTTTTCGGATAAACAACTTGCCGCCCAATTTAACCAATCTAAATGGCTTTGTTGAACATAACGGGCAAGCGCTCGTTCGTCATTTTTACATTCCACACCTTGCGCAAAATAAGGCGGATTAGCCACAATTAAATCAAATTGATGTGCTGTTTGTAGGCAATAGGTTTGCACATCTTGGCGTGTTAAATGAAGGCGATTGCGCCATGGCGAAGCCTTAAAGTTTTCTTGTGCTTGTTGTGCTGCAAGGGGATCAAGTTCAACGGCTTCAATTTGGCAATGCACATGACTTCGTTGGGCGAGCATTAATGCAACCAAGCCTGTGCCAGTTCCCATATCAAGAATACGTTGACAATCAGACACATCTGCCCAGGCACCCAGTAAAATTCCGTCAGTACCGACTTTCATCGCACAATGTTGTTGATTAATATGGAATTGTTTAAAGGTAAAGCTGCTCATAAAATCTTGCGGAAAATGACCGCACTTTCAGGTATAATCAGCCCCAATTTTAACAAATTAACGCAAAATAATGAATTTATCCCCATTTGAAGAATTCGATCTTTCCCCCGAATTATTAAAAGCCTTAGAAAAGAAAGGCTACACCCGTCCAACTGCAATTCAATTAGAAGCGATCTCCGCTGCCATGGAAGAGCGAGATGTGCTCGGTTCTGCACCAACAGGTACAGGGAAAACAGCCGCATTTTTATTGCCTGCGATTCAGCATTTATTGGATTATCCGCGTCGTAAGCCAGGCGCTCCTCGCATTTTAATTTTAACGCCAACTCGTGAGTTAGCGATGCAGGTTGCGGAACAAGCGGAAGAATTGGCGCAATTCACGCATTTGAAGATTGCTACCATTACCGGTGGTGTAGCGTATCAAAATCATGGGGAAGTATTTAATTCAAATCAGGATATCGTAGTGGCAACGCCAGGGCGTTTATTGCAATACATCAAAGAAGAGAACTTTGATTGTCGTGCGGTAGAAATGCTAATTTTTGATGAAGCAGATCGCATGTTGCAAATGGGCTTTGGTCAAGATGCAGAGAAAATTGCTGCTGAAACACGTTGGCGTAAACAAACTCTCCTTTTCTCAGCGACATTAGAAGGGGAGTTATTAGTTGATTTCGCAGAACGTTTATTGAATGACCCAGTAAAAATTGATGCCGAGCCAAGCCGTCGCGAGCGTAAAAAAATCAACCAGTGGTATTATCACGCCGATAGCAATGAACATAAAATCAAGTTGCTTGCACGTTTTATTGAAACCGAGAAAGTGAGCCGTGGTATTGTGTTTGTTCGTCGTCGCGAAGATGTACGAGAACTTTCTGAAACTTTGCGTAAACGTGGTATTCGCTCTACTTATCTAGAAGGCGATATGGCGCAAACGCAACGTAATAATGCCATTGATAAATTGAAATCAGGTGTTGTTACGGTGTTAGTGGCCACTGATGTGGCTGCTCGCGGGATTGATATTGATGATGTCACACATGTCATGAACTTTGATTTACCGTACAGTGCAGATACATATTTACATCGTATTGGTCGTACGGCTCGTGCAGGGAAAAAAGGCACCGCCGTTTCTTTTGTAGAAGCCCATGATTACAAATTGCTCGGTAAAATTAAACGCTACACGGAAGAGCTGTTGAAAGCGCGTATTTTAGAAGGCTTAGAACCTCGCACTAAACCACCGAAAGATGGGGAAGTAAAATCCATGTCTAAAAAGCAAAAAGCGCGTATTAAAGAAAAGCGTGAAGAAAAGAAAAAATCAGAGGTGAAGAAGAAAGCTAAACTTCGTCATAAAGATACGAAAAACATTGGTAAACGTCGTAAACCAAGCACAGAAAAAACAGCCGAGAAATAATAAAAAAATAACCGCCACTTGTTAAGTGCGGTTATTTTTTTGACTATTTATTGACTTGGCTACCGATTACGCCACCTAATGCGGCACCACCTAATGTGGTCGCGGCATTACCACCAAGCATATAGCCTGCTGCACCACCAATAGCTGCACCAGCTGTTGTATTTTTTTGTGTACGGTTCATATTTCCACATGCAGCAAGGGAAATAACAGTCATCGCGATAACAAGTGATTTTCCAATTAATTTCATAGGATCTCTCCGTGTTTAACATATAAAACTATCCATATTGATAGTACTCCATAAGACAAACAGAGATGAATGAAAGTTCAAAAATATGTGTTTTTCGATGTTTTTTTGAACAATTGAATATATTGAATGTTAATCTTTAGCTTGATCTAATACTTTCGCAACCACTTTCAAATATTCAATCGCCAATCCATGGTGTCCTGTACTCGCATTAAATACTAAATCTTCACTTAATACACCACAAGGCATATCCTCTGGGATTTTACCGTCCTCATAAGCTTGATAATCTTCTCGCCAGTCACCATCAAAATAATAGTGTTCTAAGGTTTTCATTTTTGGTAAGAAAGCTTGCCATTTTTCAAGAAATTGTTCCGCGTCAGCTAAGAAACTCTCCGCTTCATTGAGAAGGTTTTCCATTTCTGAAATTTTATCTAAGCGTGATTGAGGTAACATAGGTTTCTCCAAAATAAGGTAAAAATAAACCGCACTTTATGCGAACAAAGTGCGGTGAGTTTATCACGAGTTTTTTACTTACACATCATAAGTGGTGGATGCAGTATTACCACCGCGACCTGTCCAGTTGGTGTGGAAGAATTCACCGCGTGGTTTGTCGGTGCGCTCATAAGTATGTGCACCGAAGTAGTCACGTTGTGCTTGCAATAAGTTTGCTGGTAAACGTGCTGAAGTATAACCATCTAAGAAAGTGATTGCAGACGCCATACAAGGCATTGGGATACCCACTTCGATCGATTTTGCCACCACTTTACGCCAGTCGCTTAATGCGTTTTCTAAAATGCCTTTGAAGTAGCTATCTGAACCCAAGAAGATTAAGTCTGGATTTGCTTCATATGCATCACGAATGTTACCTAAGAAACGGCTACGGATAATACAACCTTCACGCCATAATAATGCCGTTGCGCCGTAGTTGATGTTCCAGCCAAATTGTTCAGAGGCTTCGCGAATCAGCATAAAGCCTTGTGCGTAAGAAATGATTTTTGACGCCAATAATGCTTTACGTACTGCTTCAATCCACACTTTTTTGTCGCCTTCAACCGGTTGAATTGTTTTGCCAAATAATTGATTAGCGGCAACACGTTGATCTTTAAATGAAGAGACACAACGAGCAAAGACGGATTCAGTAATTAACGTTAATGGAATACCAAAATCAAGCGCATTGATACCCGTCCATTTACCGGTACCTTTCTGCCCTGCAGTGTCTAAGATCTTATCTACTAAACGGCTACCATCTTCATCTTTATAGCCTAAAATATCTGCTGTAATGTCAATTAAATAACTGTCTAATTCAGTATTACGCCATGCTTTGAAGGTCGCTTCTAATTCATCATCAGATAATCCCACGCCCTCTTTTAAGAATTGGTAAGCTTCGCAAATTAATTGCATATCGCCGTATTCGATACCATTATGTACCATTTTCACAAAATGGCCTGCGCCATCTTTGCCCACCCAATCACAGCAAGCTTCGCCTTTGTCAGTTTTAGCTGAAATAGCTTGTAGCACAGGTTTTACAAATGGCCATGCTTCTTCATTACCACCCGGCATAATAGATGGCCCGTGGCGAGCGCCCTCTTCACCACCAGAAACGCCTGTACCGATAAAGCGAATACCTTTCTCACGTAATGCTGCCACGCGGCGGTTAGTATCTGGATAGTTTGAGTTACCGCCATCAATAATGATGTCGCCTTCTTCTAAGTGCGGTAGTAATGCATCAATGAATTGATCCACTACATCACCCGCGCGTACCATTAACATCACTTTACGTGGTTTTTCTAATTTAGAAGCTAAATCTTCTAAAGAGTATGCGCCGATAATATTGGTGCCTTTTGCCGCACCTTGTAAAAATTCATCCACTTTTGAAGTCGTACGGTTATATGCCACAACTTTAAAGCCATGATCATTCATATTTAAAATGAGGTTTTGCCCCATTACGGCTAAGCCGATAACACCGATGTCACCTTTTACTGACATTGTTTTCTCCTGTATTGAATTCCGAATAAATTTCAACCAATCATCTTTTGATATATTTCGATTATTATTTTGATTATTTTTATAAAATTGCTTCCATTTAGATATCACTAGGTTATTGAAGTCCTCAAAAAAAGTTTGATTTAGTTCTCCTTTTTTGCGATCAAAATAATGATCAGGTATTTTCATCATGTCAAAAAAATCATCATCTGTAGATTGTGTTGATAACTCTTTTATAGATAAAGTTTGAATAAAGTAATTATCGCCTAATATACTCTTTAATTGATAAAAGGAGTCTTGTTGAGAAGACTCTATATCATAAAATATATGAAATTCCGAATTGGGTAATTCTCTTAATGATAGTTCAGAACTATTTTTTGAGGAATTTTCAATAGAACGTTTAAAAATACTCATATTTTTCTCCTATTTAATATGATATAAATTTTAGATAAGCCATCTGATCTTTGAAAAAGTTTTATTGATTCTACACAGGAAATTTTCCTCCTTGTGATAACTTCCCCACGATGGCGCACGTTCCCAACGTGTGTCTTTATCTACAAGCGCGCTATCAGTAATCTATCTTCTTACTACACAAAAGTGCGGTTACTTTTCCAAACGTTTTTTAACTCTTCGTCCACGCACTCATATGCTGCGTAAATCCAATATGCGGATAATAATCCACGGCTTGTGGAGCAGATAAAAGCACAATTTTGGCTTGTGGATGTAAGGCTTGTTTAGTGTGTTCAATCAACTGCAAGACGATACCTTGTTTCAGATATTCTATAACAAAATTTCCTTTAAATTTCTCTAATTAAAGAGCTGCCTTGCTCTAACGTGTCTAGCCACTGCCATTTTTCATGGCCGATGAGTTTGCTTTCTTCTAAAGAAAATGTTGTACAGCAACGCCCCAAACGATTTTCTAGAGATTGATTTAAATGTTGATACGTAAATTCAATTTGAGTATCGTTAATCCACTTCCCAATTAAAAAGCCTTTTAAAATTTCACCACCACCATATTCGGCCCAAATCATTTTACCTTGTTGATGGTAATGAAATTCTGTTTGGCTACTCACCTCACCATTTGCGGTGTTTTCAACAGCAACAAATTTTTTATTATCTAAATTCAACATTAAAGTTACTCTGCATCTGATTCATCTATATCTTATTTTAGTCCGTATAATGCTAATAAATTAACTCTTCGTCCATGCACTCATATGTTGCGTAAATCCAATATGCGGATAATAATCCACGGCTTGCGGGGCAGATAACAGCACAATTTTGGCTTGTGGATGTAACGCCTGTTTGGTGTGTTCAATTAACTGCAAGCCGATACCTTGTTTTTGATATTGTTCGTCCACCGCCAAATCAGATAAATAACAGCAGTAGGCAAAATCCGTCACGGAACGTGCGACACCCACTAATCGTTCACCATCCCAAGCGGTGATTAATAAATCCGCATGGTGCAACATTGCTGCGACACGCTTTTCATCCTCTAACGGACGGCGTGCCCCGAGCGTTGTTTTATTTAGCAGTGCAATAAATTGCTCAACTGAAATAGGGTAGTTTGTTTTATAGCTGATCATTTTAAGTTTCCTTCTATGCTAAAAACGGGATATTGGCGTGCGTGAAACGTGATTTCTCACACGCTATAAGCGTAAATTTCTATTTAACGTTAAGCTCGCTCACAAAAGTCGGCAATCCGCCCCATGCTCCACCAATAAAGCCTTTACTAGAACCAGAAGTATGTTCCGCTGTAGTGATGAAAGTTTTGCCATTCCATGCTGCTTCGTAGCCATACCAGCTCTCAGCAAGGCCACTAGATTTATATGATCCTTCTACAATTAAAGCATTAAGCTTCTCATCATAATATGCAAAGTTGTATTGATCTTCCAATACTTGTTCTACTTTGCTCAGTTTGTCATCGAGTACAGCATAGTAATTGGTGCTTTGATAAGCACCTCTAACACAGAGTGCTTCAGCTAATACCTTGTTTTGTGTTAAGGGATAAAGTGTTATATCTTGGCTTGTTATATCCTCATCATCACAGCTATTAGCTTTACGTAATAGTGCGAGGACGTTATCGTATTGTTTTTCGCCCCGTTTTAATTCCGTGGTTTTACTGTTATTCACACTTACCACCTCAATTTTTGGTGCAGGCTGTGGTGCTAATACCGCATGTTTCTCTTGTCCCTTACAAATTAACGCTGATGGCGTATTTAAACGCTGTTGGAATTCATCCATTTTGAGCATGGCTGCCGCTGCACCTTTGTCTGACACTTTGAGCGTGGTTTTTCCATAGGTGAGACGAATTTCGCTTTCTTTTTTCAATCCGCTAAGTAGTGCCTTAGTTTGCGCCTCAGTGAGTTTATCTGGGTTCTCATCAGAAATATGTTTGACTGTGCCTAATGATTTGCCATTTAGCCAAATTTCAATGTCTTGACCGACTTGAACATCACGGTCGGCTTCACCGAATGGTGAAATAGTGAGTTTCCCTTCAACAGCAGCATTTTCACCTGCTGCGCGAGTAAATAAAATAGAAACTGGATCGTCTCCTTCCTCTTGATAACCTGCCATACGACAAGTGCCAAGATTATCACAAATCAAATCCCAGTCTTGATAAGTCTTTTCAAACCCTTTTAACGATGGTGCTGCCATTGCAGTAAGTGGTAATAGTGAGAGAAGAATAACTTTTTTCATGTTATAAATGCCTAAAAGAAGATTTGCAAAAAACAGAGGAAATCTGCCCGCTTACAAGTGGGCAGTGGTTTTTATTTAACGTTCATCTCGCTCACAAAAATCGGCAATCCGCCCCAAGCTCCACCTGGAAACCCTTTGCAAGAACCTGAGGGATATTCTTTAGTACGGATAAAAGTTTTACCGTTCCATACGGCTTCCTGCCCATGCCAACAATCTCCAAGACCACGCGCTTTAAATGATCCTTCTATCTTTAAAATGTGGGTGTTTTTATCATAATCAGCATAGTTGTATCGATTTTCGAGTACTTGTTCAACTTTGCTTAATTTTCCATCTAACACGGCATAGTAATTAGTGTAATTATAGGCACTACTGCTACAAATAGCTTCAGCTAGCACTTTACCTTTCGTTAGCGGGTAAAGTGTGATTTGTTTATTCCATACATCATCTTTATGAAGTTCATAACAGTAATTTTCTGCATCTTCATTCGTCCCATTACTTTTACGTAATAATGCTAATACCGTATCAAACTGTTTTTCACCGCGTTTTAATTCCGTAGTTTTACGGTTATTCACACTTACGGCCTCAATCTTGGGTGCAGCCTGTGGCGCTAATACCGCATGTTTTTCTTGACCTTGACGAATGAGTGCGGAAGGCGTATTTAAACGTTGTTGAAATTCATCCATTTTGAGCATCGCGGCAGCTGCACCTTTATCAGAGACTTTTTCCTTAAACTCACCAAAAATCACTTCAATACTTGCGTTTCCTTTTAGTGCAGTGAGTAATTCTGTCGTTTGTTTTTCACTTAATTTTGCGTTCCCCTCTTCTGAGAAATTTTGGATCGTACCGAGTGATTGACCATTTAAGATAATTTCAGCTGTTTTATTACCCAGTTCATCGGGTAATAATGCTAATTGCGCCGTCACAGGTGCTTGCTCCCCCGCACTTCGAGTAAATAAAATCGAAACAGAATGCTCAGAGCCATCTCCTTCTGGATAACCCGCCATATTACAAGTGCCGGTATTATCACAAATTAAATCCCAGTTTTGATAAGTCTTTTCAAACCCTTTTAACGATGGTGCAGCCATTGCAGCTACTGGCAATAAAGTTAATAACAATATTTTTTTCATCTCGAAGTTCCTTTTTTGATGGGCGTATTACAATAATGCTGCTGCCGCTTTATCCAAATACCATTCCGTCACCCCATTTTTTGCTTTAATTTTGGCTGCAGGATAAGGCAGGTTTTCGGCTGGCGTGGTTTGGATTTCTTTTAAAATATTCGCTTTGCTTTCGCCAGTGACTAAGTAGGTAATGCGTTTGGCTTGTTCGATGAGTTTGGCTGTTTTAGAAATGCGGATTTGACCGCTTTCAGGATGTTTTGCAATGACAGCAAGATTTTCATCATCAAAATGGGTTTGATGTGGGAAGAGAGAAGCGGTATGACCGTCAGTTCCCATACCTAAAATGATCCAATCAAAAACACCGTTTGGAATGACCGCACTTAATTCTTCTTCGAAACGTTTTAACTCAAAGTGCGGTTCATTTTCGCCGCGAATTCGGTGGATATTTTCTGCGGGAATTTGAATGTGATCGAATAAGCGTTTTTGCACTTCACCATAGTTGCTTTCTGAATCTGTTGGTGGAACCATGCGATCATCACCCCACCAAAAATGCAGATTCTTCCAGTTAATTTGTTCTGCATAAGGCGCTTTGGCTAAGGTTTTGAATAACAGCTTAGGTGTTGAACCGCCAGAAAGAGAAATATGCACAGGGTGATTTAATTGACTATAAATCACAAATTCTTGAGCGATCTTTTCAACAGCGTGTTGAGCTGTTGGGAAGGTAATGGTGTTCATGTTTGTTTTTCTCTATTCGGTGATAAGCCTTCTTCTGTTGAAGAAGGCGAGATATTAATGATTAAACCTTTTTCTTCATTTTACCGCTTGGTTTACGCCATACGCGACCACTTTTCGCAATGAGTTTTTCGGCTGCAACAGGTCCCCAAGTGCCCGCTTCATATTCATGAACTCGGCCGCCAGCTTCTTTGTAGTCTAAAATCGGTTGCACGAATTTCCATGCAGCATGCACTGCGTCAGTACGCGCAAAGAGTGTCGCATCGCCTTTCATCGCATCAAGCAATAAGCGTTCATAAGCCGTGAGTACTTGCTCATCGGCCAAATCGGCATAACGGAAATCCATTGAGACTTCTTTTGCTTCAAAGCCTGCACCTGGTTTTTTCAAGCCAAAACGCATTGAAATGGCTTCATCAGGCTGAATACGAATGATCAATTTATTTTCTGGTGCATTTTGGCTGAATACAGGGTGCGGAGTAGTTTTAAAATGAATTACAATTTCCGTCACACGTGCCGGTAAGCGTTTCCCTGTACGCACATAGAAAGGTACGCCCGCCCAACGCCAGTTTTCGATTTCGCAACGTAATGCCATAAAGGTTTCAGTGCGAGAATTAGCTGGAACGCCTTTTTCTTGTAAATAGCCTTTGACTTCTTTGTCATCAATTTCGGCTGCGGTGTATTGACCAAGCACTAAGTTATGCTCAACGTCATCTTGCGTTAATGGACGTAAAGAGTGCATAACTTTGGCCACTTCATCACGCATTGAGTTCGCATTAATGATTGCGGGCGGTTCCATTGCTACCATGGCTAAAACTTGTAATAAGTGGTTTTGGAACATATCACGCATTGCACCGGAGCCATCATAATAACCACCACGCTCTTCTACACCAATTGATTCAGCACCGGTAATTTCCACATAATCAATGAAATTACGGTTCCAAAGAGGCTCAAACCACCCATTTGAGAAGCGTAAAACAAGTAAGTTTTGTACGGTTTCTTTACCAAGATAATGGTCGATACGATAGATTTGATGTTCTTCAAAGAAACGATGAATTTGGACGTCGAGTTCTTGTGCTGTTTTTTCATCGTAACCAAAAGGTTTTTCGACAATAATCCGTTTCCAACCCTCTTCTTCTGTGTTTAAACCATGAGCTGCAAGACATTCTGGAATCACACCATATAAACTTGGTGGCGTAGACATATAGTAAAGGGTGTTGCCATTCGTTTGATATTTAGTATGTAATTCTTCTAAACGTGGGACTAATTTTCCGTAATCGGCCGCATCAGATGTGTTAACCGCTTGGTAATAGAGATGGCTACAAAAAGCGTCTAGCGTTTCTGGTGTGGTTTCTTCTGTTTCAAGTAACGCTTCACGCATTTTTTCACGGAAAGTCTCATCGTTTAATTCTGAACGAGCGACACCTAATACAGAAAATTTGTTTAAACGACCAAATTTGAAGAGATTATAAAGTGCTGGAATGAGTTTACGGTGAGTCAAATCACCAGAAGCACCAAAAATCACGATACAGTTATTATTCGTTTGCATATTATTCCTTATTGTTCCGAGTAGTGTTTTTAAATAATGCAATATATTACTGCACTTTACCAATCGAACCAATCAATTAAATTGAAAGACAGATGCCCAATTTTGTGTATTATCTGACACCATCACAAAGTTTGGATTAATTAAACTTTCACGCTGGTTATAGGTGAGTGGCTGAAAGTGTGGATCGAAAATTCCGCCATTGATTTCAGCTAATAAAATTTCAGAACCTGCCGTGTCCCATTCACCGGTTTTACCGAGGCGAATATAGCAATCAACGGTTCCTTCTGCGACTAAACCACTTTTTAAACTACTAGAACCGACCACCGTAAATTTGCATAACAAATTCTTCGTTAAAATTGACCGCACTTTTTCTTGTGAAGTGGTCGCGCCAACGGCGATTTTTAACGGTTTTGTAAGATCAATTTTTCTTGGCTGTAAGCGTGTTATCTCTTTGTTACTTTGTTTGAATGCCCCAAAACCTTTCATTGCGTAATAGGTGATATTCAAAATAGGGAAGTGAATCACACCCAGTACAGGTTGGTGGTTTTGCACGAGTGTAATTAACACCGAAAATTGATCTGTGCGATCGATAAATTGCTGTGTACCATCAAGGGGATCGATTAGCCAATAAGTTTGCCAAGTTTGGCGTTGTTTAAAGGGAATATTGCAATTTTCCTCTGAAAGAACAGGAATATCAGGGAAAAGTGCGGTCAATTTTTCGATTAAAAATTGGCTGACAAATAAATCTGCTTCCGTGACAGGGGTATTATCCGATTTAGTTTGTATTTTCACATCCTGTTGGTAAAAACGAGCTAAATGTTTTCCTGCTTCATTGGCGAGTTTAAGGATTTGATCGAGAAGAGATTGAGATAATTGCATGTTTATTTCCTACTTTGATTTCGGTAATAACAAGGAGAGAAAAATTGTCGTATAGATTGCTAGGATGACAGAGCCCTCTAAGACGAATAATACACGGTCAGTCAGATATTGGGTATTGGGTGCGATGAGAAGATTGCCGATACTCCAATAACAAAAAAGAATGATGAATGAAAAAATGAGAATTTTATTCCACTGATGACGTAGATAGCCGCGGTATTTAGCAAAGTAAGCGTTGATTATCGCCGGCACGGTAAGTGGCCAGAATGTAAGAAAGAAACCAAATAATGCGGCATCGAAGTTACCTTCTTTGCAGTAGTCTAGACCAAAAATGGCATAAGCAATAACACTACCTATCAACTGAGTAATCAGTGGGAAGATAATCATTGCCTTTAGATAAGGGGATTGCGTTGACACCTTAAGCTCCTAGAAAAATAGGCTATCCGAGGACAGCCTATTTAAATCCATTATTTCGATTTCTTCGCACGTAATACACGAGAAATGAAAATAAAGATACCAAAGATAAATACGGCAAGACCAAGTAATTCGCCAATATTATCCCAGTTTTCTAACGCTAAGGCTAATGGTGCTTCTGAACCACCCGAAGTCACAGATGCTGCAATAATAAAGGCTAAGATAACGCCCATTAAGCTTTCACCCACAATTAAACCGGCCGCGAAGAGTGTGCCGAAACGTTCTGCTTTTTTCTCTACTTCAGCATCATGAGTGCGTTTTGCATAGTTTTTAATATGACGGGTGATGAACCATGCCATTACAGCCCCTACCACAACCGGCATATTGATTGATGGTGGAAGGTAGATACCAATCCCGACGGCTAATACCGGTAAGGCAAAGCGACTGTTACTGGTTTTACGCATAAATGCATCTACAATAATCAACACAATACCTAAGCCCACACCACTTAAAATATAAGTCCATTCTAATTGGTTCGTAAAAATACCTTTAGAAATGGTGGTCATAATGGTGGCTTGTGGTGCAGAAAGTGCTTGTGCAGGATCCATATCTGGGCGTGGTAATGCGCCAGTGAAACCATAAGCGTGGTATAAAATTTCTAATACTGGTGCAATCACTAATGCACCCACGAAACAACCGATAATTAATGCAACCTGTTGTCTCCAAGGGGTGGCTTCAACTAGAAGACCGGTTTTTAAGTCTTGTAAGTTATCGTTTGAAATAGTCGCGGTGGTTAAAACGATAGATGCCGTGAATAAGGTCAATGCCGTTAAGAATTTTTGACCGTCAGCCGTTTCAAATAAACCACTGCTTTTACCAATGGTTACTAAAACAAGTGAAATCACGATAACAGAAATGATCCCGATACCAGAAATAGGGCTAGAAGATGAGCCTACAAGTCCAGCCATATAACCCGATGCGGCTGCAACGAAGAAGCCGATTAACACCGCGAGTAGCGTACAAACCACCACTAATAATACGGCAAGTTCAGCAGAAATAGGTGCTGCTGCCACAAAGTGATATAAGGAAATCACGATTAACACGACAGTCGCCAATAAAATGTAAATGATGGTTTTTGGTGATAAGTCGATATCAATACGATGTTCTGATTCCTCTTGGGAACCTTTTAACATACGGAAAGAATGAATCATCCCTTCGATCATTGGTTTGAGAAGGATTAATAATGTCCAAATCGCCGCGATACCGATAGTCCCGACACCAATAAAGCGTACTTTGGTTTTCCATTCAGTCATGGCATAGCTCACGATTGACGCATCGGTCGGCATATCCCCAGTTGCGGTGAAATAAGGTACAGCCACACCCCAAGCGAGGAATGTCCCGAATAACATCGCAAGACCGCCTACGATACCAATTAAGTAACCCGCACCCACTAAGGCAAGAGAGAAACCCATCGGTAATTGGAAAACGGCTTTGCCGTTAGAGAACCATGCACTTGCGCTGTCAGACATGACACGTAATGCGTTAGTTAAGAACGCAACGGTTCCTGCGAAAATACCACCGTAAGCAATATCTTTTACACCGCTGTCACTTTCCTCATTATTGCCTGCTTTTAAGATTTCAGCCGCAGCCACACCTTCAGGGTAAGGTAAGTCGCTGTTTACCACCATCGCACGACGTAATGGAATAGTGAATAGTACGCCCAACGTACCGCCAGAGGCACAGATAAGTACAGTTTGCCAGAATGGGAATTCCTGCCAGTAACCCATCATTAATAGACCTGGAATAACGAAAATAACAGAAGACAATGTCCCCGCTGATGAAGCCTGGGTTTGCACCATGTTATTTTCTAAGATACTGGAATCCTTGAAGAATTTTAAAATTGCCATAGAGATTACGGCAGCTGGAATGGAGGAGGCGAAAGTCATCCCCACTTTAAGACCCAAATAAACGTTAGATGCAGTGAAGATCACTGTAATTAACGCGCCAAGGAACATTCCTCGGAAGGTCAATTCTTTTAAATTATCATGCGACATAAATTTTCCTGTTTATTTTGAAAAATGGCGATACATTCTCAAAAAAAGAATATTTATGCAAGTTTTGTTTAAAGTTAATCGCTTGCGATTAGAATTTATCTAAATTTATTCGATTTATTTACGTTTTTTCAAAAAATCTCGTAAAGAATA
Source organism: uncultured bacterium (assembly GCA_905214375.1). Lineage (GTDB taxonomy): Bacteria > Pseudomonadota > Gammaproteobacteria > Enterobacterales > Pasteurellaceae > Haemophilus_D. The sequence goes on along the minus strand of CAJMMG010000014.1, from coordinate 20,152 downwards.
AAGTGCAGCTAGGTTTCTGGCTTCATTAAATTCATCACTGACTAAAAGCGTATCAAGTTGCGATAAAGGATAACGCACGATTTCTAATGGTTCAGGCTCATCGCCTTCTAGTTGATTTGGATACAGATCTTCACCTAATAACACGTGCATTTTATGTCCCATAATTTGTGGATTGATTTTCATGGTACGTAAAAATGTCCATATTTTTGCGCCGAAGCCAATTTCTTCCTGTAATTCTCGATTGGCACTTTGTTCGGGCGTTTCTCCTGTATCCATTCCACCTTTTACAAAGCCTAACTCATATTGTTCTGTTCCGACCGCGTATTCACGAATAAGAAGTAAATCTTCACCATCAATCGCAATCACCATCACTGAATCTCGATTGAAAGGGCGGAATCGTTCATAAGTGCGGTCAATTCCATTGGAGAATTTGAGTTCGACAGCTTGAATTTCAAACAAACGGGATTTTGCTACCGTAGAAAGGGAGAGAATGTATGGAAGTTGTTTTTTCATGATATTAGCCCTATTATCTTGTCATTGGCTCATCATACGCAAAGTGAGAGAAATAGGAAGAGTTATGGCTGAAAATAACGAAGTACGATTAGATAAATGGCTTTGGGCGGCGCGTTTTTATAAAACCCGTAGCATTGCGAAAGCGATGATTGAAGGGGGCAAGGTCCATTACAACGGTCAGCGTGCCAAAGTAAGTAAAAATGTAGAAATCGGGGCGATGATTAAACTTCGCCAAGGCAATGATGAAAAAGAAATTGAAGTGATTGCGTTGATCGATCAACGTCGTGGTGCACCTGAAGCACAATTGCTTTACCAAGAAACGGCGCAGAGTGTGAAAAAACGCGAGGAAATGGCGTGGGCAAGAAAAAATAATTCCCTTTCAATGCCGCATCCTGATCGTCGTCCAAATAAAAAAGAGCGTCGAGATTTATTGAAATTTAAACACCAAGATGAGTTCTAGAAAATAAAAGAGCGGTCAAATTTGACCGCACTTTGTGTACTAATGATTTTTATGACTTGTACTGTAGAGAATTTTGTCGGTATAAGCCATTGCAATTGCCGAAATCAAGAAAGAAAAATGAATAATCACTTCCCACATAATCGTTTTTTCAGGAATTTTTGAGGCATTCACAAAGGTTTGCAATAAGTGAATCGACGAAATACTGATAATTGACATGGAAAGTTTAACTTTCAGCACAGTTGCATTCACATGACTCATCCATTCAGGTTGATCGGGATGATTTTTCGTACGAAGTTTTGAAACGAAAATCTCATAACCACCTAATGTTACCATTACTAATAAGTTAGCAATCATCACTACATCAATGAGATTGAGTACAGCGAGCATAATGGTATCCGCATCCATTTCATTAACATTGGTTAAAAGGTACCACAAGTTTTTCATAAACTTGTAAGCATAGATGCCTTGCACGACAATTAAACCTAAGTAAATAGGCACTTGTAGCCAGCGACTTGCAAAAATTGTTTTGCTTAGAAAACTGGTTTGTTCGTTATATTTTACATATGGATCCGTGATTTCTTTTTGTTCCATAGCCATAAATTCTCCTACAAATAAAAATTGAAATAAAAAAAGCGGCAAGAAAATAGCCGCTTTTAAAGAAAAATTCAACAGATATACTTCATTTTACCCCGTTCTCGTTAGTGATAAGAGATAGACGCGTTAAATCTACGTCATTATTGATTAATTCAATGTTTGGCATAGTCTTGTTAGCCTTTGCTGACAAGTCTTTAAAACGCTCCACTTTTCCCACTAAACCTTGTTGCCCTACAAGAGCGGTAACGGTACTGTTATATTGATTGCTTACGGTGGAAAGGGTATTGCCCAGTTTGCTCAATCGTTCTGCCACCAAGCATATTTGGTTATAAATTTCGCCTGCTTTCTCTGCGATTTCTTTGGCTTCGGCATTGCCGCGTTCGATACGCCATAAATTCGCCACCGTGCGTAGAATTGGCATGAGGGTCGTGTGCGAAACCATAATCACATTTTTCTCATAGCCATAATTAAACAGACTTGGGTCTAATTTTAAGGCTTCAATATAAGCGGGTTCCACAGCGATGAACATCAAAACAAAATTAGGGCTGCGCATGCCAATCAAATTGCTGTAATCCTTGCGGTGCAAGTCATCAATGTGATTTTTCAGCGCTTTAATATGCTCTCTTAGTAAACGCTCACGTTCAAATTCATCCTCAGAATTGACCGCACTTTCGTAAGCATTCAATGACATTTTGCTATCAATGATGATGTTTTTCTCATCGGGCAAATTGAGCACAAAATCAGGATAGTTTCGACCGCCTTGTTCATCTTTAAAATGCGCTTGTGCGCTGTAATGCACGTTTTCAATCAAGCCAGCCAACTGAAGTGCGCGCTCAAGTTGTATTTCTCCCCAATTGCCTAAGGTTTTCTTTTCCCCTTTTAGTGCAGAGGTTAAATTATTAGCTTCTTGCGACATATTTAAGCCAATTTCCAACACCTTTTTGATTTCCGCTTCTAAACCCGCATTGCCTTTCACCGATTCTGAATGGATTTCATTGACTCGTTTTTGAAAACCTTCGATTTGTTCACGGAAAGGCTTCAACAAGGTTTCCAATGCCGTTTGATTGGTTTGATTAAAGGATTGGCTTTTTTCTTCCAAAATACGGTTAGCTAGATTTTGGAATTCCACGCCTAGTTGTTGTTTGGATTGCTCAATATGCTGTTGCTGTTCAGCAAAATGCTTTTCTTTTTCGGAAAGGGTGGTTTTGAGCTCCGTTAATTCTTGTGAAAGTGCAGTCAATTTTTCCTGTGTTTTTTGCTGCTCTTGTTCTTTTCGCAGCACATTTTCTTGCGCTTGTTGTAATTGACATTGTAAGCTTTCTGCTTGTGCCGATGCTATCCCAAAGCGTTCTTTTAATGCAGTGATTTGCCCGCCGATTTGATCGTGACGGATCTGTTCTTCATCCAATTCTTTTTCTAAATATTGGATTTTTTCATCACGTTCATTAAGGCGGGTTTGCAAGCCTTCTGCATGAGTTTGTGCTTTAACGGCTTGTTGTTCTAGTTTATTTTTGACTGCACTTAAGGAATCAAAACGTTCAGCTAATTGGTTGTAATCGCCGATGGTTTTATTGAGATCTTGTTGTAATTCTTGCGTATCTCGTTTGCTGCGGCTTAATAGAAAAAGCATCACAATGCTGATAAAAACCAGCATGGCAATGATAATTAAATATTGATTAGACGTGAGTTCTGACATAAATAGGCTCCTGGAAACGGAAAAATTTTAGCATATTCCCAGAAACTTTTTAAAAATTAAGAGGATTTTCACTAGACAAGAAAAGTGCGGTCAAAAATAACCGCACTTTTTAGGAAGATTAGTAGTTTGAGTTAATCAATACTTCTTCGCCGTAGCCACCAAGGGTTGGCATTGGTTGGTAAGTAGAGTTTGCTGCACGCATTAAACGAATACCACGAACACCTGCTTCTTTTGCGGCTAGGATATCGTCATCACTGTCACCATAGTGAATACTCACTTTGTGGTCAATAATACCCGGTGTTTTGTTATATTTAGTTGGAAGTTTGCGACCGCCCATGAATTCTACAGGGTGCATGTCTTTAATATTAAAGGCTTTTTGTAGCACTGGTGTCACACCATCTTTATCGCCTGCTGTACGACCGGTAATGAAATAAATTTGGTCACCACGTGCTTGGTGCATATTAATTAAATCCACCGCAATTTGTTTTGGAATAGAATATTGGTCACAACCTGCATTCACTTCATTCCAGAAATCTTGATTTTTTAAGTAATCATTTTTACCTGGTGAGTATTTTTCTTGGCCGTGGTAGAAACAAGGGCTACTGAAAAGTACAGTATCATCAATGTCGAAGCTCACATTAATTGGTGCTTTGCCTTCTAATTCTTTTTTCAACTGCTCAACAGAGATCCAGTGAATCGGTTTTTGCTCTGTCATTTCACGAGCATTCGTACCTTGTTCAGTGTAAGGTTCTTTGTTTGATGCAAAAGTAGAGGCTGCGCTTGCCGCTAAAATTGCAATGGCAGAAAGTTTAAGTAAATTTTTCATGTTTTCCTCATTAAGTAGTTTGTTTTATTTGTAACAAATCATATTCCTTTAAAATAAAGGTGTGAAATAATAGCAATCGTTTGCTATTTAAAAAAGTGATCTTTGTCACATTTTTTTGAGATGTTTGTTTAATAAAGCATCAAAGAAAAATTACCCCTTGAATTTGGCGGAATCGATCGCCATATAACGAGTAACTTTTCTTAAAAGAAGGATAAAAAGAATGACAACAATTGTAAGCGTACGTCGTAATGACCAAGTGGTTGTTGGGGGCGATGGACAGGTTTCACTAGGTAATACAGTGATGAAGGGGAATGCCCGCAAAGTACGCCGTTTATATAATGGTAAAGTTTTAGCTGGTTTTGCAGGCGGCACAGCCGATGCGTTCACCTTATTTGAATTATTTGAGCGTAAATTAGAAATGCATCAAGGACATTTGTTAAAAGCTGCGGTGGAATTAGCCAAAGATTGGCGAACCGATCGTGCGTTACGCAAGTTAGAAGCAATGCTGATTGTGGCGGATGAAAAAGAAAGTTTAATCATTACCGGTATTGGTGATGTGGTGCAACCGGAAGCCGATCAGATTTTAGCCATTGGTTCAGGCGGTAATTATGCATTGTCGGCAGCTCGTGCGTTGGTAGAAAATACCGATTTATCAGCTCGTGAAATTGTAGAAAAATCTTTAAAAATTGCGGGTGATATTTGCGTGTTCACCAATACGAATTTCACTATCGAAGAATTACCGAATAAATAAGGAAAAATTATGTCTGAAATGACCCCTCGTGAAATTGTTTCCGAATTAGATCAACATATTATCGGCCAAAAAGAGGCGAAAAGAGCGGTTGCGATCGCGTTGCGTAACCGTTGGAGAAGAATGCAGTTGCAAGAGCCACTTCGCCATGAAGTGACCCCTAAAAATATTTTAATGATTGGACCAACAGGTGTGGGTAAAACCGAGATTGCGCGTCGTCTTGCAAAATTAGCCAATGCACCTTTCATTAAAGTGGAAGCAACCAAGTTCACCGAAGTGGGCTATGTGGGGAAAGAAGTAGATTCCATTATCCGTGATTTAACGGACAGTGCGATGAAATTAGTTCGCCAACAAGAAATTGCGAAAAATCGTGCGAAAGCAGAAGATGCGGCGGAAGATCGTATTTTAGATGCATTACTACCACCACCAAAAAATCAATGGGGTGAAGTGGAAAACCACGATACTAATAGCAGTACTCGCCAAGCGTTCCGTAAAAAATTACGTGAAGGTCAATTAGACGATAAAGAAATCGAAATTGATGTGTCTGCGGGCGTTTCAATGGGCGTAGAAATCATGGCGCCTCCAGGCATGGAAGAAATGACGAATCAGTTGCAATCCATGTTCCAAAGTCTGGGGTCGGATAAAACCAAAAAACGCAAAATGAAAATTAAGGATGCATTAAAAACCTTAATTGATGATGAAGCGGCCAAATTGATTAATCCGGAAGAATTGAAGCAAAAAGCCATTGATGCAGTTGAGCAAAACGGTATCGTGTTTATTGATGAGATCGACAAGATCTGTAAAAAAGGCGAATACAGTGGTGCGGATGTTTCTCGTGAAGGTGTGCAACGTGACTTATTACCATTGGTGGAAGGTTCAACGGTGAATACTAAACACGGGATGGTAAAAACTGATCATATTCTCTTTATTGCATCGGGTGCATTCCAAGTGGCGCGTCCATCGGATTTAATCCCAGAGTTGCAAGGTCGTTTACCGATTCGTGTTGAATTGTCTGCATTAACGGCAGAGGATTTTGAGCGTATTCTAACTGAGCCAAATGCCTCTTTAACAGAACAATATAAAGCGCTTATGGCGACAGAAGGCGTGAGCATTGAATTTACACAAGATGCCATTAAGAAAATTGCTGAAGCCGCCTTCCGTGTGAATGAGAAAACGGAGAATATCGGTGCAAGACGTTTACATACCGTTATGGAACGTTTAATGGATAAAATCTCATTTGATGCGAGTGAAATGGATGGTCAAACCGTGAATATCGATGCCGCTTATGTGATTGATGCTTTAGGCGAAGTGATTGAGAATGAAGATTTAAGTCGATTTATTCTGTAATGAAAGTTTAGATAAAGAAAAAGTGCGGTTATTTTTAACCGCACTTTTTTTGTCTCTAGTTTTATTTCTAGATTAAGATTAGTGACCGCCACAACCACAGCCGCCATGACCGTGTCCGTGATCATGATCGTGATGATGGCCACCGCCACAGCAACCGCCGTGTCCATGATCGTGATCATGGTGGTGATGACCGTGACCGCCGCAACCACAACCGTGACCGTCTTCATCATGATGGTGGTGATCATGTGCGCCATGCACGTGACCGTGAGCAATTTCTTCTAATGTTGCTTCACGAATACCAACAACTTCCACAGTGAAGTGTAATTCTTGACCCGCTAACATGTGGTTACCATCAACTACCACTTCATCACCATCCACTTCAGTGATCACAACAGGAACAGGGCCGATGTCTGTATCAGCTAAGAAACGCATACCAACCACCACTTCATCTACACCTTGGAATACCTCTTTTGGTACACGTTGAACCATGTTTTCATTGTATTCGCCGTAGCCTTCTTCAGGTTGAACACGCACTTCAAATTTGTCGCCAACTTCTTTACCTTCTAAGGCATTTTCAAGCCCAATGATTAAGTTATTGTGGCCTTGTAAATATTCTAATGGTTGATTTGCTGGTGCTTCATCAACTAATACACCGTCTTGAGTACGTACTTGGTAAGCAATACTCACAACCGTATTTTTTGCTACTTTCATATTGTTTTCCTTATTAAAAAAATCGTCGTTCATTGTATAGAAAATTATTCTTTAAGCAATGCAATTCGCGCATTCACACTGACTTTAATTTTCTCTTTGCCACTTTGAGCGTAAGTTTCATCTTTCCCGCTAGAGTATAAACTTTTAGAGCTTAGTTCGGCTGCAGCATAAATAGGATAATCGTCCGTTGAATCCTTGGGTGAGGAAATCTCAAGGTTTTGTATGGTATAACCTTTCATCTGCAAAGATTCTTGAAGTAATAGGGCTTTATCTTTAAATTTTGCTAAGGCTTCTTTGGTTAATTCATTTTCTAAGCTACTTAATTTTTCACGTGAAACAGAGGCACTTACGCTATCAATCGCTAAGACACCATCTAATTCATGCACTACTGTTGATAACGCTTGAGAATCTTTACTTTCCAAGGTTAATTCCGCACGGGCAGTCCAACCTTGTTGTTTGCCTTTATCATTATAGCGAATCCAGGTATTACGAGAGTTGTCTTTAATTTCAACCGCACTTTGTGCTTTCGTTAGCTCAATGGCTTTATTCATTTTTTCTGCCATGGTTTTATTGAGAGCGGATAAATCATTTCCTTCCGCTTGGTAAAAAAGGGACACTCGCAATAAATCGCGTTCTACATTTTTTTCCGATTCAACGGTAAAGCTCACCTGAGGTGGATAATTATCGACTGGTCCTTCGGCAAAAGAAGCGATAGGTAAGGCCAGTAATGCCAAAGAAAGTGCTTTAAGTTTCATTTTTTCATTCCTATTTGAGTAAGATAAAAATTAAGGGCGATTAATACCACCCCTCATTATTAATGTAAACGTTCGTTATCGTCTTCGACATCTTCGTCATCGAAAAATTCGCCATCATCGCCGTATTCATCATCTTCCGCATTCGGATCTTCAAAATACGTGCCCCAGCCATCATAAATGCCTTTGTATTTTTCCACTAATGGTAAAATTTCTTTTTGTTGTGCATCGATAATTTCGGGCTTTAATTCTACTTCACTGATGATGTCAAAGCAGAAAATCACCTTGCCACTTTCATCTTCAAATTCTTCTGCTTCTGACACTTCATAGCCCGCTTTGAAAGCATCCACGGCAATTTTTTCTAAGGTATCAAAATCATAATGGGCGATATGATGTTCGATAATATAAAGGGCATCCGGATCGCTGCCGTCATTTAATAAATCCGTAATGATTTCACGGGTTTCTTCTTGGAGTTCGTTAAAGTTTGTCATAAGACCTTCCTTTTGTCAGAAAAAGTGCAGTCATTGTAGGAGATAAAGACGAAAATGTCGCTAAAAATTTATTCTCATTTCAGTTTGCCTTGAAGAGGCGGAAAGGTTAAAATTCTGCGCGAATAAATTGTGCTTAACATGCCCAGCTGAACACGCTATTTATTGCAGCGAAAAAGTTGGGCTTTCTTATTTTAGAACGAAAAAATGGTCAAAAATCTCCCTTATTTCACCTTAAAAACACCACCAAAAACAACCGCACTTTTAAAGCAAGAGTTCGCTGATTTTATTGTTAAAGAAAATCTGGGCTATGAAATGTCAGGCGAAGGCGAATTTGTGGCGGTAAAAATCCGTAAAACGGATTGCAATACACTGTTTGTGGGTGAAAAACTTGCCAAGTTCGCAGGCATTTCTGAGCGAAATATGGGGTATGCCGGTTTGAAAGATCGTCATGGCATTACGGAACAATGGTTTTGTTTACAAATGCCGGGAAAGGAAACGCCAGATTTTAGCCAATTTCAGTTGGAAAGTGTCGAGATTTTAGACGTCACTCGCCACAATCGTAAAATTCGTACGGGTAGTCTTCAAGGAAATGCCTTCGAGATTTTATTGCGCGGTGCAAAAGAAAGTGATGAGTTGAATGAACGCTTAAATTTTGTGGCGAAATACGGTTTTCCTAACTACTTCACTGAACAACGTTTTGGGCGTGATGGTCATAATCTGACTCAAGCGATTCGTTGGGCGAAAGGGGAGATTAAGGTCAAAGATCGTAAAAAACGCAGTTTTTACCTTTCAGCGGCTCGCAGTGAAATTTTTAATTTAGTTGTGGCAGAACGAATTGAACAAAATGTGGCAGATCGGGTTCTAAGAGACGATATTGTGCAATTAAACGGATCGCACAGTTGGTTTAAAGCCGATGAAAATGAAGATTTAGCGGTTTTACAGCAACGTTTGAACGAGCAAGATATTTTGCTCACTGCGCCTTTAATTGGCGAAGAAAATTTATCTGCAAGTGCGGTCGAAAATCAAGTGGTTTTGGAACATCAGGTTTTCCAAGAATTAATGAAACAAGAAAGAATGAAAGCCGCTCGCCGCCCTTTATTGATGCAGGCAAAAGATTTCCATTGGTCGTTTGTTGAAGAAGGATTGAAGCTCTCATTTTATTTGCCGGCAGGGAGTTATGCCACTGCATTGGTGCGAGAGTTGGTGAATATTAAGGAAAAAGAATAATGCGAATTTTAGTCAGCAATGATGACGGTTTTCACGCCGAAGGGATTCAAGTTTTAGCAAAAGAATTACGAAAAATTGCCGATGTGGTGATTGTTGCGCCCGATCGTAATCGTAGCGCGGCATCAAGCTCATTAACGCTTGTTGAGCCGCTTCGCCCTCGTCATTTAGATTGCGGTGATTATTGCGTGAATGGCACACCGGCTGATTGTGTGCATTTGGCCTTAAATGGTTTTTTATCAGGCCAAGTGGATCTTGTGGTATCAGGCATTAATGCGGGTTGTAATATGGGGGATGATACCTTGTATTCAGGCACCTTAGCTGCAGCATTGGAAGGCCGCCATTTAGGGTTGCCTGCTATTGCCGTCTCTTTAGATGGTCGTTTGCATTATGAAACAGCGGCTCGCGTGGTGTGTGATTTGATTCCCAAATTACATCCTCAATTATTGAATAAACGCGAAGTGATCAATATCAATGTGCCAGATTTGCCTTACGAAGAACTCAAAGGCATTAAAGTCTGTCATTTAGGCTATCGCTCATCCGCTGCGGAAGTAATTAAACAAGAAGATCCTCGTGGCGAAAATATTTATTGGATTGGACCATCAGGCTTGCCAGAATATGATGGTGAAGGTACAGATTTCCATGCGGTAAAAAATGGTTATGTCGCCATTACGCCAATTCAAGCGGATCTTACGGCTCATCAGTCAATTGCTGCTTTACAAGATTGGCTGGAAAGTGAATAATGTGCCGTTTTGAAACGAATTTTCCCTATTGAAGCAATAAAGGATAAGTGAATGAATATTTTTGGTGCGATGTATGATAAAACAATGCAATGGTCAAAACATCGCTTTGCCGTGTTTTGGTTATCCTTTGTGAGTTTTATTGAGGCCATTTTTTTCCCTGTTCCACCGGATGTAATGTTGATTCCGATGTCAATGTCAAAACCGAAAAGTGCATTTCGTTTTGCACTTTATACCACGATTGCTTCGGTTGTCGGTGGAATGATTGGCTATGCTATTGGTTACTATGCCTTTGATTGGGTACAAGGTTATATTCAACAATGGGGCTACCAAGCTGCTTGGGAACAGGCCATGGCGTGGTTTAAAGAATGGGGCGTGTTAGTGGTCTTTGTTGCCGGTTTTAGTCCTATTCCTTATAAAGTTTTCACGATTTGTGCTGGTGTGATGCAAATGGCGTTTATTCCCTTTGTGATTACCGCATTTGTATCGCGTTTTGCTCGTTTTATTTTAGTCGCAAAACTTGCCGCATGGGGCGGAGAGAAATTTGCCGCGAAATTACGTAAATCTATTGAAATTATTGGTTGGAGTGTGGTTGCTCTGGCTGTGATTGCTTATCTTATTTTAAAATAACAGGATGACCTTTTTTATGAATAAATTACTCTTAATTATCTCGAGTGCATTGCTGATCTCAGCTTGTACAGGAGAACCACAAAAACAAGATCCCGATGCATTACCTAATGGTATTATGCAACCCGTAGAAGGAACGGGAGCGGTTGCCGGTGGTAGTTTTATGCCGGAAATTGAAAAGAATTCGATGCCAAATCAAATGAAATAAATTTAATGTTAAAGGAAGAATAAATGAAAAAATCGTTTTTATTGCTCCCTGTGAGTATCGCTATTTTAACGGCTTGTAGTTCAAATAGCCCGGCACCAATCGAAAATGTGGATGGCACACTTTCTCCAGGTGTAATGCAACCTGTCGATAATAATTCTAGCGGTACATGGCAGCCAGAAATCCAACAAAATACTATGCCAAGCACAATGGGCAGCAGTGTACCAACGGGAACTCAAACACCACAACCAAGTTTCCAACCAACTTATCAACCGGTACAACAGCCTACTGCAACTCAACCACAGCCTGCTCCAGCTCCAGTTCAACCGCAAACTAAAACAGTAACCAAAACGGTTTCTGATTGCACCAGCTCTGGCGCAATCAACGTGCCGCGTAATCCAAATACCAACGCACCGGATTACAGCCAAATTCAAAAAGGTTCATACAAGGGAAATACCTATAAAGTAAATAAAGGCGATACCATGTTCTTAATCGCTTACTTGACGGGTATGGACGTGAAAGATTTGGCAAGCATGAACAATATGAAAGAGCCTTATAGCTTAAGCGTGGGTCAAACGTTAAAAATTTCAAATTGTTCAACTAAAACGATTACCACGACGGTGCCAGTTAAAACCACAGCGTCTGCTGCACCGGCAGCACCTGCTGAGCCAGAAGTGACTTATACACCAGGTGCGAACGGTACTCAAATTGGTTCTGATGGTACGGTAATTGGTCCAATTAAATCAGGTGTTGCAACAGGTGGTGCATCAACACCAGCGTTTACCAACAATACACCTAGCACACCGGTGACAACGACAACTCAAGTGGAAACCACAAACAATACACCAGTTAATGCGAACGTTGTGGCACCAGTGGCATCGAATGTGGCATGGCAATGGCCAACACAAGGCAACGTGATCCAAGGCTTCTCTAATTCTGATGGTGGTAACAAAGGGATTGATATCAGCGGTTCTCGAGGACAACCGGTTAAAGCGGCGGCAAGCGGTCGTATTGTTTATGCGGGTAATGCATTACGTGGTTACGGTAATTTAATCATCATCAAACATAACGATGATTTCTTAAGCGCTTATGCACACAATGACAAGATTCTCGTGAGCGATCAACAAGAGGTGAAAGCAGGCCAAGAGATTGCGAAAATGGGTAGCACAGGAACCAATGCTGTGAAACTTCACTTCGAGATCCGTTATAAAGGTAAATCTGTCGATCCAGTTAGATATTTACCGAGAAGATAATCTTTTCTCAGAAAAAAGTGCGGTTAAAAATGACCGCACTTTTTGTTATACTCTCACCAATTTTTTCTCAATGCTTAGAATCTAAGGTTAATTCAATGCGTACAAGTCAATATTTATTCTCAACATTAAAAGAAACCCCAGCTGAAGCGGCCATTGTGAGCCATCAATTAATGCTTCGTGCGGGGATGATTCGTCCTCTTGCTTCAGGTCTTTATAACTGGATGCCAACAGGCTGGCGTGTGCTTCGTAAAGTAGAAAAAATCATTCGTGAAGAAATGGATAAAAGCGGCGCACTTGAAATCAAAATGCCAGTCGTGCAACCAGCAGAATTATGGGAAGAATCAGGTCGTTGGGAACAATATGGCCCAGAATTACTTCGTTTTGAGGATCGTGGTAATCGTCACTTTGTATTAGGTCCAACACACGAAGAAGTGATTACGGATTTAGTTCGCCGCGAAGTGTCATCATACAGACAGCTTCCAATCAATTTATACCAAATTCAAACCAAATTCCGTGATGAAGTGCGTCCTCGTTTCGGTGTCATGCGTTCGCGTGAATTTATCATGAAAGATGCGTATTCTTTCCATGCGGATCATGCGAGCTTGCAACAAACGTATGATGTGATGTACCAAACTTATAGCAATATTTTCAATCGCTTAGGTTTAGATTTCCGTGCAGTACAAGCAGATACGGGCTCTATTGGTGGTAGCGCCTCACATGAATTCCAAGTGTTAGCAAACAGCGGTGAAGATGATGTGATTTTCTCTACGGAATCTGATTATGCAGCAAACATTGAATTAGCGGAAGCGGTGGCAATTGGTGAACGCGCCGCGCCAACGAAAGCGATGGAATTAGTTGATACGCCAAATGCAAAAACGATTGCCGAGTTGGTGGAACAATTTAATTTACCAATTGAGAAAACGGTTAAAACCTTAATTGTAAAAGGGGCAAGCGAAGAGCAGCCGTTGGTAGCATTAGTCATTCGTGGTGACCATGAATTAAATGAAATTAAAGCAGAAAAATTACCTGAAGTGGCTTCACCATTTGAGTTTGCGGATGAAGTAGTTATCAAAGCTAAAATTGGTGCGGGTGTCGGTTCATTAGGCCCTGTTAATCTCAATATTCCAGTGATTATTGACCGCTCAGTGGCATTAGTGTCTGATTTCAGCGCGGGTGCAAATATTGATGGTAAACATTACTTCAATATCAACTGGGAACGTGATGTAGCATTACCAAAAGTGGCGGATATTCGTAACGTGGTTGAAGGTGATCCAAGCCCAGATGGTAAAGGTACCTTATTGATTAAACGTGGTATCGAAGTAGGCCACATTTTCCAATTAGGTAAAAAATACTCAGAAGCGATGAATGCGACTGTTCAAGGTGAAGATGGTCGTCCAATGGTCGTAACCATGGGATGTTACGGTATTGGTGTAACGCGTGTGGTGGCTGCGGCGATTGAACAACATTTTGATGATCGCGGTATTGTATGGCCAACAGATGAAATTGCGCCATTCACCGTAGCTGTCGTGCCTATGAATATGCATAAATCTGAAAGCGTTCAAGAATATGCCGAAGAATTGTACCGCACTTTACAGGCACAAGGTGTAGAAGTGATCTTTGATGATCGTAAAGAACGCCCAGGTGTAATGTTTGCAGATATGGAACTTATCGGTGTGCCACATATGGTGGTGATTGGTGAGAAAAATCTCGCAAATGGCGAAATCGAATACAAAAATCGCCGCACTGGTGAAAAACAAATGATTGCAAAAGATCAGTTGTTAGATTTCTTGAAAGGACAAATTAAAGCTTAATTAAGTCTTTGATGATGAAAAAAGGAGATTGAAGCATACACTTCAATCTCCTTTTTTATTATCGATTAGTAATTACTTGAGGTATTATCAGAAACACCCGTTACAATTGCAATGCCTGCGCTTGCGCCAATTCGTGTAGCACCTGCTTCAATCATTGCTAGTGCGGTTTGAGTATCACGAATACCGCCAGAGGCTTTCACACCAATATTGCCTACCGTTTTCTTCATTAATGCCACATCTTCTACGGTTGCGCCGCCTTTATTGAAACCCGTTGAGGTTTTAACGAATGCCACACCTGATGCTTTACAGATTTCACAGGCTTTTACGATTTCTTCTTTGGTAAGTAAGCACGTTTCCAAAATCACTTTAAGCGGCACACCATGACAAGCGGTTAATACAGCTTGAATATCGTCTTTTACGGCATCCCATTTATTTGATTTAATTAAGCCGACATTAATTACCATATCGATTTCACCTACACCAGCTTTGATGGCTTCTTGGGTTTCAAACGCTTTGACAGAGGATAAGTTGGCACCAAGTGGAAAACCGACTACCGTACAAATTTTGACGTTTGAGCCAGCGAGTTTTTCTTTGGCTAAAGGAATATAACCTGAATTAATACAGACTGAATAAAAGCCGTATTGAATGGCCTCATCGCAGAGCTTAAGAATATCCTGTTCTGTTTTTTCAGCAGTAAGGGCAGTGTGATCAATATATTGTGCTAATTGTTTACTATCCATATTTTTTCTCCTTATTAAATGATGTGGTTATCATAACAAAATATCCGCAATTTTGACCGCACTTTTCCAATCGATTACAATTCATTTATCCTAGATCATGAAATTTTATTGTGAAACTTAAAACATTATTAAAAAATGCGATTTCGCTCCTGCTGACCTTGATTGTCGTAAGCAGTATTCTCGATTTTATTCGTAAACCCAATATGCCACCTGAAATCAATGCGACAGCACTTTATGATTTACAGGGAAATGCCTTCTTTTTACCCCAATTAGACCAAGCTAAGCCGACGATCATTTATTTCTGGGGAAGTTGGTGTGGTTATTGTCGTTATACTTCTCCAACGATTAATTCACTTTCAGAAGAAGGCTATCCTGTAGTCTCTGTCGCACTGCGTTCGGGGACAAATAAGGAAGTGGAGGATTATTTACAAACGCATCACTATCAGTTTACAACGGTGAACGATCCTCATGGCAAGATTGCGGAGCAATGGCAGGTGAATGTGACGCCAACTATTATTATTTTAAATAAAGGAAAAATGGATTTGGCCACAACGGGCTGGACAAGTTATTGGGGCTTAAAAGTGCGGTTGTTTTTCACAGAGTTTTTTGGCTAAGCAACAAAAAATCTATTACAATACACAGACTTATTTTAAAGAGGACAGAATTATGATTATCGTAACAGGTGGCGCCGGTTTTATCGGTAGTAATATCGTTAAAGCATTAAACGATATGGGACGCAAAGATATTTTAGTGGTGGATAACTTAAAAGATGGGACTAAATTCATTAACTTAGTGGATCTTGATATCGCAGATTACTGCGATAAAGAAGACTTCATTGCATCCATTATTGCAGGCGATGATTTAGGTGATATCGATGCGGTATTCCATGAAGGGGCTTGCTCAGCGACCACTGAATGGGACGGCAAATACATTATGCATAATAACTACGAATATTCAAAAGAGTTATTGCATTACTGCTTAGATCGTCAAATTCCGTTCTTGTATGCATCAAGTGCGGCAACTTATGGCGACAAAACTGAATTCCGTGAAGAGCGTGAATTTGAAGGCCCATTGAATGTGTACGGTTATTCTAAATTCTTATTCGACCAATATGTGCGTGCGATTTTACCTGAAGCGCAATCGCCAGTATGTGGTTTCCGTTATTTCAACGTATATGGTCCGCGTGAAGGCCACAAAGGTTCAATGGCAAGCGTGGCATTCCACTTAAATAACCAAATCCTGAAAGGCGAAAATCCAAAATTATTTGCAGGCAGTGAACATTTCCGCCGTGATTTCGTTTATGTAGGCGATGTGGCACAAGTCAACATTTGGTGCTGGCAAAATGGCATTTCAGGTATCTTCAACTGTGGTACCGGCAATGCGGAGTCTTTCGCAGAAGTGGCGAAAGCGGTGATTAAATTCCATGGCAAAGGTGCAGTGGAAACCATTCCATTCCCAGAGCATTTAAAATCTCGCTATCAAGAATATACTCAAGCAGATTTAACGAAACTTCGCGCAACTGGCTACGACAAACCATTTAAAACTGTAGCGGAAGGTGTAGCTGAGTATATGGCGTGGTTAAATAAATAAAAATATTGAACAAATAATGTTGTTCAATACTAGAAAATGAATAAAGTGCGGTTAAAATTAGTCTTATTTTTAGCCGCACTTTTGTTATAAGGTCAAACATGAATATTTTAATTATCGGCCCGTCTTGGGTCGGCGATATGATGATGTCGCACAGTTTGTATCAACAACTCAAACTGCAATACCCCGATTGCCAAATTGATGTGATGGCACCGAATTGGTGTAAACCGCTTTTAGCCCGTATGCCAGAAGTACGCCATGCCGTTGAAATGCCGCTTGGACACGGCAAGTTTGCCTTGTGTGAACGTTATCGTTTAGGTAAGGCATTACGCAATCAATATGATATGGCAATCGTATTGCCAAACTCCTTGAAGTCAGCTTTTATTCCTGCTTTTGCAAAAATTGCGGTGCGCCGTGGCTGGAAAGGGGAAAGCCGTTATTTCTTGCTTAATGATTTACGCAGTAACAAACGTGATTACCCAATGATGGTGCAACGTTATGTAGCGTTAGCTTTTGAGCAAAATGCAGTACCGAAAGCGGCTGATATTCCTGTTCTAAAACCTTATTTAAGCGTTGACCCAACTCAACAAGCGGAAACCTTAAAAAACTTCGAAAAACAGACCACATTTTTAGGTGAACGTCCGATTATCGGTTTCTGTCCAGGGGCGGAATTTGGTCCAGCTAAACGTTGGCCGCATTATCATTATGCTAAATTGGCTGAAATGCTAATTGAAAAAGGCTACGCAGTAGAATTATTTGGTTCACCAAAAGATGTGGACGCAGGAGAGCAAATCCGCAATGCGCTGCCAGTCGAGCTACAACCGTTCTGTTTGAATTTGGCAGGGCAAACGAATCTTAATCAAGCCGTGGATTTAATTGCTAACTGCACAGCAGTGGTGAGCAATGACAGTGGCTTAATGCATATTGCCGCTGCGACAAATCGTCCATTGGTTGCACTTTATGGTCCAACAAGCCCAACTTATACGCCACCATTATCGGATAAAGCAGTGATTATTCGTTTAATTGAAGGTGATTTAATTAAGGTGCGTAAAAGTACAGATAGCTCAGAAGGGTATCATCAAAGTTTGATTGATATTAAACCTGAAAAAGTGGTAGAAAAACTGACCGCACTTTTAGACATTTAAGAAAGAGAGAATATAAAATGGAAATTACCTATCAACCCGTATTAGATAAAAATAATGCCAAAGCAGCCCGTAAAATCAGTCGTGAAATTTATAAGCATAATAAATTTCGTAAGATGATGAGGCTTGGCGATTTTTTATTATATTTATTTTGCTTGATACCAAGTCTTTTTATTGCATTTTTTATGAGAAATTGGGCTGAAGTTCTTTATGATTATTATGAGAATATTTTGGCCTATTATGCGGGATATATATTGTTTGCTATCTCAATGCTTTCTTTTTTCTACGCTCTTATAATACGACCTTATTTGAATATGTGTATGATTAAAAACCAAATAGGTGACAAAATGGAGAAAGGAAGTCAAACCATACGAATTCAAGAAGATGGTTTATATATTAAAATAGATCTCTGCCAAACATTATATAGTTATCATTATATTCATAATATTGAAAATAAATATGGCTATTTAGTAATTAGAGTTGGTTCTGGATTGTTTTTAGATATTCCTTATTCCGCTTTTCAAAATGATGCTCATCGAGAAGCATTTGAATCTGCTTTGCAAGAAAAAATCAACGCTTACCAAGTAGAGCCTTTAAGCAAATAGAAAAGGATTAACCAGGATATGTTAATGATATGAATCCTCTCCGCATTCACTTACAATTAATTGGAATGGCCATTTTATGGGGAGCCTCTTGGCCTTGGGGACGAGTGGTTGCTCAGGCCATGCCGACATTTGTCGCCTCAAGTTTGCGATTCTTTTTCGCCATTATTCCTCTCATGATTTGGTTATATGTGGCAAATCGTTTCAAATATGCAAAACAACTTAGTGCAAATCAGTGGGTTGGTTTGTTTGTCACCGCCTTTTTCGGTGTTTTTGCCTATTCCACGTTTTTTATCTGGGGGCTGAAATATCTTCCTGCGGGACAAGCGGCTGTTATTGTGGCAACGAACCCTGTCTTTACTACGCTTTTGGCGATTTTTTTATTTAAAGAAAAGTGGAATCGTTGGGTAATAATCGGGATGACTATTGCCATGGGGGGATCATTATTGGCTCTCACGAAAGGGAATTTTTTACAGATGATGGATTCCTTTGGCTTTGGGCAAATATTATTAATTGCCGCACTAATTTGTTGGGTCGTTTATACCTTATTGGCTAGAAAAGTACTCGCGGGTATTGATTCACTCACTGCAACCACATTATCTTCTATTTTTGGGTTTCTATTGTTATTTATGAGTGCGTTATGCGTGGAAAGTACTGACGATTGGCTTACGGTATTGAATTTATCTCAAGGTGAGTGGATCAGTTTGCTTGGCCTCGCATTTGGTGCAACAGTATTAGCCTATGCATGGTATTTTGATGGGGTGAAATACTTAGGGGCAGGTAATGCCTCAGCTTATATTATTCTTGTGCCAATTTTAGGGATTTTATTCTCAGCCGTTTGGTTGAATGAACAAGTGGATTCATCCTTAATTATTGGTGGTATTTTAGCTGTATCAGGTCTCGGTATTATGCACTGGGGAAGAAGGTTAATTAAATGAAAGTATGCGTGATCAAAACGTCTTCCATGGGCGATATAATCCATACTTTGCCGGCATTAACTGATGCGCAAATAGCTATTCCCAATCTTTCTATTGATTGGGTGGTGGAAGAGAATTTTGCCGAAATTCCACGTTGGCATTCTGCAGTGAATCAAATCATTCCAATTGCCTTAAGACGTTGGCGAAAATCGCCTTTTTCAGTTCAAACAAAAAACGAGTGGAAATCTTACCGCACTTTATTGCAAGCCAATCAATATGATGCCGTGATTGATGCACAAGGTCTTTTTAAAAGTGCCTTTTTTGCGACACGCTTAGCTAATGGCATTAAACATGGCTATGATCGCAAAAGTATCCGTGAGCCGATTGCCTCCTTGTTCTACGATAAAAAATATGCGATTTCCTATCAACAACATGCGGTAGAACGTATTCGCCAACTTTTTGCTCAAGCCTTATCTTATCCATTATCGAAGGAAAAAGGAGATTATGATATTGCCCGTCATTTTCTTTCTGCAGATTCTATTGAACCTTATGTGATCTTTTTTCATTCTACGACAAGAGATGAAAAGCATTGGCCAGAACATGAATGGCGAAATTTAATTGAAAAACTGACCGCACTTTCTGTTCAAATTCGTTTGCCTTGGGGGAATGAAGAAGAAAAGGCGAGAGCGGAACGATTAGTTTCTGGCTTGCCTCATGCCATGATTTTACCTAAGCTTTCATTAAATGAATTGGCTGATCAAATTACTAATGCGAAAGCGGTGGTATCCGTAGATACAGGGCTTGCTCATTTAACTGCAGCATTGGATAAACCTAATATTACGCTTTATGGCGCAACTGATCCGACCTTAATTGGCTGTTATGGTAAAAATCAGCATTATTTAACAGCGAATTCAATGGGAAATATTACTTCAGAGCAGGTTCTTTCTAGCCTAAGTACATTAATTAAATAATTTGTAGCATAATTGGAAATGTATTGATCTAGATTAATTTTAGTCAAAATATTGTCTATTTTCTGATAGTTGGAAAAATTTAAGATTGACACATTTGGGTTGTGATGTATAGACTAAAAAAGTTCAATTTTTATTAACTCCATTAAATAATAGGGAAAGCGTTATGAAAAAAACACTTCTTGCTTTATCTGTAGC